>NZ_JBEZLQ010000011.1:0-2602 GCF_040652235.1 Streptomyces sp. NPDC048277
GCCTGACCGGACACCCGTCCCCACGTCCGCCACCAACACCCTGAGCACGGAACAGGCATCAGCGCGCCCGCGTTTCCTGTGATTTTCCGGCCAGAGGCCCTGCTGCCATGCATCGGCCCTCACACGATCACCCGATCAGGAACCCTGTTCGACCAGGCCGGCCCCGTGATCGAAAAGCGGATGACGTCTCAAGCCATCGCACAAGCCTGCCACCAGCGCCGACACGCTCTCCAGGACCAGCCATAACCAGAACTACAGCTGCCGTGTCTGAACCGAATGACCACGCGATACGTTGTCAATCAAGTAACTGTTGACAGCACAAGGGGAATGGAATCATGGCCTGGAGCCCGAAGGACTTACTCCCGAAGTTTTTATTGAGGGGAAGGAAAACGCGTCGAGAAGAACGACCTCGAGAATATTCGGAGCTCACCTCGGTTCGCCCCCGTGTCACTGTGGCGACCTCGCAATCTTCACCGGGCGAATTCCCTCCGCCTACCGCCCACAATCCTCCGCGGCCTTCGGGTTCCGGGCCCGACGGTGGAACAGGGGTTACGCAAGGGCCTCCGGGGCCCCCGGAGGAAAGGGTCCAAGAACTACTGAGGCAGGGATCAGGGCAGCCTTCGGGGCAGCCGGCCGAGCCTCAGCGGAACGTGAGGTACGCAGTAGATCCGCAGCGCATACGCGAGATGATGGGGGAGCAGCGTTACGCAGACGCACTCCGGGTCTGGCGGCCAGGGGACACGCCGCCGCCCGCTCCCCGTGCTTCTGAGTCGTCCCGAACAACATCTGCCCGCACCGGATCAGGGCAGCCTTCGGTGCAGTCGGCCGAACGTCAGCGGAACGTGAGGTACGCAGTAGATCCGCAGCGCATACGCGAGATGATGGGGGAGCAGCGTTACGCAGACGCACTCCGGGTCTGGCGGCCAGGGGACACGCCGCCGCCCGCTCCCCGTGCTTCTGAGTCGTCCCGAACAACATCTGCCCGCACCGGATCAGGGCAGCCTTCGGTGCAGTCGGCCGAGCCTCAGCGGAACGTGAGGTACGTAGTAGATCCGCAGCGCATACGCGAGATGATGGCGGAGCAGCATAAAATAGCCGCTTTCCTGACCCGGCAGATGCAGCAGCACACGCCGCCGTCCCCTCCCCACGCCTCCGCGTCGTCCCAAACAACACCTGCCCGCATTAACGGGAGCTCCAAGCCCCCTTCACCCAGACCGCCCAGCAGGTGATGTTCCGGAAAGTCAGTGTATTACGAGGCTGACGTGTGGGTGCGCGCCGAGACTGGGGCGACAGCGCGTATCTGGTGCCGTGCGAACATGTTCTCGGACCTTTGGGGGTGACGTTTTCGAGGAGTGCGTCGACGGCCTTAGACCACAAGCCGTTGTCTCCTACCGATGGTTCGATAAATTCGGAGATAGAGGTCAACGAACCTCTTTCACTCTGCGTATTCGCAGGTGAGGAGAGTGTGGATTGCGGTGACCACTCTGCCGATGCGGTTGGTCGAGTATCGGGCTTGTCGTGGCAGTCGCCAGGCCTTGAGGCGAGCGAAGGCGCGTTCGCCTGGAGCGCGAAGACGGGCGAGGTCGCGGTTGTACTGCTGGTAGTGGTCGGGGCGTTCGCGGTGACCGTAGTAGGGGGTGCGGAGGGTGGTGCCGACGCCTTGGTAGGCGCGATCGGCCAGGACGAGGATCTGGCGGGTGAGACAGGCCTGGACGATGCCGTGGGCGCGGGCTGCAGTCAGGTCATGGGTACGTCCTGGCGTTGCCCGTGAAAACCACAGTGGCGTGCCGTCCGGACGCGTGAGACCTGCACGTTCATGCCGTGCTTCCTGTGCTTCTGCGAGTGGTACGGCTGATCGGCGCGGACGCGGTCGGCGGGGATCGGCGTACCGTCAACGATGACGTGGTCGCCCTCACCGAGGTCGGCGAGGGCTTCTTGGAGGCCTGGGGCCCGGGAAGCCGGCACCTCCAGGGTCTCGTCCACGTAGCGCCAGGCGGTGGCCTGCGATATCGCGAACCCGGCGCCGAGCTGGGCGAACGTCTCGTTCTTGCGCAGATGGACCAGTGTGAGCAGTGCCTGGTCGAAGCAGCCGAGCTTCCGCCGGCGGGTGTTACGTGCGCGGCGGTGCTCGTACGGCAGTCAGGCAACGTGCTCAACGAGCTTATGCGGGACGTCGAGCGTGGCAGGATACGGAACCAACAGGGGCCCCTTCGGTCGCAGGCGTGCTGAGGTGGAATCACCACGCCAACGACGAGGGGCCCTGCCGCGTCACCATACCCACTGACCAGCCCATTTCATCCGCCAGCACAGGATGAAAGAGGTTCAATGAATCTCCCTACCTACCGCCGCGGCTTGGGCTTGGGCATGGGCTTGGTCAGTTTCCGTTGTCCCTCGCTCCCGCCGCGTGCAACCGGTGCTTGATTGCTCGCACGAGTTCCTGAGGGTAGAAGCGCACTTGTATGCGGGGCTATCGGGTTCAATTCCGCTTGGAGATCGTGTGGCTTCCTTTCGTTCTCGCTATCGCTGTTGTCCCACGCTGAGGACACTTTCTGGGGCGCAGAAGGCTGGTTAGGGTTTGTGGAGGCCGTCGCTTGCGATTGAT
>NZ_JBEZLQ010000011.1:2699-345274 GCF_040652235.1 Streptomyces sp. NPDC048277
GATCGGCAGGAGGTTGGGGCGCTTTCCGGGGATTCGTGAATGCATCCTGAGGTATATCGCTCAAAGCGCCGGCCAGCGGATAGTGCGAGAGTCCCGCTTCCTGTCCCCTACCGGTCCCGGGCGCAGAAGGCTGGTTAGGGTTTGTGGAGGCCGTCGCTTGCGATTGATCGGCAGGAGGTTGGGGCGCTTTCCGGGGATTCGTGAATGCATCCTGAGGTATATCGCTCAAAGCGCCGGCCAGCGGATAGTGCGAGAGTCCCGCCTCCTGTCCCTCACCGGCCCCGGACGCAGAAGCCTGCGGATCTCCTCCTGAGTAAAGACCGATTAGACTATCAAGCGAATTTCGTTCTCCGTCACTCATCGTGAACCCCTTTCCGTGGCTGCCGTCGTCAGGGAGTAACGCAAGTGTCGACGATTCGGTTCACTGAGCTTCTTCAAAGTAACCACCGATTCCCACTGGTGGTGTCAAGTCACGGCGGTGACATGTTGTGACTGATCTGTCTCTCTGCGGCATCGGCCTGGGCCACGGTGGTTTCGAAGGGCCGGTGGTCGCGTATCAGAGCCCATAGGACGTTGAGGCGGCGCCGGGCGAGAGCCAGAACAGCCCGCTTGTGGGACTTCCCTTCGGTGCGTTTGCGCTGGTAGTACCGCTTCGATTCGGGGCAGCACACGGTGGCAACCTGAGCGGAGAGATAGAACATTCGCGGCAGGCGTCGGCTGTAGCGCCGGGGCCTGCGGAGGTTTCCGCTGACCTTGCCCGAGTCGCGTGGGGCGGGTGCCAGGCCGGCGACGCCCGCGAGGCGGTCGGGGCTGCCGAAGGCGGACATGTCCCCGCCGGTGGCGGCGATGAACTCGGCGCCGAGCAGCATGCCGATGCCGGGCATGCCGGCGATCACCGTGGCGTCGGGGTGCTCGCGAAACCGGTCCTCGATCAGGGCTTCGAGGTCGGCGATCTCCTGGTCGAGGGCCAGCACCTCCCCGGCCGGTGTGTGGACCATCTTGGCTGCAGTCTTCTCCCCGGGAACGACGGTGAACCGGGCCTCCGCGGCGGTGACCGCTGCCTCCGCCGTGCTCTTGGCGGAGGTGGTGGTACGCACGCCGTGGTTCTTCAACCAGGTCGCAAGCCGGGACTGGCCGATCCTTCTCAGGGCGGCCGGTGTCTGGTAGCCGGTCAGCAGGATCAGCGCGCTCTTGGAGGTGCTGGGGTCGAGGGCACGCTCCTGGGCAGGGAAGTATTCCAGCAGCCGGGCGCGGAGCCGGTTGATTGCACGTGTGCGGTCGGCCGACAGGTCGATGCGGCGCGCGGTCAGGATCCGCAGGTCGACCGCGATCTCGCCGACTTCCTGGCGGGGCTGCAGGGCACGGCGCATGCGGGCAGTGTCGGCGATGACGAACGCGTCCTTCGCGTCCGTCATCCTACTGCCCCGGTAGGCGGCGGAGGCGTGGTGCACGGTGCGGCCAGGGATGCAGAGCAGCCTCTGGTTGTGGGCGCCCAGCAGTGCGATCCACAGTGCCGCCCCGCCCGCGTTGAGGTCCACCGCCCAGGTCACAGGGTGACCATCGGCCAACGCCTTTCGCCGTTCGGGTCCCCGCCGGACGTCCGGATCGGGTGGCGAGTGGAAGGAGCCGGCCGTGGACGTGGTCTATGAACGCTGCGCCGGGATCGACATCGGCAAGGCGGACGTGAAGGTGCGTATCCGGGTGCCGGGCCGGACCGACCGGCTTCGTCCTGGCATGCGCCCTGCAGCAGGCGGGTATCCGCTGCGTGGTGGCAGCGCCGTCGAAAACGGAGCGGCCGGAGACCGGGTCAAGACCGACAAGCGTGATGCCCAGCGGCTCGCGAAACCGCTGCGACTGGACGAGCTGCCCGCAGTGCGGGTGCCTGATCTGGAACAGGAGGCTGCCAGGGACCTCACCCGGGCCCGCGACGATGTCCGCGCCGATCTGATGCGCGCCCGCCACCGCGTGGCCAGACCGCTGCTGCGCCGCGGCATCGTCCACACCGACGGCAGGGCCTGGACCGCTGCCCATCACCAGTGGCTGACCGGTCACCGCTTCGACGAATTCGGTCTAAGGCGGTTCAGAGACCGAACGCGCGTAGTCAGGCGGTCGGCTGTCCTCTCCGTGCATCAGTGCCGAACTGGTACCTCGAAGACGTCACGCGGCACATCGCACAGGCGTTCCGCCCCGCCGCTCTTGACCACCACCGTGCCGCCGAACATCACGCCGACGTCCTTTCGCCACGCCGGGTTGTGGATGTCGATGTTCTGGCCGAACACCATGTTCTCGCGAAGCCGCACCTCACCCATGTCCTGGAGTCCGATGCCGGCCTGATCCGCGTCCCGGAAGACGGCCGCGGGGAACTCCGGCGATGACAGGCCGTGGCCGTGAAAGCCAAGCTCCACGAAGTCCAGCCCCTCGGACTCGGTGAACTCGTGGAGCGCCGTGGAGGCGCTGCGGACCGTCGCGTCCGGAATGAGCACGCTCTCGGCCATCCGAGCCAGCTCGACCGCGGTGTGATGCAGATCGCGCAGCTCCGACGGCGCTTCCCCGATGAACACCGAGAACTCGGTATGGGCCAGGTAGCCCCCGAAGGACGTGTGGAACTCGGAGATGATCAGATCTCCCTCACCGAGGACGCGCTGCGTCGGAGTGTGCGGCGGGATCGCGCCGTGGAGCAGCGACACGACCTGATTCTCAGCGTTCCCAACGGGCCCCGAAGCGAACAGATTGAACGTCCCGGGCTCAGCGCCGTTGACGAGACCCTCGTGCTCCATCGCCGCCCAGACCTCAGCTTCCGTGGCACCTGGCTGTGCGGTCTCGACCAGGCGGGCGACGCGCTTGCGCGCGATCTCACCGGCGCGCCGCAGGAAGGCCTGCTCCTCCTCGCTCTTGATCATCCGAAGCTCGTCGATCAGTGACGTCTCGTCCGAGATATCGGCATGGGGCAGCCCCTTGGACAGCCCGGACATGAAGGCCGCGGAGACGTCGCTCAGCGGGCTGAGCAGGTGCCGGTAGCCGACGATGCCGAGCCTCTTGCCGGCGAGGCCGAGCCGCGTCACGGCATCGACAGCGTTGCCGACACCGCCGCCGGTCCGGACGTCGTCGACCCAGCGACCCGCCACCTGCTGCCAACGCCCGAACGGGAGGTGCATCTGCGGCGCCCCGGAGTACACGATCGGATCGCCGGTCAGCGGGAAGATCACCAGCGCGCCGACGATCGGTCCGAGCTGCGTGAGGTACCTGACGTTGGCCATCCCGGAGCTCGACACCGAGTCCGTTCCGACGACGATCAGGCAATCAATGCCCCGAAGCAGCATCTTCTCGCGGATCGCCGCCCAGCGTCGATCGCGTTCTTCGAGTGACATGACCGGCACCTCTATCGGCGCCACGTCCTTGTCCTTCGAGACGGATGCCCTCTCGGAGTACCAGCGGGGCGTCTGCATGGTCGTTTCCTGCTCCTAATGATTGTTGACCAGGTGGCGATGATTGTTGACCAGGCGGCGATCGCGCGGGCGCGGTCGCCGCCTGGTGCTGCCCGAAGCGACACTCGGCCAGGACCGGCTCGCGCCGGCCTCGGAGGTGGTCAGGGATGGAGTTCCTGGGGCTGGAAAGCGCCCTGGAACCGAATCAGGAAACGTCGTCGTGGCGAAGGGCGGTAGCCGGAATGGGCGTGTCAGCGCGCCGTCGCACCTCGACGGTCAGCAGTGTTCCGCACGCCGGGCAGCAGTACTCGTACTGCCCGAAATCCGGGCTGCAACCGCTGCTGGGTGGCACCGTTTGGCTGAAGGAGGAGACGCTCAGCCGGCTGAAGACACGGTAGTCCTCCTCGCCGCCGCAGAGACGATGCCGACAAGCGCGGCAGCGCAGTCCGGCGACGCCGGAGATCTGCACTGCCTCGATGCTCTCGCTGACGCGATGCACGTACCCGTCCGGCTGTCGGGCCTCCTCGGCGGAGACGAGCGGCACCGGAGCCCGGTCCGGTCCCAGCCGGAGCCCGCGAAGTTCCGCGCGTCGCGTCTCGGTCGCCTCCGCGGCGACCGTTCCTGTCTCGACGACGACGCCATAGACGGTACGCGCTACCTCGGTCGAGACTCGCCCGTCATGGACGTCCGCCGCGACGGCCTCGGGATCGCGCAGCAACGGGTCTCCGCACCCGGCACCGCCGGCCTGCGCGCCGATCACCACGTCGCCATCGGCAAGCGTCGTGATCTGCTTGGCTTGCAGAACTTCGGTCCGCGACGCGGTGAGGTCGGCCGCATTCGTCGGGATCCTGCCGCCGGCCAGCAGCTCGGCGATGTCGGAACCGTGCAGCACGCAGCTTGCCGCGGCACTGCCCGGGAACCCGCCCGCGAGACCTCGCCCGGCCGGCACGGCCACGCCCGATGCGAGTGTCTGATAGAGGGTCATCCCGTCGGCCTTGTGTCGCATGCCTGCCGACTCGATCCCCACACCACCGCGGAAGCGACCGGGCCCCCCTGAGTCCGGCAACTCCCGGCGGTAGATCTGCAGGACCGGCGAGCGGCTCTCGAGCACCTCGACGTTGCCGATCCGTGACGCCATGGAGTGAGGAACCCCGCCGCTGTCCACCCCGTCGCCGAATGTGCGCGCACCGCCCCCGCCGCCGAACGGGTCCGCGACGATGCCCATGGAAGCGTGTCCGTCGGCGCCGATGGACGTCATCAGCCCGCCGTTGATCCCGGGGGACCAGTTGGCCTGTGCCTCGGCGCGGTAGCTTTCCGAGGTCGCCAGCAGTTGGGCGAACGCGTTCGAGGCGACGTCCATCGTCGACAGCATCCCCATCACGGAGGCCATGCTGACCGGGGCGGCGCCGACCGCGTTGTTGATGGTTCCTTCCTCCGAGACGATCTCGACGATGTTGCGCAGCGCCCCGATCGCCCATGGCAAGTCCCAGCAGATCGAGATCATCACGACGCCCAGCACCGCCCCTTCGAGCGCCGGCCGTGCGCAGTTGATCGGGCCTGTCGCCTGCGGGGCAGTGCCGGTGAAGTCGAAGACGACACCGTCTCCGCGCTTTGTCACCGAGCAGCGCACCGGGTAGATCGCGTCGGTGCGCCCATCGTGGTCGAGGAACCCCTCCGCGTGCCACGTGCCATCGGGGATGGCAGCCAGGCGAGCCCGTAGGACTCGCTCGACGTAGGCCAGAATGTGCTCCTGCGCAGCGACGAAGGCTTGGATCCCGTACTCATCGACGAGGTCCTCAAGACGATCATGGGCCATCCGTACCGCCGCCACCCGGCCGCGCATGCTCAGCGCGTTGAGGTCGGGCGTGCGGGAGTTGCGCAGGTACAGGCGCTCGATGTCGTGGGAGAGCGTGAAGTCCCGGCCGATGCGCACCGGCGGGAACAGAGGCGCCTCGCCGAATCGATCGGTGGCACCGACGACGAAACTGCCCGGCACCGGGCTTCCGACATCGGAGTCGTGCGTGACGATCCCGGACCACGCCACCAGCTGCTCACCTGCGAAGATCGGGACGACCATGATTCCGTCGTTGGCGTGCAGTGCCCCGTGCCAGGGATCGTTGGTGAAGAAGAGGTCACCGCGCTTGATCTCCTCGGGCGCCCACTCCTCCAGGATGTGGCGGACGAAGGTGTCGAGCGTCGTCCCGTGCTGCAGGATGTAGACGCCGGTCAGCAGCGACCGGCCATCGGCGGTGAGCAGTGCGGCGTTGAAGTCGTAGCCCTCGAAGACGATCGGCGAGCCCGACAGCCGGGCAGCCATCCGCGCCTGATCGTCGTTGATCGCCCACATGCGATGCCTGATCACCTCGAAGGTGACCGGGTCGAGCCCGTCAAGACTGATCGCTTCGTCGATCGTCATCGTGCTCCTCCGTTACCGACGCCGGCGGTGGTTCGCCGAGGGGTGTTGTCATCGCCGACGCCGACGGTGCTTATCCTCAGCGTGAGGCGTGTGTCGACGCGGGCCTGGAACCCAGGCGGGACGACGACGCTGTCGCCCATGCGCTGGATGATCGCGGGGCCGTCGACGGTGTTGCCCGCGCGCAGCCGATAGCCGTCGTAGACGGTCGTCGCGGTGTAGCCCCTGCCCTCGAAGTACGCGTCGCGCTCCCCGACCACCGCTGCGGTGGCATCGGGGCCGCCTTCCGGATGCAGCGGGAACGGCAGCGCATTCATCTTGCGAGTTCCGATCACGCGGTGCGGTTCGATTTCGATGTCGCCGCCGGTGAGGATCGCGCCGATGCCGTATGTCTGGGCGTAGCGAGTGACGAACTGCTCCTTCATCAGCTGTTCCCCGCCGATCCGCAGCATCGCCTCGGTCACCGGTACCGCGATCGTGTTGATCTGGCCGCGGAACCTGATCCCCAGCAGGCGGGACACCGTCACGTCGCCGGCATCGGTGCCTTCGGCGCGGAACTGCTCGATGATGTCCTGCTCAAGTTTTCCGAGTCGATCGCGCATCCCTGCGAAACTCGCCTCATCGAACGGCGGGAAGACCTGGTGGGAGGTTTCCGCCGAGTGCGTGATGTCGCATGTGAGCATTCCCTCGGCAGAGAACACGGTCGAGTCCTGGAACACGAGGATCTCGCGCGCCCCGGCTTCGGCGCCGTAGAACGCGGCATGCGTCGGACCTGCGCCGCCGTACGCAGCGATGACGCACTCGCGCGGATCGTGCCCGAGCTCGATCGTGGACTTCCGGATCAAGTCCGCCATCTGTGAGTTGATGATGCGGAACACGCCAAGCGCCGCCTCCTCGGGCTCCATCTTCAGGGGTGCCCCGAGCTCGGCGAGTGCGCGGAGGGCGCGGTCCCGGTCGAGGCGCATGCGGCCGCCGAGGAACGCGTCGCCGTCCAGGTATCCAAGGACCAGGTCGGCGTCGGTCACGGTCGGCTGCGTGCCGCCGAGTCCATAGCAGGCCGGCCCCGGCTGGGATCCCGCGCTCTGCGGCCCGACACGCAGCAGTCCGCCTTCGTCGAGCCATGCGAGGCTGCCGCCGCCCGCGCCGATCGTGTTGACGAGCACCTTCGGCATCCGCAGCGTGTACTGCGCGACGACCGGTTCGTGGTCGAGAGGGACCTCACCGTCGAGAATCAGGCCGACGTCGAACGAGGTACCGCCGACATCCGTGCAGATGATGTTCTTCTGGCCGTCGAGCTCGCCCATGAACCGACTGCCGAGGATCCCGCCGGTCGGGCCCGAGTCGAGCGTCACGATCGGGCGCGTCATCGCGTCTTCGACCGACGTCAGCCCCCCGCTGGCCTGCATGATCAGCAGGCTCTGCCTCAGGCCAAGGGTGCGCAGATCGGCTTCGAGGCGTCGCAGGTAGCTGACGACCTTCGGTCCGACGTAGGCACATACCGCTGTCGTCGCGGTCCGCTCGTACTCGCCGAGAACTGGCGCGACCTCGCAGGAGTAGGCGGTGAAGATGTCCGGCGCGTGCTCGGCGACGAGCCGCTGGACGCGGCGCTCGTGGACGTCGTTGGCGAACGACCATAACAGCGACACCGCCAGTGCCTCGACCCCAGCTGCCACCAGGTGCTCGATCGCCGCCACGATCTCGTCGTCCCGCACGGCGACGACGACATCGCCGTCGCGGTCGATCCGCTCGTTCAGGCCGACCGTGAGTTCCTTCGGGATGATCGGCGTCGGCTTCTCAAGCCGCGAGGAGTGCACCAGGTCACGCTCATGCAACCCGGCCATCTTCGAGTAGACCCGGCCAATGATCAGGTGATCCTCGTGACCACGACTGGTGATCAGCCCGGTGCGCGCTCCGCCCCGCGTCAGCATCGCGTTGGTGGCCTGTGTCGTGCCGTGGACGAACTGAGACGTCGAGCTCAGCAGCGACTCGAGGGAGACCCCGAGTGTCTCTGCGTTGTTGCGGACGGCTTGGAGCACGCCCTGCTCCAGGGCCCCCGGCGTGGTGAGGGCCTTCGCGACGCTGCGCCCGCCGTCCTCGCCGACGACCACGCAGTCGGTGAACGTGCCGCCGATATCGACGCCGATTCGATAGCTCATTTCACTCCGTTCGATCTCGAGCGCCGGCCGGCCGCGCCTCAAGGGCGACTGGCAGCGCCGACGATCCTCCTGAGCAGGCCAGACGCCAACGGGCGTCGCGCCAAGCTCCGGGTGACTGCCGTTCCCTAATGCGGAACAAGCTTCTTATTCGCACCGTAATGTGGAACGAGGTTGCTCGTCAAGGGAAAGGTCCCTCGTTAAGAGACAGTTGCGCGTCGGGTTCCTTATGATGGAACCTGCCGGACCGGCGACCTTCGACAGACGAGAAGAGCGAGATGACCGACACGAATAGCTCGGAGGACCTACGGGACCAGGTCGGTCAGCCGGTCCAGTCCGTCGATCGGGCACTCACACTGCTGAACGAGTTCAGGGACCGGTCGTCGCTGACGGTCTCGGAGGCCGCGGCGATCCTGGAGGTCTCGAAGTCGACCGCGCACAGGCTCCTGGCGATGCTTCAGCTCCACGGGTTCGTCCGCCAGGACGAACGCAGCAAGGCCTACCTCAGTGGCCCCGCGCTGATCCAGGTCGGTCTCGCGGCGTTCACCAAACTGGACATACGCGCCGCAGCGCAGCCTTCGCTCGACGCGCTCGCCGACAGCACCGGCGAGACCGCGCATCTCGTCGTACTTGAGGACACACACGTCCTGTTCATCGATGGCCGGGAATCCCGTCAGGAATTGCGAGCCGGCCTCCGGATCGGCGCCTCGCGCCTGGCCCATCTGACCGCGACGGGCACGGCGCTCCTGGGCACCCTCTCGGCGACGGAACTCCAGCGGTACTGGTCTCGCGCAAGCAAAGACGCGGCGGCCTCACCCGCGACGACCTGGGATGACCTGCTCAGAGGAGTGCTTGCAGCCAAGGAGCGAGGCTATGTCGTCAACGAGCCGTTCATGGACCCTGGCATTCGTGCGGTCGCATCGCCGATTCCCTGGTCCGGATCTGGAACATATCTTCGGGCCGGGATCGCGGTCGCCGGCCCAGAGGGCAGGATGCCAGCCGAGCGGCTCACGCTCGTCGCCGCCGAGGTCACGCGCGAAGCCGAAATGATCGGCGCGAGGCTGCCACTGGTATGACCCAAGGAAGCCGAGAGCCGGCCTCTTGAGCTGTACTGCGATACCGAGCGGTCTGCGAGGTCCGCACCACCGGCCGGCCCGTCGCGCATGGCGCGAGGGATCTGGGCAGCCGCAAAGAGGCCCTGCGCGGCTGGGTCCGCCAGGGCGAGACCGGCCATGGCGAGCGTGACGACCGGCTCACCACCGCCGAGCGCGAGGAACGGAAGCGACTCCGCGAGGAGAACGCCGAGTTGGAGCGGGCGAACGAGATCCTCGGTGTTTTTTGCCCAGGACATCGGCCGTCCCCGGACGAGGCCGAGCAGGTGATCGACCACCTGCGTGACAATGGTCTTGGGGGTCGATCCCGTCTGTCGGGTGCCGGACCTGTCGCCGTCGACGTATTTCGCCCGCAAGAAGCGGCCGTAGCCGGCGCGCCGGCTACGCGACGAACAGCTCATGCCAGTGATCGAGGAGATCCAGGTTGAATCGGGCGGGACCTACGGCGCCCGTCGGATCACGCGTGCTCTGGAGGGGGTGATCCGTGGCCGGCGGCGCCGCCGAAGTCCCGGAGCCGTCGGCGCCCTGTCCGCCGGACCTGGTGGACCGCACGTTCACCGTGGCACGACCCGGTCAGCTATCGGTGGCTGACCTGACGTATGTTCGCACGTGTTCGTGCTGGGCATCGGTGATGTTCGTGCTGGACGTGCACTCACGGATGATCGTCGGCCGACGGGTCGCCGACAGCGACAGGGGTCCGGGCAATACCCGTCGATTCGGTACGAGACACCGAACGGCACTTCCAAGGCCGGGCTGATCGAGATGCAGGGCCCCTGGAAGGACCCTGCCCAGGTCGAGCGGGCGATCTTCCAGGGGGTTACGCGGTATGACAAAGGGCGTCTTCACTCCGCGCTCGGGTTCCGGTCGAGGTTCCATCGCCCCACATCAGGGACAACGCGCTCCCGCCGACGGCATTGACCATATCGATAGTTGCCGGCGAATCCGCGCATTCCTGTCCGGAAAGCGCGGGCAGCTCACACTCGCTCAGTGAAGAGGGCGGCAGCGGCCGTGTGAGCCCTGGCGACCGTGCCATTCATGACGCTTGCTCCCCGGCGAGTCCCTCGATGAGGCCGGTTGTCGGCCGGCCGATCAGGCGGGAAAGGTCGTCGCCGACACGGGAAAACGTCCCGGCGGCGATGGTCTCGTCGAGGTCCACCAGGAAGCCGGCCAGCCCGTCGCTCATCCCGGACCGGGCGAGCTGCACGCGCAGCTCGTCGGGGGAGACCGGTACGTAGGTCACGTCTCGTTCGAGAACGACGGACATCGCCTCGGCGATGTCGGCATAGGTGAAATCGGTGTCACCCGAGAGGCTGTAGGTGACGTTGTCGTGCCCGTCGGTGGTGACGACGGTCGCCAGCGCCTCCGCGAGGTCCTTTCGGCTTGCTGCTGCAACAACGGCGTTCCCGACGGCTGCGGCGAGCACACCAGTGTGACGGGCCCCGGCCATGGCCCGAATGTAATTCTCGGTGTACCAGGTGTTGCGGAGGATCGTGTACTTGATCCCGGAGGCAATCAGCGAGTCTTCGGTTGCCTTGTGGTCCGCGTTGATCTCGGCCTGGCCGTCGTCGGCCCGGACGCCGCTGGTGTAGTACACGTGCCGGGCACCCGCGTTCTTCGCGGCCTCGATGACGGAGATGTGCTGCGCGAGACGATCCGGGTCGCTGCCCGAGATCAGGACGATGTCGGAGTGGCTGGAGAGCAAATCCGCAACGCCGGCCGGATCGGACAGATTCTGGGCAGCCGTGCCGAAGCCGGCCCCGGCCAGTTCGGCCAGGCGAGATGTGTTCCGGCCGACTGCGGTGATCGTTTCGGGGGCGGCCCCTCGGGCGGCAAGCTCGTTCAGAACGTGGCGGCCGAGAGAACCCGTGGCCCCGAATACCAGTGTGCGCGCCTCAGACACGGTCGTGGAGGGTGATGTGGTAGCCGTCAAGGTCGGCGAAGGTGAAGGTCCGGCCGAAGGGGCCGTCGATCGGGGCGGAGACGATGGTGTGGCCGTCGGCGACGAGCGCGTCGTGGATGGCCTGGACGTCGGTGGCGTGGAGCCAGATCGCGGCACCGATGCCGGGCTGGGCGACGGATGCGAGGTCGGTGCCGGGAATGACGTCGCGGAGTGCGAAGGCGATCGGCTTCGTCTCGAAGACGACGGCGTGCGGAGGTCCGGCCGGCGAGCGGACAAGGCCGAGGTACTGCTCGTAGAACGCCTGCGAAGCGGCGAGGTCGCGCGCTTGCAGCGAGATGAAGTCGGGGCCGGTGACGGGCATGGTGATACTTCCTTCTTCCGTGTCAGTTTTCTGACACGAAAAATCTATGTCAGATTACTGACATGAGTCAAGACGGTGCTGACATCAACCTTGAGATGTCACTGGGCTACCTGCTGAAAGAGGCTTCGAGCGCCCTCCGCGAAGCCATGGAGGAGGTGCTGCGGCCGCTCGGGATGAGCGTCACGCACTACTCCTGCCTCGAACTGCTGGCCCAGCGGCCGGGCTTGTCGAACTCCGAGCTGGCGCGGGGCGCGTTCGTGACCAGGCAGACAATGAACGTCCTGCTCCAGGCCCTGGAACAAGACGGCTACGTGACCAGGCCCGCACGGGCACCCGTCGGGAAGGTTCTTCCCGCGCGGCTTACACCGCGCGGCCGGCGGAGCCTCGAGAAGGCGAGCACAGCGGTCCGGCCCGTCGAGGTCAGAATGCTGGCTGGCCGGACCGAGACCGAGCAGTCAGCCGCGTTCCGGATCCTGCGGAGCATGGTCCGGTCCCTGCGTGACGGCAACGACGGCACGTAGATCGTCCCCCTGCGCACATCTTGTCGCGCCCGGAGAGGAGTGCAGCCAAGGATGAGAATTCATGCAGACAACCTCGAAAGAAGCCCCACCGGATCGCCGCCGGCGCGCACTGACGACCGGCGACCAGGAGCAACCGCTGTGCTTGAGCCTCCCGGACAGTACGTTGCAGACACATGACCGCTAGCGCCCCCCTGCCGACGCGCCGGGAGGAGGCCGGCGGGGTCTGGCGTGCGGCTGAGGGGGACCGGGACCGATCCGCGCCGACTCCTGGCGGGAGGAGGGAAGATGGCGACGCGGTGGTCGGACCGCGCTCGGCACGGGCGAGGTTGTCAGGGCGTTCTGCGCGGTCGGGAACGACCTGGATCATGGCGGCCAGCTTCGCCGGGTGGTACCCGAGTGACTTGGCCATGTCGACGGCCTGCATGGCGGCCATCTGGCGGGCGTCGCGCTCGGGAATCGGCTCAACCACAGCCTGTGTCCCGTCCCTTGCTGGGATGGGCGCCGCGCCGGCCGACCGCGGCTCCGGTTTCCCGACCGGCGAAGGCTGCTCCGTCGACGGCGACTGGGGCCGAGAGTCGTTCGGGGCACTGCGGGCCTGGGCGGGGTGTCGGCCGAACCACCGCCTCACAGTGGCCTTGAGTCTCAGCTCCAACCGCTCTCGCGAGTTGGGGAGGTGCTCCTTCGGCCATGCCGGGTACCGTGCCCGATGCTCTGACCACGTCATGCCACGCCAGTATTGGTCAATGTTCTTCTGGAGAGCGGCGTCCGCAGACCCGTGCATCGCTATGAGATTACCGAAACGAACACCCGCCATGAACATCAACCGCAACTCATCGCCGTGGTCTTCCGCGGACTGGCCGTCCCCGCCGAGCCTGTTCGACTCTTTCGCCCTGCTCTCCGCCATATCCAACACCCACGGGCCCCAGACGACCTGCGGGTAGCGGAGAGAATACCGGCTACCCTCCGATACCCCGCGGTGCCAAGCCTCCTGGAGCCCGGAATCGTTCAACCGCTTGGGGGTTTGCGGGTCGTCCAGGTACATGTCGCCTAACTGCTCTTCCCACAACATCCGTTCATGCGGGGAAAGTTCTGCAACCTTCGGCTTCCTCGGAGCCACAGAGTTTCCTTCTCGATCGCGCTCTCACCCGGACCGGGTGCCACGTTTGCCACTACGGATCAGGGGCCCGACCGGTTCATTCGGGAGTGCGCAGCGCGCACATCCGGGGACATGAACATCCCATGCCCGGCCCGGCGGTACTTGCCGGGGACGTGCCTGGTCCAAAGCTGTTGTCGCAGGAGTTGTCCGATCACGAACGCCAGGTGTGGAGAGGCTGGTTGCGCCAGCAGGCCGCCTATCAGGCGCTGGTGCTGGTACTGCGTTTGATTCTGGTTTGTCTTTTTCATTTGGCGTAGGGCTTGCCGGGAAACAAGTCGTGGCCTCCAGCTGCGGGGATCGTTGTTCTGGTACTGGGAGACCGGAGGGGATCGAGGCGGTCCTGGCTGCAAAGTTCCAGGTGTTGCTGCCGCATCTGGATGAGTGTCAGCGGCGGCTAGAGATCTTTAACGATGCGAGTTACGTGGGGGCGTGACGGCTGGCGTTGGCCGCGCTATGCCAAGAGGATGTGACCCGAATGTCGGCGAATCGCTGGCGGCGGGCGTTGATTTCGGGCGGTCGGCAGGCCCTGGCCTCCAAGGGCCCGGGCGGCGCTCGCTGCAAGCTTGACGCGGGACGACTCCGTTTGCTTCAGACGGTGTTAGATGCTGGCCCGGCCACCCATGGCTGGCCCGACCAGTGCTGGACGCTGGCCCGGATCGCCGAGATCGTGCACCGCCGGTTCGGCGTGGAGTACACCCTGGCCGGGCTGGACCTGCTCCTGCACCGCATCGGCTGGAGCGTGCAGGTGCCCTCCGTAAGGCCACCGAGCGGGACGAGGCGAAGATCGCAGCCTGGAAGGACGAGCATTGGCCTGTCATGAAAAGAGGGCGACGGACTTGGGTGCCTGGGTCTGCTTCGAGGACGAAGCCGGCCAGGGCCTGGGCTCAGTCAAGATTTCCGTGACGGGGTGACGGAGCGTGGTGTCGATCAGGTGAGAAGGACGCGTTTACGGAGTAGTGCGAATCCAGCCCGGGGTAGGCCGATTTCTTGATGCGATGCTGCACGGAAGATGAAGGATCTTGGCCCTTCGGAGCCGCCCTGCGGAGGGAGGCTTCAAACCGCCTCATCCTGCGTTGGCTGAAGACCGCCGTGGTGAGCGATGAGGAAAAGGCGTCCGTGAGGCGTCAGGTGGGGATCGGGAAGACGAACGCGAGTGAATCGTTGCTGACGTGTCGAAACAGATACAAATGGCATCAAAACCGGGGTGTCAAGCGGATCCCGGGAGGAGTCTGGCGGGAGTTCCGCTTACTGGCCAGGCGGTGTCCGGCAGGTAGACGACGTGAGCCCGGTCTGCGGCTTCCGTGTGGAACAGGAGAAGGCGCGTGCGGATACGCCCTGCTCGTGCGGGTGGGGGAGAGGGAGCATCCCAAGCGGTGACCCCGTAAGGGATTGAGTACCGTCGCCGGGCGCGCCGGCGGACCGGTTCGTAGTAGCGGTGCAGCCCCTGTAATGAGGGTGGAGCGAAGGGGCCGGGTTGTCCGTGGCTGGTTTGTTCGATCAACCGGAGTTTCTCCGGGAGGAGTCGAGTGAACTGCACCCAGACAAAACCAGGATCGTGTACTGCAAGGACAGCAACCGGCGCGGCTCCCACGAGCACACCGCGTTCACGTTCCTCGGGTTCACCTTCCGGGCTCGTCAAGTGCGGCTGAAAATGGGGAAGATGTTCACCGGCTTCAATCCAGCGATCAGCAACGACGCCCTGAAAAAGATCAGTAGGCGGGTACGGTCTTGGCGACTGCACCTGCACACCGAGGTCTCCGAGACGGATCTCGCCCGGCTTATCAATCCGGTCGTGCGAGGTTGGATGATTTATTATGGCGCGTTCTTCAGATCTGCGCTGTATCCCCTCCTGGGGCGCATCAATTCCTACCTGATGCGCTGGATCCGTAAGAAGTACAAGCGGTTGCGGGGACGAAAGAAGGCACAGGAAGCCTGGAACAGGACCGTCATCCAGCGGCCCCGGTTCTTCGCCCACTGGGCCTGGGTAAACACCGTCCCTGTTGTCTGGTGACCAGGGCAGCAAGAGCCGTATAACGAGAGATCGTTACGTACGGTTCTGGGAGGGCCGGGGGCTGCGATGCCCCCGGCTACTCGACATCAGCTTGGTTTTGTTGTTCACGACTTCCGTGCCGCCGTTGTGGTGCGGCAGGGTGAGGGCGGCGTCGACTGCGGCGCGGTCCCTCGCGAGTTCCCGGGTGAAGGCATGCAGGTGGGGCAGGTCCTCGGCGCGGGCCGAGGTGATCCAGGTGCTCAGCAGGGCGGCATTGCCGTCGGTGGGATCCAGTAGTACGGCGAAGTTGTGGATGAGCTCGGCCAGAGCAGTCATCTCGTGGCAGGCAGCGCGGGCGGCCTCGATATGTTCTCGCTGGTGGTCCTTGAGGCGGTCGGGGCGGGTGAGCAGGTAGCGGCCCTCCCCGTCACCACCCCGCACACCGGACAGGTAACGGGAACATCCCGGGTCCGAGCCGTACCCGGACTATCTCGCCGTTGTCCGCCACATCCTCGATGACCAACGCCGACAACCCCGAAAACACCGTTCCTACGAGCGCGTTCGCATCATGCACGCTCAATGATCACAGGCGAGCACTCACCGTCACCACCGACTACGGAACAGACCCGTTCGCTACATAGACCCAGGGATAACGAAAGAGCCCGGTGTGAGTGCCTTCTGGGGGTCAGCGTTTTTGTTGTTTGGTGGGTCGGTGGGGTGGGCTTGGGGTTCGGGTGGTCGGTCGTGGGATGGAGGCTGGTTGTCGGGATGTCGTCCAGGTGGGGGGCAGGTACTGGCCGGCGCCGGTGAGGATGGGGGTGGGGCGGTCGTCCTGGGAGGGCATGGGCGGGTTCGCTGTCGCGAGGTCGGGCCACGTCACGTCTTGCGTGTTCTGCCACATCAGCGTCAGCGTGTCCCAGGCGGGCCCCCAGCCGCTGAGCGTGTCTGCCGTGGTCGCCGGTGGTGCCGAGGCGAGGGCGTCAGCCGCAGTCGGCTGCCCGGACTGCAGAACCGGAACCGTACCCCGCTCTTTCTTCAAACCGCTCACCCGCGGCACCGCCGGGTCGATGTAGAAACCGTCGCCCTTCGGCCGTGCCAGCAGGGGAATCCCCGCCTCCCTCAGGACCTTCACCTCCGCAGCACTCGCCAGGTTTCTAGGTTTGAGGAGAGTGTGCATCCGCTGCCGGGCCTCCTTCTCCCATTCCTCCGCGCCCTTCCTAGCTGCTGATGGCAGCATGCCGAGGGGGACGAGGGGTGAGCTGTTCGGGGCCAGGCCGTACAGCCTCGCGATGCCGGTCGCGCTCGCAGCCCGCGCCGACGAGGCAGATTCGTCACTCTGCCGCGGCACCGCCGGGTCGATGTTGAAACCGTCGCCCTTCGGCCGTGTCAGCAGGGGAATCCCCGCCTTCCTCAGGACCTTCACCTCCGCAGCACTCGCCAGGTACTTAGATTGGAGGAGATGATGCGTCCGCTGCCGGGCCTCGTTCTCCCAGTCCTCCGCGCCCGTCCTGGATTGTGCTGGCAGCATGCCGAGGGGGACGAGGGGTGAGCTGTTCGGGGCCAGGCCGTACAGCCTCGCGATGCCGGTCGCGCTCGCAGCCCGCGCCGACGAGGCAGATTCGTCACTCTGCCGCGGCACCGCCGGGTCGATGTAGAAACCGCCGCCCTTCGGCCGTGCCAGCAGGGGAATCCCCGCCTCCTTCAGGATCCTCTCCTCCGCAGCACTCACCCGGTTCTCAGGTTCGAGGAGATGGAGCGTCCGCTGCCGGGCCTCCTTCTCCCATTCCTCCGCGCCCTTCCTAGCTGCTGCTGGCAGCATGCCGAGGGGGACGAGGGGTGAGCTGTTCGGGGCCAGGCCGTACAGCCTCGCGATGCCGGTCGCGCTCGCAACCCGCGCCGACGCGGCAGCTTCCTCACTCTGCCACGGCACCGCCGGGTTGATGTTGAAACCGTCGCCCTTCGGCCGTGCCCGCAGGGGAATCCCCGCCTCCCTCAGGACCTTCACCTCCGCAGCACTCGCCAGGTACCTAGGTTTGAGGAGATCGTGCATCCGCTGCCGGGCTGAGTTCTCCCAGCCCTCCGCGCCCTTCCTGAATCGTGCTGGCAGCATGCCGTGGGGGACCAGAGGGGGCGAGCCGTCTGCCGGCCGCCTGTACAGGGCCCGGATCCTGTCCTCGGACAGGCTGACACCCGTTTGCTGATCCATAGACTTCTCCCTCACCCGGCTCCGGACCCGCACCGGCGGACAACATCACGCCCAGCGCTCCCCAGCCCACCCAACGCACCACACAACCCAACGGTTCACACGCAGCCGTTTCCCACTTCACGCTGACGCGTGGTGAAGAACGAGAATGGCCTTCACGATGTCGGTGATGCGGTTGGTGCTGCAGCGGAGTTTCCGGAGCAGGCGCCAGCCCTTCAGCGTGGCCATGGCCTGCTCGCCGACGCAGCGGATCTTGGCATGGGCGGTGTTGTGGCGCCGCTTCCACCGCTTGAGCCGACGGCCCCGGAACGGGACACGCACAGGGCGGCCCGCGCCTTGGTACGCCCTGTCGGCCCAGCACTTGAGTCCGGCTTCCGCCAAGGCATCGATGAGCCCGTGCACGCGGGCGGCGGTCAGGTCGTGCGTGGAGCCGGGCAGCGCCGGTGAGGCCCACAGTAGGCGGTCAAAGGGATCAGCGAGGACCTGGACGTTCATGCCGTGGCGCTTGTGTTTTCCCGAGTAGTACGGGGTGTCGGCGGCGATCCGGTCGATCGGCAGCAGAGCGATGCCGCGCTGGCACTCATGCAGGCTGAGTTCGACGAGCGAGGACATGCCGTTCGCGGGGGTGGATATCGGTTGGCGGTTGATGCGTTCGGCGTGGGGTCACGGTTACGCCACAGAAGCCGCCCTGGCCTGCCCGGCTTTCGGATTCGAGGTCTCGGGCTGCCGGAAGTGGTGGCGTCGACGACCGTCCACAACCTTCGTTCCCAGGCAGTGAGCTTCTTCAACCGCCCCTCCGACGAGTGAGGTTGCCGAGCGCATTGACAAGGTCGCCCAGCAGGGCAGTTGCTGTCCTTGCTGGGGCGAGTCGCCGACGCAACGTCACCCGATCGGTAGCCAATCTGACGAAGCACACTGCCGTGTCGTCGGGCGGCTGGGTGTAGAGGCCGGTGATCCATGTGGTGATCCGCCGCTGTCGCAGCGGGCGTTGGCCCAGCGGTACAGGGTGTCGCGCACGGTGCGTGTTCTCCCGCCTTGGCGCCTGGGTGTCCGAGATAGTGCCGATCTCGGACACTCGTCGGGCCAGGCTGTGCTATCCGGTCGGATCCTTGTCCAGGGTCACCGCTTCCCGTTGCCACTTGCGGACCCCCACCGCGATTCCGGAGTGGGACGAGCCGTACCAGGCGCGGGTGGCGCGCTCGGTGATGGCCGCCGTCTCGGCCTTCGCCGCCGCCGAGATCAGGCCCGCGCCTGGCTCCTTGTACCAGGGGCGCAGCCGGATCAGAGCGGGCCGGACGCCGGTGGCCAGAAGCAGGGCCGTGCCCTTGGGGAGGGCACGGATCCGGTCGGGGGGGAGGACCTGGTCCTGGCGGTAGGAGTAGGAGCGCGAGGTGCCTTCCTTGCTCTTGGAGTACGACGGGGTGCGTACGTCGTGCTGGCCCACGAGTTTGGAGATCTTCTCCACGAAGTCGGCGTCGTCCAGGCCCGCGCCGAGCAGCTTGATCGTGGCCGCGCTCCACAGAGCGTCCATGCCGGCCTCGCCCCACACCCGGCTGCCCTGCCGGTAACTCTGCAGCAGGGTGACGACGTTGATGCCGCGCGACCCGAAGTGGCTGTACAGGTCGGGCAGGTCGGAGATCCGGCACACGTTTGCGGCCTCGTCGAGGACGGCCGTCATCGGCGGATCCAGCCGGCCGCCCATGCGCTCTGCGGCTACCACTCCCGCGCGCATCGTGGCATCGGCGAGGCCCGCGATCACGCCTGCCGCCGAGCCACCGCCGTCCTTGGAAAGCAGGTAGAGGGTGTCCTGGCCGAGCACGTGCTGGTGCGGCCGGAACTCCGGCAGGTTCGGGTCGGGCGTCACCCAGGCCACGATCTCCGGGTCCAGCAGACAGGCCACACACTGCCGGGCGGTCTCGTAGATGCCGTCCCGGGTCTCCACCGCGCCACGCACCGTACCTTGCAGCTGCTCGGCCATGGCGACCATGTTGACATCCCGTAGCAGGTCGATCGGCGCGCGGTCGGCGGGGTCCGCCAGCCAGGCGAGCAGGTCGAGTACAGAGGCCTTGCCGCGGGCGGCGGCGAGGAAGAGGGCGGTGAGGGTGTTCTGGGCCGCGGAGATCCAGAAGTCCTTCTTGGACTGGTCGTCGTTGACGGACGCCACGAAGTGGCCGGCCAACCGGCGGGCGCCTTCGATGGTGTGGCAGTCGGCGAGGATGTTCCACCACATCTCCCGCGGGGCGTGGGCGATGCCCTGCGGGTCGAACGTCCACACCCGGCCGGCCTTCGCCCGCTCGGCGCGAGTCACGGCGTACACGTCCGACTTGTTCGAGGTCAGCAGCACCGCGCCCTGGGCGCGCAGGACCCGCGGGACGGCGATGCCGGTGGACTTTCCGGCCCGCGGGGCCATCAGGTCGAGCTCCACGTCCTCATAGGAGGAGCGCAGCTCGGGCCCGTTCGGGTCGAGGTCGCCGAGAAGGTTGCCCGTCTCGTCCGGGTGGAGCTGTTCTCTCCCGTTCAGCGAAGGGCGCAACTCGCGGGCGCGGGCCGCGATGCCGTCCGGGCACATGGACGCCAGTTCGCGCCGCCCGGCCAGGCCTTTGGGGCGGGAGACGTAGCCCATCAGGCGCCGTCCCGCGAATACGGCGAGCGCGACGATCACGGCGAAGAACACGACGATTCCGAGGACCACGCCGACCGGTGACGCGGCCGGCCACAGCTTCCCGGGCCCGTCGGTCATGAGGGAGGCGAAGGTGCCGAGAGCGAACGGCGGGGGATGCCAGCCTCCGCCGGTGAGCACCGCGCCCAGGGTGCCGCCGAGCCATACGCCTCCGAACACCACGAAGGCCACGGCCGCGATCGCCACGATGGACCACGGTGCCAGATCGCCGCCGTGCGCGCGGGCCTTGGCCGACGCCGCGTTCACGCGATCCATCCTCGGTCCGGGCCCGGGCCGGAAGCCCCGCGCGCGTGATCGCCCGCCTGGGCTGTCGTGTATTCGTTGGGTACCCAGCGCTTGTTGGTGTCGTGCAGGAGCCGTTCGGTGTCGGTGATGGCGACCTGGATCGGGATGCCGGGCCGACCGCCGACCTTGATCAGGAAGCGACCCCGGCCGGGTGGCTCTTCCCGGTCTCCGTGCGCTGCCCAGCCCGGTGGCGAGGACCAGGACGAGACCAGTGCGATCTCCCGTTGGGACATGCCCACGATCCGGCCGAGCTCTTCCATCTCCTGGCGTGGCAGCCCCGCGCACACCACCATTCCGGCACGTTCGACGAAGCCGCGTGCCTTCGCCCGGTCGGCGTCGGTTCCCAGCGCCTCGGCGTCTTTGATGGTGTGTGTGATCTTGGCGTCGCCGAGGCCCAGTGTGCGGTTGAGGCGGGTCAGGGCGTCGATGCGGTCCACGATGCCGCTCGCCGCGCGCAGCGGGCGCCACAGTTCGTCGAGCACGGTGAAGAACCAGCGTCGCGGTGCCAGTCCGGCGTCCGCCAGGGCGTGGGAGGCCGCCACCGTGCCCAGACCGTCCGACCAGGCCGCGAGCATGGCCGCCGCGGTGAGCTGGGTGTCCGCCTCGCCGATCCGTGAGATGTCCACGCACACCGCGGTCGCGTTCAGGTCGATGCGGGTGGATGTCTCCGAGGCGAAGGTGTCGCCGAGCGGTCCGTCCAGGATGCCCAGCAGGGATCGGTGCAGCGGGTCGACGGCGTCCCGGTAGCGGGTGTCGTCGCCGCGGTCCAGGGTGACCGCCCGCACCCGGTCGGGGCCTTCGGTGAGGACCCGCAGCAGGTCGGGCAGGAGCGGGGCGCGGCCGTCGGGGGTGCGCTCGCGCAGATGGTGCAGGGCCGCGGACAGGACGGACTGCTCGTGGTCGTCCATGGGACGGTTGCGCACGATGGTGACGAGCGCGGCGACCACGTTGAGGACCCGGCCATGCGCCTCGGCGGCCAGCATCCGCCCGGCCTCACCGCCGATCCGGGCGGCGGCGGTCCCCATGGAGCCGGGGTCGAGGACATTGATGCCGCCCGCCCCGCGCCCGATGGAGATGATCTGGCCGTTCAGAGCGCGCACGGTGTCGGCGTAGTCGGGCTTGAGGTCGCCCAGCACCAGTGGCACGACACCGGTGGCGGCCAGACCGATGAGCATGCGGTTGATCAGGGTGGATTTACCGAGACCCGGCATGCCGAGCATGAACAGCGACGGGTTGGAGATGTAGTGCGCGCGGGTGAACCACGACAGCGGATCCCCGCACACGGTGGCCCCGGTGAACAGGTGCTGGCCCAGCGGTACGCCGGTCATCGGCGCACCGGAACCCGCCGCGAACGGCCACAGACCGCACGCCTGCACTGTGGTGGCCCGCCACATCGTCGGCGGATCGAGGTTGCCGGTCTGGCCGCCGCCGGGACCGTTCCAGCCGCGCGGGGGAGGCAGCGGTTCCCTGGCGGGCTTCTTCGCACTCTTGGTGTAGTTGCCGACCGGCTCCGGAGCGGTCCCCTCATCCTTCAGAGGACCGCCCGGAATCACGCTGGACTTGGACTTGGCCATCACAGCGCCTCCTTCACTTCACGCGGCACCAACGTGTGCTCCCAGGGCAGAATCCCGACCGGCAGCGTGCAGCTGAAGGCCGCCGCCTGCATGCGGTCGGCCGGGCGCATCAGCAGCCGCGCCGATGCCAGCAGGTTGCGCACCGCCACGCTCGCGTCGGCCAGCTCGCTGCCGGCGTCCACGGTCACCGTGACCATCAGCGAGAACTCCACCAGCCCAGCGCCCGTCGCCTCCTCCACGGCGGTCTGCTCGGCCGCGCGCACCTCGGTGGCTGCTCGTGCCTGAACCATGCCGCGCCGGGAGGTGGCCATGAACTGCGCCGCCCTCCTGTCGGCTTCGACGATGCGCGCCGACGTCGCCGGGTCGATGGGGCGATACAGCAGCGCCACCCGCTTGCGGCGCGTGCCGGGCGAGGCCTCCAGCAGACCGCGCAGCACACTGGACCGGACCGTGCCGCGGGGAGCGAGGGTGAGCATCCAGGTCCGTGACACTCCGGAGTCGTGCTCGTAGGCGTTGACCTTCTCGACGGTCGCCGTGGGCCCGGCGTCGTCCCAGTCGAGGCCCGTACTGCCGTAGTTGGCGCGGGCCTCGAGGACGTCGCTGGCGACAGCCGGGTCATAGGCCACCCGGACGACTTCGGCGATGCGCTCGGCCGACAGAGCGACGGCGGGTCCACCACCCGCGCTCACCAGACCCGACAGCAGGCCGGGCAGGCGGATGGCCAGGTCGGTGATGACGTCCTCGATCTTGCGTTTCTGGCCTTGCGGGGCGCCGTAGGTCAGAGAGATGTAGGTGTGCATCTCCGAGGACGCGGTCGGATATCGCTCGACCACCTCGCGCATCACCGCCTTGGCGGCCTCCGGGGCGTCGTCGCGGATGCGCGGCAGCACCTCGGTGGCCAGCCGGGTGCCGGTGTCCGGGGCGGTTTCGACGATGACACTGGCCCCGCGCAGGCCGGGTTCGTGGGAGAGCCGGGAGAGCCAGTGACCCCAGGACGCGACCCAGGTGTCCACCTGGTCGGGGTCGACCAGCGAGCCGCCGTCGGGCTCACAGCCCAGGACGATGGTGTACAGGTTGCGGCTGCGGTGGTGCAGTACGCCGAACGGCCGGTCGTAGGCGTCCCTGCCCTCCTTGACGACGACCCGGCTGAGGAGTCCCGGCGGACGGAACCTGCCGCCCGGCCGTTGTGACAACGGGCCGGAGACATAGGTGGTCGAGCCCTTGGACTTGCGCTGGAACCAGCCGACGCGCAGGGCCACGAGCTGGTAGACGTTGCGCCCGTCCTGGGTGCGCACGGCCAGCGGCAGCAGCGCCAGAGCCAGCGGGACGAGCACGGTGAGCGCGGCCGTCAGCGAGATCAGCGAGATCAGCAGTGTGATGACGAGGCCGCCGAACACCGCGACGGTGCCGATGAGCCCCAGTGATCCCAGGCCCGGTCGCGTCGGCCTACGCCAGTTCCCGTAGGTGGGTTCGGCGACTGTGTCGGTAGACATGGGGGATTACCTGTGCCCTTTTTCCTTGGGGGGCGCCGCCCGGCCCTTTTGGGCCGGGCGGCGCCATTCGTGACGTTGAGATCCGACGGGCGAGCAGCGGGTGCTGGAGCCGCTGTTACCGAAGGACATGAGGTCCGCACTTGCCAGCCCGTCGGCACACCGCCAGGCGGGCAAGGGGGCAACCTGCGCACAGAGCCATCCGGAGGTTCCGCCACCGAGCCGGTCTGCCATGTCCCGCAACCGCTCGCGGTGGACCGGCGACCAGGACCGCGCCTGGCTGTCGAGCGACGGCGCAGGCCCCCGTCGATCGTCGGTGCGGCGGAGTAACCCGATGACTGCCCACAGTTCGAGGCCGTCCAGGGCCATGTCCGGGTTCCAGGCCGGGGGCCAGTGGGTCCGGGACCCGGCTGCGGCAGGTCCGCGCGGACAGGACACCCGACGGGGCCATCGCTCGCGAGAGCCGAGGTCCCCTGCGCCGACGCGGCATTCACCGTACCTTCCCGGGCAGGACGGATCGGATTCGTGACCGTAGGAAGACATCTGGCCGCCAGGACGGCAGGCCGACCAGCCGCTGCGAGGCGATCGTCGTCACGGCCATCAGCGAGCATCTGCGAGCAGCGCGTCCTGTCCACGCTCTAGGAGCCCCCGTGGTCGTTGTTCTGGTTGGCGCCCTCCACCCCGCTCTTGGCGATGTTGGCAGCGCCCTTGGCGATGCCCGCGACGATCGTGGCCGCCCCGAGTGCACCGGCTGCGGCGCCACCGAGTGCGGAGCCTCCGCCTGTGCTCGCCGCTCCACGGGCGGCTGCCTTCCCTGGGGTATGGTCCTGCGGATCCCTGTGGCCGCCGCCATCGCTGCCACTGCTGCCACTGCTGCCGGAGGGACCGCCACCGCCGTCCGCGCCCGAGGGGCCCTGAGACCCGCGAGGTCCGCCCATCGCCGTGGCGCCCTGGGCGAGCGACTTGGCTCCGGAGGCGATGCCGCCTGCGACGCTCATGGTGGCGGATCCGACCGAGTCACCGCCCAGGGCGGCCGTCGCGGGGACCACCAGCCGTAGCAGCGCCGGCAGGGCGATGGCCGACAGCAGCAGGATGGCCATGCCCGCCATCTGCGTGTTGATCTGGTCGCCGGTACGGTCGTTCATCAGCACGGCGCCCGTGTACATCACCATCCCGACCGCGGGCTTGTACAACAGCCAGGCGACCATCCAGCCGATGTGCTTGCGCCACCATTGGGTGCCCCAGTCCGTCATGGACGCGGCGGCCGCCATGGGCAGCGTGCCCATCAGCATCACCATCACGCCGAGCCGGATCCAGAGCAGGACCATCTGGATGACGGCCGCGATGGTGAGGAGGCAACCCACGATCAGCAGCACGATGCCGGGGACCGCGTCGGTGCAGCCGATGCCGCCCAGAATCTCGTTCATGCTTTCCGTCAGCAGGTAGTTGCCGTAGCGGTCCATCAGCACGGCGAAGACGTCGATCACGGTGGTCGCGGCCGCGGAGACCACGACGACCCTGAGCAGGCCCTTCAGTGCCTTCGTGCCTGCCTCGCCTCGTCGGTCGAGAGCCATCTTCGCGGCGGCGAAGAGCAGCGAGCCTATCGACAGATAGATGACGACCCACTGTGAGGAGCCGCTGATCTTGTCCGACGCGGCCACATTGTCGGTCCCGATGCTGGTGGATATCGCCCCGAACATCGCGAGGGCGCCGGCCATGACGATCTTGCCAACCATGCCGATCATGGAGCCGACAGGGTCGCTGAACATTCCCCAGAAGTCCAGGCCGCCGTCGCAGCCATTCGTGTCGTACGCCAGATACACGCTGTCACGCTCCCCACATGACGAAGCCGACGGTCGTCGACTCCGGCGTGGCCGAAAAGAGGTATCCGTTGTCGCGGAGTGCCAACTTCCAGTCACCGTCCAGCCAGCGCAGGGACACCGGCGTCGACAGGTAGCCGCCGAGCGGATTGGTCACGAGCAGGCTCACGGTCGCGGACGTACTCGCGTACGCGGACACGGAGAAGCCGGCGAACCTCCCCGCGGCACTCCTCGACGGGTCCGTCGTCTGCGCGCCGATTTTGAGCACAACGAACCTGTCGCGCGCGGCGCCGGGCACGACCTGCTGCTCAGCGGCGGTGCGCCACTGAGGGCCGCTCAGTTCGATGGGAATGACGTGAGCCGCCAGCACCGCCCCCATGGGGGTGTGCGCGAAGCACCACCACAAGGCCGGGTCCGTGATGAGGGGACCCGCGGACGGCGTGGTCGGCACCATGATGGCCATGAACTGTTTCCACCGGACGTCCCGCGGCGCCACGGTCGGCACCGCCGTGTCCTGGTCATGGGTGCGGCAGTTGGTCGGCCGACCGCCCGGCCCCTGCCGGACCTGCTGCGGATCCCCCGGCGAGAGGGGGCCACTCAGCCCGGCGAGGGCCTTCCGGCTGTCGGCTGCCTCGGCCTGCCCGCCGTCGTCCGACAGGCGGGCCGTCAGCGCCGTGACCAGGAGGAAGGCCATGAACAAGGCTGAACTCACCCAGGCCCGCTGTTTGTAGAAGGGGCCGGCATCCCGCTCGCGCCTTCGTCGCATACCGAACATGTCGGTCGATTCACCGTGACCTAGTTGAAGACGAAGGCGATGGTCGGGCCGGCGGTGGAGACGAGCACGCAGCCACCCAGCACCATGCCGAGACGGCTGAGGTGCTCGGAGCCCTCGCCGCGCTTCATGGAGACGGCCATCATGGCCCCGGTGATGATGATGCCGGCGACACCGGCCGCCGTGCCGGCCCAGCCGGCGATTCCCAGCACCAGGTTGACCGCGTCCGCGAGGGCTCCCGGCGCGGCGCGGCCTGGTTGCGGAACGGAGGTGGCGGGGTCATCGGCCAGATACAGGGAGTGGGAGAGCAGGATGTCCTTCATTGCGATGCTCCTGTTGTTGCGGACGTAGTCCGGCTGTCGCGCTGTGCAGCGTTCGGTTCGAAGAGGCGACGGGGGCGCGTGACACGGGCCCCCGTCGTGAAGTGGCGGAGTGCGGGAGTCGGTCAGGTCAGCACGAACCCGACGAGCGCCCAGGACGAGATCCCGAGAACGCAGGCGCCCAGGATGAGTACCAACCCCCGGAAATACGTGGCCCCCTCGCCCATCTCGCCGCGGCGAAGCTGCAGGGCCATCTGGGTGCCTATGACGATCACACCTGCCACGGCCGCGGCCGACACACACCAGGCGAGCAGGTTGAGCAGATAGGTGCCCGAGTGGCCGATGTCGGCATTCGGGTCGAAAGAGTCCGGTAGGTCGGGCGACGGCGTCGCGTCAGCCAGGACGTTCATCGAGTTCCCTCCGCGACCAGCTCCATGAGCCGTCGTAGCTCCCGGGGCGGATTGACCGCCGGCTTGCCGAGACGCCAGGCCGGGATCCACGGCAGGCGGTGCACCTGAACCGCCGAACGCAGTACCCGCACACGCCGGCCGAGCGCGATCGGCAGTCGGCCGGGCGCGTCGGCGACCAGTACGAGCGCCACCACACGCACCCCCGCGGGATGGTCCTCCTGGCGCAGCGTGTCCAGCGCCTGCGACGCCGCCCTCATACCTGCGGCGTGGGTGCGGGCCACCAGCAGCATCCGACCGGGCTCGTCGCGCGCCGGGTCGGGCCACCGCCGTCCCATGTCCGCTCCACCCAGCTCCCGCGCCAGCGTGGTCGCACCGGCGCCGCCATGCGCGTTGACCCAGGCGATCTGGTGGATCTGGTGCCCCGCCTGTCCTGATGGCGCGGCGGATCCCGACCAGAGGGTCGACGTCTCGGCTACGGCCGGCGCTGCGGGGCCCTGTTGGACGGTCGGCCCGCGGACCCACATCTGGCGGTCACCGGACGCCACTGACAGGACGTCCATGTGTGTTCACCTCTTCTCTCGTTCGCAGACGACAGATCCCGGAATGAAGCGAATTGAACTGATCAGCCCTCATGTTCGTTGCGGGCATCGAGTTTCGCGGTGATCTGTCAGGCAGCCACAACGGGAATCCGGGAGGACCGGTTCAAGGCCCGTGGCCGGTGTCGCGCAGGCGCGGGAAACGGAAGCGGTCCAAGGAAAGGAGCGGGACGTGGAGCAGCGAGAGTCGCAGGAGAACCAGCCTTCCATCGGCAGGAAGATGGACAGCACGACTCTGGCCGTCGGCCTGGGCGGCACCGGCCTGCTGGGGTGCATGGGCATGGTGCTCGCGGTGATCATCATCATGGGGGTGATCGTCGAATGCGCGATAGGCGTCCTGCTGTGGCCCCTGGTGCTGATCTGTCACATCTTCGGCTGTGGCGGCGGCGGTGGTGGTGGCGCGCAGGTGGACCAGGACGCGGTCGTGACGGCGTACAAGAGCGACGGCACCGGGCCGCTGGAAGAGGGCAGCGTCCCCGCGGATCTGCTTCAGGTCATCAGAGACGCCGGCAATCAGTGCACGCAGATCGGCCCGATCGTCATCGCCGCGCAGATCCAGCAGGTGTCCGGCTGGAACAGAAGCCTGGTCGGCCCCGACGGCCGCGAGGGCATCTCCCAGATGCCGCCCGACAAGTTCACGAAGTTCGGCGAGGACCACGACGACAACGGCAAGACCTCGGCGCTGGACCCCGAGGACTCGATCATGGCGCAAGGCAAGTACCTGTGCTCGCTCGCCGGGGACGTGAAGCAGCTCCTCAATGACAACGCCGTCACGGGGAACGCGCTGGACCTGACCCTGGCGGCGTACGACGTGGGTGAGGAAGCGATCAAGCAGGCGAGGGGAGTTCCGGACACCGACCAGGTGAAAAGTTACATCGCCGGCATCAGGGGCCAGTTCGCCCTGTACTCCGGTGCCATCAAGCCGCCCGACGGGTCTCCCTACCCGACGATATCCGCGTATCCCACCCTCACTTCCGCTTCCACCCCGACCCCCACGACCGGGCAGTGACCGGCGGAACAAGGAGACACCCCGTGTTCACCAAACTCTCCCATCGGGCCAAGAACTCGCCCGAGCTTGACACCCAGCGTTCGCCGGTGCCCTTCGAAGTAACGATCCGTGAGGACGGCAGTGCACTCGTCGACGGCGAACTCCTGCGTGTTTCCGGTGGCAGGCCGGTCCACATAGCGGTACTCGACGCGCTGCAGGACAACGCGCGGACTCGCGGCGGGCCCGTCGTGGCGGTGATCCGCGACAGCCAGGAAGGCGGCACGACGTGGCTGGAGGTGACCCCCGACGGCTCCAGCCGAATCCTGTCGCATGCCGAAGAAGCCGAGCAGACCCCCGCACCGCCACCGGCCGACCTCCACGCCGCTCGCGTGTCCGCGGCGCCGCCGGCGGCAACCGGGCCGCTCCTGGCAACAGAGCCCGTTCTCGAAGACCTCTTCCAGGACCCGGATCCGTCCCCGCCCCCGGTGCCGGACGAGCTGACCCAACTCGTCCTGCTCGTCCAGCAGTCCGTGGACGCCGGTGCCCTGGAGCGAGCGTCGGCGATCGCGTTCCGGCTGCGGGAGCACAGCGCGCGCAGCTTCGGCGCCGACCACCCGTACACCTTGGAGGCTGTCTCTCTGGAGGCGTTCGTCGCGCACCGCGGCGGCAACCATCGACTGGCGACGACCACGTGCCTCGAACTTGCCCGGTTCCGCTATCTGCGCTCCGAACCCCGGGCACGCGAGGACTTGATGCGTGCTGTCGCGGCATGGTGGCTCGTCGACGACGTTTCGTTCGCCCTCCTGCGCGGCAGGGCGATTCTCGACTTGTGGTCCGAGATGGGGCAACAGGGCGAACCGACGGCGGAGGACGTCGAATTGATGAGCCGCGTCAACCAACGTATCAACCGCCTCTCCGCGCCGTCCGTTACCCCTGAGGCGGGAGTTGCCTGAGAGAAAGTCACAGGTCACCAGCCCGGTGGCAGTGGAGGCCGGGGGTACGGGCCACGCACCTGGCCACCCTCGCGCACCATGGCTCTCCGAGCCTGTCAAGTAGGCGTGCATCGTCTGTCAATGCGACATGGATCGTCCCTCGCGACACTCCCCGCACATCAGGACCACCGCAGTCCCCGGTCCTGAGACCTGATTCCTCGAACGGGGTCACGTAAGAGGGGAACGAAGTTGAGCTGGACCCTAATGGGTTCCGCGGGATCGAAGGGCTCCCGGGAACACACGATGCGCACTCTGTATGACGAACACATCGGGGACCTCTATAACTATGTCTTGCGGCTGCTGGGTGGCGACCACCACCGCGCAGAAGACGTGGTGCAGGAGTCGCTGCTGCGCTGCTGGCGCACTCAGTCCATGCATGACGGCCAGATCCTGCGGCCGTGGCTGTTCCGAGTCGCCCGCAATCTCATCATCGACGACTACCGACTGCGGATGGCCCGCCCCCAGGAGGTCGACGGGACCATCTGGCTGGCCGAGTTACTCACCACAACCGACGACGTCGACGACCTTCTCTCCTCCGTGATCTTCCAGGAGGCGTTCAAGTCGCTGTCGGTCAAGCACCGCGAGGTCCTCTACGAGACCTACTACATGGGCCGGTCGACGCGCGAGGCGGCCCACGTGCTCGGCATACCACCGGGCACGGTCAAGTCGCGCCTGTACCACGCGGTGCGGTCACTGCGTCAGACTCTGGGCGTCGTCGAGACCACCGACGCGCAGGTCGGCACGCAGTCGGACATGTGGGACTGTCCCGCGGCGTGAGTACGCCGGGCCGCCGGGTTCACCCGGCGGCCGTCCGGGCATCTCGTGCGGGCCGGTCCCACACCCCTGCCGCGCGGGATGCCCCCGCTCTCGGCGTGGTTGCGGGACTCGACCAAGTTCCGCCCGGCGTCGGACCGGCCGGAGCCGCCGTGGTGCGTGCCGAATTCAGCCACGCCTGGTGTTCGAGGACGGCGGTGAGCGCGGCACCGTCCTTGCCCGGGATCTGATTGCGCATGCGGATCACGCCGATGCCGATGGACAGCGCGGTGTCCGGATCGGCGATCTGGAGCCAGAGTGCCTCGGCGTGGGCCGCTGCCGTCTCTGCGTGCTCGCTCTCCCCTCGGTAGTGCCTGCGCTCGGCGACGTCCCGAAACAACCTCACGCCCCCCGCGGTGTCGCCGCGCAGGGCAGTGACGCGGGCCCGGACCTCGCGGGCGCGCAAGGCGTCGGGATGGGAGACGCCCAGGGTGTCCGAGGCCTGTTCGTCGAGCCGTGTGGCGAGATCGCCGGCCGTGTCGAGACGGCCCGCCTCCAGCTGTTCCATGACCAAGGCCAGGGAGTCGGCGAGCATGCCGGGCTCCGCTTCCGTACCGGCGGCGAGGCGCACCGTGCGGGAGGCGTTCCTGCCACCGCGCTTCTTCGGCGCCGGGGCACGCGGCCCGCCGGTGAGTTCGCCCACCGTGCCGTCGGGCGCGACGACCAGGTGCCATACCGTGCCGTCCGCTTCGGTGGCCTCCGCGCGCACCGGACGGCCGAGCCTGGCGGCGGCTTCGGCCACCGTGCCGATGGCGGCGGTCCGGTGGGGATGCGTCGTGGCGGGCACCAGTGGTCCGTCGGCGTCGACCCGCCCGTCGTCGTACACGGTGAGCGCGTAGGCGGGCCACGCGGGTACGTCCGGGGACTCGTACGTCCTGTGGGTCACTTTTCCTCCGGGATGTGGGAAGGGGGCGGGCGTCCGTGCGGGGGCGGGCTACTGCAAGAGGACGCCTGCGACCTGCCACGGCTTGCCGGGGCCCGTGCGGGTGAGGTGTACGTAGGCCGCGAGGGTGGTGGGCTTTCCCGTCCAGTGGTCACGGCCGTGCGGGGTGGTCGTGACGGCCCACTGCCGCCAGGACTCGGTGCCGGTGTCGGCGGGCTCGGCGGCGTCGTCGGCCGGTGCCAGTGCGACGGTGGTGCGGGCACGATGGGCGGTCCATTGCCGCCACTGGACGTCGCGGATCGACTCGGCTCGGTGGGACCGCAGCTGAGCCGCGTATGCCGGGGTCAGCCAACCCCCGTCGGCGGCGCGGACGTCGGCGGCGTAGGGGTCGTCGTCGGTGACGGTGTCGAAGGTCCACAGCGCCGTGAGCGCGCCCTTGCCCACGGCGTCCGGGTCGGTCCGGTCGACGTCGGAGGCACGGGGGACACCGTGCTCGGGGGCGCCCGTGGAGCGCGCGGGCAGGGCCGAGGCCTCGCCGGCCCTGGAGGGGGTCGGGTAGGGCCCGGTGCCGGTGGCGGCGGACCTGGACGGCTCGGCCGACGGGGTCCGGCCGCCGCCCGCGCCGTTGCCACAGCCGGTGAGGGCGACGGCGAGGGCGAGAGCCACCGCCGCCGTGGTACGCCGCGTGCCGGAGGAAGTCATCCGAACCGCCTTATTCTCTGGGGTATGTCGGCGTAGTAGGGGTCGCCGAGCTCGCTGATCTTGACGACGTCCCCGGTCTTCGGCGCGTGGATGAACTGCCCGTGGCCGATGTAGATGCCGACGTGGTCGTAGCTGCCGTGCAGGGCGAACCCGATCAGGTCGCCGGGCCGGATCTCGTCGCGGTCCACCGCCGTGCCCGCGGTGACCTGGACCTGGGAGACGCGGGGGATGAGGGTCTGCCCGCCGCTGGCCTGGTAGACCGCGTATTGGACCAGGCTGGAGCAGTCGAACCCGACCGTATGCGCGCCTTGCGCGAAGCCGAGCCCGGGCCCCTCGGGGCCGCCGCCGCCCCACGAGTACGGCGTGCCGAGCCACTTGCGGGCCGCGGCCACCACTCGGTCGCCGAACGCGCTGTCGTTGTCGTCCTGTCCGTCCGGCGTCCCGGTGCCGACGCCCGCACCGGTGTAGCGAGTCATCGCCGAGATGATGCGCACGACGTAGGCCTGGGTCTCGGGATAGGGGGGTATTCCCCGGTAGGTCTGGACCGCGCCCGGTCCCGAGTTGTAGGCGGCGAGCATCAGCCGGGTGACGTCGCCCCCGTTGGCCAGGTCTTTCACCTTGCCCGCGAGCCAGCAGTCGTAGCGGGCCTGGGTCATGATGGCGTCGCCCGGCGTGAACGGGTCGGCCACGCCGTCCGGTTCTGCGCCGCCGTCCTTGCCGGCCGCGTCCACGCCCCAGGTGGCCCAGGTGCCCGGGATGAACTGGCTCAACCCCTGTGCGCCGGCGGGACTCACCGCGGTGGGGTTCCAACCCGACTCCGCCTCGATCTGCGCCGCGACCAGTGGAGCGCTGACCTCCGGACAGAGCCGGCCGGCGCGCTCGACCCACGGCGCGAAGCCGGCTGGGACGTGCCGGGTGTCGAGTGTCGTGACGAACCCTTCGGGGCGGGTGGCGTCCTGCGCCTGGCTCACGTCTCCGAGGACGGCCAGGCCGATCAGGGACCCGACGAGCCCGAAGACAGCGCTGCCCGTCACGAGAAACGTCGATCTTGCCTGCGCGGTTCGGTCCACCGCCTACGACTCCCTTTCCATGCGCGGAATCCTCGGCGGGCATGCGGGCCACGGCAGCCCAATTTGCACCATTTGAGGGTTAGTTGGTAATTGAGATCTTTATTGCACTTCGTAAACTTATATGTACTATGGGCGCGTTGAGTCGGTCTTCGGAGGAGGTGCCATGGCGGGAGATGCGCCGGTTTTGAATCCCTGGTTGCCGCAGTCGCGCCCTTCCGGGGGCACCAACGGGAAACCAGGCCGATCGGTTCAGGACCTGTCGACCGAACTGACCGGGCCGTCCGCCCCCCAGGGCCGCGGAGTCCCGCCCCCGGAACAGGGCCTGCCCCACGCTTCGTCGCACCCGGACATCGGCCAAGCCTGGTGGTGGCTGGGCGTGCACGGCGGCGCGGGGGTCACCACCCTTGAACAGGCCGTGCCCGGCGGCCGGGACGCGGGCCGCGTCTGGCCCGTGTCCGCGCGACCGCAGCGGGTCGTCCTGGTGGCCCGCTCCGGGGCGCACGGCGTCCGGGCCGCCCAGCACGCCGCACGGCAATGGGCCTCCGGCACGGTCACCGGTGTCGAACTGCTCGGCCTGGTGGTCGTCGCCGATGCCCCAGGCCGACGCCCCCGCACACTCCAGGACCTCGTGCGCCTGGTCTCCGGCGCCGTTCCCCGGCTCTGGGAGATCCCGTGGGTGGAGGCCTGGCGGCTCGGCGAGCCGCCGCTGGCCCATCTACCCAAGGAATGCGCCCCGTTGGCCCGTGATCTGACCAGACTCACCCGACCTGCATAAGGAGGACCGCGATGTCCAGCCTCCTGGCGGCCGCCGTGGACGCCGCACCACACCTCACCTCCCTGCCCCGTCTCGCCGTGGCGTCCGCCCAGCCCTCGGGCGTGCCGGACGTCGGCTCGGGCGAGGCACCCCCCGGCGCGGACGGCCTGCTGACCGTGCTGCGGTGGGTGGCCTGGTCGGTCACCGCTCTGTGCGTCGCGGGCATCTTCGGCGTGGCCGCCCGGATGGCCGTCGACCACTCCAGGGGCGGAGGCGGCGAGCACGTCAGGGGACTCGGCTTCGTCCTCGGGGCATGCCTGCTGGTCGGTTCCGCGTCCGGGATCGTCAGCGCGCTCATCTAGCGGCTGAGGGAAGCTTGAGGAGAAGAGAGACCATGGCAGAGCCCGGAAACGGCACGGGCGCCGACGAGTCGCCCAGCCCGTGGCTGCGCACCGGATTCGTCCTCGCTGCCGCGTTCGTCGGCTTCGTCGCCGTCATCGGTGGCGCCGTCGTCATCACCTCGGGCGGTGGTGACGACGGCGCCACCGCGTCGGTCACGCCGGCCGGCGGTGCCGCCGAAGAGAGCGCGGACACCGGCACGGATCCGGAGACGGCGGCGGACATCTCCTGCCCCGCACTGTCCGACCACGACCAGGCGGTGCCCGAAACCGCCCCCGCGGGTGTGTCCTGGTCGCTGTACGACGCCGTCGCCCTCCCCGCGTCGAGGACGGCGGGCCCGGCTGTGGCCGGGAAGGACGTGGCGCGCTGCTACGCGCACACCCCGGTCGGCGCCCTGCTGGCGTCGAGTCAGATCAGCGTGCGCTACCTGGCCGCCGCCGACTGGCGGAGCGTGACCCGCACCCAGACCGTCGGCGCAGGCCGCGACGCTTATATCACCGACCGCACCGCGGCCGAGAAGACGGCCGCCCCGGACGAGGACAGCACCGCACATGGGCAGATCGCCGGATACCGGTTCGTCACGTACCACGACTCCACCGCCGTGATCGACACCGTGTGGCGTTTTCCCGGCGGTCAGATGCAGGTCGCCACCACGACGGTGCTGTGGCGTGAGGGTGACTGGCGACTTGAGTTCCCGGCCGTACCGGCCGCGCCCACCCCGGTCGACTCCCTCGCCGGGTACGTCCAGTGGGGAGGAGTGTGATGAGCGGCTGCGACTTCGGCTGGGTGGCCCCGACGGTCGGTGGCTACTGTGTGGGCGACGGCACGGGTACGTCCCCGCAGAACCTCGGCGGCAGCGGCTTCGACGCCATCGCGGAAGACGCCGCGCACGCGGCGGCCATCACCGTCAAGGCCCTTGGCGGCGCCTGGATGAACCTGGGCACGCCCGACCTCAGCGCCGACAGCGGCCCGGTGGCGCTGCTGCGCGGCTCCACACTCTGGTTCACCACGTTCATCGCCGTGCTGTGCCTGCTCGTCGCGGCGGGGCATCTCGCCTGGCAGCGCCGCAGCGAGCCCGCCCGGCAGGCCCTGCAAGGTCTGCTCAATCTGGTGGTGGTCTCCTCCGCCGGGGTCGCCACGGTCAACCTGCTGGCCGTGGCGGGGGACAAGTTCAGCGTCTGGATCATCGACCGCTCCACCGGCTGTCGGCAGATCAGCGCCGCCGGTGAGCCGGTCGCCGAGTGCGTAGCCGAGTTCGACAAACGCACCTCGGCCATGCTCGCGCTCGGCGGCACCGACTCGTCGTTCCTCGTCCTGGTCATGGCCGTGCTGGTGATCGTCGCGGGAGTGGCGCAGATCGCCCTGATGATCGTGCGCATGGCCATGCTGGTGATCCTCAGCGGTACGCTCCCGCTGGCCGCCGCCGCAGGCACGACCCCCACCGGCCGTGTCTGGTTCCGCAGGTCCGTGGGTTGGTTGCTCGCCTTCGTTCTGTACAAACCGGCCGCGGCCGTCGTGTACGCTGCCGCGTTCTCGATGGCCGGCCAGAAGCAGGACGGGCAAGTCGTCTCCATGGTGTCCGGCGTCGTCCTGCTGGCACTGTCCTGCTTCACCCTGCCCGCGCTGATGAGGATCGCCGCCCCGGTCGTCCAGGCGGCCGCCTCGGGATCGGGCCGCGCAGGGCGGGCCTCCGCCTCCGCCGGACCGGCCGGCTCGGCCACCGGCGCCCTCGCCGTGCCGCACCTACGCGGGCTGGCCGCGGGCCGGCCTGTCTCCGGCGCCGCTGTCGGCCCGTACGGATCCGCTACGACCGGCGCGCGCCCGACGCCGGGCGCGGCGGCCCGGGGCTCAGGGTCGGCACACACCTCCGAGACGGCACGCGTGGTGTCGGAGGGGCGGCGACGCCGGGACGGCGATACGCGTCCGGTCCCTGCCGCCGGCCCGGACGACACCGGGGGCGACCACCCCGTGGACGGGGAAGCAGCGACCGTACCGGTGCCGGCCCGGCACCACACCGACCAGCAGGAGGAGAACCGTGGCAGCCACTGAGCCGACCACCCCGCGTACCTACGGCAACTTCCGCAAGCCCCGCACCTCCGGCCTGCGGGGACTGTCCCTCGGCGCGACCCTGCTGCTGTTCGCCGGTCTGGCGGCCGTCGTACTGACCACGCTGGCCTCCATCTGGGCCGCGCTCGCCCTCGCGGCGGCGCTGACGGCCGCCATGGCTCCGCTGGCCGTCCGGGACCGGCACGGCCGCACGCTGATGCAGCGCGGCGCGGTCCGGCTGGCGTGGCGGCGCACCACCTCCTCCGGCGGCCACCTCTACCGGTCGGGCCCACTGGGCCGGACCGGTTTCGGATCGTGCAGACTGCCCGGACTGGCCGCAGAGTCCGTCCTGACGGAGGCACAGGACGGCTACGGTCGCCCCTTCGCCGTGATCACCATTCCGGCGACCGGCCACCACGCCGTCGTCATCGCCTGCGACGCGGACGGCGCCGCCCTCGTCGACGAACAACAAGTCGACATCTGGGTCGCCCACTGGGGCCAGTGGCTGTCCGTGCTGGGCGCCGAGCCCGACCTGGTGGCCGCGAGCGTCACCGTGGAGAGCGCCCCGGACTCCGGGGTCCGGCTCCAGCAGGAAATCGCCGCCAACACGGTCGCGGACGCCCCCGACCTGGCGGCGTCGATGATGCGCGAGGTGCTGACCGCCTACCCCGCGGGCTCGGCGCAGATCACCACCCGGATCGCCCTGACCTACTCGGGGGCTGCCCGCGCCGGCTCGCCCCGGCGCAGCGCCGAGGACATGGCCCTGCACATCGGCACCCGGCTGCCCGGCCTGACCGCCGGCCTGTCGATGACCGGCGCCGGCATCGCCGTACCGATGACGGCCACCGAACTCGCCGAGGCCGTCCGCGTCGCCTACGACCCGACCGTGGCCTCTCTGGTGGAAGAGGCACGCGCCGTCGGCGGTTCCGGTCTGACCTGGAGTCAGGCCGGGCCGATGGCCGCCCAGGAGGCCTGGGACCACTACCGGCACGACGGCGCGTACAGCGTGACGTGGGCGATGACGGAGGCACCCCAGGGCGAGGTGTTCTCGAACGTCCTCACCGCACTCGTACAGCCCAACCGCGACATCGCCCGTAAGCGGGTCACCCTGCTGTACCGTCCGCACAGCCGGGCCGAAGGCGCCCGCGTCGTCCAGCAGGACTACAAGAACGCCCTGTTCAACGCGCAGCAGTCGCAGATCGGCCAGGCCCGGGACGACGCCGAGGTGACCGCCGCACGCCGTACCACTGAGGAACAGGCCCAGGGCCACGGCGTGATCCGCTTCGGCATGCTCATCACGTCGACCGTCGGTTCCGCCGCGGACCTCCCGAAGGCCGCCGCCGCCGTGGACAACCTGGCGCCCGCCGCACGCATCGCGGTACGCCCGGTCTACGGCTCACAGGCGGCGGCGTTCGCGGCGGCCCTCCCGCTGGGTCTGGTCCTGCCGATGCACACAGCACTGCCGCAGACGGTACGGGACGCGATGTAGCACCCGCCATAGCCCCGAAATTCGTAGCGAACCCTCATAGAACAAGGCGAGTTCGATGGCACAGAAAAGCAGGGCGCGCCGTCCGTCGCGCCCCACTCCGCGAGGCTGGCCCGGTCCCGGCGGCGGCATGGTCGGCTACGTCGACCCTGCCCCCGAGTGGCGCGGTACCACCGCCCAGGTGTGCGGCCTGTGGCCCTTCGGCGCGGGCGCCGGCACCCCCATGGTCGGGGTGCCGCTCGGCCGCGACCTCGACTCCGGAGCCACGGTCTGCTGCGACCCGGTGTCCTGGTTCACCCGCACCGGCCTGCTCGCCAACCCGTCGATGTTCGTGCTCGGCCGCCCCGGCCTCGGCAAGTCCACCGTCGTCCGCCGGATGGCACTCGGCCTGTCCGGCTACGGCGTCCACCCGCTGATCTTCGGCGACCTCAAGCCCGACTACACCGACCTGATCCGGGCGATCGGCGGCCAGGTCATCAGCTTGGGCCGGGGGCGCGGCAACCTCAACGTACTGGACCCCGGAGAGTCCGTCCGGGCCGCAGCCAGACTCACCGGCGAAGCACGCCGTCGCCTGCTCGCCGACGTCCACGGCCGCCGCCTGCACATGGTCTCCGCCCTGGTGACCATCCTGCGCTCCGCGCCGCCCACCGACCGCGAGGAGACGATCCTCTCCGCCGCGCTGAACATCCTCGACGACCGGCACGGCACCGACCGTGTCCCCGTCCTCGGCGACCTGGTGCAGGTCGTCAAGGACGCCCCGGAAGCGGTCCGCTCGGTGGCACTGGACCGCGGCGACCTCACCCGCTACCGGGACATCACCGAGAACCTTGAGGCCTCACTGACCGCCCTGCTCGGCGACGGCCGACTGGGCGGCACCTTCGCCCGGCCGACCACCGAGGCGATGAAGCTCGACCGGCCGGTGTGCTTCGACGTCAGCGGTATCGACGACAGCGAGCAGCTGCTCCAGGCGGCGGCCCTGCTGTCCTGCTGGTCGTACGGTTTCGGCGCGGTCTCCGCGGCCCACGCACTCGCGGACGCCGGTCTGGAACCGCAGCGCAACTACTTTCTCGTCATGGACGAACTCTGGCGCGTCCTGCAGGCGGGCCGTGGCCTGGTCGACCGCGTCAACGCCCTCACCCGCCTGGACCGGCAGCGCGGCGTGGGCCTTGCCATGATCACCCACAGTCTGGACGACCTGCTCGCTCTGCCCACCGAGGAGGACCGCACCAAGGCCAAGGGTTTCGTCGAACGCGCCGGCATGGTGATCTGCGCCGGCCTGCCGCCCGCCGAGATGCCCCAGCTCGCCCAGGTCGTCGAGCTGACCGAGGCGGAGAAGCGGCTCCTGGTCGACTGGTCCACCCCGCCCGCCTGGGACGGCACGAGCGGCCGCCGCGGTGCCCCGCCCGGCCTCGGCAATTTCCTGATCAAGGTCGGCAACCGCCCTGGCATCCCGCTGCATGTGGATCTGACGGCGGCGGAACTGGAGGTCAACGACACCAACAAGCGCTGGAACCGACTGGCCTGACCGCCCGCCCGATTCCTTCGGCCCCGAATCCCCGGAGGAGAGTCATCGTCGGCCCGACGGACACGGTTTCGACGCCCGTGGCGGGATCGGCCGTAGCGACCGCCGCTACGGAGCCCGCGCACGGGCACAGGTTTACGCACCATGGACGTCGACGGCCTGATGCGGGTGCTGGTGAACCGTACGCGGCACATGAGCGTCGTGCTCGTGTACCGGTCCAGTCGATGCACCGGTCCAGCCAAAGCCGCAGAGAGAAAGCAGGACGGCAATGTCCACCGCGACTCCCGGACTCTCGGAACCCGACGCGACGACGCAGGATACGGCTCCGCCGCAGGAGGCACCGCAGGAGGCACCGAAGGAGGATGCTCCGAGCCCGCCACACTTCATCCTCTACAAAGAAGGCACTGAATACGCGCAGGCACTGCGACAGCTGTCCCTGTGGACACATCACGTGCTGCTGCCGGTGTACGGCAGGGAGGTCACCTCCACATCGCCCTGGTGCTCCTGCTGGTGGAAGCACCCCGAAGCAGTTGCCCAACTCCACGGCTTGTGGCTTGCCTGGGGAGAGCTGACCGGTCCCGGCTCCGCCATGAACGGTCCTGGCACCTGGCACCGCGACTATCTGGCGCCGGTGATGAACAGCCTGCGTGATCCTTCGGGCCCCTTCGCCGGATGCAAACCCGGCGCCCACCGTGCGAAGGAGATTCCCACCGTGGACGCCGCCGACCCGTTCGGCCTGCCGCCGGCCAGGGCTTGACGGCCTTCCTGCCTGCGGACTTGCCGGCGCAGGAGGCCGTTGAGTGCCCGTGTCACATCCTCTTTCCCAGGTTGAGAGCTCTCAAGGTTGGGTGCTGGTCGGGTTTGCCGTTCGGCTGAGCGTCGATGGACGCCGAGGCGAACGGCAGCCGGAGAGATCGCCAGGCGACTACCGCAAGGGGAGGCGGAACGGCGTCGGTCCGGCGGTTTCGTCGGGTGAGGCGGCGGGTTTTGAGGGTGATGCCGAGGGTGGGTCTGGGCCCAGGCGGCGAACTCGTCTCCGCCGTAGCCGTTGTCCGCCCAGACCAGCACGAGCGTGGAGGCGGGTCAGAAGGATGCGGGCGGCGTCGCGGTCCTGGACGTCGGCCGGTGCGACGAGCAAGTCGAGGAGCAGGCCTTCCTGGTCAACCTGGAGACGCCGCTTCTCCCATTTATATGTTCCCCGTTGTCCCGGTGCCGGGATAACGGGGAGAAGGCGACAGGGCGCGAGCGTCACTTCGCCGTGGACACCCGCGGCCTGCCGGTGATGATGGTCACCCCCGCCAACATCCACGACGCCCACGCCGCCCGCGACTTCCTTTTCCGGCTCCGCCTGCGGCGAGCTGGTCACCTGGGCAAAGGACCGCCTCCGCCTCACCCGCAAAGCCGTCAACGGGCCCAGAACCAAAGGCTTCGTCCTGTTACCGAAGAGGTGGGTGGTGGAGAGGCCGATCAGCTGGATCATGCGGCCCGCCGCAACTGCAGGGACTACGATGCGCATCTGTGCTGGACCGTCATGGCCCTGATGACGCGCCGGCTGACAAAGCCGGTGGCCGACTGGCGCGAACCCAAACCCCCGCCACCTCCACCGGTCTCGCCCCCGCACCCCCGTGACCAGCAGGTGCATAACGTAGCCCGAGCCTCAGCACGTCCCACCCCTTCGGCTTGTACTGCCCATGACCGCGGTGGAGGCGAGGCACGCATACGGGTTACGTGGAGCCAAAGTCCGTGCCGGCGAAGTCGTTGTCGGGCCGTGGGCAGACAGAGATGCGGATGAGTCCGTTGGGCAGCTGTTCCACGGCTGCGGCGTGCAGTGCTCCATCCCGCCCCGCCAGCGCATCTGGCGTCATGCCGGAAGACGGCACAATAAGGGACCCGCCCTTGCTCATCAGCGTGGCGATGAGCAAAGCGTGGCTGAGCTCCCCCGGCTCCAGACCGTCCCAGGCATCCAGAGCACCAGGGAGATCACCGGTCGGGCTCGTGAGAGTGGTGGTGGCGGCACAGATCCAGTCGGCAACACGGTGGATCCGCCGATACTGCTCGACTCTGAGATCGTCGGGGCGACCCTCTCCCTCCGCCCCTGAAGCCACATCTTCGAGAACACGAATGGCACGAGCAAGGTCTTGAGGGGAAACCATATCAGCCGAAGGCAGCTCATCGGCATCCGGCCACGACTCCAGCGATTCCTCATCCATAAGATCCCTCCGCCTGCCCGTCGCTATACCACGGAATGATCAACGTGTCCCGGCGTCGAACGGTTCATAAGGCTCGCCACCCGCGCGCTCAGGCCGACGTCGGTGAAGCAGCGCCACTGCGCAGGTCGAAGGAACCGTCGCCCGCTGACAGCCGCGGTACGCGTCGGCCGGTGAGCCGGTTCCGCGCGGCACGGTGGCCGCGCGGCCCGCCGAGGCTGGGGGCACCCGGCCCGAATCCTCCCATCGCCACCGGAAAGCCGTCAGCGGAACCGCTGATGTCGTCGCCGGAGCAACCCAAGCCCGCCCCCGCTCGAATCCTGAGCTGGGCACACGCGCAGCTCAGGATTGAAAACAGGCGCTCACCCGGGCTCGGACATCGACACTTCCAGCAGTGTCGCTCCCAGGGCGGGGCCGGACGCCGTACGCACAGTCCGGCAAGTTCCGGAAGCCCTGAGTGCCGTCACCACCTCGGCCGCCGAGCTGGAGTCGCGCACGAGGAAAGCCGTGGTAGGGCCAGAGCCCGAGACCAGCGCCGCGAGGGCACCCGCCGTCCGGCCGGCCGCCAGGGTCGCAGCGAGCTCCGGGAACAGGCTGAGAGCAGCGGGCTCGAGGTCGTTGGAGACGCTGGCTGCGAGCGCATCGGGGTCGCCCTCGGCGAGGGCGACCAGCAGGTCCTGGCGGGCCACAGGTTCAGGGACGTCAAATCCTGCACTTAACCGGTCGAACTCCCGGAACACAGCCGGGGTCGACAAACCTCGGTCGGCCATCGCGAACACCCAGTGAAAGGTCCCGCCGACCTCCAGAGCCGTCAGTTTCTCGCCGCGGCCGATACCCAGCGCCGCACCCCCAACCAGGCTGAACGGCACATCACTGCCCAGCTCAGCACAGATGTCGAGGAGTTCACTGCGGGAAGCGTTGGTGCCCCACAGCGCGTCGCACGCCACCAGCGCGCCCGCGCCGTCCGCGCTGCCGCCCGCCATACCACCGGCTACGGGGATGTCCTTGACAATGTGAATATGTACATCGGGCATACGGTCGTACCGCGCAGCCAGCATCTCGGCCGCCCGCGCCGCCAGGTTCGTACGATCCAGCGGGACTTGGTCGGTTCCCGGACCCGAACAGGTCACCGTCAGCCCGTCAGCCGGGGTGACCGTGACCTCGTCATACAAGCCGACCGCCAGGAAAACATTAGCTAGGTCATGGAAGCCATCAGGACGCGCGGCACCCACGCTGAGCTGGACATTAACCTTGGCCGGGACACGCACGGTGAAACTCACTACTGACCAGACTCCTCGGAACTCTTCATTCTCGGCGATACGCATGAACTCCTCCATGACCAACTGCCACTTCACGGCATCCAAGCGTCTGCCGAGCGGATGGACTGGAGCTAAACGACCCAACAGAAGCGCTGACCATCAGCACACCAATCCCTACTACGAGTTGCTCGCAAAGATGGATCATCAACCCTGTCCATAGTTCAGGTACAGCAGCCCGCTCTCGCCGGTCAGCTGCAGGCCGCGGGTGTGTCAATTTAACGGCTGATCTTGGTTGTTGATGGTCAGTTGTTGCTCGGGGTCAGGCGGCCTTCGAAGGCGATCTGGAACGCGTTGAGGGGTGCTTTCCAGCGCATGGTCCACCGCTTGCGGCCCTTCCCGGTCGGGTCCAGGCTCATCAGCGCCATGTAGATGCACTTGAGGGCGGCGGCTTCGTTGGGGAAGTGCCCGCGGGCGCGAACGGCCCGGCGGATGCGGGCGTTGACGCTCCCGATCGCGTTGGCGCTGCAGATGACCTTGCGGATCTCGACGTCGAAGGAGAGGAAGGGCACGAACTCGGCCCAGGCGTCCGACCACAGCTTCACGATCGCCGGATACTTCCGGCCCCACACCTCCTGGAACTCCAGGAACCGGCTCCGTCGCCGCGTCCTCGCTCGGCGCGGTGTAGACGGGCTTGAGTGCCCCCGCGACCTTGTCCCAGTCCTGGCGGGCGGCATAGCGAAAGCTGTTCCGCAGGAGGTGAACCACGCACGTCTGGACGATCGTGCGAGGCCAGACGGTCTCCACGGCCTCGGGAAGCCCCTTCAGGCCGTCGCAGACCAGCATGAGCACGTCGTCCAGGCCGCGGTTCTTCAGCTCGGTGAACACGTGCAGCCAGTACTTGGCGCCCTCGCCGCCGTCGCCGGCCCAGATGCCGAGGATGTCGCGGGTGCCGTCCACCGTCACCGCCATCACCACGTAGACCGGACGGTTCGCGACCTTCCCGTCCCTGATCTTGACGTTGATCGCATCGACGAACAGAACGGGGTAAACCCGGTCGAGAGGTCGGTTCTGTCATTCGGCCATGCCCTCCATCACCTTGTCCGTGATGGTGGAGATGGTCTGCTTGGACACCTCGGGCCCCGTAGACCTCGGCCAGGTGGGCAGCGATCTCGCCGTGCGTGAGTCCCTTCGCGGACAGAGACAGAACCATCTCATCGACCCCGGTCAGCCTCCGCTGCCGCTTCTTGACGATCTCCGGCTCGAACGTGCCCGAGGTGTCACGCGGAACCTTGACGTCGACCGGCCCGACGTCGGTCAGCACGGTCTTGGCCCGGCCCCCGTTTCAGGAGTTGCCGCTGCCCCGGCCGGCCGCGTCGTGCTTCTCATAGCCGAGGTGATCGGTGATCTCACCTTCCAGCGCAGACTCCAGGACCCGCTTGGTCAGCTGCTGCAGCCCACCCTGCCCGGTCAGCTGCAGTCCCTCCGACCGGGCCCGCTCCACCAGCATCGCGACCAGCTGCTCATCGGGCACAGGCACAGGCTGCCCCAACTGGGCACTCTCGACAGGTTCCACAGTCTCCAACTCCATGGCGGTGTCAGTCACTTGACGTCTCTCCCATGATCGTCGGATCCGCCGTTGGATTTACACTCCCTTCACACGGAGCCGTTTCCAACTTCATGCTGACGCGTGGTGAAGAACGAGAACGGCCTTCACGATGTCGGTGATGCGGTTGGTGCTGCAGCGGAGTTTCCGGAGCAGGCGCCAGCCCTTCAGCGTGGCCATGGCAACGCCTCTGATCTCGCTCGCCGGACCCCGCCCGTCTGGTAGTTCCGAGCAGTCCCGGCTTTGTCAGCGCTGCTTCCCGCCCTCCCCGGCGTCTCCCGGGTCGGACTGCGCTCAGCTCCCACCAGGCTGCTGCGACAGCCTGGCGAAGAGGTCTTGCACCTCCTTCGATTCACCGCACCTCACGGCGCACGAGCGCCTCGTGGCGCACAGCGAGCGTTCGACGACCCAGCGGCGGGGCAGGATCACGAACCCGGTGGTGTTCTTCGGCCGGGAGACGGTCTTGAGGGTGAGGTCGAGGTGGGTCTTCGCCCAGGTGACGAGTTTCCCGGCGTAGTTGGAGTCGGCCCAGACGATGGTGATCTCGGGGTGCATGAGCCGCAGCCGGAACAGGACTTCCTTCGCGACTTCGCGGTCGGTCATGTCGGCCGGGGTGACCATCACGAACAGCGGGAGGCCCTTGGTGTCGACGACGACCCTCGACGGCGACCGCGACACAAACTTCAGGGCAGTCCTCCAACTGCTCGCGCCGTTCCTCCGAGCGTGGAGAAGCTGGTAGGGAACGGCGCGAAACCGGTGCCGATCAGGTGCGCCGGGTTGAGGATCCGCTGTGGATGGATGTGCGGGCCTGCGTCCGGACGGGCAGGTGGTCCAGACCGCGCATGAAGTCGTGACGCCAGGTCAACTCGGTGGCCGGGACGGCGAGGTCGAGATCGGGGAACCGGGTCATCAAAGCGGTGAACGCGACCCGGCCCTCCAGCCGGGCCAGCTGCGCGCCGAGGCAGTAGTGAATGCCGTGCCCGAAGCCGAGATGCGGGTTCTGATGGCGGTCGAGCTGCAGCTGGTCCGCGTTCGGGAATCGGTTCTCGTCGCGATGTGCCTGCGCCAGGCTGATGTCGACGGGGGTGCCGGCCCGGACGGTTCGGCCAGCGAGTTCGAACGTCTCGGCGGCGGTCCGGGAAGTGGCCATGGCGAGGGGTGGATCGTACCGGACGAACTCCTCGATCGCGGTGGCCAGCAGTTGCGGCTCGGCGCGCACGCGGTCCCACCGGCTGCGGTCCTCAAGCAGCCGGAACACGCCGTTGCCGATCAGATTGACGGTGGTCTCGTGGCCAGCGACCAGCAGCATGAAGACCATCGAGGTCAGTTCGTCCTCGGAGAGCCGGTCCTGGTCGTCGCGGGCCGCGATCAGGTCACTGAGCAGGTCGTCACCCGGGTGCGCGCGCCGGTCGGCGAGCAAGCCGCGGACGACTGCGAGCAACCGGGTCAGCTGCGCGGGCCTCTCGTGGTGCCGGGTCGGGCCGGCAGCCACGATGGTTGTCCACGTGCGGAATGCCTCGCGGCTATCGGCCGGGACGCCGAGCAGGTCACAGATGACCTGCAACGGCAGCGGCCACGCGTACGCCTGGATCAAGTCGACCGTCTCGTGGCCCCCCATCGCGTCGAGCAGTTCGTCTGCGAGTTGATCGATGCGAGAGCGCATGGCCTCAATGCGTTGGGCAGTGAAGGAGGCCGAGACCATTCGGCGCAGGCGCGTGTGGTCCGGCGGGTCCAGGAACAGCATTTGACGCAGCATCGCGTCGTGCAGGTCCGGTGGATATCCCATGGACGAGACGTCAAGAACCTTGGTCGTACGCCGCTCGGACAGCGCCTGCCGGGCGGCGTCATAACCCGTGACCCGCAGGACCGTCGTACCGTCCTGCCGCGTGATCTCCTGGATGTGGTCCAAGGCACACTCCTTTGTTCCTACCCCGGTGCGGAACAGCCAAGCAGCACGGCCGCACTCACGGCTTGAACCAGGAAGCCACCTTGTGGAACTTCCGGGCCACTATGCTGGAATGGCGGGATGAGCGTGCGGCGGACCCATGACGAGCAGTTCAGTAGCTGTGCCCCGCCGCCGACGTACGCCAGGGACACGGGCCCGGGCGCCCGCGTGCGTACCCGTGACTCCCGTGCCAGGGATGTCATCGTCACCGACTTCTGCACCATGACCAGGTTGGAGGTCGAAGCGTCCCCGCATATCGAGGGCATGCTCCGGCTGTACGTAGTGCGGCGCGGCGCTTGGACGTTGCGGTACGGCCGTGACGATGTCGCCCTCGACGCAGGTCATTTGTCGGTGAGGCGCTCAACCGGCCTGATCGGCTTCGAGATGGCCCCGCACACGTCGGGCGTGACCGTTGGGCTGCCGGCAGAGGCGATCGGCAGCGGCACCGTGGCCAAGCCGGTGATCGACTCAGCCACCACACCCGAGGTACGTCTGCTGCTGGCCCACGCGAGCCTGCTGCACGACACGATCGACGACCTCACGGAAACCGGCGTCGACGCGGCACGCAACGCACTGGTCGAGTTGGCCCGCGGCGTGGTGCACCGCTACGTCGACGATACGGAGCCCGCCCTGGCACCCGCGCTGGTCCGGGCCGCCCGTGAGCTCGCCGATCGGCAACTCACCCACCCGGAGCTGACACCTGGGCTGCTCGCCCGCGAACTGCATGTCTCCGTACGCACCCTGAGCCGCGCGTTCGCCACCACCGCCGAACCGGTCGGCGCCTACATTCGGCGCCGGCGTCTTGAGGAGGCACGCCGGGAGTTGACCGCCGGGCACACCGTCTCGGAGGTCGCGGCTCGCTGGCAGTTCGCCGACAGCAGCCACTTCGTCCGCGCCTTCCGTAAACGCTACGACCAGACCCCAGCCGAATACCTCCGAAGCCGCAGATGACGGAACTAGTAGGATTCCGTTAGGTTGCTCTGGCTCTTGGGTTCTGGCTGGTGGTGGATGTTCTGGGCAGGAGCTGGTGGCAGGTGGTGCAGGTGCCGGTCCAGCAGTTCAGCAGGTCCTGGATGGCGTCGAGGGTCTGGTAGAAGGTGAGTCCGCTGTATCGGCTTTTGGGGCCAGGCGCTGTTCGGTGAGGAATGCGTGGGCGGCGGTGACCAGGGTGACGTGGTGATGCCACCCGGCCCAGGAACGTCCCTCGAAGTGGTCCAGGCCCAGGCCGTGCTTGAGTTCGCGGTAGTCGTGCTCGATGCGCCAGCGGATCTTGGCCAGGCGGACCAGTTCGGCAAGCGGGGTGTCGGCGGGCAGGCTGGACAGCCAGTAGTCGGTGGGTTTCCGGGCGTCCTGTGGCCATTGGGCCAGCAGCGTCACCTCGGGCAGGACACCGTCCCAGGAGCCATGTGCGGCGATCACGACGGCCTGGGCCAGACGACGAGCCCGGACCCCGGCCGGCCGTACCCGTAGTGCCACAAAGCGCGAGCGCATCGGCCCACGGGAGCCTTCCCGCCAGGTAACCTCGGTGAACGCCTGCCGCCCATGGCCGGCCGCCAGCGCGGCCACCGAGGACGGCTTGTGCCGGTAACGCGGCTGCGGCTTGCGGCCGTTTCCGGACCACGCCGGGGCGGTGGGCTGCGCGTCGTGGGGGTGGACGGTCACGTCCGACCGGACCGCCACGACATAGCCGATGCCCCGCTCGCTCAAGCCCTCGCGGAAGTCGGCGTTCTGCCCGTAGCCGGCGTCGGCCACCGCCACCGGCGGCACCATTCCCCACCCGGCCAGCTCGTCGAAGATGTCCAGGGCCAGGCGCCACTTCTCCCGGTGCCCGACCTCTGGCGGTATCCCGGTCTTCCGCCGCCGTCCGGCATCATGCGCCCACTCCTCGGGCACGAACAACTGCCACTGCAGCGGGCAGGAGGCCGTGTCGGAGACCGCGTGCACGCTCACCGCCACCTGGCAGTTGGCCTGTTTGCCCAGCGCTCCGCAGTACTGGGGCGCGACCGCCACCGACATCTTCCCGTCCTTCGGGAACGACACGTCATCGACCGCCCAGGCATCCGGGCGGATCTGCGGCAGCATCCGCTGCGCGATACGGCGCCGCACCGGCAGCGGATCCCAGGTCGACTGGTTCACGAACTGCTGCAGGTTCTGCTCGCTGCCGTCCGCCAGCCGCTCCGCCATCGGCTGGATCGACTTGCGTCGCCCGTCCAGCATCAGTCCCCGCAGGTGGCAGTCGCCCTTCGCCCGCTGGTTCTTGCGCGGCACCGACGCGAACACATCAGCGACGAACAGCGCTAACTTCGCCCGAGCCCGGTTCACTTCATGTGCGTCCACACCACCAACATGCCCCCAAACAGGACCAACAGACAGACCTAACGGAGTCCTACTAGTGCCGCATCAGGCAACGTTGGCCGGGGGTCGAGTAGGAACCACGCAGAGAGTGCACTTTGGTGTCACATGATTTGACACCCGGGTTGAGCTGGCTGTTCGCTGTACCCGGGGTTCGGGACCAGCGGAGCAGCCAGTATCGATGGGATTGATCTTGGCCTTGGAAGCTGGTTCGGACTCGGTATCGAGCCTTCGGTTCCACGGTCGTACAGCCGTGCAGCGGATCCATGACCCGATGCACGCGCGGAGAACGGTGGACTGCGCAGGCATACGGACGTGCGTTGGTGATGACCAACTCGGTGGTGCTCTCCGCACTGATGCGCTGGGACCGTCCGGTCCTGGCACCTTCGCCTCAGAACGCCCCAGCCATGGGCTAGAGGCTGGCTTGGGCCTGTGCGTGGCCGTGCGGGAACGACGTACTGACGCCCACTGACAACCGAGCCCGGAACGCGCCAACGGTCCCCCGAAACGGTGGCGTCCCCAAGGCCTCACCGACGACGAAGGCGGTCCCCGAGGGGGACCGCCTTTTCGTGGTGCGCCCAGCAGGGGCGCTCCAGGCCATAGGGTTCAGCGGTGTTCCGCCGGAGGCGCGGTCAGGCTTTGGGGCCCTGTCCTTTGCCGTGGTCGGGCCCGGGCTGATGCCGCAGATGCGGCGGCTGTTCGGCGGCCCGTTGGGCGGGGGGAGTCTGCGCGCCCGGTGTCCGGCGGACTGTCGTGGACCTTGACCGTGCTGTGGGCGCCGACGGGCGCCTGGGCTCGGCGTGCGACGGTGCCTGTTGCGTATCCGTGCTGTGGAGCCGTTCGTCCAGACGGCGACGGAAGGCCTCATGGACGTCCCGGTCCGCGGGTGGGAGAGCGGAGCGGCGAGCGCGAGACGTCAGCAGTTTGTCGGGGACCAGGGACAACGGCAGGGTGCCAGCGGAGGTCACCGGACGGGACGGACACCCGCGCATGCAGCAGGGGCCGGATGACGTCGTACTCGCGCCGGGCCGCGTGCTGCTCGGCGACCATGGTCGCCACCGTGTCGGCGTCCCGGGTGACGGCGCGCAGCACCGGAAGGGTGCTCTCGCTGATCTCGCCGCGTGCCGCGAACGTGAGCAGGGTGTCCTGGTGCCGGGCGGGCCTGCTGCCGGGTCACTCAAAGCGCTCAGGATGCCGAGACCAGCAGCGATAGCGAACCCGAACACACGTTACCCAGGGGTGAGTGCATCCTGTCGGCCGACCTTGCAACAGCCCTGCCCTCGCCCTCTGCTGACAGCGAGACGCAGATCCCCGCGATCCACGCGGCGCTGCACTATCGTGACTGCCGCCCGCCCTGATTGCCGCGGCGGCGCGCGCTCTGCTCGGCAGCATCGCGGGCCTGAATTCGTGCTGACCGGCGACGCCCGGACTGTTCCGGTACAGGGGGGGCATAATAGCCAGCGTTTACGGGTTGAGCGGGTGCTGGCTGTTGCGGCGGGGTATATGCGGGCGGCAGGTCGGGAGCTTGCCATGGTGTATGAGATTGCAGGTCCTGCCCACGGTCGTAGAAATACGCCGGGAGTTGGTCGTTGTCAGCGGCTGGGTCAGCTGGATATCCAGGCAGGGGCGGTGTTTCGGGCCATTCGGCATCATTGCCAAACGCGTCGACCAGGAAGACCTCGTTCGTGTCGAAGTTGAAGTACTGTGGTGCCCCCTCGGGGCCGGGCCGCCCGCTGGGATCGTACAGATACATGGCATAGGCATCCTGAGCGAAACGCAGTTCAGCTCGCCACAGGGCGTCCTGCTCTGGACGGGACAGATCATTCTCGCCCACACCTGCCGACAACTCGTGCACGTATTGCCCGATCGGGAAATTCTTTCCCCAGCAGTACTCGGTTGCATCTTGCGGCGTGAACCGGGCGTTATCCCTGCGATCGATGGATCCGCGAGAAAAGCCATGATTGTCCATGTGCCCAAAATGTCCCCTAATTGACCTTGCGATGTCATCGGCCGACCATTCCTGCCCGCTATTATCAACCCATGGCCGTTCAGGGTTTCCATTCCGTGGCATTTTATGCTCCTGTGCGATCGTTCATTAAATAGCGCTTCTGTCGTTGCGCTGCTCGTTGAGAGTTTCTGCCCTTGCCTTCGGCTCTTCGGGCAGGGGATGCATCTCTGTCAACGTGTCCCGCCTCTGACCGGTTCACGGTGTGATAGGTGAGTTTCTTCGAGCCGGCCACCCGGTCGGGCGACGGTCCACGCCGCGCAACGGGCAAGGGCAAGGCCACCGAGCTGGTTGATCGCGGGATGTCCGACGTCTCAACCGTGCTGCGCAGGGGCCTCGTTGGTCATCAGCCAGACCAGGATCCGGCGCGCGGATCTCATGCGGCGGGCCGCCTGTCGCGGTAAATGCCGGATTTACTGCGGCAGTGCCGGAAGGGCGTGGCGGGCGTGGCGATCGAACCGGTGACCGAACTCGGGAGCGGGGACGCGCTTCGGGTGCCGCGCGCCCGGGTCGTGCCGCTGTCTACCCCGCCCGCGTCGTACACCGCAGCGGTCGAGCGGTACCTCACCGGCGCGGGCATCGCGAAGTCCTCCACGCGGATCTACCGGATCTCGCTGACGACGTGGGGATGGGTGCTCGCCGGTGAACCGGCGCCGACCGGGCCCGCCCGTCGAGGCGCGAAGCCGCCAGTCTTCCCCGTCACCGCGATCGACGACCCGGCGCTGCCGGAGGCGGTGGCCGAACTGGCGGCGGCGCGGGCCGACGAGATGGACGCCGACACCGTCAACCGTGAACTGTCCATCGCCCGCAAGGCGATCGGCTGGTGGCGGCGCCAGGGCTGGATCAGCGGTGACCCGACGATCGGCATCGAGCGGCGGTCGGCACCACCGGACCGCACCAAGGCCCTGGCCGAGAACCAGATCGCCGCCCTGTGGCGCCTGGACGTCGTCCTGCGGGTGGGAAGCCCTGTTTCCGCTGTGACGGTGCGCAGCGTCATGTGCTCTCGGATGGACATCGTCTCGGCACGAGAGCGCCTTATCGATAGGGCAGCCGCGGAGGCCATGTGAGGGGGCCCGGCTCCGTGTGAGGCTGGCGCGACTGCCACAACACCTCGTCTGTCTCCCGGTTGGGGCACCATGCTGTCGGCGCCCGCAGGGCGGCCAGCCGGTCGGGCAACTCGGTTGTTTGTTCCCAGGAGTATCTGCCCATGCGGGTGAGCACATCCATGCCGATGCTGCACACAGCGCGGTCGGTGCTGTGCGCGGACAGGATCAAGGCGATCAGACGCAGCGCAGGCGGCGAGGCCATGGGCAGGCGCAACGGTGTGGGGAGCAGCGCCCAGTGGGCGGCGCGACAGCGTGATCTGCGGTCGGGAACCTGGTCCAGGACGGTGGTCGTACCCGCTGCGTCGGCGAACCGGTCGCGCAAACCGGCGATCAGCTGCGCCGGTAGGGGTCGGCGAACGGCTCCAAGGACTGGTGGACCTCCTGTTGGGCGGCGTCCAGGCGCGGACCAGGGCCGTAGTGACGGGCGCGGGCCTTGCCGTGTGGGGCCAGCCAGCCGATGCGAACCAGATCGCGGATGTCGCGGATGGCCTGCTGGTCGGAAAGGTCGGCGTCCTGCTGGTAGACGGTGCGGCGGACCTTTGAGCCCCAGAAGGCGGGAAGCAGGGCGTGGACAACGCGTTCGTCCAGGCCGTCGGCGGCGGTGGCCTCGCCCAGGTGGACCCAGGCACGGGCGAGCAGGTCGGTGCGGCGCTGGGCCTGCTGGGCCTGGCGGTGGTGGGCGCCGAGACAGAACCGGATCCACGGATGCGTGTCGCGTTCGGGACTCCAGTTCGGGCCACCGACCTGCTGGAGGACTTGATAGTAGGCGTAGGTGTTCTGACCGCGGCCCAGCCACTCCTCGATGCTGGAGAACTCCGGCGGCAGCATCTGCTCGGCCTCCCGGGCGAACACCAGCGTGGACAGGGCGCGGGACATGCGCCCGTTTCCGTCCTTCCACGGGTGGACGTTGACCAGGTTCAGATGCGCCATCGATGCGCGCACGTGCACGGGCGCGTCCAGGTCGCCGTCGTTGAGCCAGTCGATCAGCTCCGTCATCAGCCCCGGGACGTGTTCGCTGTCGGGGGCGGTGTAGGCGGGTACGAGCGGGTCGTCGGGGCTGGTGACATACACCGGCCCGTCCCGCCAGCGGCCTGGGCGCTTGTCCAGGTGGTGTCCCTGGAGCATGAAGTGCAGTCCGCCGAGCAGGCCCGCGTCGTACCGGAACTCCGGCCCGGCATCCGCCAGGGCCTGGATGTAGGTCATCGCACGCTGGTAGCCCTCCAGCTCCACCCGGGTACGGTCTGCGGTCTCCAGCGGTTCCTCGCCGGCCATCAGCGCCTCGACATCGTCGACGGTCGCGGCGTAGCCCTCGATCGTGTTCGAGCCGGCGATCGCCCGCGCCGTCAGGTTTCGCCGCAGCTGCCCCGACCACCGTGGCTGCGCACGCAGCTGATGCCGGAGTTTGTGCCGCATCTCCTCGATCTCCGCCAGGACGCGGTGGTCGTCGATCTCCAGCGCCGGAGTGTTGTACAACATGACTCGATGACACCATGACTACATCATCATGTCAAGTAGGGGTTGCTTTGCTGAATCCCCGTCCGTACAGGTCATGCCGCATGTCCGTACTCGTGGAGGATGCCGCCAAGGCGGTCTCGTCTGCGTACATCAAGGCGAGCTGTCTCGTTCGGATCCGTGATTGGCGCGGGTGAGGAGTGCGCGGCCGGGCGCCCGCGATGCCCTGATGCGGCCGGTGTCCGTTGTAGAAGTCTTCGAACTCCCGGGCGTGGAGGAGATGGCGCTGGTTCCAGATCAAGGTCCGGTCCAGCAGTTCGCGACGGCAGGTCTGTACCCACTGTTCCATGATCGCGTTCATGCGGGGCATCCGAATCCCGCTGAGCACGATCTCGATCCCCACATCGGCCAGGACGGCGTCAAGCAGAGCGGGAACTTCCCGTCCGGGTCCCACATCACGAACCGCACCCAGCGCCCGACGCGAACCTTTGTGTAGATGCTGTCCGGGGTGCCAGTGCCCGGGCCCTGGATGTAGCCGCCCTGGTCGAAGTGCTGCGCCGGGCCACCGCTCGCCCGGCGCAGGAGACCATCGTTCGCCGACCGGCCGGCCGTCGACCCCAGGTAGGTCCCGGACGGCGCGTTCGGGTTCCCGGAATTCCGATACCGCGTGACCGCATACGTGGTCGCGGTCTGCCCGTCGAGGTGGTTCAGAGCCCTCCCGACGTTCCCGATCGTGCTGAGCGCGCCGCCCGCGGCGGCCGTCACCTTCGCCCGTCCGGGAGGAGATTCCAGAGGTTGTGAGAGACGATCTCTTGTGGTTCCGCTGAAGCCGCATCTGACCCGCAGGTATCTGTGAAGGCGTAAAACCGGGTGTGGGTATTGCCACACACTGGGTGCCTGGTCGTCCCGCTAGGGTCTGTCCACTGCCTACAAATTCACCGGAGGAGCCATGGCGTTCGGCTGGATCGACGAACAGGCGGAACTGCGCCGCCGCGCCGGACTGGTACGGACCCTGCGCCCCCGCCCCGCCGACTCGCCGCTCCTGGACATGGCGAGCAACGACTACCTGGGCCTCGCCCACCACCCGGAGGTCGCCGAGGGCGCGGCGGCGGCGGCCCGGACCTGGGGCGGCGGCTCCACCGGCTCCCGGCTGGTGACCGGCACCACGGAGCTCCACACCGAGCTGGAGCGCGAGCTGGCCGAATTCTGCGGGTTCGAGGCGGCCCTGGTCTTCTCCTCCGGCTACGCCGCCAACCTCGCCGCCGTCACCACGCTCGGCCCGCACGGCGCCCTGATCGTCTCCGACGCCCTCAACCACGCCTCCCTGATCGACGGCTGCCGGCTGGCCCGGGCCGCCACCCAGGTCGTGGCGCACGCCGATCCGGACGCCGTGCGCAAGGCGCTCGGCACCCACGAGGGAGGCGCGGTCGTCGTCTCCGACACGGTGTTCTCGGTCGACGGCGACGCGGCACCGCTGGCCGCACTGGCCGAGGCGTGCCGGGAGCGCGGCGCCGGGCTGCTCGTCGACGACGCCCACGGGCTCGGGGTCCTCGGGGACGGCGGGCAGGGCGCGCCGTACGCGGCCGGGCTGGCCGGGGCCGACGACGTGGTCGTCACCGCGACCCTGTCCAAGTCGCTGGGCAGCCAGGGCGGTGTGGTCATGGGCCCGGCCCGGGTGATCGACCACCTGGTGAACGCGGCGCGGACCTTCATCTTCGACACGGGGCTCGCCCCCGCCGCGGCGGGGGCGGCCCTCGCGGCCCTGCGGCTGCTGCGACGCGAGCCCGGGCGCGCTGCCCGGGCCCGCGAGGTGGCCGCCGACCTGCACACACGGCTGACCGCCGCGGGTCTGGAAGCGGTACGACCGGACGCCGCGGTGGTCTCCGTGCGGGCACCGTCCCCGGAGGAGGCCGTGCAGTGGGCGGCCGACTGCCGGACGGCAGGCCTGGCCGTGGGCTGCTTCCGTCCGCCTTCCGTGCCGGACGGCATCTCACGGCTCAGGCTGACCGCCCGTGCCGACCTCTCCGGGGCCGAGATCGAACGCGCTGTACGTGTGATCGACGAGACACGACCATGAGTCGGCGTGACACGGCCGGGCCTTGCCCATATGCGGATACGGAGTCGGTCGTCAGCTGATCAGCGGGTGAGCGTGGCCATGAAACCCGCCCAGCTCTCGGGGGAGAAGAGCAGCGCGGGTCCGGCCGGGTTCTTGGAGTCGCGCACGGCGAGCAGCCCGGCCGGTGGGCCGGAGTGCGGCCGTGCCGTCTCCACGCAGTTGTTCGCTCCGGTGCTGTAGCTGCTGCGCAGCCACCGCAATCCGTGCAGATCAGCACTTGAAGGTACGTTCCGAGGCAGTGCAGTCATGGTGCCTCCTTACGCGCCGTCACCTATCCCGGCGATGTAATCCAACGAGTCCTCGGGCGAAAGGGCGTGGATCTGAAGGGTGTTGAAGGCCTCCGCATACGCCTGGAGGTCTTCTTTCCGTTCGAGGTAGAGGCTACTCGTCAACTGGTCGAGAACAACCACATTCAGATCAGAAGTGCTCGGAAATGAGAAGATTACGAAAGGCCCGGTGATGCCGACATGCGCTCCGGCCGCGAACGGCAGCACCTGGAGCCGTACTTGGGGCAGTTGCGCCGCCTCCATCAGCCGTTTCAGCTGCCGCGCCATCACCCCGGGGCCGCCGACCTCCCGGCGCAGCACCGCCTCGTCGAGGACCGCGCTCAGTTCCAGCGGCGGCTCGTTGCGCAGCACGTCCTGCCTGGCCAGACGTACTTCCACCAGGGCGTCCAGCGCCTCGTCGTCCAGCCCGTCCGCCGCCACCCGGGTCACGGCACGCGCGTATTCGGGGGTCTGCAGCAGGCCCGGTACGACCGAGGTCTCCAGCGTGCGCATCGCGCTGGCCTGCGACTCCAGACTGATGAAATCACGGTAGGCCGGCGGCAGTACGCCGCGATAGGCGTGCCACCAGTGGTGCCGGCCGGCGGTATCCTCTGACCCCGCCAACACCAGCAGCAACTCCCGAAGTTGTCCTTCGACCACGCCATAGGCGTCGAGGAGTAACCGCACATCGGCCGGTTTCACACCGCTGGCGCCGGTCTCGATCCGGCTCACCTTCGACTGATGCCAGCCCACCAGACGGGCGGCCTCGCCGCTCGTGAGACCCGCACCGGTGCGCAGCATGCGCAGTTCGGCGCCCAGTTTCCGGCGGCGTACCGCGGGACCGTTCTGCATGGGCTACTCCTTACTCCTTACGAGCCGCCCAAATACGGTCTGGGGTAGCAGAGTTCACCGCTTCGAGCGACAGATATATGCATATCTTGGTGGATCGCTCCCCGTGACCGGCCCGGTAATGGCAGTCTGGCGAAGAAGCACCAGTCCGGGACCGTACTCGAACCTTCCGCACCGTGTCGGACTCCGGTCCCGAGGAAAGGGACGACCTCGCCATGGCAGACCATCTGGAAGCATCCGTCACTCTGCCGAGCGATCCCGCCTCGGTCTCCACGGCCCGCTCCTATGTGCTGAGCACCCTCGCGGAATGGGGACTGCCACCGGAGACGGAGGCCGCGGACACCATCCGCCTCATCGTCTCCGAACTCGCCACCAACGCCGTACAGCACACCTTCGGGCAGTCACCCACCTTCACGGTGGACATCGTCCTGCACCGTGACGAACATCTGCGCATCGGCGTCACGGACAGCCATCCGCGCTTCCCCAAGAGACTTCCCGCCGCAGTCCAGCAGGACAACGGGCGCGGCATGGTCATCATCCGCTGGCTCACCGCCGAGTGCGGCGGCAAGCTCCGGGTGCGCCCCACCCGGGAGGGCGGCAAGACCGTCTCCATCGACCTGCCCTGGACGGTCCCGGCCGAGCCCGTGGCGACCGCCGGCCAGCAGGAGCCGTAGCCCCGAGCCCCTGCCCGCCGGCTGTCGGGGGGTCAGCTGACCCGGCCGTACCAGACGCTCTTCGTCCAGATCTTCTGGAGCTTCACCACGTCCCCGGTCTTCGGGGCGTGCCAGATCTTTCCCTTCCCGGCGTAGATGCCGACGTGGTACACGTTGGAACCCGAGTGGAAGAAGACCAGGTCACCGGCCTTGCGGTTGCCGGCCGAGATATGACGGGTCTTGTTGTACTGCTGGGCCGCCGTACGCGGCAGGGTCTTGCCCGCCTTCTTGAACGAGTACAGCGTCAGCCCGGAGCAGTCGAACCGGTTCGGGCCGGTGGCGCCCCACCTGTAGGGCGAACCCTTCTTGGACGCGGCGACCTGGAGCGCCTTCGTCCCCATCGTGGCGGCCGAGGCGTTGGAGGCGACACCCGGGATCACGATCGAGCCGCCCACGGCGGCGATGGTCAGCGCCGAGGCCGTACCGGCCCGGGCCATGAGCGACGGAACACGATTGAGCGCAGTCATGCGCTTCCCTTCGTCAGCCGCCTGTGAAGGATGACCTGTCGGATTCGGGCTGGCGAAGTTGCCCGGCCGTGTCGCCACGGCTTCACCCCAAGGGCTGCTCGACCCGGTCATGGCGTGACCGTTCCGGCGACCCGTCGTGCTTGGGTCCTCCACTCCTGCCGATGCACTTCTGTCGACGGGTCAATCCGGGCGGCGGCAGGACTCGGCGTCCGCCCGGACCGCCCCGCCGCTGTGGCGGGGGCTTGTCGTCAGACAGGGATCTTCACTCACTCGTGTCCGAAAATCCCAACGGAATCGGGGATTTGTGGGGTTACTCACCACCCACCCGTTCGGGTGGACAACCCTTTGTTCGATTTTCCGTCAACTGCCGTGCGTAGCCCCGGACCTGCGCCGAAGCATCTTCCGGGCACCTTCGGGCAGGCGTTCTGAGCGGCCTCTTCGGTCAGGTAAAACCACGCCACGCTCCGCCGAACGGACGTAACCCCGTTGGGCCGTTTCAACTCCCGCCCGGACGCGGCGTCGACGCGGCGGCCAGGACGGCTGAGGGCGTCACCGTACGCAGTCGGGCGGGAGCGCGACACGAGCGGTCCGGCGCTCGCCGTCGAGTACCCGCAACGCCCGTGCCAGCGTGTCCCCGTGGAGCTCCGTCTCGCCCCGCCCATGCATCAGGGCGAGCGCGTCGCGCAGTTCGGACGCCGCGCGCACCAGCGCCTGCGCGGCGCGCAGTCCACGGTAGGTGTCCTCGTTCTGCGCCGGGTTGATACGGCCCAGCAGATCGACCACGTCCAGATAACGGTCGATCAGCTCGCCCTCGGCACGCGTCAGCGCGGGCAGCGGCGGAAGCTCCGGTGGCAGCATCGGCCCGTCACCCCGCGTCCGGCAGACCGAGCGCGGACCTCCGGCTGGGCACGATCCGGTCCACAAGGCCGTAGGCCAGTGCCCCCTGCGCGTCCAGCACCAGGTCCCGCTCCAGATCCTGGTGGACCTGCTCCGGCGTGCGCCCGGTGTGCCGGACGAGCATGCCTTCGAGCAGCCCGCGGACCCGCTCCAACTCCTGCGCCTGGATGGCCAGATCACTCGGCTGGCCCTGTACCGGTTCCGGCAGCGACGGCTGCTGGAGCACGATGCGCGCCCCCGGGAGCATGGACCGCTTGCCCGGTGCGCCGGCCGCGAGCAGCACCGCGGCCGAGGACCCGGCCTGCCCCAGGCAGACTGTCTCCACGTCACAGCTGACGTACTGGACCGTGTCGTAGATGGCGGCCATCGCGCTGAACGACCCGCCCGGAGAGTTGATGTACAGCGCGATGTCCCGCTCCGGGGCGTCGTGCTCCAGGTACATGAGCTGCGCCATCACGTCGTTGGCCGAGGTCTCGTCGACGGGTGCGCCGAGGAAGACGATCCGCCCCTCCAGCAGCTTCGAGTACGGATCCAGGGTGCGCTGCCCGGAACTGGTGCGTTCCGTGAACTCGGGCAGGACATAGCGGGCGGACGGTCGGGTCATGACGTACCCCTCCTCACGGCCGAGGCGTCTCGGCGGCCGGGCTCTCTGTGAAAAATGTACAGGACGTACAGAGCCTTGGATGGGGGTTCCGCTGTCGCCGAACAAGAGGTGTTGTCCGAGGTGCCCCGTAAGCTGGATTCATGGCCTACGAGATTCCGGTGACGCAAGCCAGGGCTGAGCTCGCCGAACTGATCAACCGGGTGGTGTACGGCGGTGAGCGCGTCGTCGTGACGCGCCACGGCAAGCCCCTGGTCGCCCTTGTCTCCGCCGCCGACCTCGAGCGCCTCGAAGAGCTCTCGGAGCCCGCCGAGGACCAGGTGGTCAGCTCGGTCTCCACCGTGCGCGAGACCGCCGCCGTGCGTCCGGAGCGCGGCCGCTTCGGCATCGCGGCGGAGCACCGGGGAGCCGCGGGCTCCTGACCGCCGACACGCCATCGGCCCTCCTCCGGAGCGTCCGGGGGAGGGCCGATCGGGTGTCGTGGGGTGTGACGCGGGGCGTCAGGCCACGGTGAAGCCTCCGTCGACGGGCAGGATCGAGCCGGTCACATAGGTGGCGTCCACGAGATAGCGGACGGCGGCGGCGACATCCTCGGGGCGCCCCACCCGTCTGGCGGGCACGGTGTCCGCCGCCGCGGCGAACTGCGCCTGCCGCTGCTCCTCGGGCAGGAAGTCCCACCAGGGCGTGTCGACGGCGCCCGGCGACACGGCATTCACCCGTACGGGCGCGAGCTCGGCCGCCAATGGGGACACGATCCGCTCGATGGCGCCGTTGACCGCCGCGAGGGTCACCGTCCCGGCCAGTGCCGACCGCGCCGTGGCGGCCGAGATCAGCGTGATCGAGCCGGTCACCCCCGCCCACCGGATCGCGAGCAGGTAGGGGAAGAACTTCCCGTCGAACGCCGCCCTGACGTCCGCGAGCCCGACGCCGGCGACCGGGCCGAGGCCCACGGCGCCCGGGCTGAACGCCAGTACCAGATGGTCGAAGGTCCCGATCCGGTCGAAGAACGCCGAGACCGCCTCCTCGGAGGTGCCGTCCACCTGGTCCGCCGCCGTCACCACCTCCTTGGCGGCGGCCAGTTTCTCCGGATCGCGACCGGTGACGATCACCTCGGCGCCGTCGGCCGCCAGCCGCCGTGCGGTGGCCAGGCCGATGCCGGAGGTCCCGCCCATGATCACAACGCGCATTGCTCTACCCCTTTTTCGGAACGCTGCGTCTCGTTAGTAGAGTACCGAGACGCGGCGTCTTGTAAAGTGACTGTCATGACAGGTGAACGACGACCGGGCAGGCCGCGCAGCGAGGAGTCGCGGCGCGCGATCCTCGCGGCGGCCATGGACGGCCTGCACGAGCACGGCTATGCCGCGTTGACCATCGAGGGCATCGCCGCCCGCGCGGGCGTGGGCAAACAGACCATCTACCGCTGGTGGCCGTCCAAGGCCGATGTCGTGCTCGACGCGATGCTCGACATGGCGGAGACCCGGATCGCCGTCCCGGACCAGGGCTCACTGCCCGCCGACCTCGTGGCATTCCTGGGCGAGAGCATCCGGCAGCGGGGCCAACGGCCGGTCCTGGTCGGGATGATGGCCCAGGCCCTGCTCGATCCGGCCTTCGCGGTGCAGTTCCGGGACCGGTTCCTGTTCAGCCGCCGTGCCGCGCTGCGCGGCATCCTCGACCGGGCGGGCGCGCGCGGCGAGATCGCCGCCGACGTGGACCCCGAGCTCGTCATCGACGTCGTCTACGGGGTGCTCTGGTACCGCCTGCTGCTCGACCACGCGCCCCTGGACGAGGAGGCGGGCCGGCAGCTGGCCGCGCTGGTGGTGCGCGCGGTGCGCTGAGGGCCGGTCCCGCGGGCCGTGCGGCGACCTCGGTCCGGTTAACGTCGTTGAAACTCCGGCGAACTAGCCTGCCCATCCACGCCACCAGCGGTTTTGTGTCCGGACGGGTGGCTGCGGCAACCGGGCCCCGCACGGTCCGGAGCGAGGACTGTGAGGTGGGACGTGCAACTGACCCCGCACGAGCAAGAGAGGCTGCTGATCCATGTCGCGGCCGATGTGGCCGAGAAGCGCCGGGCCCGCGGGCTCCGGCTGAACCACCCCGAGGCGGTCGCCCTCATCACGTCGCACATCCTCGAGGGCGCACGTGACGGCCGTACCGTCGCCGAGCTCATGGCCTCCGGGCGCAAACTGCTCACCAGGGACGACGTCATGGAGGGCATCCCCGAGATGATCCACGACGTCCAGGTCGAGGCGACCTTCCCGGACGGCACCAAACTCGTCACCGTCCACGACCCGATCGTCTGAGGGGGCCGCCGATGATTCCCGGAGAGATTCTCTTCGCCGACGGGCCCATCGTGTACAACGAGGGCCGCGAGGTCACCCGGATGACCGTCCTCAACGCCGCCGACCGGCCCGTCCAGGTCGGCTCCCACTACCACTTCGCCGAGGCCAACCCCGGACTGGAGTTCGACCGGGACGCGGCGCGCGGCAAGCGGCTGAACGTCGCCGCCGGCACCGCCGTCCGCTTCGAGCCCGGCATCCCCGTCGACGTCGAACTCGTCCCGCTCGCCGGCGCGCGTGTCGTGCCCGGGCTGCGCGGGGAGACCGGAGGTGCCCTCGATGCCTGAGATCTCCCGCGCCGCGTACGCCGACCTGTTCGGGCCGACCACCGGCGACCGGATCCGGCTCGCCGACACCGACCTGGTCGTCGAGATCGAGGAGGACCGCTCCGGCGGGCCCGGACTCGCCGGGGACGAGGCCGTGTTCGGCGGCGGCAAGGTCATCCGCGAGTCCATGGGCCAGTCGCGCGCTACGCGCGCAGAAGGCACCCCCGACACGATCGTCACCGGCGCCGTGATCATCGACCACTGGGGCGTCGTCAAGGCCGACGTCGGCATCCGCGACGGCCGGATCACCGGCATCGGCAAGGCGGGCAACCCCGACACCATGGACGGGGTGCACCCGGACCTGGTGATCGGTCCCGAGACCGAGGTCATCGCCGGCAACGGCCGGATCCTCACCGCCGGCGCCATCGACGCCCATGTCCACTTCATCTGCCCCCAGATCGCCGACGAGGCGCTGTCGGCAGGCGTGACGACACTGGTGGGCGGTGGCACGGGACCGGCCGAGGGCTCGAAGGCCACCACCGTGACCCCGGGGCCGTGGCATCTCGCCCGGATGCTGGAGGCGATGGAGCAGTACCCGCTCAACATCGGTTTCCTCGGCAAGGGCAACACGGTCTCGCACGAGGCGATGGTCTCCCAGATCCGCGGCGGGGCGCTGGGCCTGAAACTGCACGAGGACTGGGGCTCGACGCCCGCCGTCATCGACGCGGCCCTGACGGTCGCGGACCGGACGGGCATCCAGGTGGCCATCCACACGGACACGCTGAACGAGGCCGGGTTCGTCGGGGACACGCTCGCCGCGATCGGCGGGCGTGGCATCCACGCGTACCACACCGAGGGTGCGGGCGGCGGACACGCGCCGGACATCATGACCGTCGTCTCCGAGCCGCACGTACTGCCGAGTTCGACGAATCCGACCCGGCCCTACACCGTCAACACCGCCGAGGAACACCTCGACATGCTGATGGTGTGCCATCACCTCAATCCGGCGGTGCCGGAGGACCTGGCCTTCGCCGAGTCACGGATCCGGCCCTCGACCATCGGGGCCGAGGACGTGCTCCACGACCTGGGCGCGATCTCGATCATCTCCTCCGACGCGCAGGCCATGGGGCGGGTGGGCGAGGTGATACTGCGCACCTGGCAGACCGCGCATGTGATGAAGCGGCGGCGGGGCGCGCTGCCGGGGGACGGGCGCGCCGACAACCACCGGGTACGGCGGTACGTCGCCAAGTACACGATCAACCCGGCGCTCGCCCAGGGGCTGGCCCGCGAGGTCGGCTCGGTGGAGACCGGCAAGCTCGCCGACCTCGTGCTGTGGGAACCGGCGTTCTTCGGGGTCAAGCCGCACCTCGTCATCAAGGGCGGGCAGATCGCCTACGCGCAGATGGGCGACGCCAACGCGTCGATCCCCACGCCCCAGCCGATCCTGCCGCGTCCCATGTACGGGGCGATCGGGCGGGCGCCGGCCGCCAACTCCTTCAACTTCGTCGCCCCGCTCGCGATCGAGGACGGGCTGCCGGAGCGGCTGCAGCTCGGGAAGCGGTTCGTCGCCATCGAGTCGACGCGCGGGGTGACCAAGGCGGACATGCGGGAGAACGACGCGCGTCCGAGGGTCCAGGTCGACCCCGACAGCTTCGCCGTGCATATCGACGGGGAGCTGGTCGAGGCGACTCCGGCCGACGAACTGCCCATGGCCCAGCGTTACTTCCTGTTCTGAGAGCCGGGTGTCGTGATGTCTCGGGCAGCGTTGCTGGTGCTGGCCGACGGCCGCTTTCCCGCCGGAGGGCATGCGCACTCCGGCGGGGCCGAAGCGGCCGTCAAAGCCGGGCGGATCACCGGGGTGGCAGGTCTGGAGGAGTTCTGCCGGGGGCGGCTGCACACGACCGGGCTGATGGCGGGTGCGCTCGCCGCGGCCGCCGTACTCGGCGTGGAGGTACGGGAGTTGGACGCGGCGGCCGATGCGCGGACGCCGTCGCCCGCACTCCGGGGCGCCGCCCGGAAGCTCGGACGGCAGCTGCTGCGGGCCGCTCGGGTGACCTGGCCCTCTCCTGAACTCGATGCCCTGGCGGGGGAGTTCCCCAAGGGGGCCCATCAGCCGGTGGTGTTGGGGGTGGTGGCGCGGGCGGCGGGGCTTTCCGCGGAGGACGCGGCCTACTGCGCGGCGTACGAGTGCGTGAGTGGGCCGGCCACGGCGGTGGTGCGCCTGCTGAGTCTGGATCCGTTCGAGGCGACGGGGGTGCTGGCGCGGTTGGCGCCGGAGGTGGATCGGGTGGTCGATCGGGCTGCGGAGGCGGCGCGGGGGGTGGCCGTGGGCGGGGTGGATGCCTTGCCCGCGGGGTCTGCGCCGTTGCTGGAGATCGGGGCGGAGTGGCATGCGGGGTGGGGGGTGCGGTTGTTCGCGTCCTAGTTTTCCTCGCCCCCGCCGCCCCTACCCGTCCCCTCACCAGGGGCTTCGCCCCTTCGACCCCACCGGCCGAACTCATGAAGGAGCCGCATATGCATCTCGACCACGATCACCACCACGGTCCCGCCGCCCTCAGTGCCGACGCGTACCGGCCCGATGGGGTCCGGCGTGCGTTTCGGGTCGGGCTCGGTGGGCCCGTCGGGTCCGGGAAGACCGCTACCGTCGCCGCTCTCTGCCGGGCCCTGCGTGACGAGCTGTCCCTCGCTGTCGTCACCAATGACATCTACACGCGCGAGGACGCGGAGTTTCTGCTGAGGGAGGCCGTGTTGCCGCCCGAGCGGATCACCGCCGTCGAGACGGGGGCCTGTCCGCACACCGCGATCCGGGACGACATCTCGGCCAATCTGGAGGCCGTGGAGGACCTGGAGGACGAGGTCGGGCCGCTGGACCTCATCCTCGTCGAGTCGGGTGGGGACAATCTCACCGCGACCTTCTCCAAGGGGCTTGTGGACGCGCAGATCTTCGTGATCGACGTGGCCGGCGGGGACGACATTCCACGGAAGGGCGGACCCGGCGTCACCACCGCCGATCTGCTCGTCGTCAACAAGACCGACCTCGCTCCGTACGTCGGCTCGGACCTGGCGCGGATGGCCGCCGACGCGAAGGCACAGCGGGCCGAACTCCCCGTCGTCTTCCAGTCGTTGCGCAGCGAGGCCGGTGTCGTGGACGTGGCCGCGTGGGTACGGGAGCGGCTCGCCGCGTGGGCGGCGTGACCACGACGGGGGTGCGGGCGACCGCGCGGATCGTCGCCCGGGAGGACGGGCGGGGCGGTACTTCGCTCCCCGTGCTGGAGGGCGAAGGGCCGCTCGCGCTGCGCCGCACACGGGGCAGTGGTGCCGAGGCCCGGGTGATGGTCGTCGGCGCGATGAGCGGGCCGCTCGGCGGGGACCGGTTCGCGGTCGAGGCGAGAGTGGAGCGCGGGGCACGGCTGTGCGTCGGGTCCGTCGCGGCCACCATCGCCCTGCCGGGGCAGGCGAAGGGGGAGGCCCGCTACGACGTCCGGCTCGATGTCGTCGACGGCGGTGAACTGCGGTGGCTGCCCGAGCAGTTGATCTCGGCCAAGGGGAGCGATCTGCACGTCACGACCCGCGTCGACGTCGGGGCCGGCGGGCGGCTCGTGCTGCGTGAGGAGCAGGTGCTCGGACGGGTGGGGGAGGAGCCGGGGCGGCTCACCAGTCGGCTCACCGTACGCGTCGCGGGAAGGGCCGTACTGGACCAGGAGCTGGCCTGTGGGCCCGGGGCGCCCGGTGGCTGGGACGGGCCCGCCGTGCTGGCGGGACATCGCGCGGTGGGGCAACTTGTCGTCGTACGGCCGGAGTTCGCGGCGGAGCCGGTGGCGGCGCGGATGCTGGGGGAGTGTGCGGCGCTCACTCCGCTGGTCGGGCCGGCCGTTCTGGTCAGTGCGGTGGCCGCCGACGCGCTGCGGCTGCGGCGGGTGCTGGACGAGGCACTGGGCCATCTCGACGGCTGATCCGCTCAGCGGGACGCGATCATCCGGTTATCGGATTGGTAAAGACGGCTGTCACGCCCTGTCCTCAGGAGCTTCACAGCCGGAAGGATCCTCCCTGACCATTCGTCACCATGTACGGGGAGGGGCCCACTTGAGGGACAACTTCAGATCGAGAAGCCGGGTACTGGCGCTCGGCTCGGCGGGCGCGCTCGTCACCGCGAGCCTGATCACCGGTGCGCTCGCGGTACCCGCGTCCGGCGCCGAGGCGCTGAAGGGCGGCCAGGACCGTGCGCAGCGGGGTGCCGCGGTTGCCGCCGAGCGTGCCGCGAAGGCCGGGATCGACTGGGCGGACTGCCCGGCCGACTGGGGCCTGGAGAAGCCGATCCAGTGCGGCTGGGTCAGCGTGCCGCTCGACTACACACACCCCTACGGCAAGCAGATCAAGCTCGCCGTCGACCGAATAGGCAGCACGGGGACCAAGGCGGAGCACCAGGGCGCGCTCGTCTACAACCCCGGCGGCCCGGGCGGCTCGGGGATGCGGTTCCCGCGCCGGGTCACCACCAAGAACCCGCTGTGGGTCAACACCTCGAAGGCGTACGACTTCGTGGGCTTCGACCCGCGCGGTGTCGGCCACTCCGCGCCCATCTCCTGCATGGATCCGCAGGAGTTCGTCAAGGCGCCCAAGGCCGACCCGGTGCCCGACACCGAGGCCGACAAGACCGCCCAGCGCAAGCTCGCCAAGCAGTACGCGGACGGCTGCGCCGAGCGCACCGGCCGCGCGATGCTCCAGCAGATGACCACCCCGAACACCGCACGCGACCTGGACGTCATCCGGGCCGCGCTCGGCGAGAAGAAGCTCAACTACCTCGGGGTCTCCTACGGCACCTACCTCGGTGCCGTGTACGGGACGCTGTTCCCGGGGCATGTGCGCCGGATGATCGTCGACAGTGTCGTCAACCCGGCGCGGGAGAACATCTGGTACCAGGCCAACCTGGGCCAGGACGTCGCCTTCGAGGGCCGCTGGAAGGACTGGGAGGACTGGGTCGCCGCGCACGACTCCGCCTTCCACCTCGGGACCACCCGTGACGCCGTGCAGGCCAAGTGGCTCCAGCTGCGCGCCACCGCCAAGGCGAACCCGATCGGCGGGGTCGTCGGACCGGCCGAACTGATCGGGTTCTTCCAGAGCGCGCCGTACTACGACTCCTCGTGGGTCCCGGTCGCGACCGTGTTCAGCGAGTACTTCGCGGGCGACACCCAGGCACTGGTCGACGCCGCCGCCCCGGACCTCTCCGACACCGCCGGCAACATCACCTCGGAGAACGGCAACGCCGTCTACACCGCCGTCGAGTGCACCGACGCCAAGTGGCCCACCAGCTGGCAGAAGTGGGACCGCGACAACACCGAGCTCAACAAGCAGTACCCCTTCATGACGTGGGCCAACGCCTGGATGAACCTGCCGTGCGCCACCTGGCCGGTCAAGCAGCAGACCCCGGTGGAGGTCACCACCCACAAGGGGTTGCCGCCGGTGCTGATCGTGCAGTCCACCCGTGACGCCGCCACCCCGTACCCGGGCGCCGTCGAACTGCACAAGCGCTTCAAGGGCTCCCGCCTCATCACCGAGCAGGGCGCCGGCTCGCACGGTGTGACCGGGCTGGTCAACCCGTGCATCAACGACCGCGTCGACACCTACCTGCTCACCGGCAAGCTGGACGCCGCGGACGTCACCTGCACACCGCACGCGACCCCGCAGCCGTAGACATGGGCGTAGCCGTGGCCGGATAGGCGCAGCCGTTCCGGTACGGCGGTGAGGGCGGCGGGGAACACCTTCCCGCCGCCCTCGCTCACATCCTCGGCCTTCAACCTCAACTGAGCGGCGCGCGCGGGAACCTGCGTTCCTTGCCGCCCTTCTCCGCCGCCTGCTCGGCCTTGACGACGGCCGCGTACTGGTCGACGTACTCCTGCTCGGAGAGGGACAGGATGGCGTACATGATCTCGTCGGTGATGGCACGCAGGATGGCCTTCTCGTCCTCCATCCCGGCGTAGCGGGAGAATTCGAGGGGCTTGCCGAAGCGGATCACCACGGGGTGGATGTTCGGGATGACCTTGCCGGGCGGCTGTGCCTCGAAGGTGCCGATCATCGCGCAGGGGATCACCGGGACACCGGCCCGCAGCGCCATCACGGCGACGCCGACCTTGCCCTTGTAGAGCCGGCCGTCGTGCGAGCGCGTGCCCTCCGGGTAGATGCCGAGCAACTCGCCCTTGCCCAGCACCTTGAGCCCCTCCCGGATCGCGGCCTGGCCCGCGTCCTTGCCGGAGCGGTCCACCGGGATCTGCCCGGCGCTGCGGAAGAAGAACGCGGTCAGCCGCCCCTTCACGCCCGGTCCCGTGAAGTACTCGGCCTTGGCGAGGAAGGTGATGCGCCGCTTCAGGACGGCCGGCATCAGGAAGTGGTCGGAGAAGGAGAGGTGATTGCCCGCGACGATCGCGGGTCCGGAGTCCGGCACGTGCTCCAGACCTTCGATCCGGGGGCGGAACACCAGTCTGAGCAGCGGCCCCAGGAGCACGTACTTGAGAAGGTAGTAGAACACGGCTGGCAGCCCCCAACTCCACGAGGTGACTTCAAACTGACGTTCTCCCAGGCCGGGGCCCACTTGTATGAATAGCACAGTTGGTGGGCGCCGCCAGTCCGCCCAACCGGGCGAAGGGGCCGGCAGCAGGTCGTCGAGCCGGTCGACGGCCGAGGTCGTCCGGGCGTGTTCCCCGGCGAGGGCGGCGGGACGGACGGGTGTCCGAGCCTGGGCCTCGGGCGCGCCGACCGGCACGGCCCCCGTGACAGCCGCCCGAAGGCTCGCCGGTCCGGCCGGGCCGCGCCGGGAACCGCCGCGGACCACGTGGGCTCCTTGGGGATGCGGTCACCGGGTGCCGGGAAGCGTTCCCCGGGCCTGGTGACCGGCCCGGTGGGGGGTCGGCCGTACCGGCTCCTCCGGGGTCAGCCGGACGATCTGGAAGCCGGCGGTCGCGAGCACGGACGGAAGCGCGCGCACGGCGTCGCGGTCCTTGTCGCGTACGGGTTCGCCGAGCAGTTCCCACTCCACGAGGTCGGGCCGGGTTCTGGCCGTCTCGTCACGGACGGGGCCGAACGTCCAGCCCTCCCGCCGCCGCGCCGCCACCCAGCGCCGGTGTTCCATCACGGCCAGCCGGAGGATCTCGTCGTCACGGAAGGCGAACGGCCTCTCCCGGGCCACGCGCGGCGCGATCGCACAGTCGATGGAGCGCAGTTTGGGGCCGATGTGCCGGGCCGCGGCCCTGTTGTCCTCCTGCAGCCGCCCCGCCAGCCGTTCCCAGGGCACCATCGACGGATTGGCCGCCGAGGAGTCCCCGTGCCGGCGGCGGGCCAGCACGTACTCCTCGTGGAACGCCCGGGCGAGCCGCTCCACCACGTCGTCGTCGAGGAGTTCGGGCCGGCAGGCCGCGTCCAGGACCCCGAACGGCCGCAGCCTGCCGCCGAGATCGTCCAGCATCGCCGTGTCGCCGTCGCCGAGGGAGGCGCCGTAGGAGCCGAGTTCCTGAAGCTGGAGGGTCAGACCGCCGGGGGCGGTGGGCCAGGCCTCGACCGCGGTCAGCGCGGTGCGCAGGGAGGCGTCGTCCGGGCGGCAGCAGACGTAGACGCGGTCCGGCGCCGTCGCCGGGTCCGCGGAACGCAGCTCGGACAGCAGCTCGTTGACGGCGTGTCCGGTCTCCGGCATGTCCCGTGGGGTGAGCCGGCACACCTCGGTCAGGAACTCGTACTGGGCGCACAGCGCGGCGAGCGCGTCGGTGGCGGAGTCACCGGCCCAGGTCACCGGGAGCCGCTCGGGCGGATCCTCGCGCAGTCGCCAGCGCCGGGCCAGTTCGACGAGCAGGGCGCGGGCGAACGGGGAGACACCGACGATCAGACAGCCCGGCGGAGCGGCGGCGTCCCGGGCCCCGGGACGTTCCTCGGCCTCGGCGGCGAGTTGCCGTGCCGCGAGGACGTCCACGTCGAAGAAGTCGAGGCGGACCCGTCCCTGTGCCGTGCCCACCAGGTGACGGGCCTGCAGGGCGGTGCACAACTCCTGGTCGGCGACCGCCGCGTGCACCCGTGGCGGCGCGGCGGAACGCGCGACCAGGTCCCGGACCGTCGCGGCGGTCAGGACGTTGGCCCCGTAGTCCTCGTCGCACGCGTAGACGGCGGCCGCGCGGACCACACCGGCCCTGCGCAGGGTCTCCGGGCGGCGGACGTCCCCGACCACGCTCAGCACACCGTCGTCGCTCCCGGCGGTGGAGACGACGACCACGGTCCGGCCCGCCGCCCGCAGCCGGGCCGCCAGCATCCGGGCGGTCCCGCCCGACCCGCAGACCACGCAGTGCCCGCGCAGCCGTGCCATCCGCAGCCGCAGCAGTTCACCGGCGCCGAGGATCCGGACCGCCTCGGCGAGCGCGTAGACCGTGGTGAGCGGGGCCGCGTACCGGGCCACGTCCAGCGCCAGGGGGAGCGGACCGCCCCGGTCCAGCGGAGTGGCGGACAGCACGAACAACTGGCAGGAGTAGTAGAGGAGATCGGCCGGATCGTGCCCGAACTCCGGGCGCTGCCGCAGATAGGTACGGAATCCGGCCCAGCCGAGCACCACCGCCGCCACGGCCAGGCCGGCGAAGCTCAGCCTGAAGACGGTGAAGGGACGTAAGGACAGCTCGTCCTGCCCTCGTGTGACCATCGCGCACCCCCGTGAGCAACCGCGCGGCACCACACCACCCGTTGCGCGCGCACCTCATGGTCGGCGTCCTCCCACGACGCGTCAATCCCTACCGGCGTCTGCCCCGGGACATACGAATGACGTGGTCAAGCCGGTGTGCCGCGCCCACGGGCGCGGCACCCGTCCGCTCAAGCTCGTCCGCTCAGGCTCGTCCGCTCAGGCTCGTCCGCTCAGGCTCGTTTCGCTCAGGCCCGTTCCCTCAGGCTGCGAGCACCTTCTCCAACGACCCCAGCGCCGACCGGAGTTCCTCCGCCGTGATGGTCAGCGGCGGCGCCAGCCTGATGGTGGAGCCGTGCGTGTCCTTGACCAGGACGCCCTCGCGCATCAGGCGCTGGCTGATCTCGCGCCCGGTGCCGATCGCCGGGTCCACGTCGACGCCCGCCCACAGCCCGCGCGAGCGGAAGCCGACCACGCCCTTGCCGACCAGCTCCGCCAGCCCGTCCCGCAGGATCACGCCCAACTCGGCCGCCCGGCGCTGGAATTCACCGCTCTCCAGCAGTTCCACGACGGCGGTCCCGACGGCCGCGGCGAGCGGGTTGCCGCCGAACGTCGAGCCGTGCTCGCCCGGCCGCAGCACGCTCATGACCTCGCGCCGGGCCACCACCGCCGACACCGGCACGATCCCGCCGCCCAGCGCCTTGCCGAGCAGCAGCACGTCGGGGATTACGTCCTCGTGGTCGACGGCGAGAGTACGGCCGGTGCGGCCGAGGCCCGACTGGATCTCGTCCGCGACGAACAGGCAGCCCGTCCGCCGGGTCAGCTCGCGGACCCCGGTCAGATAGCCGTCGTCGGGGATCACGACCCCGGCCTCGCCCTGGATCGGCTCGATCAGCACGGCCGCCGTCGTCTCGTCGACCGCCGCCTCCAGCGCGGCCAGGTCGTTGTACGGCACGATCCGGAAGCCCGGCGTGAACGGGCCGAAGCCCGCCCGGGCCGTCTCGTCCGTGGAGAAGCTGACGATCGTGGTCGTACGGCCGTGGAAGTTGTCCGCCGCCACGACGATCGTCGCCCGGTCGGCGGGGACGCCCTTCACGTCGTAGGCCCATTTGCGGGCCACCTTGATGCCGCTCTCCACCGCCTCCGCGCCGGTGTTCATCGGCAGCACCGTGTCCAGGCCGGTCAGCTCCGCGAGCCGCTCGGCGAATCCGGCGAGCCGGTCGTTGTGGAAGGCACGGGAGGTGAGGGTCAGCCGGTCCAGCTGGCGGTGGGCGGCCTCGACCAGGGCCGGATGGCGGTGGCCGAAGTTGAGGGCCGAATAGCCGGCCAGCATGTCGAGATAGCGGCGGCCCTCGACGTCCTCCACCCAGCTGCCCTCGGCCCGGGCGACGACCACGGGCAGCGGATGGTAGTTGTGCGCGAGGACCGGCTCCTCCGCCTTGATCAGTTCGGCGGAGGTCCGAGCCGTACGGGTGTGTGCGGGTGCGGTCATCAGGGGGATCTCCTGGTCCTCAGCGGATTTCCTGGGTGCAGCACTTGATGCCGCCGCCGGCCTTGTGGAACTCCGACAGGTCGACGGGGACCGGCTCGTAGCCCTGGCCGGCGAGCCGCGCGGCGAGCGCCTCGGCCTGCGGCGCGATGAAGACATGGCGGCCGTCGGAGACGGAGTTCAGGCCGAAGGCCAGCGCGTCGTCGCGGGTGGCCAGCACCGCGTCCGGGTACAGCCGGGCCAGCACCTCGCGGCTGCCGGGGGAGAAGGCCTCCGGGTAGTAGACGATGTTCTCCTCGTCGAGGACGAACAGCGCCGTGTCCAGGTGGTAGAAGTACGGGTCCACCAGGGTCAGGCTGATCACCGGGTGGCCGAAGAACTCCTGGGCCTCCCGGTGCGCGTCACGGGTGGTCCGGAAGCCGGTGCCGGCGAGCAGACAGCGGCCCGTCCAGACCAGGTCGCCCTCGCCCTCGACCACCGAGCCGGGGCGGTGCACGTCGTAGCCCGCCGTCTTGAACCAGAGGTCGTAGTGGGTGGACTCGGGGCGCCGCTCGGGCGCGTGGAACAGGGAGCCGAAGACACGGCCGCCGACGACGACCGCCGAGTTCGCGGCGAAGACCATGTCGGGCAGGCCGGCGACCGGCTCCAGATGATCGACGCTGTGGCCATGAGCACGATAGGCGCTGATCAGCGCGGTCCACTGCTCCTGGGCCAGGTCGACGTCGACCCTGGTGTCGGGGTTCATCCAGGGATTGATCGCGTACTGCACGGCGAAGTGTCTGGGTTCACAGACGAGGAAGCGCCGGACGCGCGGCACACGGCTTTCGGGCACAGAGGTGTTCCTCCGCTTTCCTGCGGTGTCACTGAGGGTTGACACCAAGGTAGAAAGCGACAGATCCACACGACAAGAAATAGTTGTTGCGTGTCTGTGCAGGAATGCTGCGTCTCCAGTCGTACAAACGCAGCATCGATGCGTTTAGCCGGATCTACTGCGGCGCCGGGTGGGTCGCGCCCGCCTCCGGGCTCTCCGGCAGCAGATGGGACAGCACCATCACGCTGATCGTCTTCCGGATGAAGGGCTCGACGCGGATCCGCTCCAGCACCTCCTCGAAGTGGTCCACGTCCCGGGCGCGCACATGCAGCAGCGCGTCCGCGCCGCCCGTCACCGTCATGGCCGCGGTGATCTCCGGATGGTTGCGGACCACCTCCGCGAGCCGCCGGGGCGGGGCCGCGCCCTCGCAGTACACCTCGACGTACGCCTCCGTGCGCCAGCCGAGCGCCGACGGCTTGACGGTGGCCGTGAACCCGGTGATCACACCGGTCTCGCGCAGCCGGTCGACCCGCCGCTTCACAGCGGTCGCGGAGAGCCCGACGGCCGCGCCGATCTCGGCGAAACTGGTCCGCGCGTTCGCCATCAGCGCGGTGGTGATCTTCCGGTCGAGCTCGTCGAACGGGACGGTGCCGCTGTTCATGTCCGCACTGTATCCACGGCCGCGGACAGGCCGGGAACACCACTTCATCCGGCGCGAACGTCCACGTCCGGTACATGTCCAGCGCCCCGCTGTGCCGCCTACACTCCGTTCATGCTGCGCGCCCTCGCCGTCGACGACGAACGCCCCTCGCTGGAGGAGCTTCTCTATTTACTCAACGCCGATCCGCGTATCGGCAGCGTGGAGGGCGCCGGGGACGCCACCGAGGCGCTGCGCCGCATCACCCGCGCCCTGGAGTCCGGACCGCACGGCCCCGAGGCCATCGACGTCGTCTTCCTCGACGTCCAGATGCCCGGCCTGGACGGCCTGGAGATGGCCCGCCTCCTCACCGGCTTCGCCCGCCCCCCGCTGGTCGTCTTCGTCACCGCGCACGAGGACTTCGCGGTGAGGGCCTTCGACCTCAAGGCCGTCGACTACGTCCTCAAGCCGGTCCGCAAGGAGCGCCTGGCCGAGGCGGTCCGCCGGGCCGCCGAACTGCGCGGCGCCGCACCCCGGATACCCGTGCACGAACCCGACCCCGATCACATACCGGTCGAACTCGGCGGTGTCACACGGTTCGTGGCCGTGGACGACATCACGCACGTCGAGGCCCAGGGCGACTACGCCCGCCTCCACACCGACCGCGGCAGCCACCTCGTCCGCATCCCGCTGTCCACCCTGGAGGACCGCTGGCGCTCGCGCGGTTTCGTCCGCATCCACCGCCGCCATCTCGTCGCCCTGCGCCACGTCGGCGAACTCCGCCTGGACGCGGGCACGGTGAGCGTCCTGGTCGGCGGCGAGGAACTCCAGGTCAGCCGGCGTCACGCACGCGAGCTGCGGGACCTGCTGATGAGGAGGGCCTGACGATGCCCTCGGACCCCACCGAGCGCCGGGTCACCGTCACCGGGCCACCGCGCCGCAGCCGCCGCACCTCCGGCTACTACCGGCCGCGCACCGAGATCGACGAGCAGACCACCCTCGGCCACACCTATGTCCGCTCCCTCATGCGCACCCAACTCCGCACCGCCCTGGTGGTGTTCGCGGTCCTCGTCCTCCTCGTCGGCCCGCTCCCGCTGGTCTTCGCGGCAGCGCCCGAGGCCCGCCGCCTGGAGTGGCTGGTGCTCGGCTTCTGCCTCTACGCCCCGCTGATCCTGCTGGCCCGCTGGTACGTGCGCCGCGCCGAACGCAACGAGGAGGACTTCGTCCGCCTCGTCGAGGACCGATGAGCCGTCGTATGCCCGCACCGGTCCTGAACTCCCGCCGCGGCGAGGCCGGATGAACTCCGGCTACGCCGTCCCGGCCGTCGCCCTCGTGGTCGTCGCGACCGTCCTCGTCGGCGCCTTCGGCCTGCGCATCTCCCGGACCACCTCCGACTTCTACGTCGCCTCGCGCACCGTGGGCCCGCGCCTCAACGCGGCCGCGATCAGCGGCGAATACCTCTCCGCCGCCTCCTTCCTGGGCATCGCCGGCCTGGTCCTCGTCCAGGGCCCGGACATGCTCTGGTACCCGGTGGGCTATACGGCGGGCTACCTGGTCCTGCTCCTCTTCGTCGCCGCCCCGCTGCGCCGCTCCGGCGCCTACACCCTCCCCGACTTCGCCGAGGCCCGGCTCGCCTCGCAGACGGTACGGCGGCTCGCCGGGGCGTTCGTCGTCGGCGTCGGCTGGCTCTATCTGCTGCCCCAACTCCAGGGCGCCGGACTGACGTTGGCGGTCCTCACCGGCGCCCCCGACGCGCTCGGCGGCCTCATCGTCGCCGTGGTCGTCGTGGCCACCGTCGCCGCCGGCGGCATGCGCAGCATCACCTTCGTCCAGGCCTTCCAGTACTGGCTGAAACTCACCGCCCTGCTCGTCCCCGCCCTCTTCCTGGTCCTCGCCTGGCAGAGCGCCGGCGCCCCCACCCACGCCTTCGACGAGCCCGCCGCCTTCCGCGAGCGGCGCACCGTCGACGTCCAGGACACCCTCGCCCTCAGACTCGACCGCCCCCTCACGGTCACGGTCACCGGCACCGTCGACGGGCACCCGCACCGGGGCACCCGGGTCACCCTCCCCGAGGGCACCCACCGCATCGCCGCCGGTACCCGGCTGACCTTCGCCAAGGGCACCCGCGTCCCCGCCACCGACCGGGGCACCAACGGCGGCATGTCCACCTCGCTCGCCGAGAGCCGCGAGGAACGCCCGCTGTACGCCACGTACGGACTGATCCTCGCCACCTTCCTCGGCACCATGGGCCTGCCGCACGTCGTCGTCCGCTTCTACACCAGCCCGCACGGCGTCGCCGCCCGCCGTACCACGGTCGCCGTCCTCGCCCTGATCGGCCTCTTCTACCTCCTGCCGCCCGTCTACGGCGCCCTCGGCCGCCTCTACGCCCCCGAACTCACCCTCACCGGAGACGCCGACGCCGCCGTCCTGCTGCTGCCCGACCGGGTCATCGGCGGGGTCGGCGGCGACCTGCTCGGCGCGCTGGTGGCGGGCGGTGCCTTCGCCGCGTTCCTGTCCACCGCCTCCGGACTCACCATGGCGGTCGCCGGAGTCCTCACCCAGGACGTCCTCCCGTCGCGCGGCGTACGGCACTTCAGACTCGGGACCGTGCTGGCGATGGCCGTACCGCTCGCGGCCAGCGTGCTGGTGGGCGGATTGCCGGTGGCCGACGCCGTGGGGCTCGCCTTCGCCGTGTCCGCCTCCTCCTTCTGTCCGTTGCTGGTCCTCGGCATCTGGTGGCGGCGGCTGACCCCGCCCGGCGCGGCCGCCGGGATGCTGGTCGGGGGCGGCTCGGCGTTCTGCGCGGTGGCCGCGACCATGGCGGACTTCCCCGGCACCGGGTCCGCGCACGCGCTGCTCGCCTGGCCCGCGCTCTGGTCGGTGCCGCTGGGCTTCCTCACCATGATCCTGGTGTCCCTGGCGACCCCGGGCCGGGTGCCGCCCGGCACGGCCGCGATCCTGGCCCGCTTCCATCTCCCGGAAGAACTGCGCGCGGAGGTCACCGGATCCCGTGAGGCGAGGTTGTGACCGGCTTCCTGGCCGGCCTCCTGGTGGCCATACTCCCGCTGCTGGCCGCCGGCTTCTGGCTCGGCCGCCGCACCGCGCGCCCCGAGACCCTGGGCGGCGGCCTCGGCACGCCCGTCGAGCACGCCACCTTCGAGACCCTGCACACCGCCTCCCTCGCGGCGCCCCCGCTGCGCGCGGGCCTCACCGAGGAGACCGCCCGCCGCTCGGCCCGCCGGCTGCGCACCCTGCTGGGCACCGACGCGCTCTGCCTCACCGACCACGAGAACCTGCTGGTCTGGGACGGCGTCGGCGACCACCACCGCACCGAGATCCTGGAACGCCTCGCCGGACCACTGGAGTCCGGCCGCGGCGAGGCCTTCCGGCTGCACTGCGAGGTGCCCGACTGCCCCATCCACTGGGCCGTGATCACCCCGCTCACCGTCGACGACCGCGTCCACGGCACGCTGGTCGCCTGTGCCCCGCGCGAGTCCGCCGTGCTGGTCCGGGCGGCCGGCGAGGTCGCCCGCTGGGTCAGCGTGCAACTGGAGCTGGCCGACCTGGACCGCTCCCGGACCCGCCTCATCGAGGCCGAGATCCGCGCCCTGCGCGCCCAGATCTCCCCGCACTTCATCTTCAACTCGCTCGCGGTGATCGCCTCGTTCGTGCGCACCGACCCGGAACGCGCCCGCGAACTGCTCCTGGAGTTCGCCGACTTCACCCGCTACTCGTTCCGCAGGCACGGCGACTTCACCACCCTCGCCGACGAACTCCACGCCATCGACCACTACTTGGCGCTGGTCCGGGCCCGCTTCGGCGACCGCCTGACCGTCACCCTGCAGATCGCCCCCGAGGTACTCCCGGTCACGCTCCCCTTTCTCTGCCTCCAGCCCCTCGTCGAGAACGCCGTCAAACACGGCCTGGAGGGCAAGACCGGCACCTGCCACATCCAGATCACCGCCCAGGACGCGGGCGCGGAGGCCCTGGTCGTCATCGAGGACGACGGCGCCGGCATGGACCCCGTGCTCCTCCGCCGCATCCTGGCCGGCGAGACCAGTCCGTCCGGCGGCATCGGCCTGTCCAACGTCGACGACCGGCTCCGTCAGGTCTACGGCGACGACCACGGCCTCGTCATCGAGACCGCCCCCGGCGCGGGCATGAAGATCACCGCCCGGCTCCCCAAGTACCAGCCCGGCGTGCACCAGGCGGCCCGCCTCACGACGGACTGAGCGGTCAGCCGCTCTGCTGGGTCACCACCATGGCCAGGGTCAGCAGCCCCAGCACCACCCACCCGAACCACAGCCAGCCGTTGCTGCCGAGCGCCACCGTGTAGGCGGTCACCACCACCAGACCGCCGACGGTGAGAATCCCCATCGCCTTCGTGGAACCACTCGAACCGTTCGAACCGTTCGCAGAACCGGGCATCGCGACACCCTCCTCGTGGCCCGTACCTCATGGTCCGTGCCCCTCCATGGTGCCCCCGTTCTGCCTCCGGACGGCGCACACGACGAAATGAGCGCCGGTCTTCCACATCCCCTCGCTGGTCCAGGAGGCCGCCTGGTACACGGAAGGACCGAATCCGTACCGCCGCGGCGGCACGTCCCGCGCACAGGCCGCGTCCGACGCCGTCCGGGCCTTCGCCAGCGTCACGTCGGCGCCGAGCCGGGTGAACCCGAGCACCTCCTGGTCGTGCGGCCCCGAGCACGGCACCAGCAGCACGTCCCGCGGCGACGGTATCCGCAGGCAGTCCCCCTGCTGCATGGTGGCGGTGTCCGCGAACGCCGTGCCCTGCCTGCGGTGCCCGTCCAGCGGCCCGTACACCGGCCCGTGCGCCCCCAGCACCAGACAGGCGACCCGCCCTCCGGTCGCCCCGAACCCGGCCTCGGTCGGTACGACGGCCACCGACCGCACGTCCGCGAGCTTCCCGCGCAGCTCCTTCGTCCGTTCCTCGCACCCGGCCGCCCCCTGCCCGCGCGCCTCGGAGGCGGAGGCCACCGGCACGAAGGCCATCACCTGGCCGTCCGGCGCCCGGTCCGCGCAGGTCGGGTCGAGCGTGAGCCTGGGGGTGCCCGCGAAACGCGTTCCGCCGGGCCAGTCGGCGAGGACGCAGTCACCGTCCTTGAGCGGGCGCGAGAGGCCGACCGCGCTGCCGTACGGCCGGTCCGCCGAGCCGTCGCTCTGACGGGCGGTCGCCCACCAGACCCCGGTGAGGGCCAGCACCAGGCCCAGGGCGACGGCGACAGCGGCACGCAGCGCGCGGGGGAGCGGGCGGCGACGGTGGCCGGGGGGCCGGTCCGGGGCGGGCGCCGCGTCCCAGGGCGGTAGGGAGCCCGGCTCGGTGCGGGCCCGGGCGTACGCCGCCTCCGCCTCCGCCTGTGACGTCACGACCAGCGCCAGCGCGGCCTCGGCCGCCACCGCCGTTGTCCGCAGTACCGGATCCTTGGCGAGCATCGACAGCAGCACCGGCGCGAGGGCACCGGCCCGCACCGGCGGATCCGGTTCCTCCGTCACCACGGCGGTGATCTCCGAGAGCGGCGAGCCCCGCTCGAACGGCCCCCGCCCCTCCACCGCGTGGTACAGCGTGCACCCCAGTGAGAACAGATCGGCGGCCGGCGTCGGCGGCCCGCCCGTGGCCCGCTCCGGCGCCAGATACCCGGCCGTCCCCACCAGCGCCGACGCCAGCGTGTACCGGGTCTCCCCGCCGTCCGGCTGCACCGAGATGCCGTAGTCCGTCAGCAGCACCCGCGCGTACGGCGCCCCCGTCCGGTCGGGCGCGAGCAGGATGTTCGCCGGTTTCACGTCCCGGTGCAGCACGCCCCGCTCGTGCCCGGCGGTGAGCGCGTCGAGGACGGCGAGACCGACCCGGGCGCACTCGGCGGGCGGCAGCGGCCCGCGCTGCTCGATCAGGTCCCGCAGATCGACCGCGCCCGGCACGTACTCCATCACGATCCAGGGCAGCCCCTCGTGCTCCAGCACGTCGTGCACGGTCACCACATGCGGATGTCCCCGCAGCCCGGCCGCGTGCCGTGCCTCCGCCCGGGCCCTGGCCACCCGGGCGCTCCGCTCCCGCTCCTCGTCCGTGTCGCGCAGGACGAGCTCCTTGAGGGCGACCTCGCACTCCAGTCTCCGGTCGTGAGCGAGCCAGACATGGCCCATGCCGCCGCTGCCCAGCCGGTTCAGCAGCACATACCGGCCGGCGATGACCCGGCCCGCTCCCGACGTCGGTGATCCATGAGGCATCCGGTCACTCCCGGGTTCGGCGTTACGTGGTGCTCGCGCTGGGGTCGCCCTCCGTCGACGCGGGGACGCCGCCCGCCGGCGCGCTCGTGACCGGGACACCACTGCCGACGGGCGCGCTGCCGGCGACCGGGGGAGAGCCGGTCGTGGACGGCGGGGCGCTGCTCGTCGAGCGCGTGACGGTGGGCGGGGCCGAGGAGGACGGCGGGGGCGCGCCGGCCGCCGTACCGGAGGACGAGGACGAGGGCGGGTCGGAGGAGGGGGAGGACGGCTCCGAGGACGACGGCGGTACGACGGTCGAGGGCACCCCGGTGGCCGACGACGCGGGCGGCGGCACCGAGGACGCTCCCGACCCGGCCCCCGACCCAGCGCCGGACCCAGTCCCGGACCCCGGCCCGGACGACGACGTCGACGGGCCGGTCACCCCTCCGCCGTCGCTGCTGCCGCCCCCGGCGACCCGCACCCTCACGTACTCCCCGAACCGCAGCTCCGTGCCCGCCACCGGATCCGACGCCAGTACCCGGGCGTCGTCGGGCGGCGGCTCCGTACCGTCGTACGCGACCGCCAGCCCGGCGTCCGACAGCCGTCGGCTCGCCTGCGCGAAGGACATGCCCGTGACCTCGGGCACCGCATGCCGCTCGCTGGTGCGGAAGACCGTGTCCTGCCCGCCCGTCGTCCCGACCGGCCGCTCGACACCCCGCCCGGGGTCGTCCACATCGACGAGGGCGAGCCGCTTCAGCGGGCGGGACGAGGGTCGTACGGCCGTCACCTCGGCGCGGTCGTAGTCGCGCCACTTCCTGTTGCCGTGGCCGAACTCGACCCTGATCCGGCCGGTGTCTCCCTCGAAGGGCCGCAGCGGATTTCCGCACGAGCACTTCACCGCCGGCTGTCCCCGCTGATCGACGAGAACGGCGATTCCCGCCTGGAGGAGAGAGTCGAAAGGCACGGCCGAGCCGCTTCTGTAGTCGTGGTTCTCCACGAGGGTGTCGTGGCGCAGGAGCACGGGAGTGAGCCGGTCGAGGAAATCGGGAATCTGTGCGGTGCGGATTTCGAATACCCCGGCCCACGCCTGTGCCTTGCGGTGATTCGCGGGATCGGTGAGGAAATTCCTGAGTTTCTCGACGTCACAGACCGTCGGCTGCCGGGTGCCGCCGTAGAGACCGGGCGAGTCCCCCTGCTGCAGACTTCCGCGCACCGGCAGCGAACGGACCTGCTCGTCCTGGCCGATCCCCTGGTCCTCGGGAAAGAAGGGGTGCAGCGTCGGCACCCCGGAGGCGACGGCCTTGACGACGGACAGCGGCGAACTCCGCCCGCACCCGCTGACCACCAGCACCGGAACAAGGACCACGATTACGCATGCCCTGTGCAGAAAAGCGCGAAGTGTCATCACCGCTCCCCCTGGCGGTTCCCCCAACGCGCTTTATGCTACTGAACGAAAAGCCTTTCAGCCCCTGCGTGCGTTCAGTGAGGCCAAATAGGCGTTGTACGCCTCGAGTTCCTTGTCACCGTCCCGGTCGGCGGCCCGGTCCGTGCGCCGGGCCTGGCGCTGCTCGGAGCCGTACCACTGGAACAGCAGGGCGATCAGCACCAGCACGGACGGGACCTCGCTGAACGCCCAGGCGATACCGCCGGCCGCGTTCTGGTCGGAGAGCGCGTCGATGCCGAGCGAGGCGGGCGGGTTCTTGAACGTCTCCACCATCGGCTCCGACGCCATCATCAACGCGATACCGAAGAAGGCGTGGAACGGCATGCCCGCGAACAGCTCCAGCATGCGCATGAGGTACCCCGGCCGGTGCGGCCCCGGGTCGACACCGATGATCGGCCAGAAGAACACCACGCCGACGGCGAAGAAGTGCACCATCATCGCGAGGTGCCCGGCCTTCGACCCCATCAGGAAGTCGAACAGCGGGGTGAAGTAGAGCGCGTACAGGCTCGCGATGAACAGCGGGATCGTGAACGCGGGATGGGTGACGATCCGCATGTACCGGCTGTGCAGCAGGGCCAGCAGCAGCTCACGCGGCCCCTTCCGCCCCTTCCCGGCGACGGGCAGCGCGCGCAGCGCCAGGGTCATCGGGGCACCCAGCAGAATCAGGATCGGCGACAGCATGCTGATGATCATGTGCTGCACCATGTGCACGCTGAACATGACCATTCCGTAGTCGTTCAGCTTGGTGCACATCACGACCGTGATGGTCAGCACGCCGACGACGAACGACACGGTCCGCCCCACGGACCACGAGTCCCCGCGCCGTCGCAGCCGCACCACACCCCACCCGTACAGAGCGAGCCCGGCGACACAGGCGACAAGAAAGAAGGGATCGGCCGACCACTCCAGTCCGCGCCCCAGCGTGAACGGCGGCAGATCCATGGTCATGCCGTGCCCGCTGTGATCCATCCGGCGGCTCCTGATTCGTGGGGGGTTGTGCGTTTCTTACCGCCCACAAGAGTAGAACCGCCCTGGCGCGCATTTACGACCGGGGGCAGTGAAGCGCCCCGTCAGGGGCGCGGGGCTGTGTCAATATGCGGCTCCGCCGCGTGGGCGCGACCAGCCACAACCCACCCGCACCCGGCGACGAATCGGAACCTCCTACGGCGAGGCCCCTAAAGCACGGTCTCCGCCTCGTCGTACCGCTCCGAGGGAACCGTCTTCAACGTCTCCACCGCCTCCGCCAACGGCACCATCACGATGTCCGTCCCCCGCAGCGCGGTCATGTGGCCGAACCTCCCCCTGTGCACGGCCTCCACCGCATGCCACCCGAACCGCGTCGCCAGCACCCGGTCGTACGCCGTAGGCGTCCCGCCCCGCTGCACATGCCCGAGGATGACCGGCCGGGCCTCCTTGCCGAGCCGCTGCTCCAGCTCGATGGAGAGCTGCCGGGCGATGCCGGCGAACCGCTCGTGGCCGTAGATGTCCTTGCCGCCCTCGTCGAACTCCATCGTGCCGGCCTTGGGCTTCGCCCCCTCCGCCGCGACGACGATCGCGAACCGCTTGCCCGCCTCGAACCGCTCGCCGACCCGGCGGGCCAACTCCTCGATGTCGAAGGGCCGTTCGGGTACGACGATGGCGTGCGCGCCGGCGGCCATGCCGGAGTGCAGGGCGATCCAGCCGGTGTGCCGTCCCATGACCTCGACGACGAGCACCCGCTGGTGGGACTCGGCGGTGGTCTTCAGCCGGTCGAGGGCCTCGGTGGCCACCCCCACGGCCGTGTCGAAGCCGAAGGTGACGTCGGTGACAGCGATGTCGTTGTCGATGGTCTTCGGGACGCCCACGATCGGCAGACCGGCGTCGGACATCAGCCGGGCCGCCTTGAGCGTGCCCTCACCGCCGATCGGGATGATCGCGTCGAGGCCGAGCTCCGCGACATGGCCCTTGGCCCGCTCCACACCGTCGCGCAGATGCGAGGGCTGGACGCGGGAGGAGCCGAGGATCGTGCCGCCGCGGGCCAGGATGCCGGCCACGGCGTCGAGGTCGAGCTTGAGGTAGTCGCATTCCAGGAGGCCCTTCCAGCCGTCCCGGAAGCCGATGACCTCGTCGCCGTGGTCGACGACCGCACGGTGCACGACGGACCGGATGACGGCGTTCAGGCCGGGGCAGTCGCCGCCGGACGTGAGGACACCAATGCGCATAGCCCGAAACAACCTTCTTCACGTGGGCCGAGGACCGGACCACGCTGTCCGGCTGACATCGCGGTCAGCCTACCGGCGCGAGGGGGTGCCGCCGTAGCGGGCGTCCGCCTGCTGGACGCGCCCGCACATGTGAGCGGACGCGTCGTCAGGCGGGCCCGGAACCGACCCCCGGCGAGCCGGTCAGGCAGGCTGCTGCGCGGACGCGATCCGCTCGTTGCGCAGGGCCTCGTACCAGCGGTCGTCGATCGGCGGCAGCGCGTTGACGTCGAGCGCCAGCTTCAGCAGCAGGTCGGCGATGAGCGGGTTGCGGGCGAGGACGGGCCCGTGCATGTACGTGCCGAAGACGGTCTCGTTGTACGCGCCCTCCGTGCCGTCCCCGGTGCCGTTGCCCTTGCCGAGCTGGACCCGGGCCAGGGGGCGGGCGGTGGGGCCGAGCTGGGTGACGCCCTGGTGGTTCTCGAACCCGGTGAGCTGGGGCAGCCCGAGGCGCGGGTCGATGTCGGCGAGGACGTCACCGACGCACCGCTCCCCGGTGCCGCGCACGGTCGTCACGTCGAGCAGGCCGAGGCCGGGCTCGCGCTGCCCGAGGTCGTTGATGAACTCGTGGCCGAGGATCTGGTAGCCGGCACACACGGAGAACACGATCGCTCCGTTCTCCACGGCCCGGTACAGATGCCCGTCGCGGCGCAGCCGCTCGGCGGCGAGCCGCTGCGGCCGGTCCTCGCCGCCGCCGATCAGGTAGATGTCGCCGGAGGTCGGGATCGGCTGGTCGCTGCGCACGTCGAGCCGGGCCACGTCGAGGCCGCGCTGCCGGGCCCGGCGCTCGACGACGAGGGCGTTGCCCTGGTCGCCGTAGGTGCTGAGCAGGTCCGGGTAGATCCACACCAGCCGCAGTTGGTTGTCGCTCATGGGAAGTGATCGTCCTTCGTGGTCAGTTGCCGACGCGGCGGCGCAGATCCTGGAACGCGGTGTAGTTCGCGATGACCTCGACACGGCCCGGCGGGCACATCTGCACGGCCTGGTCGAGGCTGTCGCAGACCTGGAAGTGCTGGTTCGCGACCTCCAGACGCACCGCGAGGTCCAGCTTGCGGTCGCCGAGCACGAAGATCGGGTGGCCGGTGAGGCGCGTGTAGTCCACGTCCCACAGCCAGGAGGTGTCGGTGCCGTCCGCGCCGCGCGCGTTCACCGAGAGGATCACCGGGGCCGGCGGCGGGTCGATCAGCGAGAAGGTCTCCAGCCAGCCGGCCGGGTTCTTCGCGAGGAGCAGACGCAGGTCACGGTTCTGGAACTGGACGACGTCGTAGCGGCCCGCGACCGCCTGCACCTGGTACATCCGCTCCAGGGCGACCTGCGGCGGCACCCCGAAGACGGCGGCGACGGCGGCCGAGGAGGCCGCGTTGGCCTTGTTGGCGCGCCCCGGCAGCTGCAGGTGGATCGGCCAGGCGGACCCGTGCGGGTCGAGCACATGGTCCCCGGACAGCACCCAGCTGGGCGTCGGCCGCCGGAACCCGCACTCACCGCAGAACCAGTCGTCGCCGGGCCGCTGCATCACGCCACCGCAGGACGGGCAGGACCAGGCGTCGTCCTTCCACATCTGCCCGGCGGCGACCCAGACCACGTTGGGGGAGGAGGACGCGGCCCACACCACCAGCGGGTCGTCGCAGTTCGCCACGATGACGGCCTTCGACCCGGCGAGGCCCTCCCGCCAGTTCTCGGCGAGCATCCGGGTCTCGGCGGCGCGGTCGAGCTGGTCGCGGGAGAGGTTCAGCAGCGCGATGCACTTCGGTGCGGTGTCCCGGGCCACCCCGGCCAGGTACTTCTCGTCGACCTCGATCACGCCGAACTTGGCGTCCGAGCCGCCGGCCAGCGCCGAGGTGATACCGGCGGGCATGTTGGCCCCGAGCGCGTTCGACACGACCGGCCCCGCGGCCTTCAGCGCCTCGGCGATGAGCCTGGTGGTGGTCGTCTTGCCGTTGGTCGCCGAGACGAGCGTGACGTCCAGGTGGGTGGCGAGCCGGGCGAGGAGATCGGGGTCGAGTTTGAGCGCGACCTTGCCACCGATCACGGATCCGCTGCCGCGTCCCGCCGCACGGGACGCCGCCGCGACCGCCTTGCCCGCGGTCACGGCGAGCTTGGCCCGCGGCGTGAGCGGGTCCGAGTTGCCTGCCATCAGTTCTCGATCCTCCTTGCGTACGCGCCGCGCCTGAGCCATCCGGCAACGTGGTGTGAGGTAAGCCTATCGAGATCCATTCGCACACCCGAATTCCGGCCCTCGCCTGCGCGGCGGGCAGGGGCCGATCCGAACCGTACCCTTGCGGCCATGCGACACGGTTCCATTCCGGGCGCCCACGGGCGGGTCCGGCCCCTCACCCTGCTCGGCGACCCCGTCCTGCACGCCCCCTGCGCGGAGGTCACCGACTTCGGCACCGAACTCTCCCGGCTCGTGGAGGACTTGTTCGCCACGATGTACGCGGCGGAGGGCGTGGGCCTGGCGGCGAACCAGGTGGGGCAGTCGCTGCGGGTGTTCGTCTACGACTGCCCCGACGACGAGGACGTCCGCCACCTGGGCCATGTGGTGAACCCACGCCTGGTGGAGGCGGACGGCGTGACGATCCGCGGCCCCGAGGGCTGCCTGTCCCTGCCGGGCCTGGAGGCGGGGACGGAACGCTACGACCACGCGGTGGTCGAGGGCTTCACGGCGACGGGGGAGCCGATCACGATCCACGGCACGGGCTTCTTCGCGAGATGCCTGCAGCACGAGACCGACCACTTGGAGGGCCGCGTGTACGCGGACCACGTCACGGGTTGGCGCAAGCGCAGGCTGATGCGACAGGTGGCGAAGTCTTCGTGGCACCGGTGAGTGAAGCGCCCCGCCAGGGGCGCGGGCTGTATCGATATGCGGCTCCGCCGCGTGGGCGCGACCAGCCACCACCGGCGGTGAGCCGCGACTCAACCCCTCAGAACCCCGGCCCGCCCACCTTGTCCCCCGCCGCAGCGAGCCGCCCCCACAGCAAATCAGCCAAACTCTTGACCAGTTCGGCACGAGAACAGGGCCGTTCCCCCAGCCACCAGTCCCCGGCCGCATGCATCATCCCGACGATCCCGTGCCCCCACACCCGCGCCAGCTGCTGACTGTTCGGCCCCAGATCCAGCCGGTCCTCGATCACCTGAGCCAGCTCCTCGCCCATCCGCCGCAGCAACGGAGCCGAGTGCTTGCCGACGTCGAACCCCTGGTCGGTCCCCGTGCTGCCCTCGGCCGGATGCATCAGGAAGCGGTACACCTGAGGCCGCGCCTCGATCGCCGCGAGATACGTGTCCAAGGTCGCCTCGACCCGCTCACGGCGCTCCGCGGGAGCGTCCAGCGCGGCCCGCAGCGAGTTCAGCAACGCGTCCGTGTGCCGCTTGGCCAGCGCCGCGTACAGCCCGCCCTTGTCGCCGAAGTGGCGATAGAGGATCGGTTTGGTGATGCCGGCCTCCGCGGCGATCGCGTTCATGGAAGCCTGTGGGCCGTCGCGCAGCACCACCCGGTCGGCGGCCTCCAGCAGCTCGCGCCGCCGACGGTCGGCGGACCGCTGCTGTTCGGTCCGCTGTGTGGCGTCCATGTGTTCTCCCCACCCCGTGCTGTTTCGGCCATGCCTGCGCAAAATAACACCTGGCAGTGATCCGGCATCGAACTGGCTGCCGAGGTGACCTCGGGAGTTGACTTTTCCTACCGACGGGTAACAGACTCGGGTTACCGCTAGTAACACATTATGCGCCGCCGCTGGAGGGGACATGGCCGAGTTCACCATGGAGCTCAACGACGAACAGAAGGAGGTCCGGGACTGGCTGCACGGCTTCGCCGCCGACGTCATCCGCCCCGCGGCCGCCGAATGGGACGAACGTGAGGAAACTCCCTGGCCGGTCATCCAGGAGGCCGCGAAGGTCGGTATCTACTCCCTGGACTTCTACGCGCAGCAGTACTTCGACGCAACGGGCCTCGGCATACCGATGGCCATGGAGGAACTGTTCTGGGGCGACGCGGGCATCGCCCTCTCCATCGTGGGCACCGGTCTCGCCGCCGTCGGCGTCCTCGCCAACGGCACCGAGGAGCAGATCGGCACCTGGATCCCGCAGATGTACGGCGACACCAACGACGTCAAGGTCGCCGCGTTCTGCTCCTCCGAGCCCGACGCCGGCTCCGACGTGGCCTCCATGCGCACCAAGGCCGTCTACGACGAGGCCAAGGACGAGTGGGTGATCAACGGCACGAAGACCTGGGCGACCAACGGCGGTATCGCCAACGTCCACGTCGTCGTCGCGGTCGTCGATCCGGAGCTCGGCTCCAAGGGCCACGCGTCCTTCATCATCCCGCCGGGGACTCCCGGGCTCGCCCAGGGCCAGAAGTTCAAGAAGCACGGGATCCGTGCCTCGCACACCGCCGAGGTCATCCTGGACAACGTCCGGGTCCCGGGCTCCTGCCTGCTCGGCGGCAAGGAGAAGCTGGACGAGCGCCTGGCCCGGGCCAGGGAGCGGGCCAGGTCGGGTGGCGAGCGCGTCAAGAACGCGGCGATGGCGACGTTCGAGGCGAGCCGCCCCGCGGTGGGGGCCATGGCGGTGGGCACCGCTCGGGCCGCCTACGAGGTCGCCCTCGACTACGCCAAGACCCGCGAGCAGTTCGGGCGGCCGATCATCGACAACCAGGGCGTCGCCTTCCAGCTCGCGGACATGCGGACGCAGATCGACGCGGCTCGGCTGCTGGTGTGGCGGGCGTCGTGGATGGCGATCAACGGGAAGCCGTTCACTGCGGCCGAGGGGTCGATGTCGAAGCTGTACGCGAGCGAGACGGCGAAGAAGGTGACCGCCCAGGCGATCCAGATCCTGGGCGGGAACGGCTACACCCGTGAGTACCCCGTGGAGCGGATGCACCGCGACGCCGCGATCTACACGATCTTCGAGGGGACGAGTGAGATCCAGCGGCTGGTGATCGCCCGGACCTTGTCGGGGATGCCGATCCGGTAGCGCCGTAGGGGTGCGGGTGCGTCGCGGGCTCACGGTGCGTCGTGGCTGGTCGCACAGTTCCCCGCGCCCCTGGCGGGGCGCCTGGACTCACCGGAGTTTCAGCGGTGTCAGTTGCTCGATGTCGTAGCGCTTGCGGAGTGCCTCGATCGCCTCGTGGTCCGGGGGACCGCCGTTGCCCAGGATCTCCAGCAACTCCTCGAAGTAACGCTCGTGATCGGGCGGCGGAGACGCCTGGAAGAACATCCTCGCCGGTGTCTCCGTCGGGTTGGCGAAGGCGTGCGGGCACCCCGGCGGCACGACGATGACCGTGCCCGGAGTCGCTCGCACCACCCGCGTGCCCGAACTCGACTCCCACTTCTGCCAGTTGTCGGGAGTGCGGATGCGGGGCTCGAAGGCGAGGACGTCCAGCTCGCCTTCGAGCACGTAGAACAACTCCTCGCTGCGGGTGTGCACATGGGCGCCCACGTCGAATCCCGGGGGAACCTCCACCTCGAAGGTGGAGGCGATCCGCGAGTGCGTGCCCGTCACCTTGAACGTGACGCGCTGGGCAGGCGTGTGGACCACGCGCCCGTGGCCCGGTGGCACAAGGAGTCCGTCCGTCGTCGTCATGGGCTGCTCACCACTTCACCGGAAGGGCCTCGGGACCCCGGATCAACGCCCCCTTCTTGAAGGGGACATGGTCCGGGGGCACCGCGAGCCGCAACCCCGGCAGGCGGTCCAGGAGGGCGTCGAGCAGAAGCTCCTCCTCCAGCCTGGCGAGCTGGCCGCCGGGGCAGTAGTGCGGGCCGAAGCCGAAGGACACATGGGGGTTGGGACTGCGGGCGAAGTCGATCGTCCCGGGGTCCGGGAAGACGGCCGGGTCGCGGTTGGCGGCCAGGTACGAGACGTAGACCGGATCGCCCGCGCGGATCGGTACGCCGTTGATCTCCACGTCCTCCAGAGCGATCCGGGAGAGCCCGACCCCGCTGCGGTGCGGGATGTAGCGCAGGAGTTCGTCGATCGCCCTGGGGCGGATCTCCGGGTCGGTGCGCAGCCGGTCAAGGAGGTCGGGGCGGGTCAGCAGCAGGTAGAACAGCTGCCCGCTGTTGTTGGTCACCGCCTCGCCGCCGATCTGGAGGAGGACGGCGAGACCGACGGCCTCCTCCAGCGTGACCTCGCCGCGGCCCACCGCGGCGCCGAGCAGTGAGGTCACGTCCTCGCCCGGGCTGCTCTCCCGCAGCCCGATGAGATCGGCGAAGTAGGCGCTCATCTCGCGCTTGGCCTTCTCGCTGACCTCCTTGCCGTGGCTGGAGGACAGGATCAGCTGCGTCCAGAGGTGCAGGGTGTGCCGGTCGGCGGCCGGAACGCCCATCACCTCGCAGATCACCGCGATCGGGAACGGGCTCAGGACCGTCGCCGTGAGATCGGCGGGCGGGCCGTCCTGGACGAGCTCGTCGACGATCTCGTCCAGCATCCGGCGCGCCTTCTCCCGGACCCGCTCCACGCCCTTGCTGGTGAGCGCGGGGGCCACCGACCGGCGCAGCCGGGTGTGGTCGGGCGGGTCCAGGAAGCCGACCCCGTGGCGGTCCGGGATGAAGTGCGGGGCGACCCGGGTGACCGACTGGTTCATCACCGCCTCACGGCTGAACCTGGGGTCGTTGGCCACCATCCGTACGTCGTCGTACCGGGTGACCAGCCAGGCCCAGTTCTCGCCGTTGGGCAGCTTGATCCGGGTGACCGGGCCCTCACGCATCAGCTCGGCCAGGGTCGGGTCGAAGGCCGCCCCCGCCAGGTCCGGCACTTCCCAGTGCCGGACCGGACAGACCGCGTCGTCGGCGGAGTCGAGTGGTTCCGCGAGCGTCATCTCGGTCATGCCGCCTCTTCGTCCGAACGCCGCCAGCGACCCAGCGACATCTCCGCGGTGATGCCGGGACCGAACCCGGCGAGCAGGCCCCGCGCCTGGTGCTCGGCACCGCCCTCGTCGAACATCCGCCGCAGTGCGTCCAGGACGACGGCGCTGGCGATGTTGCCGTACTCGGTGAGCGTGGCCCGGCTGAACCGGAACGCGTGCGGATCGACCTGGAGGAACTTGCTCAGGTCGTCCAGGATTCGGGGGCCGCCCGCGTGGACTATGTAGAAGTCCAGGTCGGACGCGTCCCAGCCGTGCAGTCCCGCCAGGTCCTGGAGGGCCGGCGCGAGCGGTTCCATGGTCGCCGGGACCCGCTTGTCCAGCAGGAAGTGGAACCCGGTGGCCCGGACGTCGTACATGATCCACTCTTCGGTCTTGGGGATCAGGTACGAGCCGTTGCGTTCGAGCTCGACGCCCGAGCCGCCCTTGCCGCGGACCACGGCGGCGGCGATGCCGTCACCGAACAGGCCGTTGGAGAGGAGCGAGCCGACGCCGAGGTCGGTCGGCTGGTAGCAGAGCGAGCAGAACTCACAGGCCACGATGAGCGCGTTGGCGTTCGGGTACGCCGAGCAGAAGTCGTGCGCCCGGTTGATCGCCGCTCCGCCGGCCGCGCAGCCGAGCTGCGCGATGGGGATCTGGCGGGTGGTGGAGTCGAAGTCCATCTCGTTGATCAGCCACGCCGTGAGCGAGGGCATCATGAAGCCCGTGCACGAGACGTAGATGATCACGTCGATGTCGCTGGTGAGCAGTTCGGCGTCGTCGAGTGCCCGCTGGATGACTGCGGGGACCCGGGCCTTGGCCTCGACCTCGTAGAGCTTGTTGCGCTCCTCGAAGCCGGGGTGCTTGAGGGTTTCCTCGATCGGCTGCACGATGTGCCGGGTACGAACGCCCGTGTTCTCGATCAGTCTCAGCGCCAACGGCAGCTGCGGGTTGTTCTCGTGGTGGGAGCGCGCCAGTTCCAGCGTCTCCTCCATCGTGATCACGTACTCCGGGACCGACACTGAGGGCTTGCACAAAGTCGCCATGAACCGTGCCTGCTTTCAGCCTTCCGGCGGGTTTTGGCCCGACCGGTCAGAGAGGTGGTTCACCTCAGGAGGTGGTTCCCTCACGATCACCCGTGAGGGCGATGATCTCTCGCCGGACTACTCCGAATCGGTGACCCCGTGTCAGGGTCGGAGCAGCACCGATGCGTCTCGACGAGGAGGAAGCGATGTCCCGCACGGCCGCGGATTTGCTGAAAACGACCAGGTCAGAGCTGGCCCCGGACCCGAACGCGAATCCATTTGTGCCCCGGGTCGCCGGTGGCCGGGCGAGGCTGGAGACACTCGCCGTACTGGCCCTGGAACAACACCACGTGATTCCCGCCGACCACCGCGCGTTCCTGCATCTGGCGCAGCGCGCCGCCGAGGAGCCGGCGGCCGCCGGGTTCTTCACCACGCTCGCCGAGGGCGAGGAACTGGCGGCGGAGCGGCTGGGCGCGTTCATGGTGGCGTGCGGAGTGGACGAGCGGCGCATGCGAGCGTACGAGCCCCTGCCGGGCTGCCAGGCGTACCCGGCGTACATCTCCTGGCTGGCCCTCAACGCATCCCCGACGGACGCGGTCCTGGCCATCACGGCCAACTTCGCGACGTGGGGGACGTATTGCGCCCGCATCGCCGAGGGCCTCCGCACGCATTACGGCTTCACGGACGAGGCCTGTGGCTTCTTCGACTTCTTCGCGGAACCCGCCGAGGCTTTGGATCAGCAGGCGGAGGCGGCGGTAGAGGCGGGACTGGACACCGGCCGACTGAACACAGCGCTGGCGTACACCTACGGCCGCCTACTCCAGGCATATGAGCAGATGTTCTGGACGTCGCTCAGCTAACTCACCCAGGGGCGCGGGGAACTCTGCGACCAGCCCCCACTCACCCGCACCCGCCGAACGACCGTCACTCCCCACTGCTATGGGCGATACAGGCCACGTCGATCCGATCAGCGAGCTTCGCCAGCTCGATGGTCAGCGCGGCAACCGTGTCCTCGTCCAGCCCGCTCTCCCCGGCCTCCACAAGCCGCAGCCACCGCCCGCCCATGGTCCGCAACAACTTACTCACGTCGGCCGCGGCCACCTGCAAGGTACCGCGGTCGTCGACGATCAGAGGCAGAGTCACTTCGCGGTTCACACCCGGATCGTAGCCGCGCAACTGTCACGCACCCTGCCAAACGGTGGTGATGTTGCAGAACTCCCGGATTCCGTGCCCGGACAGCTCACGCCCGTATCCGGACCGCTTCACACCCCCGAAGGGAAACGCCGGGTGGGAGGCGGTCATGCCGTTGACGAACACGCTGCCGGCGTCGAGGTCCCGTACGAACCGGTCCACCTCGGCCTCGTCGCGCGTCCACACGTTCGAACTCAGCCCGAAGGGCGAGTCATTGGCGATGAGCACCGCCTCGTCGAGGTCCCCGGCCCGGTACAGCGTGGCGACCGGCCCGAACGCCTCCTCGCGGTGGATACGCATGGCGCGGTGGATCCCGGCGAGGACGGTCGGCGGGTAGTACCAGCCGGGCCCGTCCGGCCGCTGCCCGCCGCACAGCACCTGCGCACCCGACCGCTTCGCGTCCTCGACCAGTTCCTCCAGGTCCTTCCGCCCCTGCTCGCTCGACAGGGGCCCGACATCCGTCCCCTCGTCCATCGGGTCGCCGACCGTCAGGGCCGCCATCGCCGCCACGAACCGCTCGGCGAACGCGTCGTAGACGTCCGTGTGCACGATGAACCGCTTCGCGGCGATGCACGACTGCCCGTTGTTCTGCACGCGCGCGGTCACCGCGATCCTCGCGGCGCGGTCGATGTCGGCGGAGGGCATCACCACGTAGGGATCGCTGCCGCCCAGTTCCAGCACCGTCTTCTTGATCATCTCCCCGGCGGTGGCGGCGACCGCCCGGCCCGCCGGCTCGCTCCCGGTGAGCGTCGCCGCCCGCACCCGCTCGTCGCGCAGGATGTCGTCGACCGCGCCGGCTCCGATCAGCAGCGTCTGGAAGCAGCCCTCGGTGAAGCCCGCACGGTGGAACAGGTCCTCCAGATACAGCGCGGTCCCCGGGACGTTGGAGGCGTGCTTGAGCAGGCCGACGTTGCCGGCCATCAGCGCGGGCGCGGCGAACCGGACCACCTGCCACAGGGGGAAGTTCCACGGCATCACGGCGAGCACCGGCCCGAGCGGGCGGTACCGCACCCGTACCCGCGCGGCGCCCGAGTCCTTCACGTCGAACTCGGCCGGCTCCTCGTCGGCCAGCAACTCCTCGGCGTGGTCGGCGTACCAGCGCATCGCCTTCGCGCACTTCGCGGCCTCCGCGCGGGCCTGCTTGAGCGGCTTGCCCATCTCGGTGGTCATCGTGCGCGCGATGTCCTCCTGGTCCGCGTCCAGCAGGTCGGCGGCCCGGTGCAGCAGCCGGGCACGCTCGGCGAACGTGCTCGTGCGGTACGTGCGGAACGTCGCCTCGGCGAGTTCGAGCCGGCGTTCCAGCTCGTCCTCGTCCATGGCCTCGAACGTTTCGAGCGTCTCGCCGTTCGCCGGGTTCACCGTCGCGATGGGCATGGCTGACCTCCCTGGGAGCGGGCTTGCTACGACCTTCCCGCGCGGCTCCCGGGACCGCAACGCGTGGGGGCCTCTTCAGCCCGAGTGCTCCGCCAGGCGGTCGAGGAAGGCGGCCTGCGCCTTGACGATCACCTCGCGGGCCCGGTCGGGGGTCAGCCAGGCCACCCGGTCCAGCTCGGGGAACTCCTGGATCCGGCCCGACCTCGGCGGCCACTCCATCACGAAGGTGCCGGGGTCGACGGCGGCCGGGTCGAGGTCGGCCTCGATCGCCCAGGCCGTCACGATCTTGCCGTTGGTCTGCCGGACCTCGCCGAGGCCGATCGCCGCACCGTCCGGCGGCGGCAGCCCCAGCTCCTCCCGGAACTCGCGCCGGGCCGCGTCCCAGGCGGTCTCGTCGGGCTCGTACTCGCCCTTCGGGACGGTCCACGCGCCCGCGTCCTTCTTGGCGAAGAACGGACCGCCCATATGGCCGAGCAACACCTCGACGCCGTGGTCGGTGTGCCGGAACAACAGCAGTCCGGCGCTTCGCTTCGGCTCCGTCAACGCCGTACCTCCGGATGGGCGGCCAGCAGGGTCTCCACGGTATCGGCCTCCTCCGGCCGCTTGTCCTCGCGGTAGCGGACGACCCGGGCGAAGCGCAGGGTGACACCGGCCGGGTAGCGCGAGGACTTCTGCAGGCCGTCGTAGGCGATCTCGACGACGAGTTCGGGGCGTACGGCCACCACCCAGCCGTTGTCGGAGACCGCCAGTTCCTTCAGCCGGGCGGTCTGCCACTCCAGCATCGCGTCGGTCATGCCCTTGAAGGTCTTGCCGAGCATGGCGAAGGTGCCGTCCGGGTTGCGGGCGCCCAGGTGGAGGTTGGAGAGCCTGCCGGTGCGGCGGCCGTGGCCCCATTCGGCGGCGAGCACGACCAGGTCGAGGGTGTGGACCGGTTTGACCTTCAGCCAGGAGGCGCCCCGGCGGCCCGCGCTGTAGGGGGCGTCGAGGGCCTTGGCGACCACGCCCTCGTGGCCGCGTTCCAGCGTGGCGGCGAGGAACTCCTCGGCGGTCGTGGTGTCCTCCGGCCCGGACACCAGCGCCCGGCGCACCCGCATCGGCTCGGGGACCAGCCGGGCCAGTTCCGTGTGCCGTTCGGCGAAGGGGAGGTCGAGGAGGTCGTGGTCGCCGACCGAGAGCGCGTCGAAGAAGACGGGGGAGACCGGGACCTCCGCCGCGGCCCTCGCCACGTCCACCCGGGAGCCGACCCGGCCCGCCGTCTCCTGGAAGGAGCGGGGCCGGCCGTCCGCGTCGAAGGAGATCACCTCGCCGTCCAGGATGAAGCGAGAGCCGGTCAACTCGCGTGCGGCGGCGACCACTTCGGGCAGACGGTCGGTGATGTCGTCCAGAGTCCGGGTGAAGACGCGTACGGTGTCGCCGTCCCGGTGGACCTGGACCCGGATGCCGTCCAGCTTCTCCTCGACCGCGCAGGCGCCCAGTTTCCCGACCGCCTCGGCCACCGAGGAGGCGGTGTGCGCCAGCATCGGCAGCACCGGGCGGCCGACGGTGAGCCGGAACCGGTCCAGGGCCGGCGGTCCGTCCGCCAGCAGCGCGGCGGCCACCGTCTGGAGGGAACCGGCGAGCATCACGGCCCGCCGTACGTCCGCCGGGTCCGCGTCCGTCGCCTGCGCGAGCCCCTCCGCGGCCACCGCGTCCAGGGCGCCCTGCCGTACCTCGCCGGTGATCAGGCCCAGCAGGAATCGCTGCTCCTCCGCGGTGGCGGCGCCCATCAACTCGCCCACGATCCTGGCGCGTTCGGCCTGCGAACCGGGTCCGGACACCTTGCCAAGGTCGGTCAGCCGGGCGTCGACCCCGCGCACCGTGAGGGACGGCTCTGCGGCCGGCGGGACCGGCCGGCTCAGCACCTTCCAGCCGACGCCGAGACGGCCCTGCGGGAGACGGCCGGCCAGGTAGGGGATGACGACCGGCACGTCGTCCGGGTCCGTCTCCCGGAAGAGGCCGGCGAGCAGCGCGGTCTTGCGGGACCTGGCCGCGGTGGCGGCGATCTCCCGGGACACTTCGGCGAGCCGGGTCAGCAGCATGCAGCCATCGTGCAACGGATACCGCCCCGCGACACCCGGACGGCGTCGCCGCCCGGGTCACGCCGAGGCGGTTCCGTACACCTGGCGGGTGTTGGGGCGCGGCGCCGGACGGTGGCGGGCGGCCGGGCCCTCGGCGAAGGCGCGCAGCAGGTTCTCGGTGGTGCGGTTCACGAAGGCGCCGGTGGCGGTGTCCATGCCGTGCGGGCGGCCCCCGTCCGCGGTGCCCGCCCGGAGGGCCTCCACCCAGCGCATGGTGCCGGTCGCGAAGACCCCGGCGCCGCCGGGCACGGTGTAGTACGCCGAATCGCTGTGGCTGCGCCGCCCGTTGCACACGAGGGGGGAGTGGGCCGTGATCTCCAGCGGGCCGGGAGCGGCGGTGCCGGGGACGACACGGTCGTACTCGACGCCCACGAGATGGTCGAAGCCCCCGCCGGCGCGGACGCCGGTGCCCTCGTACAGCCAGTGGTCAGCCGCCGTGACGACATGGGGGGCGTCCACTGGGTACCCCTCGTAGAGCACTCCGGTGAGCGAGGACTCCGGGTCGGGGCCCGGGGCCGCGCGGAAGTCGGTGGTGACGAGGGCGGGCCGGGACGGGAAGCAGGGGTCGGCGGTGTACGAGGACTTGTAGCAGACGACCGTACGGCCGGGGCCGCCGTCCGACGCCTCCACGCGGATACGCCGGAAGCAGGTGTTGGCGCCGAGGAAGGCGATGTTGGTGCCCGCGTCCCGGGCGTCCGTGACATGCCGGCGCTGCTCGGGCGTCCAGTACTCGTCGTGGCCCAGACAGACGACGGCGGCGGCCCCGGCCAGGACACCGGGGTCGGTGTGCACGTCGGTGCCCGTGGTGTAGGCGAGCGGTATGCCCAGCCGTTCGGCCAGCACGACCGCCGCCCGCTCGTACACCAGGAACTTCTCCGCGCCGTTCTTGTCGTAGGGCCGGTCGAAGGTGACGGCCAGCGAGCGGCCGGCGTAGCTGCCGTCGGACCCGGCGTAGAGGCTGAGCCCGCCCCATCGGTTGTACGCCTGCCAGGTCGCCGGGGCGTGCATCAGGACGGTACGGCCCGCGCCGTGCGTGGAGCGCACGATCAGCGGCACATAGCGCTGGTGGCCGCTCTCGGCCTCCAGGCGCAGCAGATAGGCGCCCTCCGGCCAGCCGGTCGTGTCCACGGAGACCGTGCGGTTCCAGTCGGCGCGCACGGTCCGGGTGCCGGAGACGATCTCCGGGGATCGCTGGGCGCGGCCCGGGATGCGCGGTGAGAACCAGACGCGGCGGGCCTGCTTCCCGCCGTACCAGCCGACGCGCAGCGCCGAGACACGGAAGGCGGCGGCCGTCGTCGAGACCGACAGACCGAACTCCTCGCCCGGTGTCACGCTCACCCGGTCGGCGTAGCCGGCGATCGCGTCGGGCGTGCCGAGGGACCCGGCGCGCCAGTCGTCGGTCCCCGGCCGGTCACGCTCCGCCTCGGGCAGGTGGGGGTCGGGTGCGGCGCTCCGGCGGGCCGGGGCCCGCTGGTCGCAGGCGGCCACCGTGCCGAGCCCGATGCCCGCGCACAGACCGAGGAACCGTCTGCGCGCGGGCCCGGACCCGGACCGGGACCCGGTCTCGGACTTGGGCACCGAGGACGTCGCCTGCCGCCTTCGAGCGTTCACATCGGCTCCCTGGATCCGGCTCTTCGACACGGTCCCGGACGACCCGGCCGGCAGCCGGGCGCGCTCCGGCGACCGTAACCCCCACGGCCCGGCCCCGCGCGGCGAGGACGCTGCCGGATTGACAAATGCCGTTGCCGAAACTGCAATGCCTCCCATGACTACGGACGACGTTCTCGCGGGTGTGGGGCCACGGCTGCGCCGGATCCGCAAGGAGCGGGAGGTCACCCTCGCCGCCCTCTCCGAGACCACCGGTATCTCGGTCAGCACCCTCTCCCGGCTGGAGTCCGGGCTGCGCAAGCCCAGCCTGGAACTGCTGCTGCCGATCGCGCAGGCCCACCAGGTGCCCCTGGACGAACTGGTCGGCGCCCCGCCGGTCGGCGATCCCCGGGTGCGGGCCAAGCCGATGGAGCGCTACGGCCGCACCTTCTGGCCCCTCACAAGGCAGCCCGGCGGCCTCCAGGCCTTCAAGGTGGTCGAACCGAAGCGGAAACTCGACCCCGAGCCCCGTACCCACGAGGGCTACGAGTGGTTGTACGTGCTGGCGGGGAAGCTGCGGCTGGTGCTGGGCGAGCATGATGTCGTCCTGGCGCCGGGGGAGGCGGCGGAGTTCGACACCCGGGTGCCGCACTGGTTCGGGTCGACGGGGGAGGGGCCGGTGGAGTTCCTCAGTCTCTTCGGGCCGCAGGGGGAGCGGATGCACGTCCGGGCGCGGCCCAGGGGCAAGGCGTGACGCTGTTACCTCGGACACGGTTCCCCAGGGGGCAAGCGACCGCTTAGTATGCGGTGGACCCCGACGAAGCAGTCCCTGGAGGCACCGCATGCAGGCATGGCAAGTGCACGAGAACGGTGAGCCGAGCGAGGTGATGCGGCTCCAGGAGGTGGAGCGGCCCACGCCCGGCGACGGCCAGGTCCTGCTCAAGGTGCGTGCCGCCAACATCAACTTCCCGGATGTGCTGATGTGCCGGGGCCACTACCAGGTGCGTCCGCCGCTGCCGTTCACGCCGGGCGTCGAGATCTGCGGTGAGACCGAGGACGGCCGCCGGGTCATCGCCAACCCCGCGCTGCCGTACGGCGGTTTCGCCGAGTACGCGGTCGCGGACGCCGCCGCGCTGCTGCCCGCACCGGAGGCGCTGGACGACTCCGAGGCCGCCGCACTGCACATCGGCTACCAGACGGGCTGGTTCGCCCTGCACCGCCGGGCGGCCCTCCAGGCCGGCGAGACGCTGCTCGTGCACGCCGCCGCCGGCGGGGTCGGCAGCGCGGCCGTGCAGCTGGGCAAGGCGGCCGGGGCCAGGGTCATCGGGGTCGTGGGCGGCGCCGACAAGGCCGTCGTGGCCCGTGAGCTGGGCTGTGACGCGGTGATCGACCGGCGGTCCGAGGACGTCATCGCCGCTGTGAAGGAGGCCACCGGCGGACGGGGCGCCGACGTGGTCTTCGACCCGGTCGGCGGCGAGGCCTACACCCAGTCGACGAAGGTCGTCGCCTTCGAGGGCCGGATCGTGGTCGTCGGCTTCGCCGGCGGCACCATCCCGAGCCCGGCGCTCAACCACGCCCTGGTGAAGAACTACTCGATCATGGGCCTGCACTGGGGTCTGTACGCCACCAAGAACCCCAAGCTGATCCTGCACTGCCACGAACAGCTCACCGAACTCGCCGCGAGCGGTGCCATCAAGCCGCTGGTGAGCGAGCGGGTGCCGCTGTCCGGGGCCGCGGCGGCCGTGCAGCGGGTCGGTGACGGTGTCACCACCGGCCGGGTCACCGTCGTACCGAACGGAGCCGCAGCATGACCGACGCCGCCGAACTCAAGCGCCGCACAGCCGAGTTGCTGGCCGCGCACCCGGTGGACAGCACCGGCAGGCTCGACTTCCTGAAGGCCCGCTTCGACGCGGGGCTGGCCTGGGTGCACTACCCGGAGGGCCTCGGCGGCCTCGGCGCCCCGCGCTCCCTCCAGGCCGTCGTGGACGCCGAGCTGGAGGCCGTCGGCGCCCCCGACAACGACTCGCGGCGCAACGGCATCGGCCTCGGCATGGCCGCGCCGACCATCCTCAAGTACGGCACGGAGGAGCAGAAGCAGCGCTATCTCCGGCCGCTGTGGATCGGCGAGGAGGTCTGGTGCCAGCTGTTCAGCGAGCCGGGGGCCGGCTCCGACCTCGCCGCGCTCGGCACCCGGGCCGTCCGTGAGGGCGACGACTGGGTCGTCAACGGGCAGAAGGTGTGGACGTCCGGCGCGCACAACGCCCGCTGGGCCATCCTCATCGCCCGCACCGACCCGAACGTGCCCAAGCACGCGGGCATCACCTACTTCATCTGCGACATGACCGACCCCGGTGTCGACGTCCGGCCGCTGCGGCAGGTCACCGGCGAGGCCGAGTTCAACGAGGTCTTCCTCACCGACGTCCGCATCCCCGACTCCCGCCGGCTGGGCGGGATCGGCGACGGCTGGCGGGTCGCGCAGACCACCCTGAACAACGAGCGCGTCGCCATCGGCGGGATGCGGCTGCCCCGCGAGGGCGGCATGATCGGCCCGGTCGTGAAGACCTGGCGCGAACGCCCCGAACTGCGCACCCACGACCTGCACCAGCGGCTGCTGAAGCTGTGGGTCGAGTCCGAGGTCGCCCGGCTCACCGCCGAGCGGCTGCGCCAGCAGCTCGTCGCCGGACAGCCGGGACCCGAGGGTGCCGGCATGAAGCTCGCCTTCGCCCGCCTCAACCAGGAGATCAGCGGCCTGGAGGTCGAACTCCGGGGCGAAGAGGGCCTGTTGTACGACGACTGGACCATGCGCCGGCCCGAACTCGTCGACTTCGTCGGCCGGGACGCGGGCTACCGCTACCTCCGCGCCAAGGGCAACAGCATCGAGGGCGGGACCAGCGAGGTCCTGCTGAACATCGTCGCCGAACGCGTCCTGGGCCTGCCCTCGGAGCCGCGCACCGACAAGGACGTCGCATGGAAGGACCTGGCCCGATGAGCACACAGCCCGACCTGCTGTACTCGGAGGAGGAAGAGGCGCTGCGGGCCGCGGTGCGGGACCTGCTCGCCGACCACTGCGACGCGCCCGGTGTCATCGCCCGCACCGAGTCGGACGCCCCGCACGACCTCGCGGCCTGGAAGGCCCTCACCGACGGCATGGGCCTCGCCGGGCTGCTGGTGCCGGAGGAACTGGGCGGCCAGGGCGCCTCGCATCGTGAAGTCGCCGTCGTCCTTGAGGAGTTGGGGCGGGCCGTGGCGCCCGTGCCGTATCTGACCAGTGCCGTGGTGGCGACCGAGGCACTGCTGGCCTGCGGCGACGAGGAGCTCCTCGGGAAGCTGGCCTCCGGGCGCACCATCGGGGCGCTGGCCGTGGGGCTGCATGTCGCCCCGGGGGCCGCGTTCCGGGCCGTGCGCGTCGAGGACGGCCGACTGCACGGCGAGTTGACCGGGATCGCGGACGCGGTCGCCGCGGACGTGCTGTTGGTGCCGGGGGACGACGGCGGGCTGTACGCGGTGGAGGCGTCCGAGGCCACGATCACTCCGCAGGTTTCCTTCGATCTCACCCGGCCCCTCGCGATCGTCGCGTTCGACGGTGCGCGCGCCCGCCGGATCGGCGACGCGGAACCCGCGGTACGACGTGCCCTGCGCGCCGGGGCCGGGCTGCTGGCGTCGGAGCAGTTCGGTGTCGCCGAATGGACGTTGACCGAGACCGTGCGGTACCTCAAGGAGCGCAAGCAGTTCAACCGGCCGGTGGGCGGGTTCCAGGCGCTCAAGCACCGGCTGGCGCAGCTGTGGCTGGAGGTCGTGAACCTTCGGGCCGCCGCGCGGGGTGCCGCCGATGCGCTGGCCTCCGGCGGGGATGCCGATGTCCTGGTGGCCGTTGCGCAGGCGTACGCGGCGCCGGTTGCCGTGCATGCGGCGGAGGAGGCGCTGCAGTTGCATGCGGGCATTGGGATGACCTGGGAACATCCCATTCACCTGTATCTGAAGCGGGCGAAGGCCGACTCGATCGCTTTCGGCACGGCGGGGGCGCACCGGTCGGCTCTTGCCGAACTGGTGGATCTTCAAGCGCCCTGATTTTCCGGTTGTCGACTGCGGGTGTGTGGGGGCTGGTCGCGCAGTTCCCCGCGCCCCTTTGGGGCGCGCCGATGCTGGGGCGCATGAAATGAACCGGGGGTGGCAGTCCAGCCAACTCCCTTCGCAGATACACCAATTGGGCCCCGCTCGAACGCATACTCCCTTCGGTCCCTCATGGCCCTACAAGGGAGGCAGAGCATGGCCCTCACCACCCGTCGCAGAGCCCTCAGCACCCTCGGCGGCGCCCTCGCGGGCGCCGTCGTGCTGCCCGGCGCGCAGGCCTGGGCGGGCGGCGGTCACCGCGGTCGGCAGCCGCTGTGGCGTGCGCACGCCCACAACGACTACGAGCACACCCATCCCCTCTTCGACGCCCTCGGCCACCGCTTCGGCAGCGTCGAGGCCGACATCTTCCTCGTCGGCGACCAGCTCCTCATCGGCCACACCGTGGACGACCTCGACCCGAGCCGCACCCTCGAATCCCTCTACCTCGACCCGCTGGCCGCGATCGTGAAGGCCAACCACGGCTCCGTGTACCGGGGTTGGCGCCGACCGCTGCAGCTGCTGATCGACATCAAGACCGAGGGCTCCTCGACCTACCTGGAACTCGACCGGCATCTGCGGCGCTACCCGCACCTGTTCACCACCTACGCCCACGGCCGGGTCGTCCCGGGTGCGATCACCAACGTCATCTCCGGTGACCGTGCCGCCCGTACGCCGATGGAGGCGCAGACCGTGCGCCGGGCCTTCTACGACGGCCGGCTCACCGACCTCGGGACCTCCGCGCCCGCCTCCTTCGTCCCGCTGATCAGCGACAACTGGACCCTCAACTTCACCTGGCTCGGCGAGGGCGAGTTCCCGGCGACCGAGCGGCAGAAGCTGCACGACATCATCGACGAGGCGCACGCCCACGGGCAGAAGGTGCGGTTCTGGGCCACCCCGGACACGGCCGGACCGGCGCGCGACGCGCTGTGGGGCGAGCTGTTCGCCGCCGGCGTCGACTACTTCAACACCGACGACCTGGCAGGCCTGGAGACCTTCCTGGACGCCCGTCAGGCGTCGTAACACCACTCGAACGGGGGACGTGTCAACCGCACGGACCAACCCTCCGCTACGCCACACTTGCGGGCGAACGCCCTGGAACGGGCGTGGCGGAGGAGGTTCGCGATGGCCGTTTCCATCTCTGTGGTGCTGCTGCTTCTGCTGCTGGCCGTGATCTTCATGCGCCAGGGCTCGCTGAAGATCTCGCACGCCCTGATCTGCATGCTGTTCGGGTTCTTCCTGGCCAGCACCAGCATGGCGCCCACCATCAGCAGCGGACTCACCGCGACCGCGGACCTGGTGAGCAGTCTGCGGCCCTGAGCCGGACGCCCGGGGCCGCCGCCCAGCGGCTGCCGGTCAGGGTTTCCAGAAGACCCCGATCCCGTTCGCCACGGCCCGTTCCGGGCTGTCGGTCGGGTGGTTGAGCACGCTCACCGTCTTCGCCCCCGCGGTGCGGGCCACCATCGTCGTGGAGCCGCCGCCGTCCAGGCTGAAGGCGTCGGCCGCGCCCAGCTCCCGCATCTCGTCGGCCACTTCGGCGATGGTCATACCGCTGCGGTAGGCGGCCGCGCCGTCCAGCGCGAGCAGCAGGAGCGTGCGTCCGCCGCCCGCGTAGCCCACGGCCGTGCGGACCGCCGAGGTGGTGTCGTTCAGTCCGGCCAGCGGCTCGCCGTCGCGCAGCACCGGGTAGCCGCCCACCGCGAAGCGGTACGGGACCCTGGAGGCCGAGGGCACCAGCCACGTGCGCAGCGTTACCCGTTCGCCCTTGGTGAGTTCGCGCAGCCTGTCCGCGCCCGCCTCGCGGCCCAGCAGGACGGTCGTGTCCGACGCGATCGCGCCGCTGCCCGGGGCGGTGGACGTGGCGACGACCTTGCCGTCACGGAGCTCCACCTCGTAGGTGTCCGTGCTGCAGCCGGCCGCCCGGCTGGTGTCCGAGCCGCAGGTGGCGCGCTTGCGGGAGGCCGAGCCCCAGGCGGAGGTGTAGGCGCCGACGGAGTCCTGCGCCAGCGCGTACTGGTTGAGGCCCCGCAGGGCGAGGTTCCCGTCGGGGGTGCGGACCGTGCCGAGGAGCGCGAGCCGGTCGAGCCGGGCCCGGCGGTCCGCACCGACGCCGAAGACATCGGTGGTGTCGGTGCCGGGCGGCAGCGACGGGCCGAACCGCTGGGCCGTCGGCACCGCCGACTTGAGGACCCGGCCGTGGGCGATCGCCGGGCCGACGCTCGCGCCGGTCGCGTCGACGCCCGGGTGCTGGGTCTCGGTGATGTTGAAGAAGTCGCCGTTCACGCCCGCGACCGCGCCCGCCGCGTCGGCCATCGCGGACACCCGCGAGCGGGCGGCCACCGCACCCGGGGTGAGCAGGTCCACGCGGACGTGCGGATCGGTCAGGTCGACGGTCAGCAGATGGGCGTGGACCGTGCCCTTGGCCGCCGGGACGTCGAACTGCCGGTAGGTGACGCCGGACGAGAGCTGTCCGGCACCCGACACGGCGCCGGCCGGTGCCGCCCCCGCGAGGGCCGCACCGGCCAGCACGCCGGTCGTCGTGAGAATCGTGAACAGAGTTCGGCTCGTCGCAGGCAATCGTCTCTGACGATGCGTCACCACAACCCCTGATGTCTCGTCGAGTTCCTCAGGACTCGGGGAAGTGCACCAGAGCAGGGTGACCGGCGGGGCAGCTAGACGTCGACTACGCGAGAACGGGTGAGAAAACGCACCCCCTCGGGTGCCTCCAGCGAGAATCCGCTACCCCGTCCGGGTACCACGTCCACGATCAGCCGGGTGTGGCTCCACACCTCGTACTGGCTGCGGGACATCCAGAAGGTGACCGGTGCCTCGACACCGTCCACCGCCAGCTCGGCCAGCAGCACGTCCGAGCCGCCGGTGCGGAACTCGCCGTCCGGGTAGCACATGGGCGCGCTGCCGTCGCAGCAGCCGCCGGACTGGTGGAACATCAGCGGGCCGTGCTCGGCGTGCAGCCGGCGCACCAGCTCGGCGGCCTGCGGGGTGAGCTCGACGCGAGGGGGCGCTGTGTTGTCGTCCATGGTCACCGTCCTGGGGCCGGGGCATCGGATCCCCTCAGTCTCGCGTCGGGCGACCCCGTCGTCAAAGGTCCGTGCCGACAAGGCAGTTGTGTCAGAACTGTTGACCCGCACTCTGGAAACGTTTTAACTTCCCCTCACCCAGCACCCAGTGGTGAGGAGGCTCCGTGGCGGCCATGCTGCGCGAGCGTCCGGGTGGAGCGGCCGTCGGGCAGACGCGCCGTCGCTCGCCGGGCGTTCGGAACGGCCGAAAAGGTTTTCAGGAACGGCGCAACCGGACACCGATCCTGCTCATGCTGCCGGGGCTCGCCTACTTCCTGGTGTTCCACTACGGCGCCCTGCTCGGCAACGTCATCGCCTTCAAGGAGTACGTGCCCTTCGACGGCCTCTGGGGCAGCCCCTGGGCCGGACTCGGCAACTTCCAGCGGATGTTCGGCGACGCGGAGTTCTGGGACGCGGTCCTCAACACCCTCTGGATCGCGCTGCTCCAGCTCGTCTTCTACTTCCCGGTGCCGCTCGCCCTCGCCCTCCTGCTGCACAGCCTCACCCGGTCGACCGTGCGCAGGTTCGTGCAGTCGGTGGCCTATCTGCCGCACTTCATCTCATGGGTGATCGTGGTCGCCCTGTTCCAGCAGATGCTGGGCGACACGGGGATGCTGAACGGCTACCTCGGCGACGCCGGACTGCACACCGTCGACATCATCGGCAACCCCGACGCCTTCAAGCCGCTCGTCGTCGCCCAGGTGATCTGGAAGGACGCGGGCTGGGGCACGATCATCTTCCTCGCCGCGCTCTCCCAGGTCGACGAGCAGCAGTACGAGGCCGCCGCGATCGACGGCGCCGGCCCCTGGCGGCGCTTCTGGCACGTCACCCTGCCCGCCATCCGGCCCGTGGTCGTCCTGCTGCTCATCATGCGGCTCGGTGACATCCTCTCCGTCGGCTTCGAGCAGATGCTCCTCCAGCGCGACGCGGTCGGACCGCAGGCCGCCGAGGTCATCGACACCTTCGTCTACTACCAGGGCATCGTCGGCGGCGACTACGGATACGCGGCCGCCGCCGGACTCTTCAAGGGACTCATCGGCGCCCTGCTCGTCTACGCGGCCAACAAGGTCGCCCACCGGCTCGGCGAACAGGGGGTCTACATATGAGCGCCGTCCACGCGTCCCGTACTGGGCGGCCCGGCTGGATGGAGAAGCCGAAGCCCGTCACCCAGGCCGGCAAGGCGGTGGCGCTGACGGCCGTCGTGCTGCTGGTGTGCGTGCCCTTCCTCGTCATCGTGTCGACCTCACTCGCCTCCCAGCGCGAGGTCGTCGCGGGCGGCGGCTGGGTGCTGTGGCCCGAGCACCCCACCCTCAAGGCCTACCGGGACATCCTCGACGGCGGCATCGTCACCCACGCGCTCGGCGTCAGCGCCGGAGTCACCGTCGTCGGCACCCTGCTCAGCCTCGCCTGCACGGTCACCCTCGCCTACGCCCTGTCCCGCCCGGGCGTCACCGGCGGCCGCCCGGCCCTGCTCCTCGTCCTGTTCACCTTCCTCTTCCCGCCCGGCGTGATCCCGAGCTTCCTGCTGGTCAAGGACCTCGGCCTGCTCGACACCTACGGCTCCCTCGTCCTGCCGGTCCTGGTCAACGTCTTCAACCTGGTCGTCCTGCGCGGCTTCTTCCAGGGCATCCCCCAGGAGCTGTACGAGGCGGCCCGCCTCGACGGCGCCGGAGACCTGCGCGTCCTGTGGTCGATCGTGCTGCCGCTGTCGAAGGCGGCCCTCGCGGTCGTCGGCCTCTTCTACGCGGTCGCCTACTGGAACTCCTGGTTCTACGCCTCCCTCTACCTGGAGAGCGACCACTGGCCGCTCCAGCAGGTGCTGCGCACCTATGTCGTGGCCGGCTCCGGACTCACCGACCAGACCACGGGCGACGGCACGGTCAACGCCCCGCAGACCGTCCAGATGGCCGTCCTGGTGATCGCCACCGTGCCGATCCTCGCCGTCTACCCCTTCCTGCAGAAGTACTTCACGAAGGGCGTGCTCACCGGCGCCATCAAGAGCTGACCCGACTTCAAGAGCCGCTAGGGAAAGGTCACTTGCCATGCCCAGCATGTCCAGACGCGCCCTGCTGCGTACCGTGGCCGCGGGCGGCGCCGCCGTCGCGGTCCCCGGTCTGCTGACCGGCTGCTCCACCGCCCCGGACGACGGCGACGTCTCCAACGCGGGGAAGAAACTGGCCGCTTGGCCCGCCGGTACGGCCGCCGCCGGGCCGCGGCCCGACCTGGCGCCGACCGCCGCGGGCGTCCAGGCCGGGTATCTGACCTACCCGGCCGACCTGACCACCTCGGTCGGGCGCACCCCGGGCGACGGCTCCACGGTCCGGGTCATGTCGGTCACCTTCGGCACCCCGCCCAAGGGCGCCTCGCAGAACCGGTACTGGCGCGCGGTCGAGAAGGCCCTCGGCGTCACGATCGAGTTCACGGTGATCCCGCAGGCCGACTACCAGAAGAAGATGGCCACCGTCATGGCCGGCGACCCCGGCTCGCTCCCCGACATCCTCAACGTCTTCTCCGGCTTCACCCTGCCCCGCGAGGCCCAGTTCGTGCAGCGCAGGGCCGAGGACCTCACGCCGTACCTCTCCGGCGAGGCCGTCCGCGACTACCCCAACCTGGCCGGCCTCCCCACCGACGCCTGGCGCGACATGGGCCGTATCGGCGGACGGATCTACGGCATCCCGCTCGAACGCCCGCTGCCCGGCTCGACGTTGTGGCTCAACCAGGGGCTGTTCACCGACGCCGGGATGAAGGCGGGCTGGACGTCCGAGGACTTCGCCGCCGTCGCCGAGAAGGGCACCCACGGCAGGACCTACGCCCTCGGCGCCGCCGCCGGCTCCCTGTTCGGCAACGCCGTGCACGCCGCCGCGCACAACGCCCCCAACGGCTGGGCCGTCGACCGGAAGGGCGCCTTCCACACCGCCTACACCGACGAGCGCTACAAGGCGTCCGTCGCCTACCAGGCCGCCCTCCGCAAGAACGGCTCCTACTACCCCGACGCCACCTCGGTCTCCTCCGCCGACCTCGGCACCCTCTTCCTCAACGGCACCGTCGGCTCCCTCCAGGACGGCTTCGGCGCGTACCAGACCCGCTACCCCGACTCCAAGGGGCTGCTGACCCCGGCGGCCGCACTGCCGTACAGCGTCGACGGCACCCCCGGCGGCATCGTCGCCGCCCGCCGCTCCTTCGGCTACACGATCCTGAAGCGGGCGAAGAAGGAACGCATCGAGATGCTGCTCAGGCTTCTCGACTACCTCGCCGCCCCCTTCGGCACGAAGGAGTGGGAGCTCGGCCACTACGGCCTGGAGGGCGTCCACTTCACCCGCGGCAAGGACGGCTCACCCGAGGCGACCAGGCTCGGCGAGGTCGAGAACGTCACCAACCTGCCCTTCCGCTACCTCGCCGAAGGCCCCCAGGTGCTGTTCGTGCCCGGGATACCGGACGCCGTACGGGCCCTGCACGACTGGCAGACCGAGGTCGTCCCGGTCGCCGTCCGCAACGCCTCCTACGGCCTCAAGTCCACCACTGAGGCGGCCCAGGGCACCACGCTCAAGGCCCTGATGGACGACACGGTCACCGCCGTCATCGCCGGCCGCGCCTCGATGTCCGACTACGACACCGCCGTGACCGGATGGCGGGCCCGGGGCGGCGACAGAATGGCCGAGGAGTTCGCCAGGGAGTACGCCGCGAACATCTGAGCGGCCGGGACGACGGCCCGACACGGTCGAGGACGAGGGGAACGGGAGCGGTATGACGACGGCAAAGGGGCGGGTCACGATCCGCGAGGTCGCCGAACGGGCGGGGGTGTCCGTGGCCACGGTCTCGCGGGTGCTCAGCGGCAACTACCCGGTCCCGCCCGCCACCCGCACCCGCGTCCTGCGCGCCGCCCGCGCGCTCGACTACGTCGCCAACGCGCATGCGCGGGCCCTGGTGGGCGGCGGCCGCAAGATGGTCGCCGTCGTCCTCCGCCAGGTCACCAGCCCCTTCTACGCGCAGGTCGCCGAGGGCGTGGAGGCCGAGGCCGCCGGTCACGGCTGGCTCTGCCTCGTCGGCACGACGGGCGGGGACCCGCAGCGCGAGATGGAGTTCGTGCAGCTGATGCGGGAGGAGGGAGCGCGGCTGGTGATCCTGGTCGGCGGGGTCGTCGAGGACGACGCGTACCGGAAGCGGGTGGCGCGGTACGCGGAGGCACTGGCGGCGGCGGGGGCCAGGCTGGTGCTGTGCGGCCGTCCCGCGCCGGATCCGGACATACCCGCGCTGGTGGTCGAGTTCGACAACGAGGCGGGGGCTCGGGCCATTACCGGGCATCTGCTGTCGGCGGGGCATCGGCGGATCGTGTTTCTCGGGGGGCTGCCCGGCAATACGGCGCTCGATGCGCGGGTCGCGGGTTACCGTGCGGCGCTCGCGGAGTACGGGCTGCCCGAGGACGCGGCCTGCGTGGTCGACTGCGGGCTGGGGCGGGCCGCCGGATTGCGTGCGATGACCGAACTGCTCAAGGGGGAGCGGGAGTTCACGGCGGTGGTCGCGGGGGACGACATGGTGGCGGCGGGGGCGCTCCGCGCGATCGCCGATGGGGGGTTGCGGGTGCCCGAGGACATTTCTGTCGTGGGGTACAACGACATTCCGCTGGCTGAGGATTTCAATCCGCCGCTTACCACTGTGCGGACGCCGGCGGAGGAGTTGGGGCGGGCTGCTGTGCGGTTCGCTCTGCGGGATCCGGAAGTTGCGGCGGGAGTACGTCACTTGCTCGGTACGCACATTGTCGTGCGGGGGAGTGTTGCCGCGGTGCCACGGTCGAATTGAGTCTGCGGGTGCGTTGTGGCTGGTCGCGCCCACGCGGCGGAGCCGCAAATTGACACAGCCCCGCGCCCCTAAAGGGGCGCTGCAGATACCCCTGATGGAAGGAGGGTCCCCGTTGGTGCCGTCGTCCGACCGCGAGCTCTCGCCGATTACGGGGTGGACCCGTGATCACTGGGAAAACATGGCAGATCGACTTCTGGATGGTCTGCTTCCCTACGCCTCCCCGAAGTTCGCTCAATACCGGCTGCCCGGCCGGGCCAGTCACTCCGGGGAATGGTCCGACGGGCTCGAAGGGTTCGCGCGGTCCTTTCTTCTCGCCGCCTTTCGTGTCGCGGGGTCCGAAGGGCAGGTCGGACCCGTCCTCATCGAGCGGTACGCCAGCGGGCTCGCCGCCGGTACCGATCCCCGGCACCCCGAGCACTGGCCGCCCATCACCGACCGGGGGCAGCCCATGGTGGAGGCCGCCTCCATCGCCGTGGCGCTGCACGAGTCGCGGGCGTGGCTCTGGGACCATCTCGACGAACGGGTGCGGGAGCAAGTCGTCGGCTGGCTGTCGGATTTCGTCGGTGCCGTCGTCAACGACTCCAACTGGCGGCTGTTCCAGGTCATCGTGGAGGAGTTCCTCGCCTCCGTCGGCGGGCCGTACCGTCGCGCCGAGATCGACGCCGGGCTGGCCCGGCTGGACGACTGGTACCGGGGCGGGGGCTGGTACACCGACGGGGACGGGCGGAAGTTCGACTACTACAACGCCTGGGCGCTGCACCTGTATCCGGTGCTGTGGGCGCGGATCGCCGGTGAACGGGCGGACCCCTGGGCCGTGGCCCGGCACCGGTCGCGGCTGCGTGAGTTCCTCGGTGTCCACCAGCACTTCTTCGGCGCCGACGGCGCCCCCGTCCACCAGGGCCGCTCCCTCACCTACCGGTACGCGGCCGTCACCGCGCTGTGGGCCGGTGCCCTCGCCGACGCCACCCCGCTGCCGCCCGGCCGCACCCGGCGCCTCGCCTCGGGCGCCCTGAAGCACTTCACGGAGCGGGGCGTCCCCGACGAGCGGGGGCTGCTGACCCTCGGCTGGTACCGGCCCTTTCTCCCCGTCGCCCAGGGCTATTCGGGCCCCGCCTCCCCTTACTGGGCCAGCAAGGCCTTCCTCGGCCTCCTGCTGCCCGTGGACCACCCCGTGTGGACGGCACCCGAGGAGCCCGCGCCCCTCGACACGGCAGATGTGACCCGGGCCCTGCCCGCACCGGGCTGGCTGCTGCACGCCACGGCCGCCGACGGGATCGTACGGCTCGTCAACCACGGCACCGACCGGCTGCCGCCCCCGCCCGCCGAGGCCGAGGACAGCCCGCACTACGCGAAGTTCGCCTATTCCAGCGCCACGGCCCCGGGGACCCCGCCCGGCCCCGACAACCACATCGCCCTGCTCGGGGCCGACGGTCCCAGCCGGCGGGGGCGTATCCGTCCGCTGTACGTGGCGGGGCGCACCGCCGCCTCCCGGCAGGCCCCGGGCGGTTGCCGCATCACCACGGCCAGTGCGGTGCACGGTCCCTGGGAGGTGCGGGTCCACCGAGTGGAGGCGCCCGCCGGGACGGTCGTACGTGAGGGCGGCTGGGCGATCGCGAGCGACTCGGCGTCCCCGCGGGAAGAGAGCGGGCCCGGCTGGGCTCTGGCCCGCCGAGCGGACGGGCTGGCCACGGCCCTGGTCGCCCTCCTCGAACCGGCCGGCGTCACCCCGTCCGTGGACCGCGCCCGGGGCCGCAACGCGTTCGGCGAGCACTCCGCCACCCCCCTGCTCACCCTCCCGCACCCCGGCGGCACCCTGTTCCTTGCCACCCTCGTGGTCCTCACCGCCGACCCTGCCGTGCACGGCGACCCGCACGCCCTGCGCACCGGCACCCGTGCGACGCCGACCGGTGACGGCGGCTTCGGGATTCGCTTCCCGGACGGGACGAGAACGGTCCTCGCGCCCCTACCCTGAAAGGGACCGCGCTCGGAGAGCTCGGGACGGGGGCGGGGCCGGATGCAGTTCATCGAGGTGACCGAACTGGCGGGGGTGCGCTCCGCCGTCATACGGTTCCGGCGGCCGGGCTCGGGGCTGGAGTTCCTGCTCTTCCCGATGGTTCACCTGGGCGAGGCCGGGTTCTACCGGGAGGTCATCTCCCAACTGCGCGACCGCTGCAGCCTGGTGATCGCGGAGGGGGTGGGGAAGGGATCGCCGGGCGCGGACGCGCTGGTGGCCTCCTACGCCCAGCTGGACCGGCACGAGCGGCTCGGGCTCGTCGTACAGGACATCGACTTCGGCTCCCTCGGAGTGCCCGTGGTCAACCCCGACATGAGCGGGGCGCAGTTCGAACAGGGCTTCCGGCGGCTGCCGTTGAAGGAACGGGTGATGCTGGCCGCGATGGTGCCCGCGGTCGTGGCCGGCATGCGGTTGTTCGGCACCCGCCGCTATCTCGCCCGCCATCTGACGACCGAGGATCTGCTGACCGATGCCGAGGAGGCGGCGGAGGAGGTCCTGCCCGGTGTGGACGATCTGGTGGTGCGACGCAGGGACCGGTTGCTCGCGCGGGCCCTGACCGATGCCCACCAGGCCTGGGACCAGCGGTCCGGAACCTTCACCGTCGGGGTCGTCTACGGCGCCGCGCACATGCGTGCCGCGTCCCGCACCCTGAGCGAACTGGGCTACCACGCGGCGGACGCCGAATGGCTCACCGTCTTCGTGCTGGAGCCGCCGGTTTCCGGGTGACCTCGGATTCCTTCCGCACACCCATTGACCTGAGCATGTCCACGTCCCTAGCCTCCGTCTCCATACGTAGATGTGGTCTCTGTATGCAGGCGTCATTCAGGCATATGGACGTGACGCCCAGTTCAAAGGGGAACTGGCTTGCCTCTGGTCGTCGTAGGGATCAGCGTCCTGATCCTGCTCTTCCTGATGACGAAGCTCCGGCTGAACGGCTTCGTCGCGCTGCTGCTGGTCGCCGTGGGCGTCGCCGTGGTCCGGGGGATCCCGCTGGAGAAGATCCCGGGCACCCTCTCGGACGGCATCGGCGGGCAGATCGGTGACACCATGCTCACCATCGGTCTGGGAGCCATGCTGGGGCGGGTGATGGGCGACTCCGGCGCGGCCCAGCGCATCGCCGGCAGACTCCTCGCCGTCAGCGGGCCGCGCGGGGTGCAGGTGGCCATGGTGCTCACGGCCATGATCATCGGCGTCACGATGTTCTACGAGGCCGCCTTCGTCATCATCGTGCCGGTCGCCTTCACCCTCGTCCGGGTCACCCGGTCGAACCTGCTCTGGGTCGGACTGCCGATGTCCATAGCCCTGTCCACCATGCACAGCTTCCTGCCCCCGCACCCCGGCCCGACCGCCGTGGCCGCCACCTTCCACGCCTCGGCCGGACTCACCCTCTTCTACGGCCTGTTCATCGCCGTCCCCGTCGGCGCGCTCGTCGCCCTGGTGTGGCCCCGGCTGCCGTTCGTCCGGGCGATGAACCCCGAGGTGCCCAAGGGCCTAGTGAGCGAGCGGGTCTTCGAGGACCACGAGATGCCCGGCATCGGCTGGTCGCTGGCGGTCGCCCTGCTGCCCGTCGTGCTGATCGCGGGCTCCGCCGTCACCGACCTCGCCACCTCGGCCGACACCCCGGTCGTGCACTTCGTCGACTTCGTGGGCGCCGCGCCGGTCGCCCTGCTGCTGACCCTGCTCGTCTCCATGTGGGTGTTCGGGCCGCGCGTCGGACGCACCACGGAGGAGGTCGCCCGCTCCTGCCGCGAGGCCGCGCAGGCCATGGCGATGATCCTGCTGGTGATCGGGGCCGGCGGCGCGTTCAAGCAGGTGCTCGTCGACGGCGGGATCTCCGGCTACATCAAGGACTTCACCGACGGCTGGTCCATCTCGCCGATCATCCTGGCCTGGCTGATCGCCGCCATCCTGCGGGTCGCGCTCGGCTCGGCGACCGTCGCCGTGGTCACCGCCTCGGGGGTCGTCCTGCCGCTGCTCGCGGGCAGCGGGGTCCATCCCGAACTCATGGTCCTCGCCGTGTCCTGCGGCTCGATCGCCTTCTCCCACGTCAACGACCCGGGCTTCTGGATGTTCAAGGAGTACTTCAACCTGTCGGTCCTCGACGCCATCAAGGCCCGTACGACCTACACGACCGTGCTCGCGATCCTGGGCCTGGGCGGCGTTCTGGTCATGGAGCAGATCCTCGACGCCCTGAGTGTGTAGACGCGTGTGCGAGCCTGACTCCCGTAAGGACCTTCACCCATGAGCCAGCCCGTCGTCACCCGCTTCTCCGTGTACCCGGTGGCAGGCCGGGACTCGATGCTGCTCAACCTCTCCGGCGCCCATGCCCCGTACTTCACCCGCAACGTGGTGGTCGTCGAGGACTCCGAGGGGCGGACCGGTCTCGGCGAGGTGCCCGGCGGGGAGGCGATCACCCGGACCCTGCGCGACGCGGAGCCACTGGTCGTCGGCTCCCGACCGGGCGACCACAAGCGGGTGCTGCGGGCCATGGGGGAGGAGTTCGGCGGGCGGGACGCCGGCGGTCGCGGCGCGCAGACCTTCGACCTGCGCACGACCGTGCACGCCGTCACCGCCGTCGAGTCCGCCCTGCTCGACCTGCTCGGGCAGCATCTGGAGGTGCCCGTCGCCGCCCTGCTCGGCGACGGCAAACAGCGCGACTCGGTACGCGTCCTCGGCTACCTCTTCCACGTCGGCGACCCCGACCGCACCGACCTGGACTACCTGCGTGAACCCGACGCCGACGTGGAGTGGTACCGCCTCCGCCGCGAGGAGGCGCTCACCCCGGAGGCGATCGTCCGGCAGGCGGAGGCGGCCCACGAGCACTACGGCTTCCGGGACTTCAAGCTCAAGGGCGGGGTGCTGGCGGGCGCGGAGGAGGTCAAGGCCGTACAGGCGCTGAAGCAGCGCTTTCCCGAGGCCCGGATCACCCTCGACCCCAACGGTGCATGGTCGCTGCGCGAGGCGGTCGAACTGTGCCGGCCGCTGCTCGGCACGCTCGCCTACGCCGAGGACCCCTGCGGGGCCGAGGGCGGTTACTCGGGGCGGGAGATCCTCGCCGAGTTCCGCCGGGCCACCGGGCTGCCCACCGCGACCAACATGATCGCCACCGACTGGCGGCAGCTCACCCACGCCCTCGCCCTGCAGTCGGTGTCGATCCCGCTCGCGGACCCGCACTTCTGGACCCTCGGCGGCTCGGTCCGGGTGGCCCAGCTCTGCCATGCGACGGGGCTGACCTGGGGGTGCCACTCCAACAACCACTTCGACATCTCCCTGGCCATGATGGCCCACTGCGGTGCCGCCGCGCCCGGTGAGTACAACGCCCTCGACACGCACTGGATCTGGCAGGAGGGCCGGGAGCGGCTCACCGTCGAGCCGCCGAGGATCGTCGGCGGCGAGGTCGCCGTGACCGACGCCCCCGGGCTCGGCATCCGGCTCGACATGGACCGGCTGCTCGCGGCCCACGCCCTCCACGAGGAGCGGAACCTCGGCGCGGGGCGGGACGACGCGGCCGGGATGCGGTACCTCGTGGAGGGCTGGAACTTCGACGCCAAACGGCCCTGCCTGGTGCGGTGAGCGGCCGTCAGGTGTTCTGCCCGGCCGGGGTCTTCTCGCCCGTGGTGTGCCCGGCGGCCCTGAGCGTCAGCTGCTGGCGGGGTGTGCGCAGCAGGACCGCCGCGACCAGGGCGGCCAGCAGGGTGAGGCTGCCCGCCGTGATGAGGCACAGGCGCATGCCGTCGAGGAAGGAGTCGCTCAGTGCTCCGAGGGCCTGGCCGGTCCGGGCGCCCAGATCCAGCCTGGCGACCGCGCCGAGACCGTCCGCCTGTGCGGTGGCCACGATGCGGTCGTGCGTCGCGCCGGTGACACCCGCGTCGGTGAGGTGACCCGGGAGCGCGTCGACCGCCCGGGTGGTGAGCAGCGCGCCCAGGACGGCCGGGCCGAGGGCGCCGCCGACCTGCCGGAAGGCGTTGTTGCCCGCGGCGGCCATGCCGGCCAGGTGGTACGGCACGGAGGCCACCGCGGTCGCCGTCATGGGCGTCATCACGAAGCCCATGCCCAGGCCGAGCAGGGCGAGCCGCCATGCCGCCGAGGCGAAGGAGGTGTCGGCGGCCAGGCCGGTCAGCGCGAACTGGGACGCGGCGACGAGCAGCAGCCCGCCGGTGATCATCACGCGCGCGGACACCCGGTGCATCAGACGTCCGGCGGGCCCGCCGACCAGCAGGGCCGCCCCGGTGACGGTCAGCAGCCGCCACCCGGCCTCCAGGGTGCCCAGGCGCTGCACCATGCCGAAGTAGAGGCTGAGCACGAAGAAGAACCCGATCATCGCCAGGAAGCTGATCATCGCGACGAGCGTGGTGGCGGTGAAGGCGGGGCTGCGGAACAGGCTCAGGTCCAGCATCGGGCTGTCGCTGCGCCGCTCCGCCAGTACGAAGGCGACACCGGCGACCACGGCCGTGAACAGCGCCACCATCACCTTGACGTCGGTGAACGAGCCCGCGCCGCCCTCGATCACGCCGTACACCAGCGCGGTGATCGCGAGCGTGGCGGTGAGCTGGCCCGGCCAGTCCAGACGGCGGTCGTGCGGAGCGCGGGAGTCGGTCAGCCGCCGGGCCGCGACGGCCACGGAGAGCAGCGCCACGGGGATGGCCGGCAGATAGATCCAGCGCCAGGAGAAGTGCTCGACGACCACACCGGCGATCATCGGACCGACCGCCAGGGCCGCCATCAGACAGGTGGCCCATATGCCGATGTACTTGCCGCGCTCCCGGTGGTCCGGCACCGCGTGGCTGATCAGCGCCAGCGTCGTGGGCAGCAGCGCGGCCGCGCCGGTCCCGGCCAGCGCCTGCCCGGCCCAGACGACCTCGATGGAGTGCGCGCACAGGGCGGTGACCGCGCCGGCCGCCGAGAACAACAGCCCGGCCTGGAACACCTTCTTGCGCCCGTGCACGTCCCCGAAGACACCGGCGGTCAGGATGAAAGCGGCCATGGGCAGCACGAACGCGTCCTGCACCCAGGACAGCTGGGCGGTCGAGGCGTTCAGCGCCGCCTGCAGGGCGGGCAGGCTCACGGAGACGGTGGTGACAGGAAGATAGGCGACGAAGACGCCCAGGCAGGCCATGACGATCGTGGCCGCCCGCCGCTCGACCGGCGCGCTCGCCGGTGTCGTGACGTTCACGGAGATTCTCCTTCGCGGCGCACCGCACCGCGGTCGAGGCCACCGGCGAACCCGGCGGCCTGGGTCGTACGGACTTCCGATGGGAAATCCGCCGCCACAGCATCCGGTCTGGACACCCGCAACCGCCAACCAACAGCCATCCCGCCTACAAAAGCCTCCATAGAAGTGCGGTTCCTGTGGCACACTTCCGCCATGTTCGACCATGTGGACGGGAAGATCCTCCGCGCCCTGCAGTGCGCACCCCGGCTGCCGTTCCGCCGGATCGGCGAGGTGGCGGGCGTCTCCGAGCAGACGGCCGCCCGCCGCTACCAGGCGCTGCGCCGCGACGGCGTCCTGCGGGTGCTGGGACTGGTCAACCCCCGGGTGTACGGCTCCGCCCAGTGGGTGGCCCGGATCCGCTGCCGCCCCGACCGGGTCGGCCCGCTCGCCCACGCCCTCGCCCGGCGCCCCGACATCGCCTACGCCCACCTGGCCTCGGGCGGTTCGGAGATCTTCTGCGTGATCCGCTCGCCGCTCGACACCGAGCGCGACGACGTCCTGTTCCGGCAACTGCCGAGGTCGGCCTCGGTCCTGGACATCAGCATCGAGCTGCTCCTGCACGAGTACGGCGCTCCCGGCACCGCCGAGTGGACCGGCTACGGCGACAGCCTCGACGCCGAGCAGGTACGGCTGCTCACGGCGGACCGGCCGCCGCCCGTCCCCGGGCCCCCGCCGCTGCCCGCGGACGAGGACGCCCCGCTGCTCGACGCGCTCGCCCAGGACGGCCGTACCACCCAGACCCGGCTCGCCGAACTCACCGGCTGGTCCCCGGCCCGGGTGGCCCGCCGGCTGGAGTCCCTGGAGACCTCCGGCACCTTGGAGTACGAGATCGAGCTGCTCCCCGAACGGCTGGGCTACCCCCTCAACGCCACCCTCTGGCTGCGCGTGGCCCCCGCCCATCTGGAGCGGGTCGGCGAGGAGTTCGCCCGCCACGAGGAGGTTCCGTTCGCCGGTGCCGTCAGCGGGGAGTACAACCTGATGGTCAGCGTCATCAGCCGCGACCCCGACGACTTCTACCGCTATCTGACCACCCGGGTCGCCGCGACCCCGGGCATCGACGGCTACAGCGTCAGCATGCGGGTACGGCCCCTCAAGAAGGCCGTGTCCCTCATCTCCCGGGGACGGCTGGTGCCGCTGACGTCCGGCTGATCAGTGCGGATGCTCGTGGTCGTGCCGGTGGTCGCTTCGGTGGTCGTGGCCCGCGGGACGTCGTGCCAGGGCCTGGGCGCGTGCGGTGATCTCGTCCGCGGACACGGCACACAGGCCGGTGAGCACGTCCTCCAGGGCGGCGAGCCACAGCCGGTAGTACACGTAGGGCTCGTCCGGCGCCGCCGTGTTCTCCCAGGCCCTGATCCGGGCGATCAGCGCGCCCTGGAATTCCGGCCAGGCGAACGCACCGGACTCGTGGAGACTGACGGCCATACCGAAGGCGCGGCTCTCCCACGGCTCGGCGAACACCAGCTCGCCGTTGGCGCGCGGCGGTGCGGCGGGGCCCTCGACGGCCAGCGGCGCGCTCACGGTGCCTCCGCCCTGGCCACGCCGACCATCGAGTCCCGGGTCACCAGCGGCACCAGCTCCTCCTCGGACAGGTGCTCGGTGCCCGCGGGCCGCTCGGGCAGGACCAGCCAGCGCACCTCGCTGGTGGAGTCGCGGACGGTGATGCGCACGTCGTCGGCCAGTTCGAGTCCCAGCTCCGACAGCACCGCGCGCGGCTCCCTCACCACCCGTGCGCGGTAGGCGGGGTTCTTGTACCAGCTCGGCGGCAGGCCGAGCACCGGCCAGGGGTAGCACGAGCACAGTGTGCAGACCACCACGTTGTGCGTGGTCGCGGTGTTCTCCACGACGACGATGTGCTCGCCCTGGAACCCGCCGAAGCCCAGTTCCCTGATGGCGGCGGTGCCGTCGCCGAGCAGCCGGCGACGGTACCCGGGGTCCGTCCAGGCCCTGGCGACGACCTTCGCGCCGTTGAGCGGACCCACGCCGGTCTCGTAGGTGGCGATGAGCCCGTCCATCACCTGCGGGTCGATCAGTCCCCGCTCGGTGAGCAGCTGTTCGAGCGCCTCGGTACGCAGGGCCGCGGGCAGGCGCTCGGCCGATTCGCCGGTGCCGGGGCCGGTCATGAGGCGGCCTCCAGGTAGCTCTCGAACAGCTCGACGGTGAGCTCGAAGGACTCGGCGTCGGCGCCCCACAGGTCGTGCGAGTCGAACCGCACCGAGTAGACGTACTGCGGGTTCTCGCCCAGGAAGTGGGCGTTGGTGTCCGGCAGCACGCCGGCGGGCTGGACGATGTCGACCATGCCGGCACGCCCTCGCACATAGCGCGGCAGCCGGGTGTGTCCGGGCACCGGCATGTCCTTGGCGCGCACCCGCTCGCCGACGGAGAACACGGGCGCGGTGCCGAGGGAGCGCAGCGTGCCCTCGGCGGTCATGGAGTACTCGGGCAGGTCCGGCTCCGGGACGGGAGGCTCCGCCACGTGCTCGCCGCGGAGGTTGCGGGCGCGGGCGTCGATCGCGCCCGGCGCCAGGACGGCACTGTCGATCAGCCTCAGCTCTCCGGCATTGAGCCAGCGCCCGAAGTAGCCGTCGTCGAAGTAGTGCGTGCGGTCCAGGCGCTCCAGCGCGTGCCGGAAGGAGTCCAGGTTCCCCCCGGAGACCCGGTTCGACAGGATGGCGAGTGCGAACGCCCGGCTCTCCCAGGGTTCCTTGAAAACGGGCTCGTCCCGTCTCGGCGGATGCATGGAGCCCCATCCCGGGGTTCCTCCCAGGTCGGCGATACCGTCCATGACATGACCCATCAGACGCCGAAATAGCCGAGGAAACGGATATTCAACCGAATTTTATTCGAGCGTGGGTCCGGGCGCCGAGCGGACCACTCCGGTTGCGGCCCGGTGGTGCGGAGCGGAGGCTGCCTCTGTGGACCACACCCCGGACGCGAACGAGCGGCCCATCCTGGTGACCGGTGCCGCGGGCAGGGTCGGCGCCGTCGGCCGGACGGTGGTCGAGGGCCTCCGGAGGCGGGGCCTCCAGGTCCGTGCCCTGGTGCGGCGGGACGACGACCGTGCTCAGGCGCTCCGTGCGACCGGCGCCGAAGTCGTCGTCGGGGACCTGACCCGGGCCCGCGATGTCGCCGACGCCCTGGACGGCTGCGGACGTCTCTATTTCGGCATGGCCGTGTCGGCGGAGTACCTGACGGCCGCCGTGACGACCACGGCCGTCGCACGCGCCTACGGGGGACTGGAGGCGTTCGTGAACATGTCGCAGCTCACCGTCTCCGAAATGGATGCCACAAGCGGGTCCGATTCGCATCAGCATCGGCAGCAGTGGCTGGTCGAGCAGGTTCTCGACTGGTCGGGCCTGCCCGTGGTCGAGGTCAGGCCCACCGTCTTCCTGGAGAATCCGATCTTCCGGATCATCCTCTCCTCGATCGCGCGGGAGGGCGTCATCCGGTGGCCGTTCGGCCCGGCGAAGACCTCCCCGATAGCGGCCGACGACGTCGCCGCGGTCGTGGCGGAGATCCTGGCCCATCCGGCCCCTCATGTCGGACAGACCTACGAACTGACCGGCCCCCGGTCCCAGGGCGTCGCCGACATCGCGGCGGACGTCTCCACGGCGGTGGGCCACACGGTCGGCTTTCACGACGTACCCCTCCAGGCATGGCTCGACGACGATCTCGCGGCGCTGGGACTGCCGGAGCACACCTTCCAGCACATCTCCACCATGGCCCGCCTGCACGCGGCCGGTCGCTACGACCGCCACGCGGACGGTGTGGAGCAGGTCCTGGGACGGCCCGCTTCGGGGGTGGCCGAATTCGTCAGGAAGAACCCCGGACTGCTCACCGGATGAACCGCTTGCCGCCGGGTGAGATCCGGGGACGGGGCGGCCGGTACCGGCGCGTCCGAGGCCGGGAACCAGGAGCTCCGTATGACGGACCCCGCGGCCATGCCGCCACCCTCACCGGAGGGGCTGAAGTGCCTGCCTGCGGGACGCGTACCCCGCGCACCTGGCCGGCGCCCGCAAGTCTCTGGTCAGGCCCTGCCGGAGCCGGCGGGCGGTGCGAAGGAGATGGTGCCCTGGGCCACGGCGCACAGCGTCTCGGTGCCGTCGCCGCCCACGGAGGCCACGTCGCAGCGGCAGACCGCGAGCGCCCTGCCGTGCCGGACCACCCGGGCCCGGGCGCGCAGGAGCGCGCCGCCCGCCGGGCGTACGTAGTCGATGGTGAACCCGGCCGTGAGGGGCCGGTCCCCGGGCTCGGTACCGGCGGCGAAGGCCATCGCGTTCTCCGCCACATAGGCGATGACCCCGCCGTGGACGTATCCGTACTGCTGGCGCAGCTCCGCGCGGTCGTCCAGCTCCAGCGTCGCCGCGCCGGCGCCGAAGGCCGTCAGCCGTGTCCCCAGCAGGACGCTGAAGGGCTGGGCCGCCAGGATCTTCTGGGCGAAGGCCAGATCGGGCGTGTCGTTCACACTCGCCACCCCTACCGAATCTCGGTACTCAGTCGGTGCACGGCAATATTCGATTCACTAGTGAAGTGAGAATGGCGCCCGGCCGTCGCGTCTGTCAAGATTCCGCCCATGCCCGAGCCCGACCAGCGCCTTTTCTTCCTCCTGCAACGCGCCGCGCACCAGCTGCGCACCACCGCCGACCGGCGCCTGCTGTCCGTCGCCGGGATCACCACGGCCCAGCTCGGCGCCCTGCTGGCGCTCGCCGACGAGCCCGGGAGCACCCAGCAGCAACTGGCGCGGGTCCTCCAGCAGCGTGAGTCCGGCATCACCGCGCTGGTCCGCCGGCTCACGGAGGCCGGACTCGTCAGCAGGCGCAGGCACCCCAGCGAACACCGCGCGGTCGTCCTCGAACTGACCGAGCACGGGGCCGCCGTACTCGACGTGGCGCGGCCCGAGATCGACCGCTTCAACGCCGAACTGCGCGCTCTGCTCGGCACCGACGGCTTCACGGACACGGCCGCGGCCCTGCACCGGCTGGCCCACTGGGAGCCCTGAACCGGGGTCAGCGCCTGCGCCGGGCCTCCACCAGCAGCGGCAGCATGGACAGGACGACGATCACCGCGACCAGCGGCAGCAGATAGTGGTCGATGTGGGAGACGGACGAACCCAGGGCGTACCCGGCGAGGACGAAGCTCTGCGACCAGAGCACCCCGCCGACCGTCTGCCAGACGGTGAACGTCCGCACCGGCACCCCGAGCGCCCCGGCCGCCGGATGCAGCACCGACCGCACCATCGGCACGAAGCGTCCGATCACCAGCGCCTTGCCGTACCCGTACCGGGCGAGGAGCCGCTCCGCCCGGACCACGCCCGCCTGCACCCGGGGTCTGGAGCTCCGGTCCAGCAGCGGCCGCCCGCCGTGCCGCCCGATGAGATAGCCCAGCTGTCCGCCCGCCACGGCACCGACGGCCGCGCACACCAGCACCTGCCACAGCTCCAGCCGGGGCGGCCGGTCCGCGGTCGCCGCGCACAGCACGCCGGCCGGGAAGAGCAGGGTGTCACCCGGCAGGAAGAATCCGACGACCAGCAGTCCGGACTCGGCGAAGATCACCACCAGGACGCCCAGTGCGCCGAAGGCAGCGAGCAGCGAGGCACTGTCCGTCGGATTGACGGCGATCACCGCCCTCGCCTCCCCGTGCCGTGCTCGTCGGTCGACCTCCCTCAAGTGTCACGTGAGCCGGCCCGGAGCGCCCGGGCGGGCGGATCGCCGCGAGGCGGGTGGAGACGGCCGCGTCGGCCCGAACCGCACCGGACGCCCGCGACCGTACGCATACCCTGATCTCCGCCCCCCCGAGGAGGGCCGCGCCCTGGCGCTGACGACGGCGCGCCCGGTCATCGAGGAGACCCGGCCGGACGACGACGTGCGCGGCGAACTCCGCCCGGAGTACCCCGGTCAGGCCGCGGAGTAGCCCAACTGGCGTCGCATGTAAGGGGTCATGAGGGTCTTCGCCTTGGCCATCGCGGTGGTACGGGTGCCGAGCACCGCGTTCTCGCCGAGCGGAACGGGCAGCACGGTCACACCGTCGGCCGGGCCGAAGGGCACGATCAGCGGGGTGCGGTGCACGGCCCGGTAGGAGCGCGCCTTCTTGCTGTGCCGTCCCGAACTGCGCAGGTAGGCCAGGATGTTGTGGGCGGCGACCTCCGCCTGGGCGAGCGCTGCCGGGGTGACCTTGAGTTCGGGGACGTCGTTCACGTCGCCGACCGCGAACACGTCCGGTCTGTCGTCGACGCGGAGCGTCCGGTCGACCTTGATGTGTCCCGTCCCGGACAGCCAGTCGCCGTGCCCGGCCAGCCGCAGCCAGAGGGTGTTGGGGGTGGTGCCCGTCGCCCAGAAGGAGAGGTCGGCGGCGAGGACGGTGCCGTGGGCGTCCCGGTAGGTGCCGAACTCGTTGCCGGGGGACATGAAGGAGTCCAGCCGTACCGCCACGCCGTGGGACTCCAGCCAGGTCCGGGCCTTGCGGCCGGCGCGGGCGCTGCCCGTGGAGTGCAGCAGTTCCTGCCCGGAGTGGGCGAGGGTGACCCGGGCGTCCGGCCGGGCCAGCCGGATCTCGGCGCTGAGCTCGACGCCGGAGGGGCCGCCGCCGACGACGAGGATGTGCTCGGCGGTGGCGATGTTGTGCTGGTGCTCGGCGAAGGCCTTGGCGGCCTCGTCGGGACTGGAGCCGACGAAACGGGCCGGCTCGGGGTAGTCCGCGCCGGTGGCGATCACCAGCACGTCGTACGGCAGCCGGTCGCCCGTCGCGAGGGCGACCCGGCGTTCGACGGTGTCGATGCGGACCGCCTTGCCCACGACTACACTGCCGCGGGTCAGCAGGCGGTCGTAAGGGATGAACGGGGCTCCCGTCCACTCCGGGCGGACGCCGGCCCGCAGCGAGGCGATGCGGTGGAAGAAGACCTCCTTACGGTCCACGAGCGTGACATGGGCCGTCGCGTCCAGTTTCTTCGCCAGCCGTATGCCCGCGTAACCGCCGCCGATCACCACTACATTGCCGTCCAGCACAGCGATTCTCCTGAGCCAGGGTGGGGGGAATGGCCGCGAGCGTAACACTTGAAACATCAAGCATGGGGCGGGTTCTGTGAGAGTGCTGCAAAAAGCACCCGGCGCAGGTGTCAAAGGCCGCAGCCGGAAAGGTGTTTGACGCCCGTCGGTATCCGGTGGTCGGATGATCGCCCATGAGCGCAGGGCAGTTACATCCCGGTATGCACCCCATGGACGGCGGCCTGGTACGACGGCTGGTCGCGGGGCGGTTCCCGCAGTGGGCCGGGCTGGCGGTCGAGCGGTGGCCGTCGGGTGGCACGGTCAACGCCATGTACCGGCTCGGCGACGACATGGTCGTACGGCTGCCGCTGGTGCGGTGCGGAGCGGGGCCGGGGACGTGAGGGCGGAGCAGGAGTGGCTGCCCCGCCTCGCGCCCCACCTGCCCACCCGCATCCCCGAGGTGCTCGGGGCCGGGGAACCGGCCCAGGGGTATCCCTGGCCGTGGTCGGTGTACCGGTGGCTGCCGGGGGAACTGCCCCGGGCGGGGGCACTGACCCAGCCCCTGGCGCTGGCCCGGGATCTGGCCGGGTTCGTGGCGGCGATGCGGAGCATCACGTTGCCGGCCGCGCCGACGGCCCACCGGGGCGGACCGGTCGCCTCGCTCGACGTCGAGACCCGGGCCGCGATCGAGGAGCTGCGGGGGATTCCGCAGGAGGGCGTCGACTGCACCGCCGTGACCGCCGTATGGGAGGAGGCGCTGCGGGCTCCGGCCTGGGACGGACCTCCGGTGTGGCTGCACGCCGATCTGATGCCGGGCAATCTGCTGGTCGACGGTGGCAGGCTGGCCTCGGTCATCGACTTCGGGTGCGCGGGGGTGGGAGATCCCGCCTGCGACCTCTTCCCGGCGTGGAACCTGCTGCCACCCGACGGAAGGGAGGCCTTCCGTCAGGCGCTGGCCGTGGACGACGCGACCTGGATCCGCGGCCGGGGGCGGACACTCTCCCAGGCGCTGATCGCGCTGCCGTACTACCGGAGGACGAACCCCGCGATGGCGGACAACGCACGGCACGTGATCCGGGCGGTGCTGGGCGAGGACTGAGACGTGCCCCTGCCGGCCGGGCGACGAGCGGGACGTGAACGTCGGCGGCCATGGTACGGCCACGGCCGCCGACTGCAGGACGGGTGTGGGGCGAGCGGCGGTGTCCGCTTCCCGCCGGACCCTCAGGCCGGCGGGCCCGGACCCCAAGGGCCCCCGGGGCGGCGTCGGTACGCCCCGGCGGCGGAGCTCACCGCTCCGAAGACGCCGGCGCCAGGGTGCTCCGCTCCTGTCGGCCGGCGGCGGCGAGCGTCAGCGTCACGGCAAGGGACGCGAGCGCCATGAGCGCCATCGCATGGGCGGGCGAGGTGAGTTGGGCCATGGAACCCGCCAGCGCGGCGCCCACACCCTGCATGGTCAGCATGCCGGCCGAGTGCAACCCGAGGGCGTGGCCGCTGAGTTCGTCCGGGGTCAGCTTCATCAGCCGCTCCTGCTGGACCAGGCTCGCGCCGAACCCCACCGAGGCGACCGTGGCGCAGCCGGCGGCGAGCGCCAGCGGCGGGTGCAGCGCGAAGACCAGGTAGGGCGTGGCCAGCAACAGGAGCAGCGGGGTGGCCATCCGGGTGCGGACGGCGGGCGGGAGCAGCCGGCCGACGCTCACGTCACCGGCCAGCATGCCGAGGGCCGCGCAGGCGAAGAGCGTGCCGGCCGAGTCCGGGGCGTACGACACGTACAGCGACTCGCAGCCCACGACCAGCCCGTTGGGCAGCCACAGGCCCAGGTAGGTGAGGCGGCGCGGACGGGAGGACCACAGCAGGGCGTTGGTGCGCCAGGTCGCCGCGACCGAGGGGCGACCGGCGGAGCGGGGTGGGCGGGCGGTCAGGCCGAGGCGGAAGGCGACGGCGGACGTCAGATACAGGGCCGCGGCGAGCAGCAGACAGGTGCGCGGGGAGACGGCGGCGAGCAGGGCGCCGCCGGTGGCGTAACCGGCGATCTGCACCAGCCCGCTCATCATGTTGAACAGCGAACGCCCCGGCAGATAGCCGTCCTTGGCCAGGATCTCGTTCAGCAGCCCCCAGCGGACCCCGCCGCCGAGCGAGGCGACCAGACCCAGCAGGAGCACGACGGTGAGCAGTGCACCGGCCGGGAGCCCGGCCAGTGCCATACCGGCGGTGGTGACGGCGAAGGTGAGGGAGATCGCCGCGAGGGTGGTGCGCGGGGGCAGCCGGTCGGCACCGGAGAGCAGGAAGGTCGCGCCCAGCACCTGTGCCAGCGAGGGGCCGAACATGCTCAGCGCCGACAGGAGCGGGGAGCCGGTGGCGCGGTACATGAGCGTGCCGAGAGCGAGCCCGCCGACGGTACCGGCGGCGTTCTGGGCGGCGGAGCCGAGAAAGAGCGGAGTGAACTCGGGGGTGCGGAAGAGGGATTGGTAGCTGGTGGGCGGTGCGGTGGGCGGAGTGGTGGACGGCGTGGTGGGCATGGTGGGGAGTCTGGGGAGAGGCTGAAACGGGCGTTATTGTTTCGCGTGAGGGCGAAAGGTTCTCATGGGTGCGGGGGGCTCAACTGTCAGCGATAGCCTCTAACGGTGGCGAGAGGTTCTTGGGTCAGCGAGAGGCTCTAGTGACGTTCTAGCGCCAGTGAGAGGCTCTAACAACAGGGAGACCCCCTTGGGTTGGTGGCAGGTCAACGCGGATACTCTTGCCCGTAGCCGTTTCCTGATCTCCCCTCTCGCCGAGACCTTCGCCGCCCTCAAGCTGCTGCACTCCGGCACCGCCACCCACCCCGGCGAGCGGCGCTGGCTCGCCGAGCATCTGCCGGCCTACCGGGCGCGGCTCGCCGCCGACCCCGTCACCGCGCAGCTCGTCCGCGCCGGTCTCGGCCGCCACTGGATCGCCGACTTCCTCACCCCCACGCCCCGGGACGGCGAAAGCGTCGAGGCGGGTATCGCCCGCGTCCGCGCCGCTCACCCCGACACCGCCCGCGCCAACCTCCGGACCGCCCTCGCCGGTCCGCTCCCCGCCGTCCTGGACCGCGAGGACCTGCCCGACCGCGCGGCGGACCTGCTGACGTACGTGTGGGAGGCGACCGTACGGCCGTACTGGGAGCGTCGGCGGCGGATCCTGGAGGCGGATGTCGTGGCCAGGACCGCGCAGGTGAGCCGGGGCGGCTGGGCCGAGGTGCTGGATTCGCTGCGGCCGGGCCGGACCCGCTGGCTCGGTGCCAACCGGCTGCAGGTCAACCTGCACGAGTACCCGCCCCGCGAGATCTCCGGCGCCGACCTCCTCCTCGTCCCGGTCACCCCGAAGGGCGGCTGGGTCTCCTGGGAGGAACCGGACCGGTACGCGCTGGTCTACTCCTGCTCCGGCGCGCTCGCCGACCCATCGGAGCGGGCGGTTCCGGCCGGTCTGGAAGCGCTGCTGGGTGCCGCACGCGCCGGCGTGCTGGCGCTGCTGGACGCCCCGATGAGCACGACCCAGCTGACGGCGGTGACCGGGCAGGGGCTGGGCTCGGTCGGCCGGCATCTGAAGGTGCTGCTGGGCGCCGGGCTGGTGGAACGGCGCCGGGCCGGGCGCTCGGTGCTGTACTCGCGGACCGCGGCGGGGGATGTGGTCGTGGCGGCCGGGAACCGTTCAGCCACCTAGCTCGTCGTTCAACTCCCGTGGTCTGATGCGTAGTTCACTCCCCGGAGTGCGGTGGCAGGACGGGGCCGTGCTGGCGCTGCGGTCAGCGGTAGCCGCATGCGGGCCGAACGGGCGGACACGAAAGGGGAGTTGGGCATGGCGGCAGAGAACATCGACGATGTCGTGGACGGGCTTGCCGGGATCGTGCGGGAGGCCGGCCGCGCCGGTGACCGGGCCGGGTACTTCGCGGCGTTGTACCGACAGGTGACCGTCGAGATCCGCACGGCGATTCACGAGGGGCAGTTCGAGGACGGCGTCCGGATGGACCGGTTCGACACGCTCTTCGGCAACCGCTACTTCGACGCGTACGACGCCTGGCGTCGCGACCGGAGCGGGCCGCGTTGCTGGCGCGAGACGTTCGGGCTGCTGGACGACGCGGACACCGTCATCGTCCAGCACCTGATACTCGGCGTGAACGCGCACATCAACCTCGACCTGGCCGTCGCCGCCGCACGGACCGGCCCGGGCGAGGCCATCCATGCGCTGCGGCACGACTTTCTGCTGATCAACGACATCCTCGCGCGGGTGGTGCTGGCGGTGCAGGACTCGGTCGACGCGCTGTCGCCGCTCCTGTCGCTGCTGGACCGGATCGGGGGCCGCACCGACGAGCGGATCCTCGACTTCAGTGTCCGTGAGTCCCGCGAGGAGGCGTGGCACAACGCCGTTCTGCTCGCCGGTCAGAACGAGCAGGAGCGCGAGGCCACCATCGAGCGGCTCGACACCCGGGCCGCCGTACTCGCACGCTTGATAGCGCGACCGGGCGGCCTCGTCCGGCCGGCCCTGGAGCTGATCCGGAACACCGAGAGCGACGACGTGCCGGCCGTCATCACCCATCTGGACAACGCCATGGAGCGCCCCACCGCTCCGCAGCTCACGGGGTGAAGCCCCGGCACCCCGGCCGAACCGCAGGGCAGGGAAGTCCCGCTGAGCGCCGGGTCGTTTCTCTTCCTGCCGGTCACACGGCCGAGTGGCCGGTGGTCCCCGACTGGCTGCGGCGGAACTCGCCGGGGGTGGTGCCGGTGTGGCGGGTGAAGAACTTGCCGAAGTTGGTGGGTTCGGAGAAGCCGAGGCGGCGGGCGATGACGGCGACGGGTTCGTCGGTGTGGGCGAGGAGCCGCTGGGCCTGGAGGGCGACCCGGGCGTCGATGGCCTCCTTGACGGACTGTCCGGTGGCGGCCCGGCAGGCGCGGGTGAGGGTCTTGACGGTGTAGCCCAGGCGGTCGGCGTAGTCCTCGGCGCGCCGGGTGACGGCGTAGGAGCGTTCCAGTTCGGTGCGGAAGCGGGCGTAGACCTCGCTGCCGGGGCGCGCGCCGGTGTCCGTCCCGGGACGGGGGAGGCGGTCGATGTGCAGCAGGAGTGCGGCGAGCAGCAGTCGCAGGATGTCGCGGGACGTTCCCTGCGGGCGGGTGTACTCGGAGTGGAGCCGGCCGAGGAGCGCGGAGGTGGTGGCGTAGTCGCCGCCCGTTCCCAGTTGGCGGCAGACGGGCCCTGACCAGTCGTCGGTGAGGCGGACGATCGCCGCGGTCGGCTCGGGGAAGGCCGGGGTGAACAGCACGTGGGTGCCGTTCATCCGGCCGGGTGCGGTGAACCGCTGCACCTGGCCGGGGCGGACCCAGAGCAGGGTGCCGGGGCGGCACGGGTACGTGACGAAGTCGACGGTGTGCTCCGCACTGCCCTCGGTGATCAGGGTGAGGGAGTGGAAGCCGGCGCGGTGCACCCGTTGCAGGGTGCCGTCGGTGACCCGGCCGTGCAGGGCGGCCAGATCGGTGAGCTCGATACCGGGCACGGGAGCGTGCGGCGGGTTGAACCCGAACCCCGGGATGGGGGCCTCCCCGGCCCCGCCACCGACCCCTGCGCTCACGCTCATGTCCGTCTTTGACCACGACACGTCTGCACCGTACCTCGCCTGCCAGGGGCTTCGCGCGGACAGTGGAGTGCGAGGCGGCACAGCAGCCCCGTCCCACCATCAGCAACAGAAAGAGAAAGAGAGCACGTGATGAGCAGGATCGTCGTGTTCGGAGCCGCGGGCAAGGCAGGCTCCCGCGTCGTCGCCGAGGCCGCCGCACGCGGCCACCAGGTCACCGCCGTGGCCCGCGACGTCGATGCGCTGGCCGCGCTTCCCGACGGGGTCCGCGCGGTCGCGGGCGACGTCACCGACCGGCCCGCGGTCGCCGTCCTCGCCAAGGACGCCGACGTCCTGGTGCTCACCGTCGGGGGCCCGGACGCCGCCCTCTACACCGACGCCGTCGACGCCGCCGCCTCGGCCGTCCGCGCCCTGGGCCCGGCCGGCCCGCGCATCATCCACATGGGCGGCGGCGCCAGCCTCCTCGACGACGACGGCGTGCGGTTCTACGACGCCCCCGGCTTCCCCGAGGAGTTCAAGCCGTACGCCATCGGTCAGATCCGCGCCCTGGACGCCTACCTCGCCCTCGACGACTCCGTGACCTGGACCTACCTCTCCCCGCCCCCGGTCCACTTCGCCCCGGGTGAGCGCACGGGCAGCTACCGCACCGGCCTCGACAACCCCGTCGCGGGAGCGGACGGCCAGGCACGCATCTCCTACGAGGACTACGCCACCGCTCTCGTCGACGAGATCGACAACCCCCGACACCTCAACCGCCGCTTCACCGTGGGCTACTGAGCCCCATGCATCGCCCGGGACAGCTACCGGGCAGCTGGGCGGGGGCCGGTCAGGCGGACGCCTGGGCGCGGATGTGGCGGAGGCGGTGCATGACCTCGTTGGCGCCGCGGCCGAAGTAGTCGTGCAGCAGCCGGTATTCGGCGTAGAGGCGGTCGTAGGCGGCGGCCCGGTCGGGGTCGGGGAGGTAGACGGCCGGCCGGGCCTTGCCCATCGCACGGGCGGCGGCCCGGATGTCCGGGTGGGCGCCCGCCGCGACCGCCGCGTGCATGGCGGCGCCGAGGGCGGCACCCTGCGCCGAGTCGATGACGCCGAGCGGACGTCGGGTGACGTCGGCGTAGATCTGCATCAGCAGGGCGTTCTTCGTCAGCCCGCCCGCGATGGTCAGTTCCTGGACGGGCACGCCGGAGGTTTCGAACGCCTCGATGATGGTGCGGGTGCCGAAGGCGGTGGCTTCGAGGAGGGCCCGGTAGACGTCCTCGGGGCGGGTGGAGAGGGTCAGGCCGACCAGGACGCCGCTGAGGTCGTGGTCGACCAGGACGGAGCGGTTGCCGCTGTGCCAGTCGAGGGCGAGGAGGCCGTGTGCGCCCACTTTCTGTCCGGCGGCGAGTGCGGTGAGGTGCTCGTGCGGGTCGCGGCCGAGGGCGGCGGCCTCCTCGGCGTACGACGCGGGGAACCCGGTGCGCGCGAACCAGCCGAAGATGTCGCCCACCCCGCTCTGTCCGGCTTCGTAGCCCCACAGGCCGGGCAGGATGCCGCCGTCGACGACCCCGCACATGCCCGGTACCTCGGCCCACCGGTCGGAGCTCATCATGAGGCAGGTGGAGGTGCCCATGATGGCGACCATGCGGCCCGGCTCCACCGCGGTCGCCGCGGGCACCGTCACATGGGCGTCGACGTTCCCGACGCACACCGCGATGCCTTCGGGGAGGCCGGTCCAGGCCGCGGCCTCGGCCGTCAACCGACCTGCCAGGTCGCCGAGTTGGCCGATCGGGCGGTCCAGCTTGCCGGTCACGAAGTCGGCGAAGCCGGGGTCGAGTGCGGCGAGGTATGCGCGGGAGGGGTAGCCGCCGTCCTGGTACTGGCCCTTGTACCCGGCGGCGCAGGCGTTGCGGACGTAGCTGCCGCACAGGCGCCAGACGATCCAGTCGGCGGCCTCGATCCAGTGCTCGGTCAGCTCGTAGAGCTCGGGGTCCTCCTCCAGGAGTTGCAGTGCCTTGGCGAACTCCCACTCCGAGGAGATCTTTCCGCCGTAGCGCTTCAGCCACGGTTCCTTGCGTTCCTCGGCCAGCGCCGTGATGCGGTCGGCCTGTGCCTGGGCGGCGTGGTGGCGCCACAGCTTGACGTAGGCGTGCGGGCGGCCGGTGAACTCCGGCAGTTCGCACAGGGGCGTGGAGTCGGACAGCACCGGCAGCATCGTGCAGGCGGTGAAGTCGGTGCCGATGCCGATGACCTGTTCCGGCCGTACTCCGGCGCGGGCCAGTGCCTCGGGTACGGCGGTGCGCAGCACGTCGATGTAGTCGGCCGGGACCTGGAGGGCCCAGTCGGGCGGCAGCGGTGTCCCGTCGGGCAGGTGCCGGTCGAGTACGGCGTGCGGGTAGGGGCGCTCGGCGACGGCCAGTTCGGCGCCGTCGGCGACGCGGACCACCACGGCCCGTCCCGACAGGGTTCCGAAGTCCACCCCGATGACGTAGGTGTCGCGATGCGTGTCTTCCATGTGCTCGATGTTCACCGCCGGGCCGCCCTTCTGGACCGTCAGGTGCCAGAAGACCGACTGTAGGGGGTGCGGAAGGCGGCTGTCTGCGCGGTGCCGCCGACGGGGATTTTCGCGCCCCGGGAGACGACGTCGGCGTGGGACAGGGCTCCGGGGCCTTCAGGATCCCTGCCTCGCGTGGCCGAGATCGAGGTGTCGCGGGGCCGTGCGCGTTGACGTCCCGGTGCGCCGCTCGTGCATGGAGAAGTCGGCCCGGACGGCCACACCGGACTGCAGCAGCTTCTGGTGGACCAGCGGATCTCGGCCGGGGTGCGAGACCACCACGCTGATGTATCCCTCGGGCAGGCCGGTCACGGCGTACTCGCCCCCTGCGTTCGTGGTGGTCCGCACCAACTGCCGGCCGGCGGTGTCCATGACGGTCACCGCGGCATGGCGGACGGGCTGCTGTTCGCCGTCGCGGACGGTGCCCTCCAGCATCGGCAGCAGTTCGCCGAAGTGGTGCGGGTGGACCGGAAGCGCGGTAGGCGTGGGCGCCTCCACGGACGGGTCCTCCACCGGCGGCTCCGGAACGTCCTCCTGCTGGACCTCCGTTCCCTGCCGCGCGGCCATGCGGTGGTGCCGCCACGCGTCGAGGCCCAGCAGCGCCATGCCCGCGGTGATCCACGTGCACAGCACGAGGACCGGCTTCAGTACCCCCGCATCGTTGAAGTACAGGATTCCCTTCAAGCCGTCGACCGCGTTGCCCAGTGGCATGACGGTGTGCAGTACCTGGAAGAACCTCGGCAGCAGCGGGACGGGGACGAGGCCGCTGGACGGCACGCTCAGCACGATGTACAGCCCCAGGCCCACCAACGGGAAGAAGTGCTTGACGAAAGGCGCCATGCCGAGGGAGAACGTGGCCACCGCCGTGGTGAGCAAGAAGGAGACGGCCAGGGCCGTGGGATCGTCGGGGAAGAAACCCAGCCCCACGCCGACGTAGAAACCCACGACGCTGAAGAGGGCGGCGACACCCGCGATCGTCATCAGTTTCCTGCGCCGGTTGAGGGGCACCGCCCGCAGCAGCGTGGTCGCGAGTATGTAGCCGGGGACGTTCCAGGCGATTCCGAAGTACACCAGGGTCGCGCCGGACCCGTCCTTGCTCACCGTGGGCGCCACGTCCGTGACCGTGAGGTGCTGGTGGTTGTGCGCCGCGAGCTCGGCGAAGCCCTTGGTCAGCGCCTGCTCAAGGGTCACCCCGTTGGCCTTGGCCACGTACAGGACGGCGTTTGAGCCCTCCGCGGCGAAGCCCGCCACCGCGTCCCGGTCCAGTACCGCCTGGCGGGCCTCTCGGGCGTCTGCCACGGCGGTGACGTCGAACCCGCCGGGATGCTGCCGCTGCAGAGCGGTGCCGACCTTGCGTTCCACCGGGAGATCGGCGATCACGAGCTTCGCCTGGTCGGGCTGAGGCTGGTGAAAGGCCGTGGGGAAGCAGAACAGCAGGCCGAGGAAGAGCAGCGCCGGGATGGTGACGGTCTCGGCCAGGACCCTGGCCAGGGACATGCCCCGGTGATGCTCGATCCGGTGCTTCACGGGGCGCCTCACAGGACCACCCCTCGGGGGCCTCGGCGGTGCCGGTGGTCCTGTCCTGCTCGTGGTCCGACCAGTCTCACGATGCTCCTCTCGGCTGCCCGCGCCCGGCCACCGGGACGGCACCACTCAGTTAATGTACCGATCGGCACATCTACGTCCGTTGCACCGTACGCGTACCGGTCGGTACAGTCAAAGCCGTGCCTCGTCCCGTCAATGCCGAGAAGCGAGCCGAGCTGCTGAAGCAGGTGGTGCACCACCTCCAGCGGCACGGCGTCGCGCAGATGTCGCTGAGTCCGCTCGCCGAGTCGATCGGCACCACCAAGCGCATGCTTCTGTACTACTTCGGCAGCCGCGAGAATCTGCTGGCCCAGGCGCTGGCCGCCAGCCGTCCCGACGCCCACGCGATGTTCGACGACGTCAGCGACAGCGCCGGGCTGCGTACGGCGGCCCATGACCTGTGGGAAGCGATGACCGTCGGGGAGCAGGCGGGGCCGATCCGCATGCTGCTGCAGCTGCTCAGCCTGGCCGCCACCGATCCGGCGCAGTACGGCGAGATCGCGGCCGAGACCGTCGAGGTCATGGTCGGCCCCATCGCCGCGGCGTACGTCCGGCTGGGGCACTCGCCGCAGCAGGCGCAGGCAGGGGCCACGCTCCTCGTCTCCGGCCTGCGCGGTCTGTGCCAGGACCGCTTGGTGACCCATGACGCCGTCCGGACCGACGCGGCCGCTCGCCGCCTCATCAGGGACGCGGTCGCGGCGGCCGACGAGTGAGAGCACGCCTCGCCCGGGCGGGGCGCACGTCGAGGCGCTCTGCGAAAAGGGGCCTCCGGTGTATGCCGGAGGCCCCTCGCCGCGTGCTGGGCGTGCTGCCCGTTCGCCTACTGGTGACCGGAGTTGCGGGCCGCGGTGACGATCAGGTCCGTGACGGCCTGGGGGTGGGAGATCAGGGACACGTGGGAGGAGTTGATCTCCACTGTCTTGCGCGCGTGTGCGCGTTTGGCCTCGTAGCGTTCGAGGTCGGGGTTGATGGCCCGGTCCTGCGTGCCGACGAGCACGTAGACGGGCTTGTCCCGCCAGGCCGCTTGGGTGAGCTTGTCGGTGAAGGCCGACTGTGCGATCGGGCGCTGGGTCGCTGCCATGACGGACGCCTGCTGCTGGGAGAGGTCCTGGGCGAAGTCCGCGTGGAGCTTGGCGGGTTGGATGTACACGTCGGTGCCCGTGGTGCCGTCGCCGTTGCGGAACGGGACCTGCTTGAACGCCTTGGTGAGCGGGGCCGGCGCGAACTTGCCGGAGAGGCTGGCGAAGGACTCTCCCTTGTCCGGCATGATCGCGTTGATGTACACGAGCGCCTTGACGTTGTCGACGCCGGCGGCCGCCTGTGAGATCACTTCGCCGGCGTAGGAGTGCCCGACGAGGACGATGGGCCCCTTGATGGTCTTCAGGAGGCTGTTCAGGTACGTCGAGTCCTGGGGTATGCCGCGCAGCGTGTTGGGTGGGGCGATGACCTGGTAGCCGTCCTGCTGCAGGCGCTGCACCACCGCGTTCCAGCTGGACCCGTCGGCGAATGCCCCGTGTACCAGCACGACAGTCGGCTTCTGGCCCCCCGGAGCCCTGCCGAGATCGTCTGCGGCGTGAGTCGGCACCACGGTCAGGGCGGAGAGGACCGCCACTCCAAGGGCGAGTCGGCCCCTGCTCGACGTCAGGATTCCAGAAACGGTCATGGGCTTCCACTTCCTCGGCGTGCTGGGTGAACTCGGCCTATTCGGCGACTGAGAACGGAGAACGGTGAGGATCGTTTGGAAGGCGTCGGCCATGGCTGCCGCAGCTGCCGCGATTTCCGTATACGGTCGGCGGCGAGAATCGGGGCGGTGCCCCGACATGGAAAGCGGAGAGCCGACGTGAGGCGCTAGATCAGCGTAGCCCCGGATCCGCGACGGTCAAGCCGAACGGTTATCCGGAATCAATGAATGATCCCCGCCCCGTGATCCGCTGCCCGTACGGCGTCCGGCGGGACCGCGGTCGGATCGCGGGTCGGCGGAGTGTGTGGCACCGGAGCAGGTACCGGCTTCGGATATGAATCTGCCATGCGCCTGGCGGAAAAAGGATTCGATGTGATCGCCGCAAGGCTCTCGACTGGGGTGTGGAGATCCTGGTGAACAACGCGGGAGTCGGCGAAGGCGGCTCGACGGTCGACATTCCCGGATCGAACATCCGGCATCGGTTCGAGGTCAACGTCACCGGCCCGCTGCTCCTCACTCAGGGGATCGCCAAGCAGATGGTCAAACGCGGTGCCGGCAGGGTCGTATGGGTCTCCTCCCGGGAGGAACCATGGCCTACGAACTGCAGGAGCACAACATCGAAGTCGCCACGGTCAACCCGGGGCCGTTCCTGACCGGATTCAACGACCGTATGTTCCAGACCTGGGAGAGCTGGGAGGACGACCCCTCGCAGCGGCTCTTCGACTACTCCGAACTCGCCTTTCCCCGGGCACAGTTCGATCCGGAACCCGTCTTCGCGACGTTGACCGCCGTCGCCGCCGGAGAAGTCGACAGGTTCCGCAACCTGGAGCCCGCGTCGACGCTCGAAGAGACCAAACAACTCCAGCAGGTCCCCTGGGAGCGCAAGGTCACGGATGGCCTCTGGACCCGGCACCGGGCCATCCAGCATTCCTACGAGATGCAGCCCGAGACTCTCGTCTCGACCTGATCCCTCGAGCTCAGGGGGCAAGGGTGAGGTCTCCGTTGTCGGACTTCGCGAGCGACCGCCCGATGACCATGCGCTGGATCTGGTTCGTGCCTTCGAAGATCTGAGTCACCTTGGCCTCGCGCATGTACCGCTCGACCGGGGACTCGCGCGTGTAGCCGACCCCGCCGAGCACCTGCACCGCATCGGTGGTGACCCGCATCGCGTTGTCGGTCGCGACGAGCTTCGCGACCGACGCCTCACGGCTGAACGGCAGCCCCGCGTCCTTCAACCGGGCGGCATGGAGGGTCGCAGCGCGCGCTGAAAAGACCGCGGCCTCCATGTCGGCGAGCAGGAACGCGATTCCCTGGTGGTCGATGATGCGTGATCCGAACGTCTTCCGGGCGCGTGCGTAGGCGATCGCGTGGTCGAGAGCGCCCTGGGCGAGGCCGACCGCGACGGCCGCGATACCGAGACGGCCGGAATCCAGGCTCGCCAGAGCGATCCGCAGGCCGCCGCCCTCGGCACCGATACGCCGCTCGACGGGGACACGGACGTCCCGCAGCACCATGGTCGCCGTCGTGGACCCGGTCAGGCCCATCTTCCGTTCAGGCACATCAGCGGTGAGGCCCTCGGCGCCGGCCGGGACCATGAAGCACGAGATACCCGTGCGGTCCTCCGAGGTGCGGGCCATGACCTTGTAGTAGTCCGCGTGGCCGCCATGGGTCGTCCAGGCTTTCGCGCCGTTCAGGACGTAGTGGTCGCCGTCCAGACGGGCCCGGGTCCGCATCGCGGCCGGGTCCGAGCCGGCGTGCGGCTCGGAGAGGCAGTAGGCACCCAGCAACTCGCCACCGAGCATCGCGGGCAGCCACTCCCGCTTCTGCTCCTCGGTACCCGTCGTGGCCAGGCCGAAGCACGACAGCACGTGCACGCAGACACCTACGCCGACCGAAGCCCACACGGACGCGATCTCTTCGACAACCTGCAGATACACCTCGTAGGACAGGCCGCTGCCACCGAACGCCTCGGAGTACGGCAGACCGAGCAGACCGACGCGTCCGAGGAGCCTGAAGACGTCACGGGGGAACGCCTCGTTCGCCTCATCGGCATCCACCCGTGACGCGAGTTCGCCGGCCGCCAGTTGCCGGACCTGCCTGATGAGGTCGAGGGACTCCTCGTTCGGTAACAGACGACGCGCGCTCATGGCACCTTCCAGCTGTCGGGGCGAAACATCGTTCAGGAACAGCTACCGCAACGAGACGGGCAGCGCACCGGACACGGCGACCCGGCCAACCTCACTCAACGAGGCCCGGTAGTACTTGATCGTCAAGGCCGTGGAGGTTCACGCCGATGCCGTTCGGGTGGTTCCGCATGTCGAGCGGTGGCTCAAGGCGGGCCGCGATTGCCCGGCGGAAGATCGGTGAGACGGTTCGCTGATCAGGATCTGCCCAGGGTGGGTCGAGCAGGGCGCGCAGGGTGACGCGCAGGGTGAATGGCACGTACAGGCGACGCATCAGAAGTGCATAGAGTGCGGAGCGGAGGGAGTCCAGGTCAGGCGTCACAGCCGGCCTCTGGACTCCCTCGCCTCATCTCATGCCTGCCAGCAAGCCCTTGGCACCATTCATCCAGTCGGACCGGGAGTTCACACGTGAGGCCTCAGACCACCGACGTGCGCCAGATCGCCGAACCGCGCCGGACGGCCGACCAGTGCAGAACCGGCCACCGTGCCCCGACCATGCCTGCCGCAGCGCACCCATCCACCGCGTCCCTCCCCGACCGCAACGACCGCAACGACCAGCACGACCACCCCGCCCTGCGTGCCGCGCTCGCCGCCGCCACGGAGGATGCCGTCATCTACGACCTGGACGGCATCGGCCGCCAGTACGCCGCCCTGTGCGCCGAACTGCCCGGCGTCGGCGTCCGGTTCGCGATGAAGGCGTGCCCGGTGGACGAGGTGCTCGGCCACCTCGCCCGGCTCGGCTCGGGCTTCGACGCGGCGAGCCCGCAGGAGATCGCCCAGGCGCTGCGCACCGGAGCGGCCCCCGGGCTGATCCACTACGGCAACACCGTCAAGTCCGACTGCAACATCGCCGAGGCCTACCGGCTGGGCGTGCGCGACTTCGCCACCGACTGCCTGGAGGACGTCGCCGCGATCGCCGAACACGCCCCCGGCTCCCGGGTGTTCTGTCGGATCGCGACCACCGGCGAGGGCGCGCTGTGGGGCCTCAGCCACAAGTTCGGCTGCTCGCCCGAGGACGCCCTGCGGGTGCTCGGTGCCGCCCGGAGCGCCGGACTGGTGCCCTCCGGCCTGTCGGTGCACGTCGGCTCCCAGCAGATGACCGCCGAGGCCTGGGCCGCGGCGATCGACTCACTGGCGGCGGTCCTGGAGGCGCTCGGCCGGCGCGGCATCACGCCGGACCGGATCAACCTCGGCGGCGGACTGCCCGCCCTCGGCGTCCTCGACCGCTGCGGCCGGCCGCTGGAACCGCCGCTGGGCAAGATGTTCCTGGTGATCCGCGAGGGCATGGAGCGGCTGCGCGCCGTCAACGCCGCCCCGTTGGACTTCGTGTTGGAGCCCGGCCGCCACCTGGTCGCCGACCACGGCGCGATCCGCGCCCACGTGGCACGGCTGACCTCCCGGCACCGGCTCGACGGCACCCGTGCCGACTGGCTCTACCTGAGCTGCGGCAAGTTCAACGGCCTGTACGAGATGGACCAGTTGCAGTACCGCCTGGAGTTCCCCACCCACACCGGCGGACAGTTCGTCAACGCCGTGGTGGCCGGCCCGACCTGCGACAGCGACGACGCCTACGCCCAGGAGGACGGCCTGGTACCGGTCCCGTGCGCGATCGCCTCCGGTGACCCGGTGTGGGTCCACTCCTGCGGCGCGTACGCCGCCGCCTACGCCACCCGCGGCTTCAACGGCTTCGCGCCGCTGCCGTACACCTGCGTCGGCGGCCCGGCTCCGGACGGAGGAGGCGCATGACCGACACCCGGATCCGGCCGTTCCGGGAGGAGGACTGGGACGAGGTGGTCGCGCTGGAGGAACGCGCCTATGCCGCGAGCGGCCTGTCCGAGGGGCGGGAGGCGCTGCGCTCCCGGTATCTCGCCTCGCCTACGACCTGCTTCGTGCTGGAGCACGCGGGTGGCTTCGGCGGCTACCTGCTCGCCTTGCCGTACCCGCTGTTCCGCTGCCCGGACCTGAGCCTGGCCGAGGAAGGCGCGGTACAGGAGAGCGACCGGGGGAGCAATCTGCACGCCCACGACCTGGTGATCGCCGAGCGGGCGCGCGGCCGGGGACTGGCCCACCGGATACTGTGGCATCTGGAGGGGACCGGGCGGGCGGCCCGCTACCGGACCCTCTCGATGGTCGCCGTGCGCGGCTCTCAGGTGCTGTGGACCCCGCTGGGCTACCGCGCCCGGCCCGAGATCGGGCTGCCCGCGAGCTACGGCGCCGAGGCGGTCTACATGGCGAAGCCGCTGGAACCCGCTGTCGCCGATCCGGCTCCCGGCTCCTCGCCCGGAGCCGAAGTGGGCTGACGCGGCCACGGGTACGGCCGGGGAACCGCTCATTCCCCCCGGGGGCCGGGGGAGTGGAACCGGCGCCCGTCAGTAGCGCCAGCGGACGGCCTCGATGACGTCCGCGTCCGTGTGGTTCGCGAACAACTGCGCCTCCGCCCGCCGGACGGCCAGCACGGCCTCGTACAGCTCGGCACCGAGCGCCTGCCGCAGCAGTGCGGACTTCTCGTACGCGTCGATCGCTTCCGGCAGGCTCGCCGGGAGGCGCTCGGCGGCGCCGAGGGCGGCGGGGTCGCACGAGGTCTCGGGCGGGAGGGGCAGGCCGGCGTCCAGGCCGGCGAGTCCCGCGGCCAGCACGCCGCCGATCGCCAGGTACGGGTTGGCCGCGGCGTCGAAGCACTTGAGCTCGGCGTTCGCCTGCCCGGCGGTGGAGCCGGTGATCAGGCGCAGCGCCGCCTCCCGGTTCTCCAGGCCCCAGCAGCGGTAGGCCCCGGCGAAGCGGGAGGGGACCAGCCGCAGGTAGGAGGAGACGCCGGGCGCGCCGAGGGCGAGCAGGGCGGGGAGCTCGGCCAGCACGCCCGCGAGGAACTGGTCGGCGTCGGGGTGCAGTCCGTGGCGGCCGGGGCCGCCGTACCCGAGGTTGCGGCCCTCTCGCCAGAGGCTGAGGTGCAGGTGGCCGCCGTTGCCGACCGAACCCTCGGTGAAGACGGGGGCGTACGAGACCCGCAGGCCGTGCCGGGCGGAGACGGCCCGGATGGTGTGGCGCACCAGCATCGTGGTGTCGGCCGCCTCGACCGGCCCCTCGGCGGCGACCGAGACCTCGAACTGCCCGGCGGCGTACTCGGGGTGGAGCTGGAGCACGGCCAGCCCCTGGCCGGTGAGGGCGCGGAGCACCTCGCGGAGGTAGTCGGAGTGCTCGACGAAGCGGGTCATCCCGTATCCGGGCCCGAGTGCCGCCGGGGTCCCGGCGGCGTCGGCGACCACCCACTCGACCTCGATCCCGGCCCGCACCGAAAGCCCGCGCCGCTCGACGGCCTCGGTGACCTCGCGGGCGAACCGGCGCTGGCAGCCGGGGTGCGGGGTGCCGTCCTGGGTGTAGCGGTCGGCCGGGGCCCAGGCCCAGCCGGGCTGGGCGGCGAGCGGGGTGAGCCGGTCGAGGTCGGGGACGAGCCGCAGGTCGCCCACCGGGCCGGTACCCGAAGGCGCGACGGTGAAGGAGTCGTCCACCAGGGAGACGTCGAAGCAGGGTACGGCGCCCACGCCGTACTCGGCGGCGTGGGCGAGCTGGGTGAGCGGGACGGACTTCACCCGGGTGAGTCCGGCGTTGTCGACCCAGCCGAACACCACCCCGTCGATTCCGTCGGCGGCGAGCTGGGCTTCGGCCGCCCGGGCCTGGTCGGCCCGCTCAGCTCGGGGGTGCGTGGTGGCCATGCCGGCCATGCTGGCGTTCGCGGCGGCCGGTGCGCCAGCGGCCGGCTGGGAGTTCACTCGTCCGTGAACGGTCGCAGCCGCGACGTGGGTCGGGAAGGCGATCGCCAATAATAGGTAAATTGGAAAAGTGCTTCGTTTGTTGTGTGCATCTATTGCAATCCGTAGCGGTCGGAACATGGATAGCACTCGCATGAGTGAAACCCGCCCACACCGTTTGGCCTCGACTGTGGTGACTGGACTACGGTGATCTACGAGCGGACGGTTTACCCCATCGGCAAGGAATTCAACCCGGCAGTGCGTCCGGCACGGGATATCGGGAATTCCGAAAATGGGTCCTTCCGCCTTCCCCGCTGTGCATATAGAGGTTGGAGCATCATGCCGCCCGTCGTTCCGCCGTTTCTGATCGGTCTCATCGTCGCGCCCCTGGCCAAGCGTCTCCTCAAGCCGCTGTTGCGCGGTGTCGTCACGACGTCCGTCGGTGTTGTCATGGAGGTGAAGAAGGCGGCCCACGAGGCCGGGGAGAACATCCACGACCTCGCGGTCGAGGTGGCCGCCGACATGGTGGCGGCGCAGATCGCCGCCGGTGACGGCGACCGGCCCACCGAGGGTGCGGCCTCGGGCGGCGAGAAGGACGAGACCAGGACTCCGAAGATCCGCGCCACCGCCGGCGCCGGCGCCGCGAAGGCGTAGCAAGGCGTAGTGACGCCCTGCCGCGTGGCCCGGCCCGCCGCCTGGACGCGTCTTCCTGCCGACCTCGGAAGACGGGTCCTCGCGGCGGTCGGCCATGGGCCTTTCGGCCGTGCTTCCGCCCCCTTTCGGACTTTCCGTTCCGCCGCAGTGATCCGCCGTGCGCCGAATTCCAGCGCGCCCGTTGACGGATTACCCGTGACCTCCGCAAACAGGTGATCGTACGCATGTCATCGCTACTGGGTGCCGCAGCCGGATTCCGCTCCGCGGAAGGGGACCCGCGTCCGCGCTCGGTCACTCCGGGCCGCCAGCGCTGGGACGTCAGGCTGGTGCTCGGACGGCCACGGACGGCCGAGATTCTCGCCGCCGCGCTGCGCCGCGTTCCCGGGATCACCGAGGCCCACGCCAACCCGGTCACCGGCGGGGTGCTCGTCCGGCACGATGCGCGGGTGCGCGCCGACGACGTCGGCCGGATCGTCCGCAGGGCCGTCGCCCTGGTCGCGGAGGATCCGACCGGAGCGGTCCGCCCGGCACCGGCCCGACCCGCCGCCGCGCCGGCCCCGCCGGTGGACCGCGGCCTGGTCGTGCGACCGGTGCTCGCCGTCGGCGGCGGGGTCGCGGCCGGGATCGCGCTGGTCAAGGGGTCGGCGCTGAGCAGGCAGTTGGTGGCGGTGGGCGGGGTGGCCGCGGCGACCACGGCCGTCCTCCGCAAGGCCTGGCACAGATCGGTCGACACGGCCCAGGACGCGGCCGGGCCGGGCGCCGAACGCCACCCCCTGGTGGAGATCGTCGGACCGCACCGACGCCGTCTCTACGGGGCCGTTGCCCTGTCCGTCGCCTGCCAGGTCTCGGAGATGGCGCTCGGTACCTTCCTCGGCTGGACCGGACTGGTCCTCATCAAGGGCGAGGCGGCACCGCTGGTCAGCCTCGGCCTGACCACCGCGTCCGCCCAACTCGTCGGTCTGGCAGGCCTGATGGCCGCCGCCTGTGCCGCCGTCGCGGGCCTGTCGTACGCCTCGAACCTCCAGTGGCGCCGGCTCGGCCAGGACATCGAGCACGACTGGCTCAACCGGACGTACGCCCATGTGCAGCACCTCGAACTACGGCACCTGGAAGGCGAGCGGACCACCCGGATCGCCGGCGCGCTCACCGACGACGTCCGTCAACTGGGCACCTTCTTCGCCACTTCGGCCAACGACGTGCTGCAACTCGGCACCAGCCTGGCCCTCCTGGTGCCGCTGTTCCTGCTGCTGGCACCGCAGATCGCCTGGATCGCGTTCCTGCCCATCCCGGTCATCGCCTGGCTGTCGCTCCACTACCAGGACAAGGTCACGGCCGACTACGCCGTCTCCGGCGAGCACCAGGCCAAGCTGCACAGCCAGTTGGTGAACTCGCTGGAGGCCGGGGCCACCGTCAAGAGCTTCTGCACCGAGGACTACGAGGCCGAACGCATCGACCGGCTGAGCGAGGAGGCCCAGGACAGCAGCCGGCGGACCGACCGGAGCACGATCCGCCACGCCGAGACCGTCCGGGTCTGCACGACCAGCTCGATGGCCGGCACCCTGCTGATCGGCGGCCGGGCGGTACTCGACGGCAGCCTGCCGTTCGAGGTGTTCAGCCCGCTGATCGGGCTGCCCCAGATGGTCCTGCTGCGGATGAACCGGCTCGGCGCCATCGTCGACCAGTACCAGCGCACGATCACCGCCTACGACCGGGTCCGGCGGCTGCGCGCCCTGCCCGCCGAGACCAACGGCACCGGCGGACCGCTCGACACCGAAAAGGTGCACGGCGAGATCGTCCTCGACCACGTCACCTTCGCCTACCCCGATCGGCCGCCGGCGCTGGAGAACCTCTCGCTGACCGTCCCCGCCGGGCAGATCACCGCCCTCGTCGGCGCCACCGGCTCCGGCAAGACCACGATCGCCAAGCTGCTGATGCGATTCCAGGACGCGGACACGGGCAGTGTGCTGCTCGACGGGCGGGACGTGCGCGAACTGTCCCGGCACGACCTGCGCCACGCGATCGGGTTCGTCGCCCAGGACCCCTTCCTCTTCGACGGCACCATCGCCGACAACATCCGCTACGGCAGCTTCGGGGCCTCGGGCGAGGCAGTGGTCCAGGCGGCCGTGAAGGCCGAGGCACACACCTTCGTCGCGACGCTGCCCGACGGCTACGACACGGTGATCGGCGAACGCGGTGCCGCGCTCTCCGGCGGCCAGCGACAGCGGATCGCACTGGCGCGCGCGATCCTCAAGGACGCGCCGGTCGTGATCCTCGACGAAGCCACCTCCGCCGTGGACAACGAGACCGAGGCCGCCATCCAGCGCACGCTCCGCGTCTTCGCGGCCGACCGGACGATGCTGATCATCGCCCACCGGCTCTCCACGGTCCGCAACGCCGACCGGATCTACGTCATGGACAAGGGCGGCGTCGTCGCCGAGCAGGGCACCCACGACGAACTCCTCGCCCGGCACGGACTCTACGCGTCCCTATGGCAACTCCAGGCCGGCGAACCCGCCGCCTGACCGCAGCCGCCGCCCCGCGCCGGCCGACCGCGTGACGACATCCCCGTCGGCATCCCCGTCGACACCCTTGTCGGTGCGGTCCGGCGCGCCCCGCCACCACGCCCGCCCCCACCTTCGGCCCCACCTTCGGAGATACCCCCATGCCCCGTCGCGACGGTGACGCCCTTCCCCTGACAGCGGCCCAGCGCGAGATCTGGCTCGCCGAGCAGCGCGCCCGGACGCCGATTCCGGGCTACCGCGTCGGCGAGTGCCTGGAGATCCACGGGCCGGTGGACCGGGAGCTGTTCGAGACCGCGCTGCGCCGGGTGGTGGACGAGGTCGACGCCCTGCACGTCACCTTCGTCGACGACGGGGAGGGCCCGCGCCAGGTCCTGCGGGAGAGCTGGGACTGGGCTCCGGCCCACCTCGACCTCAGCGGGGAGCCCGACCCCCGGGCGGCGGCCGTGGCCTGGATGGAGCGGGACCTGCTGCGCCCGCTGGACCTCGCCCGTGACCCGCTGTTCGGCCACGCGCTGATCAAGGCGTCGCCGACGGAGTACCTCTGGTACCTGAACTACCACCACGTGGTGCTGGACGCGATCAGCAGTTCCATGCTCCGGCAGCGGGTCGGCGAGGTGTACTCGGCACTCGCCGACGGCGGCGCCGTGCCGCCCTGCCCGTTCGGTTCGCTGCGCGACCTGGTCGACAGCGACGCCGCCTACCGCGCCTCCACCGACTTCGCCGCCGACCGTGCCTACTGGACCGGGCGCTTCGCCGACCTGCCCGCCCCGACCCGGCTCGCCGACACCTCCGCGACCGACCCGCACCGCGCCCTGCGGGTGGCCGAGGAGCGGGAACTGCGCCGCCCGCACGCCCTGCGGGCGGCGGCGGGACGCTGCGGCGTCCGGTGGTCCCGGCTGCTGGTCGCGGCCACGGCGCTCTACGCCCACCGGCTGACCGGCGACCAGGACATCGTGCTCGCCCTGCCGGTCACAGCGCGTCGGGGCGCCGACCGCGACCTGACGGCGGTACCGGGCACGATGTCCAACGTGGTGCCGCTACGGCTCACGGTGCGGCCGGACATGCCGTGGCGCGAACTCGTCGCCCAGGCGGCACGGGAGGTCGAGACGGCCGTCGCGCACGAGCGCTACCGCAGCGAGGACCTGCTGCGGGACCTCGGTGCCCCAGGCAGCATCGGCACGGCGTTCCCGCTGATCGTCAACATCATGGCCTTCAACTCCCGGCCGAGCTTCGCCGGGCACCCGGCCTCCGTGCACCACTTCGTGTCCGGGTCGACCACCGACCTCGCCGTCTGGGTCTTCGACTACCGCGACGGCAACCCGCCGCTGCTCCGGCTGCACGGCTCGCCGGACGCGTACGGCCCCGACGACCTCGCCGGCCACCAGCAGCGGCTGCTCGCGCTGCTGGACACCCTCGCGGACTGCGACCAGGACGAGCCGGTGGGCCGGATCGAACTGCTCACCGCCGAGGAGCGCCGCGAGCTGGCGGTGCTCGGCGCCGGACCGGTCGCGCCCGCTCACGCCACGAGCCTGCCGGAGCTGTTCCGGGAGCACGTCCGGGCGACCCCGGACCTGGTCGCGCTGGTGTGCGGCGACGTCTCGCTGACGTACGCGGAACTGGACGCGCGGGCCAACCGGCTGGCGCACGCCCTGATCGCCCGGGGAGCGGGCCCGGAGCGGCGGGTGGCGGTGGCCCTGCCGCGCTCCGCGGAGCTGGTGGTGGCGATCCTCGCGGTGCTGAAGACCGGCGCGGCCTACGTGCCGGTCGACCCCGAGTACCCGGCCGCCCGGATCGCGTACCTGCTCGCCGACGCCCGGCCCGCCCTGCTGGTCACGGACTCCCGCAGCGAGGAGCGGCTGCCCGGGGCCGGGGTCGGGACCGGGGCCGGGATCGAGGTCGGTGCCGGTGCCGGTGCCGGTGCCGAGGTCGGAGACGGGGTCGAGGCCGGGCCCGTCGACCGGCTGGTGCTCGACGACCCGGAGACGGCCGCCCTGGTGAGCGACTGCCCGGCGACCGACCCGATGGTGGCCGTCGACCCGGGCCTCCCGGCGTACGTCATCTACACCTCCGGCTCCACCGGCAGGCCCAAGGGAGTGCTGCCGACCCACGGCGGCCTGCTCGACCTGTTCACCGACCTCCGGCAGGTGCACTTCGCGCCGGTGCTGAAGGAGCGGCAGCGGCTGCGGGTGGCGCTGACCACCTCGGTGTCCTTCGACGCCTCCTGGAACCAGCTGGCCGCCCTGTTCGGGGGCCACGAGCTGCACGTCCTGGACCACGCGACCTGGACCGACCCCGACGCCTTCGTCGCATACGCGGCACGCTGTGGCCTCGACTACCTCGAAGCCACCCCGTCCTACCTCCAAGTGCTCGTCTCCCACGGCCTGTTGAGCGACCCGCAGCGGCGCCCGGCACTGGTCGGGGCGGGCGGCGAGGCCGTACCCGAGCGGCTCTGGGAGCAACTGCGGGCTGCGGAAGGCGTGTTCTGCCTCAACCTCTACGGGCCGTCCGAATGCACCGTCAACTCGGTGGTCGCAGCGCTGGAGTCGAGCCCCCGCCCGGTGATCGGCCGACCGGTCACCAACGCCCGGCTGTACGTGCTCGACGGCGCCCTGCGGCCGCTGCCGACCGGTGCGGCGGGTGAGCTGTACATCGCGGGTCCGGGGCTGGCCCGCGGCTACCTCGACCGGCCGGCGCTGACCGCCGGGCGGTTCGTCGCGGACCCGTTCGGACCGAGCGGGTCGCGGATGTACCGCACCGGGGACCTGGTGCGCTGGGACGCGGCCGGGAACCTGGAGTTCCTCGGCCGCACCGACGACCAGGTCAAGATCCGCGGCTTCCGGGTCGAACTCGGCGAGATCGAGGCAGTCCTCGCCGAGCACCCGCAGGTCGCCCGGGCCGCCGTCGCGGTGCGCACCGAGGAGGACGAATCCCGGCTGGTCGCCTACGCGGTGCCCGAGCCCGGCGCCACCGTGACCGGCACCGCCCTGCGCGACCACCTGCGGGACCGGCTGCCCCGGCAACTGGTGCCCGCCGCGTACATGCTGCTGGACGCCCTGCCGCTGACCCCGAACGGCAAGCTCGACCGGCGGGCCCTCCCGGCGCCCGAGCGACAGATCGCCGCGCCGGGCCGCGCACCGCGCACCGCGACCGAGCACCTGCTCGTCGGACTGTTCGCCGAGGTGCTCGGGGTGGCCGACCCCGGGCCGGACGACAGCTTCTTCGACCTCGGCGGGCACTCCCTGCTGGCCACCCGGCTGGTCGCCCGGGTCCGCTCGGTCCTCGGCGTGGAGCTGCGGCTCGGCGACCTGTTCGACGCGCCGACGCCGGCGGAACTGGCGGCGGCCGTGGACGTCGCGGGCCGGGCGCGCCCGGCACTGGGGCGGCGCGAGCGGCCCGACGCGATCCCGTTGTCCTTCGCGCAGCGCCGGCTGTGGTTCCTGCACCGCATGGAGGGCCCGAGCGCCACCTACAACATCCCGCTGACCCTGCGGCTGTCCGGGGACCTGGACCGGCGGGCCCTGGAAGCCGCCCTGGCGGACGTGGTCGAGCGGCACGAGAGCCTGCGCACCGTCTTCCCGACGGTCGACGGCGTGCCGTGCCAGCGGGTACTGGACCCGGAGGAGGCCCGGCCGCGGCTGCGGGTGACCGAGCTAGGCGAACGCGAGCTGCCGGAGCGGCTCGCGCAGGCGGCCCGGTACGGCTTCGACCTCGCCGAGGAGCCGCCGCTGCACGCCGAACTCTTCGAGCTGTCGGCCGATGAGCACATGCTGCTGCTGGTGGTGCACCACATCGCCGGCGACGGCTGGTCGACGGGACCGCTCTCGCGCGACCTCACGGCCGCCTACGCGGCCCGCGCCGAGGGCGCGAAGCCGGAGTGGTCGCCCCTGCCGGTCCAGTACGCCGACTACGCCCTCTGGCAGCGGGAGCTGCTCGGCGACGGCGCGGACCAGGACAGCCTGCTGACCAGCCAACTCGCCTACTGGCGCTCGAAGTTGGCTGACCTTCCGGAGCAGGTGGAGCTGCCGTTCGACCGGCCCCGGCCGGCCGCGATGTCCTACCGGGGCGCCCACCTGCCGGTGCGGATCGACGCCGAGCTGCACCAGGGCCTGCGGACGCTCGCGCGCGGCGGCGGGGCCAGCCTCTTCATGGTGCTCCAGGCCGGACTGGCCGCCCTGCTGGGCAAGCTGGGCGCGGGTACCGACGTACCCCTGGGCACACCGATCGCCGGGCGCACCGACGAGGCCGCGGACGATTTGGTCGGCTTCTTCGTCAACACCCTGGTCCTGCGCACCGACCTCTCCGGCGACCCGTCGTTCACCGAACTGCTGGGCCGGGTACGGGCCGACGCGCTGGCCGCGTACGCCCACCAGGACGTGCCGTTCGAGCACCTGGTGGAGGCGCTGAACCCGACCCGGTCGCTGGCGCACCACCCGCTGTTCCAGACCATGCTCGCGCTGCAGAACGCGCCCCTCGGCACCTTCGACCTGCCCCGGCTGCGGGTGACGACCGACCTGGTCCACACCGGCACCGCCAAGTGCGACCTGACCTTCATCCTGGCCGAACAGCCCGACGCGGACGGGCTGTCGGGCGTGGTGGAGTACAGCACCGACCTGTTCGACGAGGCCACCGTGACCGGGATCGTCGAGCGGTGGCTGCGGCTGCTGCGCGCCGTCGTCGCCGACCCCGGCCGCAGGATCGGCCAGGTGGACGTGCTGTCCGCCGACGAGCTCCGCGCACTGCTTCCGGCGCCTGCCGACCGGAGCAAGGGGATCGACGGGCGCGAGGGGCGGCCGTCGGAACACAGCCTGACCGCGCTGTTCGAGCGACAGGTACGGGCGAACCCAGCTGCAGTGGCCCTCACCGACGGCGAAGTCAGCCTGACTTACGGCGAGTTGAACGCCCGCGCGAACCGGCTCGCGCACGCCCTGATCGACCGGGGGGTGGGCCCGGAGCAGCGCGTGGCGCTGGCCCTGCCGCGCTCGGCGGAGCAGGTCGTGGCGGTGCTCGCCGTACTGAAGGCGGGCGGCGCCTACCTCCCGGTGGACCCGCAGTACCCGGCCGCCCGGATCGCCTACCTGCTCCAGGACGCCCGGCCCGCGCTCCTCGTGACCACGAGCCGGATCGGCGACCTGCCGGGCGCGGACCCGGTGGACCGCTTGCTGCTGGACGCCGTCGACCTGGACGGGCTGCCGGACACGGACCCGGAGGTCCCCCTCGACCCGGACCACGCCGCCTACGTCATCTACACCTCCGGCTCCACCGGGGACCCCAAGGGCGTGGTGGTCCCGCACCGGAACGTGGTGCGGCTGTTCGGCACCACCGACAAGCTGTTCGGCTTCGGTGCCGACGACGTCTGGACGCTCTTCCACTCCTACGCCTTCGACTTCTCGGTGTGGGAGCTGTGGGGTCCGCTGCTGCACGGCGGCCGTCTGGTGGTCGTGGACCACGAGACCAGCCGCTCGCCCGGCCGCTTCCTGGAGCTCCTCGCCCGGGAACGGGTGACCGTCCTCAACCAGACGCCGTCCGCGTTCTACCAGCTGATGCAGGCGGACGCCCAGACCCCGGAGACCGGCCGCCCGCTCGCGCTGCGCACGGTGGTGTTCGGCGGTGAGGCGCTGGAGCACGCCCGGCTCGCGAGCTGGTACGAGCGGCACCCGGACGACGCGCCACGGCTGGTCAACATGTACGGCATCACCGAGACCACGGTGCACGTCACGTACGCGGCGCTCGACCGGACCGCAGCCGCCGCAGGCCAGATCGGCGAAGCCATTCCGGACCTGCGGACATACGTGCTGGACCCCCACCTGCGGCCGGTCGCCCCGGGCGTGCCCGGCGAGCTGTACGTCGCGGGCGCCGGACTGGCGCGCGGCTACCTGAACCGGCCCGGCCTGACCGCCGGGCGCTTCGTGGCCGACCCGTTCGGACCGCCGGGAACGCGGATGTACCGCAGCGGCGACGTGGTGCGCCGCGCGACGGACGGCGGCCTGCGCTACGTCGGCCGGGCCGACCAGCAGGTGAAGGTGCGCGGCTTCCGGATCGAACCCGGCGAGATCGAGACGGCGCTGGCCGTGCACCCCGGTGTCGCCCAGGTCGCAGTACTGGCACGGCAGGACCGGGCCGACGACACCCGACTGGTCGCGTACCTGGTGCCGGCCGCGAGTGCCACACCGGGGGCGGCCGAGGTGCGCGCGGCTGACTTGCGCCCGGCCGACCTGCGCGCGCACCTGCGTGAGCGGTTGCCCGAGTACATGGTGCCGTCGGCGTTCGTCGTGCTGGACGCGCTTCCGCTGACCGCCAACGGCAAGCTGGACCACCGGGCCCTGCCCGCCCCCGACCTCGCCCCGGCGGCCACCGCCCGCGCGCCGCGCACCCCGCAGGAGCAGATCCTCTGCGAGCTGTTCGCCGAGGTCCTGGGCGTGGCGTCGGCCGGCGTCGACGACGGCTTCTTCGACCTGGGCGGACACTCGCTGCTCGCCACCCGCCTGGCCGCCCGGATCCGCGCGACGCTCGGCCTGGAGATGCCGCTGCGCACCCTGTTCGAGGCGCCGACCCCGGCCGGCCTGGCCGCCGCCCTGGTGGCGGCCGGACCGGCGCAGGCCGCCCTGGCCCGGCGCGAGCGCCCCGAGGCGATCCCGCTGTCGTTCGCGCAGCGGCGCCTGTGGTTCCTGCACCAGTTGGAGGGCGGCAGCGCGAACTACCACATCTCCCTGGCCTGGCGACTGTCCGGCGATCTGGACCGGCGGGCCCTGGAGGCCGCCGTGGCGGACGTGGTGGCCCGGCACGAGAGCCTGCGTACGGTCTTCCCGGCGGTCGAAGGCGTGCCGTACCAGCAGGTGCTGGACGTCGAGGCAGCCCGCCCGCGGCTGCTCGTGAGCCGGACCACCGAGGCCGGGCTGCCGGCCGTCATGGCGGAAGCGAAGGACCGTCGGTTCGACCTGGCGGCCGATGTGCCGCTGCGCGCCGGGCTGTTCGAGCTGGCCGCGGACGAGCACGTGTTCCTGGTGGTGCTCCACCACATCGCCGGCGACGGCTGGTCGCTCGGCCCGCTCGCACAGGGCCTGACCACCGCCTACGCGGCGCGCTGCCGTGGCGAGGAGCCGCGGTGGGAGGAACTGCCGGTCCAGTACGCCGACTACACGCTGTGGCAGCACGAGCTGCTCGGCGACGCGGCCGACGGCGACAGCCTGTTCGCCGGCCAGGCGGCCTACTGGACCCGGCAGTTGGCCGATCTGCCCGAGCAGCTCCAGCTGCCCGGCGACCGGCCCCGCCCGGCGGTCGCCTCGCACCGGGGCGGTTCCGTGCGTGCCGGGCTGGACGCCGAACTGCACCGCGGGCTGCGCGAGCTCGCCCGCGCCCACGGCACCAGTCTGTTCATGGTGCTCCAGGCCGGCCTCGCGGTGTTGCTGAGCAAGCTCGGCGCGGGCGACGACATCCCGGTCGGCAGCCCGGTCGCGGGCCGGACCGACCAGGCGCAGGACGAACTGGTCGGCTACTTCGTCAACACCCTGGTGTTCCGCACCGACACCTCGGGCGACCCGACGTTCGCCGAACTGCTGGGCCGGGTCCGGGAGACCGCGCTGGCCGGGTACGCGCACCAGGACCTGCCGTTCGAGTACCTGGTCGAGGCCCTCAACCCGGTCCGGTCACTGGCGCACCACCCGCTGTTCCAGGTCATGCTGGTGCTGCAGAACGCACCCCGGGCCGACTTCGCGCCGCCCGGGCTGCGCGTCGCCGACCTGCCGTCGACGTCGACCACCGCCAAGCTCGACCTGATCTTCACCATGTCCGAGCGGCACGCGCAGGACGGCTCCCCGGAGGGGATCGACGGGTCCGTCGAGTACACCGCTGACCTGTACGACCCGGCCACCGTCGAGACGATGATCGAGCGGTGGGAGCGGCTGCTGCGCGCCGTGGTCGCCGACCCGCAGCGCCGGCTCAGCCGGTTCGGCCTGCTCACCGCCGAGGAGCACGCCGAGCTGACCGCGCTGGGTACCGGCCCGGCGGCCCAGGACTTCACCGAGAGCCTGCCGGAGCTGTTCCGGGCTCAGGTGCGTACGACTCCGGACGCCGTCGCGGTGGTGGGGCCGGAAGAGTCGCTGACGTATGCGGAGTTGGACGCGCGCGCGAACCGGCTGGCGCATGCGCTGATCGCGCGCGGGGCGGGGTCGGAGCGGCTGGTGGCGGTGGCGCTGCCGAGGTCGGCCGGGCTGGTGGTGGCGATCCTCGCGGTGCTGAAGACGGGCGCCGCGTACCTCCCGGTCGATCCGGAGTACCCGGCCGCCCGGATCGCATACATGCTCGACGACGCCCGGCCCGTCCTGGTGGTGACCGACTCCCGCACCCGGGACCGGCTGCCGGAGACCGGTCCCGCAGGGTGGCTGGTGGCCGACGACCCGGAGACGGCCGCGCTGGTGGCGGGCTGCCCGGCGACGGACCCCGCGGTGGCCGTCGATCCGGGACACCCGGCCTACGTCATCTACACCTCCGGCTCCACCGGCAGGCCCAAGGGCGTGGTGGCGACGCACGGCGGTCTGCGCAACCTGTTCGCCAACCAGTGTCCGCTGATGTTCCGGACGGGGGAGCGGGTACGGGTGGGGCTGACCACGTCCGTGTCGTTCGACGCCTCCTGCGACCAGATGTTCGCCCTGTACGCCGGCCACGAGCTGCACGTCCTGGACGAGGCGACCTGGACCGACCCGGAGGCCTACCTGGAGTACGCGGTGCGGGCCGGACTGGACACGGTCGGCGGCACCCCGTCGTACCTGCAAGTCCTCGTCGAGCACGGCCTGTTGGACGACCCGCGGTGGCGGCCGGCGCTGGTCGGGCTGGGCGGTGAGGTCGTGCCGGAGCAGCTGTGGGAGCGGTTGCGGGCGGCCGACGGCGTGTTCTCCCTGAACTACTACGGCCCGGCCGAGTGCACGGTCGACTCGGTCTTCGCGCCGCTGGAGTCGAGCCCGCGCCAGGTGATCGGCCGTCCCCTCGGCGGTGTCCGGCTGCATGTGCTCGACGCCGCCTTGCGGCCGGTGCCCGCGGGTGTGCCGGGTGAGCTGTACATCGCCGGTGCGGGGCTGGCGCGCGGCTATCTGAACCGGCCCGGGCTGACCGCGGGACGGTTCGTCGCGGACCCGTTCGGGCCGGCCGGCACGAGGATGTACCGCACCGGCGACCTGGTGCGGTGGGGACCGGACGGGAACCTGGAGTTCCTCGGCCGCACCGACGACCAGGTCAAGGTCCGGGGATTCCGGATCGAGCTCGGCGAGATCGAGGCGGCACTGGCGGAACACCCGGGGGTCGCGCAGGCCGCCGTGACCGTCCGGCAGGACCGGGCGGCGGACACCCGCCTGGTCGCCTACCTGGTGCCCGCCACCGGGGCGGAGTTTCGGCCGGAGGACCTGCGGGCGCATCTGCGCGAGCGGCTGCCGGACTACATGGTGCCGGCCGCGTTCGTCTCCCTCGACGTCCTGCCGCTGAACGCCAACGGCAAGCTGGACCGGCGCGCCCTGCCCGAGCCCGAGGCCACCGCGACGCGGTCCGGACGGGCACCGCGCACTCCCCAGGAACACGTGCTGGCCGGGTTGTTCGCCGAGGTGCTGGGTCTGCCCCGGGTCGGTGCCGACGACGACTTCTTCGACCTGGGCGGGCACTCCCTGCTCGCCACCCGGCTGGTGGCCCGGGTCCGTGCCACCCTGGGCGTGGAACTCGCGCTGCGCACCCTGTTCCAGACCCCGACCGTGGCCGGGCTGGCCGCCGGTCTGGGCGGCGCGGACCAGGCCCGGCTCGCCCTGGAGCGGGCGGAGCGGCCCGCACGGGTGCCGCTGTCGTCCGCCCAGCGCCGGCTGTGGTTCCTGCGCCAGCTGGAGGGCGCCGCCTCGGTCTACAACATGCCGCTCGCGTGGCGGCTTACGGGACCACTGGACCTGGCGGCCCTGGAGGCGGCGCTGGGCGACGTCGTCGACCGGCACGAAACCCTGCGCACGGTCTTCCCGGCCGTGGACGGCGTGCCCCACCAGCAGGTGCTGGCCACCGCGGAGGCGCGCCCGAGGCTGTCGGTCACCCCGGCCGACGAGACGGAGCTGCCGGACCTGCTGGCGGGGGCCGCAGCGCGCGGATTCGACCTCGCGGCCGAACCGCCGCTGCGCGCCGAGGTGTTCGAGGTCTCGGCGGACGACCATGTGCTGCTCCTGGTGATGCACCACATCGCCGGTGACGGCTGGTCGCTGGGCCCGCTCGCCGCCGACCTGGCCACCGCGTACGCGGCCCGCCGCCAGGGCGAGGACCCGCAGTGGACGCCACCGCCCGTGCAGTACGCCGACTACACCCTGTGGCAGCAGGAGCTGCTCGGCGACCCGGCCGACCAGGACAGCCTGTTCGCCCGCCAACAGGCCTACTGGACAGAGCAGTTGGCGAACCTGCCGGAGCAGATCCGGCTCCCCGCCGACCGGCCCCGCCCCGCGACCCCCTCCTACTCCGGCGGCCACCTCGCGATCGAACTGGACGCCGAACTGCACGCCGGGCTGCTCCGGTTGGGCCGGGAGCACGGCGCCAGCGTGTACATGGTGCTGCAGGCCGCCCTGGCATCGCTGCTGGACAAGCTCGGCGCCGGAACGGACGTCCCGGTCGGCAGCCTGATCGCCGGCCGGACCGACCAGGCCCTGGACGACCTCGTCGGATTCTTCGTCAACACCCTGGTGCTCCGCACGGACACCAGCGGCGACCCGACCTTCGCCGAACTGCTGGGCCGGGTCCGCGAGGGCGCGCTGGCCGCGTACGCGCACCAGGACCTGCCGTTCGAGCACGTCGTCGAGGCCCTCAACCCGGCCCGGTCGCTCGCCCGCCAGCCGCTGTTCCAGGTGCTCCTCGCCCTCCAGAACGTGCCCCGCACCGAGTTCGAGCTGAGCGGTCTGGCCGCCGAGATCGTCCTGCCGCGGACGCCGACGGCGATGTTCGACCTCGGCTTCCACCTGCTGGAGCGCGGCGGCACCGGCGGACCGGCCGAGGGCATCGTCGGACGGGTCGAGTACAGCACCGACCTCTTCGACCCCGCCACGGTGGAGGCACTGGTCGCCCGGTGGCTGCGGCTGCTGGCGTCGGTGGTCGCCGAGCCGGACCGGCCGCTGAGCCGGATCGACGTCCTCACCGCGGGGGAACGGCACGAACTGCTGGTCGCGCGCAACGACACCGCCTGCCCCACTCCCGATGCCGGCCTGCCCGCCCTGTTCGAGGCACAGGTCCGGGCGACCCCCGAGGCCCCGGCGGTGGTGTTCGAGGACACCGTGCTGACCTACCGGGAGCTGAACCGCAGGGCCAACCGCCTGGCGCACGCGCTGATCGCGCGAGGGGTGGGTCCGGAGCAGGTCGTCGCCCTGCGGCTGCCGCGCTCCGCCGAACTGGTGGTCGCCGTCCTCGCGGTGCTCAAGACGGGCGCCGCCTACCTGCCGGTCGACCCGGACTACCCGGCCGCCCGGATCGCGTACATGCTGGAGGACGCGCGCCCGGCCGTGGTGCTCGACGACCTCGCGGCCGTCACACCGTCCGACGAGCAGCCGGAGCACGATCCGGCCGTCACCGTGGACCCGCGGCACCCGGCCTACGTCATCTACACCTCGGGCTCCACCGGCCGCCCCAAGGCCGTGGTGATGCCCGCCGCCGGGCTGCTGAACCTGCTGGCGTGGCACCACGGGGCAGTCGGCGGCGAACCCGGTACGCGCACCGCGCAGTTCACCGCGATCAGCTTCGACGTCTCGGTGCAGGAGACCCTCTCCGCGCTGCTGTACGGCAAGACCCTGGTGGTGCCGACCGAGGAACAGCGCCGCAGCGCCGAGCTGTTCGCCCGCTGGCTGGACCGGCACCGGGTCGAGGAGCTGTTCGCGCCCAACCTGGTGGTGGAGGCGCTGGCCGAGGCCGCCGAGGAGGCCGGCCTTGAACTGCCGAGCCTGCGGCTGGTCGCCCAGGCCGGTGAGGCGATGCGCCTCGGCGGTGCCGTACGCCGCTTCCAGGCCCGCAGGCCGGGCCGGGAGCTGCACAACCACTACGGCCCCGCCGAGACCCATGTGATCACCGCCTACCCGCTCCCGGCCGACCCCGCCGACTGCCCGCTGCCGGTACCGATCGGCCGTCCGATCGCCAACTGCCAGGTGTACGTGCTGGATTCGGCGCTACGGCCGGTCGCCCCCGGCGTGCTGGGTGAGCTGTACCTCGCCGGGGCGGGACTCGCCCGCGGCTACCTGAACCGGCCCGGGCTCACCGCCATCCGGTTCGTCGCCAACCCCTACGGCCCGGCCGGGGCGCTGATGTACCGCACCGGTGACCTGGTCCGCTGGCGCGCCGACGGCGAGCTGGAGTTCGCGGGCCGGGTGGACCACCAGGTGAAGATCCGCGGGTTCCGGGTCGAACCGGGCGAGATCGAGGCCGAGTTGGCCGCGCACCCGGGTGTCGCCCAGGTCGCGGTGCTCGCCCGGGAGGACCGGCTCGTCGCGTACGTCGTCCCCCTGGGCGGGACCGGGGCCGGGATCGGGGCGACCCCGGCGGCGCTGGCGGCGTATCTGCGCGACAGGGTGCCGGACCACATGGTGCCGTCCGCGTTCATGCTGCTCGACGCGCTGCCGCTGACGCCGAACGGGAAGTTGGACCGGGCGGCGCTGCCCGCGCCGGAGCCGGGTGCGACCGTCGGCGGCGGGCGGGCGCCGCGTACGCCGCAGGAGCAGATCCTGTGCGAGCTGTTCGCCGAGGTGTTGGGCGTGGAGCGGGTCGGGGTCGACGACGACTTCTTCGACCTCGGCGGGCACTCCCTGCTAGCCACCCGGCTGGTCTCCCGGGTTCGGGCGACCCTCGGCGTCGAGCTGGAACTGCGCAGCATGTTCCGGGCGCCGACCCCCGCCGGGATCGCGGCCGGGCTGCACGACGCCGGGACCGCCCGGCAGGCCCTGGTACCCCAGCCCCGTCGCGAACCCATGCCGCTGTCGTTCGCCCAGCGCCGGCTCTGGTTCCTCCAGCAGTTCGGGGCGCCGAGCGCCACCTACCACATGCCGCTCGCCCTGCGGCTGACCGGCGACCTCGACCGGGCCGCGCTGAGCGCCGCGCTCGTGGACGTGGTGGCCCGGCACGAGACCCTGCGCACGGTCTTCCCGCACACCGCCGGAGTCCCGTACCAGCGGGTGCTGGACACCACCGAGGCCGCCGTCCCGCTGACCGTACGCGCGGCCGGCGAGGCGGAGCTGCCCGACCTGCTGCGCGAGGCGGCGGTGCGCGGCTTCGAGCTGACCGCGGAAGTACCGCTGCGGGCGGAGCTGTTCGCCCTCGCGCCCGACGAGCACGTGCTGCTGCTGGTCATGCACCACATCGTCGGGGACGGCTGGTCCATGGGCCCGTTGTCCCGCGACCTCGCCGCGGCCTACACCACCCGGCAGGGCGGCGGGGCGCCGAACTGGCCACCGCTGCCGGTGACATACGGCGACTACACCCTGTGGCAGCACGAGATCCTCGGCGACGAGCAGGACACGGCCAGCGTGTTCGCCCGCCAGGTCGCCTACTGGACGGAAACGCTGGCCGGGCTGCCCGAGCAGCTCCAACTGCCCGCCGACCGGCCGCGCCCGGCCACCATGTCGTACGGCGGCGACCTGCTGGAACTCCGGATCGACACCGAACTGCACACGGCGCTGGCGGAGTTGGCCCGAAGGTCGGGCACGACCCTGTTCATGGTGCTGCAGGCCGCGCTCGCCGCGCTGTACACGCGGTTGGGCGCGGGGGAGGACATCGCGATCGGGAGTCCGATCGCGGGGCGCACCGACGAAGCGCTGGACGATCTCGTCGGCTTCTTCATCAACACGCTGGTACTGCGCACCGACACGAGCGGCGACCCGAGTTTCACCGAGCTGCTGGAACGGGTGCGGGAGACCGCGCTGTCGGCGTACGCGCACCAGGACGTGCCGTTCGAGCACCTGGTCGAGACGCTGAACCCGTCCCGCTCGCTGTCCCACCACCCGCTGTACCAGACCGGGTTGGTCGTGCAGAACGCGCCGGGCGGTGACTTCGAGCTGCCGGGTCTGCAGGTCTCCGGGGTGACCGTGCTCACCGGGACCGCACGACTCGACCTGACCTTCGGGTTCGCGGAGGAGCACGGGCCCGACGGCGCGCCGTCCGGGCTCAGCGGTGCGGTCGAGTACAGCACCGACCTGTTCGACCGGGCGACGGTCGAGACTCTGGTCGCCCGGTGGACCAGGCTGCTGACCGCGGTCGCCGCCGCACCCGACCAGCCGATCGGTGGAATCGACCTGCTCTCCGCCGAGGAACGCCGCGAGCTGCTGCCCGCCGTCAAGGGCGGGGCGGCCGGGGTGAGCCTGCCGGAACTGTTCGCGGCGCAGGTGGCGGCGACACCGGACGCGGTCGCGCTCGTTTCCGGAGATGTTGAGTTGACATACCGTCAACTCAACGCCCGGGCTAACCGGTTCGCGCATGCGCTGATCGCGCGGGGCGTCGGTCCGGAGCGGACCGTGGCGGTGGCGCTGCCTCGCTCGGTGGAATCCGTGGTGGCCGTCCTGGGTGTGCTGAAGGCCGGAGCCGCGTACCTGCCCGTGGATCCGGCGTACCCGCAGGCCCGGATCGCGTACATGCTGGACGACGCCCGGCCGCTCGTGGTGGTCGACGATCCCGCGACGGTGACCGAAGGCGACTGGCCGGACAGCGATCCGGAGATCGCGCTCGACGTCCGGAATCCGGCCTACGTCATCTACACCTCGGGCTCGACCGGTCGTCCCAAGGGCGTCATGGTGAGCCACACGGGCGTGTCGGGCCTGGTGGCGGCGCAGATCGACCGGCTCGGCGTGGCGCCGGGCAGCCGGGTTCTGCAGTTCGCCTCGCCCAGCTTCGACGCGTCCTTCTGGGACCTGTGCGGGGCCCTGCTGACCGGTGCGGCCCTCGTCCTGGCCCCGGCCGAGGCCCCGCTGGAGGCGCTGACGGACCGTCGGCTCGACGTCACCCATGTGACGCTTCCGCCTTCGGCCCTGGCCGCGCTGGAGAGCGCCGACCTCACGGCCGGCACCCTGGTGGTGGCGGGCGAGGCCTGCACGCCGGAGCTGGTGGCCCGGTGGGCGCCGGGACGGCGGATGTTCAACGCGTACGGTCCGACGGAGACGACGGTCTGCGCGACGATGAGCGCCCCGCTGTCCCCGGGGGCCGGTGTACCGCCGATCGGCCGATCGGTCGCGGGCTTCCGGGCGTACGTCCTGGACGAGCGGCTGCGGCCGGTGCCACCCGGTGTGATGGGCGAGTTGTACGTCGCGGGGCCGGGACTCGCCCGCGGGTACCTCAACCGGCCGGGGCTGACGGCCGGACGCTTCGTCGCCTGCCCCTTCGGCGCCGATGGCGAGCGGATGTACCGCACCGGGGACGTGGTGCGTCGACGCAACGACGGCGAGCTGGAGTACGTCGGGCGTGCCGACGACCAGGTGAAGGTGCGAGGATTCCGCATCGAGCCCGGCGAGGTCGAGGCGGCAATGGCCGAGCACCCCGCCGTCGCCCAGGCCGCCGTGCTCGCCCGGACCGACCGGCTCATCGGCTACGTCGCGGCCCGTCCCGACACGGCCGTCCGCCCTGCCGAACTGGCGGCGTACCTGCGTGACCGGCTGCCCGACTATCTGGTGCCGTCGGCGTTCGTGGTGCTGGACGTGCTGCCGTTGACGCCGAACGGGAAGCTGGACCGGGCGGCGCTGCCCGCGCCGGAGCCGGATGCGACCGTCGGCGCTGGTCGGGCGCCGCGCACGCCGCAGGAGCAGATCCTGTGCGAGCTGTTCGCCGAGGTGCTGGGCGTGCCACGGGTCGGGGTCGACGAGGACTTCTTCGACCTCGGCGGGCACTCCCTGCTAGCCACCCGGCTGGCTGCGCGGGTGCGCTCGGTGCTCGGAGTGGAGCTGGGGCTGCGCGCGCTGTTCCAGGCGCCCACCGTGGCGGGCCTGGCCGAGGCGCTGGCCGGGGCCGGTCACGCCCGCCCGGCGCTGACCGCGCACGAGCGGCCGGAGTCGGTGCCGCTGTCCTTCGCCCAGCGCAGGCTCTGGTTCCTGCACCGCATGGACGCCACGGCAGCGACCTACCACATCCCGCTGGCGCTCCAGCTGACCGGAATGCTCGACCGGGCGGCGCTGGACGAGGCGCTGGCCGACGTGGTGGCCCGGCACGAGAGCCTGCGGACGGTCTTCCCGGAGGTCGACGGCGTACCCTGCCAGCGCGTCCTCGACCCGGCCGAAGCCCGGCCCCGCGCGCGGCTGACCGAGGTGCCCGAGGCCGAGCTGCCGGAGGCCGAGCTGTCGGAGGCCGAACTGTTCGAGCGGCTCGCCGAGTTCGCCCGGCAGCCCTTCGACCTGGAGGCCGAAGTACCGCTGCGGGCACAGCTGTTCGCGCTCGCGCCGGACGAGCACGTGCTGCTCCTGGTGATGCACCACATCGCCGGTGACGGCTGGTCCACCGGCCCGCTGGCCCGCGACCTGGCCGAGGCGTACGCAGCCCGGTGCGAGGGCCGCACGCCCAACTGGCATGCCCTGCCGGTGCAGTACGCGGACTACACGCTGTGGCAGCGCGCCCTGCTCGGCGACGCGACAGACCCGGAAAGCCGGTTCGCCGAACAACTCGACTACTGGAAGCACCAGCTGTCCGACCTGCCGGAGCTGCTCCAGCTGCCCGCCGACCGGCCGAGGCCGGCCGTCGCAGGCTGGCGCGGGGACCACGTCGGCCTGGAGCTGAGCCCCGAACTGCACGCGGCGCTGACGGAGTTGGCCCGAAGGTCGGGTGCGAGCCTGTTCATGGTGCTGCAGGCGGCGTTGGCGGCGCTGTACACGCGGCTGGGTGCCGGGACGGACATTCCGATCGGGAGTCCGATCGCGGGGCGTACCGACGAGGCTCTGGACGATCTGGTCGGGTTCTTCGTGAACACGCTGGTGCTGCGCACCGACACGAGCGGTGACCCGAGTTTCGCCGAGCTGCTGGGGCGGGTGCGAGAGACGGCGCTGTCGGCGTACGCGCACCAGGACGTGCCGTTCGAGCACCTGGTGGAGGTGCTGAACCCGTCCCGCTCGCTGTCCCACCACCCGCTGTTCCAGACCATCCTGGCGGTACAGAACGCTCCGATGGGCCGCTTCTCCCTGCCCGGCCTGGACGTCGCCACCTACGCGGTGGCCACCGGGACCGCCAAGTTCGACCTGGGTGTGAGCCTCGTCGAACAGTTCGGTCCGGACGGCAGCCCGGCGGGGATCACCGGAGCGGTGGAGTACGCCACCGACCTGTTCGACCGTTCGACGGTCGCAACGCTCGCCAGGCGCTGGACGCGCCTCCTGGAGGCGGTCACCGCCGACCCGGACCGGTCGATCGGACGGATCGAACTCCTCGACGCCGACGAACGCCACCGGCTGCTGGAGCAGGGCGACGCGACCGCCCGGGAGGCGGACGCCGTCCCGGTCCCACAGGCGTTCGCCGCGCAGGTGGCGGCGACACCGGACGCGGTCGCGCTCATCTGCGGTGGCAACGAATTGACGTACCGTCAACTCAATGCCCGAGCCAACCGGTTCGCGCATGCGCTGATCGCGCGGGGCGTCGGGCCGGAGCAGACCGTGGCCGTCGCCCTGCCGCGCTCGGTGGAGTCCGTGGTGGCCGTCCTGGGTGTGCTGAAGGCCGGGGCCGCGTACCTGCCGGTGGATCCGTCGTACCCGCGGGCCCGGATCGACTACATGCTCGCGGACGCCCGGCCGGCCCTGATGGTCGACGACCCGGCGCTGGTGACCGAGGTCTCCACGTGGCCGGAGACCGACCCCGTGGTCGCGCTCGACGTCCGGCATCCGGCCTACGTGATCTACACCTCGGGATCGACCGGCCGTCCCAAGGGCGTCGTGGTCGGCCATGGTGGCGTCGCGAGCCTGGTCGCCGGACAGATCGAGCGCTTCGCGATCGAACCCGACAGCCGGGTGCTCCAGTTCGCCTCGCCCAGCTTCGACGCCTCGGTGTCGGAGATCTACACCGCACTGCTGCGCGGCGCGGCCCTGGTCCTGCCCCCGACGGCGGACCCGGTCGCCGCGCTCACCGACCGGGACCTCGCGGTCACCCATGTGACCGTGCCCCCGTCCGTCCTCGCCGCCGTACCGGACGGCTCCCTGCGGGTGTCGACACTGGTGGTGGCGGGCGAGGCGTGCCCGCCGGAGCTGGTGGACCGCTGGGCGTCCGGGCGCCGGATGGTCAACGCGTACGGTCCGACCGAGACCACGGTCTGCGCGACCATGAGCGATCCGCTGTCCCCGGGGGCGGGCGTGCCCCCGATCGGCCGTCCGATCGCGGGCGCCCGGGTGTACGTGCTGGACGACCGGCTGCGGCCGGTGCCGACGGGCGTGGCGGGGGAGTTGTACGTCGCGGGCGCGGGACTGGCGCGCGGCTACCTGAACCGGCCGGGGCTGACGGCCGGGCGGTTCGTCGCCTGCCCGTTCGGTGCCGGTGAGCGGATGTACCGCACCGGAGACCTGGTGCGCTGGCGTGTCTGGGGGTCCCCCCGGCCGGAGGCTGGGGGAGAGCTGGAGTACGTCGGCCGTGCCGACGACCAGGTGAAGGTGCGCGGCTTCCGCATCGAACCTGGCGAGGTCGAGGCGGCCCTGGCCGAGCACCCCGCCGTCGCCCGGGCCGCCGTCCTCGCCCAGGACGACCGGCTCGTCGGCTACGTCGTCCCGCACCAGGACGACACCCGGGACAGTGGCCTGGAAGCGGACCACGTGGGCGAGTGGCAGGACATCTACGACGCCCTGCCCATCACCCCCGAGGAAGCCGGCTTCGGCCAGAACTTCGTCGGCTGGAACAGCAGTTACGACGCGAGCCCGATCCCGGTCGAGCAGATGCGGGAGTGGCGGGACGCCACCGTGGCCCGCATCCTGGCCCTGCACCCCCGGCGCGTGCTGGAGGTCGGCGTCGGCACCGGCCTGCTTCTCTCGGGGATCGCACCGCACTGCGAGACCTACTGGGCGACGGACTTCTCCGCCACGGCCATCGACGCGCTGACCGCGCAGGTCGCCCGGCAGGACGACCTGGCCGAGCGCGTCGTACTGGGGACCCGCCCGGCGCACGACACCGACGGCCTCCCGGCCGGACTGTTCGACACCATCGTGATCAACTCGGTGGTGCAGTACTTCCCGTCCGGCGACTACCTCGCGGACGTGATCGGGAAGCTGATGCGGCTGCTCGTCCCCGGCGGCACGCTCTTCGTCGGCGACGTCCGCAACCTGCGGCTGCTGCGCCCGCTGGCCACCGCGGTCCAGCTGCACAGGACCGGTGCCGACGGCGACCTCGCGGCGGTGCGCCGCGCGGTGGAGCAGGCCGTCAGGGTGGAGAAGGAACTCCTGGTCGACCCGGACTTCTTCACCGCCCTGCGGGAGCGCGGCAGGGACATCGGCGCGGACGTCGGTACGCACATCGGCGCGGTGGCCGTGGAGGTCAAGCACGGCCGCCACCACAACGAACTGACCCGCTACCGCTACGACGTGACGCTGCACAAGTCGCCGGTCGCGCCGGTGGCGCCGAGCCGGTCCGTCGCGTTGGAGTGGGGGCGGCAGGTCGTCGGCCTGGACGAACTGCGCGAGCTGCTCGTCCGGCCGGACGCGGACGTGCTACGGATCACCGGGGTGCCGAACCGTCGCGTGGTGCGGGAGTCCGCCCTGGCCCGGGCGGTGCAGAACGGCGACGGCTCGCTCGCCGAGCTGCTGGAGCGGCTGCACGGCCCGGAGGAGAACGAACTCCCCGACCCGGAGGACTTCCGCTCCCTCGGGCGGGAGTTCGACCGCTGGGTGGGCGTCACCTGGTCGGCCACCGTGCCCGACGCCGTGGACATCGTCTTCGCCGACCCGCGCGCACAGCACGGCGGTGCGGTCGAGCCGTACCGGTCGGCCGGGACCGCCGGCAGGCCGCTGTCATCGCTGACCAACCGCCCGACCGGCAGCCGGGGCACCGGCGCCCTCATCGGCGAACTCCGTGACTGGCTGCGCGGGCGGTTGCCCGACTACCTGATCCCGTCGGCGTTCATGGCGCTGGAGACGTTGCCGCTGACGGCCAGCGGCAAGCTGGACCGCCGCGCGCTGCCCGCGCCCGACCTCGGTCAGGCCGGAGCGGGGCGGGCGCCGCGCACCCCGCAGGAACAGCTCCTCGCCGAACTGTTCGCCGAGGTGCTCGGCCTGGCCCAGGTCGGCGTCGAGGACAGCTTCTTCGACCTGGGCGGACACTCACTGCTGGCGACCCGCCTGGCCTCCCGCGTCCGGGCGACCCTCGGCGCGGAGCTCGAAGTCCGCACGCTGTTCGTGACGCCGACCGTGGCCGGCCTTGCGGCCCGCCTCGACGGCTCCGGCACGGCGCGGCCCACGCTGACCGCGCGGCCACGGCCCGAACGTGTCGAGCTGTCCTTCGCCCAGCGCCGCCTGTGGTTCCTGCACCGGATGGACGGGCCGAGCGCCACCTACAACATGCCGCTCGCGCTGAGCCTGACCGGCGAACTCGACCGCCCGGCCCTGCATGCGGCGCTCGCGGACGTGATCGCCCGGCACGAGAGTCTGCGGACGGTCTTCCGCGAGACGGACGGCGTGCCGTACCAGGTCGTGCTGAGCGCATCGCAGGCGCACCCCGAGCTGCCTGTGGTCGACCTCGACCTGCCGGTGGTCGACCTCGACGAGAGCTGGCTGGCCGAGCGGCTGGCGCGGACGGCACGGCGCGGCTTCGACCTCGCGGCGGAGCCGCCGGTCCGGGCGGAGCTGTACGCGCTCGCGCCCGACCGGCACGTGCTGCTGGTCGTGGTGCACCACATCGCCGCGGACGGCTGGTCGATGGGGCCGCTCTCCGGCGACCTCGCGGCCGCCTACACGGCCCGCTGCCGTGGCGAGGAGCCGCAGTGGTCCCCGCTGCCGGTGCAGTACGCCGACTACACCTGTTGGCAACGCGACCTGCTCGGCGACACCACCGACCCCGACAGCCTGTTCGCCCGGCAACTGGCCTACTGGAAGGACGAGTTGGCGGGAATTCCGCAGCAGGTGCAGCTGCCCGCCGACCGGCCCCGGCCGCCGGTGGCCTCCCAGCGGGGCAGCCGGGTCGTGGTCCGGCTGGACCCCGAACTGCACCGGGCACTGCGGGACCTGGCCGCCGCGCGCGGCGCCAGCATGTTCATGGTGCTCCAGGCCGGCCTCGCCGCGCTGCTCACCCGGCTCGGCGCCGGCACCGACATCCCGATCGGCAGCCCGATCGCCGGCCGTACCGACCAGGCGCTGGACGACCTCGTCGGCTTCTTCGTCAACACCCTGGTGCTGCGCACCGACACGAGCGGCGATCCCGGCTTCGCCGAACTGCTCGGCCGGGTACGGCAGAAGGCACTCGCCGCCTACGACCACCAGGACGTGCCGTTCGAGTACCTGGTCGAGGTGGTCAACCCGGCCCGTTCGCTGTCGCACCACCCGCTGTTCCAGATCATGCTGGCCCTGCAGAACGCCCCGGTGGGCGAGTTCACGCTGCCGGGCCTCACGACCGGCCACCTGGAGGCGTCGACCGGGACCTCGCGGGTCGACCTGACCTTCAGCCTGGCCGAGCAGTTCGGCCCGGACGGTGGCCCCGACGGGCTGGTCGGCGCGGTGGAGTACGCCACCGACCTGTTCGAACCGGCCACCGTGGAGCTGCTGTTCGAGCGCTGGGCACGGCTGCTGCGCGCCGCGGTCGCCGACCCCGGCCTGCCCATCAGCCGGATCGACATCATGTCCGGCGAGGAACGCCACCGGCTGCTGTCCCAGGCCACCGGCGCCGCCGTCGAACTGCCCGAGGCCGCACTGCCGGAGCTGTTCGCCCGCCAGGTGCGCGCCACCCCGGACGCGGTGGCCGTCGTAGCGGGCGCCACCGAGCTGACCTACCGGGAACTCGACCAGCGGTCCAACCGCCTCGCACGGGCACTGATCCGTCAGGGCGTACGGCCGGAGACACCGGTCGCGGTGCTCCTCGACCGCTCGGCGGACCTCGTCGTGGCGCTCCTGGCGATCATCAAGGCGGGCGGCGCCTACGCGCCCCTCGACTCGCGCTTCCCGCAGTCCCGGATCGACCTGATCCTGAAGGAGTCCGGGGCCGCGCTGGTGCTCACCGAGGACGCGCTGACCGCGTTGATCGAGGACGAACCAGACGCGTCCGACGTCGAAGTACGCTGCGACCAGCGGCAGTTGGCGTACGTGATGTACACCTCCGGCTCGACCGGCCGGCCGAAGGGCGTGGCCGTCACCCACCGCGACGTGGTCGGCCTCGCGCTCACCCCCGAATACCAAGGCGGCCTCGAATATCAAGGCGGCCCCGAATACCGAGGCGGCGGCCACGAGCGGGTGCTGATGCACTCCCCGACCGCCTTCGACCTCTCGACCTACGAGCTGTGGGTGCCGCTGCTCAACGGCGGCCGGATCGTGGTCGCGCCGCCCGAGCGGCTCGACCTCGACCTGCTGCAGCACACGATCAGCACGCACGGGGTGACCGGACTGTGGCTGACGGCCGGCCTGTTCCGTCTGGTCGCCGAGGAGCGGCCGGGTCTGCTCGCCGGGGTGCGCGAGGTGTGGACCGGCGGTGACGTGGTCTCCCCGGCCGCCGTCGCCCGCGTGCTGGACGTCTGCCCCGGCATCGAGGTGGTCAACGGCTACGGACCCACCGAGGCCACGACCCTGGCCACCTGCCACCCCGTGCACAGCCTCCCCGAGAACGCCGCGACCGTGCCGATCGGCGGGCCGATGGCGAACATGCGCGCCTACGTGCTCGACGAGCACCTGCGGCCGGTCCCCACGGGCCTGGTCGGCGAGCTGTACCTCGCGGGGACGGGTGTGGCCCGCGGCTACCTCGGCCGGCCCGGCCTGACGGCGGAGCGCTTCACCGCCGACCCGTACGGGCCGCCCGGGAGCCGGATGTACCGCACCGGCGACCTGGCGTGGTGGCCCGCCGAGGGCACCCTGGAGTTCGCCGGACGGACCGACCACCAGGTCAAGCTCCGCGGCCTGCGCATCGAGCCCGGCGAGATCGAGGCGATCCTCGCGAGCTGCCCGGGTGTCGCCCAGGCGGCCGTCGTCGCCCGCGAGGACCGGCCCGGCGACAAGCGGCTCGTGGCCTACCTGGTGCCCGCCCCCGAGGGCGTGCCCGAGGCCGCCGAGCTCTCCGGGCGACTCCGCCGTGACCTGCCCGACTACATGGTGCCGTCGGCGTTCGTCACCCTGGAGGCGCTGCCGCTGACCGCCAACGGCAAGCTGGACCGGGCCGCCCTGCCCGCCCCCGAGTACGGGGCGACGGGCACCGGACGCGGCCCCCGGACGCCCCGGGAGCAACTCCTGTGCGACCTCTTCGCCGAGGTCCTCGGCCGCGAACAGGTGCGCATCGACGACAACTTCTTCGATCTGGGCGGGCACTCGCTGCTCGCCGCCCGCCTGGCCTCCCGGGTCCGCGAGACCCTCGGCCTGGAGCTGGGCCTGCGCATGCTGTTCGAGGCGCCGACCGTGGCCGGTCTCACCGAGCGCCTGGTGATGGACAACCCCGCCGACGCGCTGGACGTGGTGCTGCCGCTGCGTTCGACCGGGACCGGCACCCCGCTGTTCTGCATCCACCCCGGCGGCGGCATCAGCTGGTCGTACAGCGGGCTCCTGAACCACATCGGTCCCCAGCACCCGGTCTACGCGATCCAGGCACGCGGCCTCGGCCGCCCCGAACCCCTGCCGACGTCCGTCGAGGAGATGGCGGCCGACTACGCCGACCAGATCCGCAAGATCCAGCACGAGGGCCCGTACCTGTTGCTCGGCTGGTCCGCCGGCGGGCTGATCGCCCACGCGCTCGCCTGCGAGCTGCAGGCACGCGGCGAGCGGACCGCGCTCCTTGCCATCCTCGACGCCTACCCGGTGAAGGACGTGCAGTTCGACGAGATGCCCGTGCCCACCGAGCGGGACGTGCTCGTCGGCGTGCTCGACGTCGACCCGGCCGAACTGGGCGACCGCGAACTGACCTACGCCGAGGTCGCCGAGGTCCTGAACCGGCGGGGCAGCGCGCTGCAGGGCCTGACGGAGCAGCAGATCGAGGTCATCGTCCACATCATGATCAACAACGCGAAGCTGGCGGTCGACTTCGTCCCCGCCGGGTTCGACGGCGACCTGCTGCTGTTCAACTCCACGATCGATCGCGACGGGGACGACGCCGGGCCCGCGACCTGGCGCCCGTACATCGCGGGCCGGATCGAATCGCACGAGATCACCACCCGGCACAACCGGATGACCGAAGCCGGCTCGCTGGCCCAGATCGGCCCGATCCTGGCCGCCCGCCTCGCCGAGGCCACCGGGGACACCACCGCCCACCTCACCGCGGGCACCGATGACACCACCCCTTCCCCCCAGGGTGACCCCACCCTTTCCCTCCAGGAGGACTGACCCATGACCAACCCGTTCGAGGACCAGGACGGCGCCTTCCTCGTGCTTGTCAACGACGAGAACCAGCACTCGCTGTGGCCGCAGTTCGCGGACGTCCCCGACGGCTGGAGCACCGCCCACGGACCCGACACCCACGCCGCCTGCCTGGAGTACGTCGAGCGGTCCTGGACCGACATGCGCCCCAGGAGCCTCGCCGACGCCATGAACGCCCAGCGCTAGCGCGGCTCGTGGTGAACCTGACCGACACCACCGACGAGGCCCGCGACAGCGCGGGCCTCGCCCGGTGCGACGACCTCGGCGCGGCGCTGCTCACACCCGAGGCCCGCCGGGACCCGTACCCGTTCTACGCCCGCATGCGCCGCGAGGACCCGGTCCACCGCAGCGCCCAGGGCATCTGGTACCTCACCCGGTACGCCGACGTCGAGGCGGCCCTGAGCGACCTGCGGCTCTCCAACGACCGGGACAGGATGACCCGCGCCTACAGCGCGCTCGGCGGCGACCTCAAGGCCTTCAGCCGGCTCACCGACCGGCTCGGCCGGGTGATGAGCAACACCGACCCGCCCGACCACGCCCGGCTGCGCAAGCTGGCCAACCGGGCCTTCACCGCCCGGCGCGTCGAAGCCCTGCGCGACGGCATCCAGCGGATCGTCGACCGGCTCATCGACGAGGCGGTCGCCGCCGGGCCGGCCATGGACCTGATCGAGGCGGTCGCCGCCCCGCTGCCGATGTCCGTCGTCTGCGAGCTCTTCGGTATCCCGCCCGAGGATCTCCCGCAGGTCAAGACCTGGTTCCAGCGCTTCGGCCGGCTGACCGAGGACATCGACAAGTCCGAGGCGGCGATCGAGCAGTACGAGGAGTACCTCGCCCGGCTCGTCCGCCGACGCCGGGCCGCCCCCGGCGACGACCTCATCAGCGCCCTGGTCGCCACCCAGGCCCAGGACGACCGGCTCACCGACTCCGAGCTGCTGTCCACCTGCTTCGTCCTGATCACCGCCGGCGACGAGACCACCACCCACCTGGTCGGCAACGGCATGCTCGCCCTGCTGCGCCACCCCGGCCAACTGGCCCGGCTGCGCGAGGAACCGGCGCTGGTCCGCGCCGCCGTCGAGGAACTCGCCCGCTACGACACGCCGACCCAGGCGATCGTCCGGGTCGCGGCCGAGGACATCGAGATCGGCGGGCGGACGCTGCGCGAGGGCGAGCTGGCCTACCTGTTCCTCGCCGCGACCAACCGGGATCCCGAGCGCTTCGAGGACCCCGACAGGCTCGACCTGACCCGCCCCGGCAACCGGCACCTCAGCTTCGGCAACGGCCCGCACTTCTGCCTCGGCGGCCCGCTGGCCAAGCTCCAGGCGGAGGTGGCCGTCGGCACGCTGGTCCGCCGCCTCCCGGACCTGCGGCTGGCCGACGGCGCGGTCCTCGACTGGCGGCCCAACCCGCTGCAACGGCGGCTCACCGCGCTGCCGCTCGCCTACTGACCCATTCGCCTGCTTGGCCCATTCGCCTACTGGCCCATGAACGACGACGAAGGAGAAGCGACCATGGCCCGAGAGCTAGAGGTCCGCCGGGAACAGGACCTGCCCGCCACACCCGAACAGGTCTGGGACGCGGTCGCCACCGGCGCCGGCAACCTCGGCTGGCTGTACCCGATGGAGGTCGAGCCGCGCGTCGGCGGAAAGGCCACGCGCGGCGACAGCACCGTCGTGGCGTGGGAGCCGCCGCACCACTTCGCGGTCCGGGCGACCCAGGACGGCGGGTTCTCCAACACGCTCACCTACCGCATCGAGCCGGCCGACGGCGGCACGAGCCATCTGCGGATGGGAATCCACTGGGTGCACACGGGCGTCGTCGACGACGCCTGGAACTGGGACACCAAGGCGGACGCGGCGGAGAAGCACGTCGACTTCTACCAGCACTCCCTCCCCGAGTACCTGGAGCACTTCGCTGGCCGCCCCGCCGTCTACGTCAAGGCCGCCCGTGGCGACTGCACCGAGGACCCCGCCGACTTCGCCACTCTGTGCCGGCGCCTCGGCCTCGACGACGACACGGCCGTCGGCGACCGGGTGTCGCTCGACCTCCCGGGTACGGACGGCGGCCCGACGGAGGTGGTCGTGGACTGGCTGAGCCCCGACTTCCTCGGCCTGCGCGGCCCGGACGCGCTGTACCGGTTCTTCAACGGCAGTTCCTGGAACTGGCCGATCTGGCTGGGCCACCACCTGTTCGCCGAGGACGCGGACGAAAAGCAGGCCGTCAAGGCCTGGAACGCCTGGCTCAACGGCGCCTGACCCGTCGCCTGACCCGTCGCCCGACACAACCGAGGGGCCCCTGGTGGAAACACTGCTCTACGCCGCCGAACTCGTCCAGGAGGACGGCACCTACAAGCTCGTCGTACAGGACGTGGTGCGGGACACGGTCCAGGTCACCACTGTCCCCAAGTCCGCGGTGGACAAGCTCCCGGTCGTCCTGTCGGTGCTGAGTTCCAAGCTGGGCTCGGCGTCGGCACGCGGCCGCTGGTAGACCGCTCTCCGGATTCATGAGGCCGCTGCCGTCCGGCACCCATCAACTGCCGGACGGTCATGCCCACTTCGAGCGTCAGCCCATGACGGTCCGGGAGGCGGCCCCCTCGGCCAACGGCCGTCTGCGGGAGAAGGCACCCAGGTCGACGACGAGGCCGGTGTGTTCCCCCGGGTACCGCAGCGGATCGCGGTCGTGGTCGTGGCCGGCCTCGACACGGTCGACCAGGAGGGCGAGGAACCGGCCCGCCAGGGGAGCGTTCTTGAACTGGTTGCCGCTCGTGCCCATGGCGACGTAGAAACCGGCCAGATCGGTGCGGTCGTAGATCGGGGACCAGTCGTCGGCGACGTCGTAGACACCTGCGATGCCGCTCGGCCGGTTCGGCACGCCGAGGAGCGGGAAGCGGTGTGCGGCCCTGGTCACCTGGGTCTCGAACCGGGCCGGTGTCGGGTGCGGGTTGCACGCGTCGGGATCGTCGAGCCACTCCCTGGGGTCGCAGGCGGGCAGCGTGCTGCCGATGAGGAGGTGTTCACCGCTGGGGCGCAGATAGGTCCCGAGGTCGACATCGGCCACGATCGGGCCGGGCACGGTCCCGGTGCCACCCAGGCCCGAGACCGCCCCGTCGCCCTGACGGACCGGCGCGGCCACCTGATGGACCTCCTCGCGCAGCGGGCGCACCCCGACGGTGAACTCGGCTCCGACCCCGGCCATCCGGTTGAACCCGCCCGACCATGGGCCGGCGGCGTTGACCACGACCGGTGCCGTGATCGCGGTGCCGTCGGCGAGCCGGACGCCCGCCACCCGGTCCGCGCCGCGCAGCACACCGACGACCGCGCGCCGGAAGAGGAAACGCACCCCGAAGCGGGCCGCCGCGTCCGCGAGATTCTGTGCCGCGAGCCGGGCGTCGTCGACGAAGCCCGCGTCCGGGGTGAACAGCGCGCCGAGTTCTCCTTCCGGGCCGGCGGCGAAGAAGGCGTCGTCGAGCAGGGGCCGGGGAGGCCCGTAGCGTCCCGCGTCGATACCTGGGACCCGGCTGCGCAGTGCCGCGGCGTCCCAGCGCTCGTACGGCACACCGGCACGCTCGAACAGCGCGACGGCCTCCGACGTCCCGGAGCCCGGTGCGTCGAGGAGTACCGCTCCGGTCCGCCGGAACGCCGCCAGACCAGGGCCGGGCGCGGTGCCCAGGTGCTCCGCCCAGCGTGCCCAGCAGTGCTGGGACTCCCAGGCGGTGGCGACCCCGTCCCAGGTCGAGTAGTTGAATCGGATGACCGCGCTCGACGCGCTGGTGGATCCGTGGCCGACGCCGCCGGCCTTCTCGACGACCACGACGCGCCGACCGGTGCGCGCCAGTTCCAGTGCCACCGCGGCACCGATCACACCGGCCCCGACGACGACCGCGTCCGCGCCGGACGGAGGCGTGTCAGCGTCCCCTGCCGTCATGACGTCAGGTCCTCGGCGCCGTACGGGAAGTGGCAGGCGGCGCGATGCGGTTGAGCCGCCGCGTCCCGCTGCGGGTCCCGAGCGGCGCAGACGTCCCGTCCGGGGTGCCGGTCCGGTCCGACGGGGCAGCGCGGATGGAAGCGGCATCCGCTCGGCGGCGACGCGGGGTCGGGCACCTCACCGGCGAGAAGGCCGGGTTCCCCGGCCGGGCGTCTCCCGGCGTGCAGACTCGGCACGGCGGACAGCAGCGTCCGGGTGTAGGGATGCCGTGGCTCGCGCAGCAGGCTCTCGGTGGGGGCGAACTCCACGATCCGGCCGAGGTACATCACGGCGACGGCGTCCGACACATGACGGACGGCGGCGAGGTCATGGCTGATGAACAGCATGGCGAAGCCCATCCGCCGCTGCAGGTCCCGGAGCATGGTGAGCAGCGCCGCCCGGACCGACATGTCGAGAGCCGAGGTGACCTCGTCGGCGATGAGCACCGCCGGATCGACGGCGAGCGCACGGGCGACGGCGACCCGTTGGCGCTGGCCGCCCGAGAGCTGCCGCGGCAGCCGGCCGGCGCAGCCGGCGTCGAGACCGACCAGTTCCAGCAGCCCGCCGACGCGCTGTTCGCGGCCGCGGCGATCCAGCCGGACGAAGGCCCCGGCCGACTCGGCGATGGACTGACGGACCGTCATCCGCGGGTCCAGTGCCGTGTCCGGGTCCTGGAACACCAGTTGGACCTGTTGCCCCAGCCGGCGCCGGTCGGCCGCCCGGCGCCCACCGTACTCCCGCCCCCCGACGGTGATCCGTCCGGCGCACGGCGGGTCCAGCCCGACGACCGCTCGTGCCAGAGTGGATTTCCCCGACCCGGACTCGCCCACCAGGCCGACCGTCGTGCCCTGGGGAACGTCCAACGACACGCCGTCCACGGCCGTGATCGGTCCGAGCGGTCCGTGATGGCGAACGGTGACGTCGTACAGCGCCAGCCCCGACCCTGCCCTCACCTCTGACCCTGTCCTCATCTCTCCACCTCCTCGGTCTCGTGCCGGTCGCCGGGCGGCGGCGCGGGCAACGGCTGCCAGCAGGCGACCTCGTGTTCCGGGCCGAGCGGCGACAACACCGGGAGCGGTGACAACACCGGACTCTCCACCGCGCACCGGTCCAGCCGTTGCGGACAGCGGTCCAAGAAGGCGCAGCCCGGGGCCGACCCGTACGGATCGGGCGGCCCTCCCTCGATGGTGGGGAGCCGACGGTCACGTTCCGCGGCCAGGTCCGGGACCGAGGCGACGAGCATCCGCGTGTACGGATGCCGTGCGCCGGCCGCCAGTTCACGGGCGGGAAGGTTCTCCACGATCGTTCCCCCGTACATGACCAGAACCCGGTCACAGGCATCGGCCACCAGGGCGATGTCGTGGCTGATGAAGAGGATCGCCGTGCCGTCGTCGTACCGGATCCGGCGGAGCAGGTCCATGATCTGCCGCTGCACGGTGACGTCCAGGGCTGTCGTCGGTTCGTCCGCGATGATGAGGCCGGGGCGCATCATCGAAGCCGCGGCGATCGCCACGCGCTGGCGTTGACCGCCGGAGAGCTGGAAGGGACGGGACCGCAGCAACCGGCGTCCGGCGGGCAGCGCGACCCGGTCGAGCCCGGCCAGCGTCTGCTCGACGGCCTCGGCGCGAGGGGTGCCACGGTGGATGCGCACGCCCTCCGTCAGCTGCGTTCCGATGCGCAGCGCCGGGTTGAAGGCCGAGGCCGGGTTCTGGAAGACCAACGCCATTCCCGTCGCCAGTTGCCTGCGTCGCTCCTCGCGGGTCGACGACCCGACGTCCGTGCCGAGGAACCGGTGGGTACTCCAGCTCGCGCGGGCGCCGTCCGGCAGCAGGTCGGCGATCGCGAGCGCCGTCAACGACTTGCCGGAGCCGGACTCGCCGACCAGTCCGACCATCTCACCGCGCCGCAGGGCGAGGGTGACATCGCGGACGGGCCGGAGCACCCCGTCCGCCGTGGGAAGGACGACCCGCAGATCCGCCACCTCCAGCACCTGGCCCACGGATGCCGGCTGCTCGATGCGCGCCGGGTGTACCACCGGCTCTTCCCCCGGATGCGGACGGGTTTGCCGTGCGGCGGCTCCGGCCAGCATCTCGCCGAGAAGTTGGAACGCGACGGCGGCGTAGACGATGGCGATGCCGGGCGCCACGGCGGGCAGCGGTTCGATGTAGATGCGGTCCAGCCCCTGGCTCAGCAGGAGTCCCCAGTCGTACGACGGCGGCTGCGCGCCCAGTCCGAGGAAGCTCAGCCCCGACAGCGCCACGAGCGCCGAGCCCGCGGCGACCGTGGTGGTGAGCATCAGTGGTTCGGCGATGTGGGGCAGGACATGGCGCAGCAGGAGCCGGTGGCGGCGCAGGCCCAGCACGCGCGCCGCGGCCATGAAGTCGGTCCCGGCCACCTCGGCGGCCAGGGTCTGCGTGATCCGTGCGAAGCCCGGTGCGCAGGCGATGGCGAGTGCGCCCACCGCACCGCCCGCGCCCGCTCCGAAGAGGGCGGCGAAGAACATCGCGACGAGGAGCGCGGGAAAGGCCAGCAGAAGGTTGATCAGGGCCCCCAGCAGGCGGGCGGCGCGCCCGCCCACCACGGCGGTGAGCGCGCCGAGCGTGATGCCGGCGGCCGCCCCGAGGAGCGTGGCCGCGAGGGCCGGCAGCAGGGAGGGCCAGGTCGCCGAGAGCAGCCGGGCGAGCAGGTCGCGCCCGAGCCGGTCCGTGCCGAGCGGATGACCCGGGGTGGGCCCGAGCAGCACCGCCGACGGGTCCGGCCGGTCGGCCCGCTGCCCCCACAACACCGCCCCGGCGACGGCCAGTACGGCGAGCGACCCGAGCATCACCAGGGTGATCACGCCCATGGGGGTGGCCCAGCCCGACCGGGACGCGCGGGACCGGCCGCGGGCGGCACCCGGCGAGGACGGGGGAGAGGAGGTGAGCGCCATCGGATCACGTCCTCCGGATGACCGATCGGGGGTCGAGCAGCGCGAGGGCCAGATCGACCAGGAAGTTCACCACGAGGACCGACGAGCCGAGCACCAGGACCGACGCCTCGACGACCGCGTAGTCCTGCGCGACCACGGCCTGTGCCATCGCCGAACCGATGCCCGGCCAGGCGAACACCTTCTCGACCAGTACGGTCCCCGCGATCAGGGCCGGCAACAGGTTCCCGGCGTACGTCAGCGACGCGGTCAGCGCGTTCGGCGCCACATGGCACAGGTGGAGCCGGACGGCGGGCAGCCGTTTCGCGCGGGCGGCACGCACATAGTCCGTCGCGAGCACCTTGAGCGTCTCCACCCGCACGATCCGCAGCAGGACCGCGGTCGGGGCGAGCGCCAGCGCGAGTACGGGCAGCACATAGGACCGGGGACCGAGGTCGCCTGCGACGGGCAGGATGCGCAGGCCGACCGCCAGCCCCGCGGTGAGACCCGCCGCGAGGACGAAGTCCGGCACGCCCGCCAGGACCGAGGTGGTGGCGGTGAACGCCAGTTCCGCCCGTGGGCGTCGCCCGCCGCGCGTCCACACCGCGGCGAGCAGCCCTCCCGGGAGGGCGACGACGAGCACGCAGGCGAAGGCCAGGACGGCGAGCAGCAGGGTGGCCGGCAGCCGTGCCCCGACCAGTTCGGCCACCGGCTCGCCGGTCACCAGCGAGACTCCGAGGTCGCCGTGGGCCAGCCGGGGGAGATGCTGCCAGTACTGTTCCGGCAGGCTGCGGTCCAGGCCGAGTTCGTGCCGCTTCGCCGCCACCAGGTCCGGCGGGGCGTCCACGCCCAGCGCGGCCCGGACCGGATCCCCGGGGATCAGCCGGATCATCGCGTAGGAAGCGGTGACGACGATGAAGAGCGAGACGACGAGCCGTGCCGCGCGCCGGCAGCAGAACACCACCCACGGGTGGTGCCGGGCCGGGGCACCGAACCGCGCGGACACGGTCGTCATGGGAAACCTCCTCGACTGGCGGGCGGGCGTGCTGCGCGTCCGCTGCGGCTATCTGGGCAGTGCTATCTGTGCAGGCGGATGCTGGTCGGCAGGATCCGGCCGCCGGGGGCGACGCAGAAGGTCGTCCGGTAGCCGTACACCGTGCTCGTGCCGTCGGCGACGGGCAGCGCGTCGGCCGAGCGGAGCAGCGCCGCGGCGGCCCCGTTCCAGTCCGCGCAGCCGGCCGAGCCCGGCGAGCGCAGGGCGCGGGCGACGTAACGGTCGTAGTCGGGGTTGCTGACATGCGCGAAGTTCAGTTCTCCCGACGACGGCGGGCCGGAGAAGTACGGGACGAGCTGCGCGGGCAGCTGCGGCCCCGGCGAGCTGCCGACCACGACGTCGAAGTCGCCGCTTCCGTACATGGCCTGGATCACCGCGTTGCGGCTCTCGCCGACGAGGTCGACGTCCACGCCCAGCGCCTGCCACGTCACCGCCATCAGTTCCGCGACCGACGGAAGGGTGGAGCCGAAGTCGGCGCTGCTGACCACCCGCAGCCGCAGCGGTCGGCCCTGTTTGGCCAGCCTGCCCCGCGCGTCCTTCGTCCAGCCCGCGGCGCGCAATGCCTGTACGGCGCTGTGCGACGGCAGGTTCCCAGTGGCCACGTCGGCGTAGCAGACGGAGTCCGGGGCGGTGAGGTGGCGCGCGGGCGTGCCGTCCCCGCCGATCGCCACATTGGCGAGGCCCTTGCGGTCCAGGGCCCCCACCAGCGCCCGGCGCAGCACGGGATCGCTCAGGGGCCGGTCCGAGCGCTCGTTGAAGAAGGTCAGCCCCACCACGGTCGGCACCTGGGCGGTGGCCAGACCGTGGCCGGTCAGCCGCGCGCGGTCCGGGCCGGTCACCATGCCGATGTTCACTCCGCCCGTGAGCAGCAGATTCGCCACGGTCGACTCCTGCGGAACCACCGTCACCACGATCCGCTCCGGCTGCCCCGGAGCCGCGTTGCCCGCTCCGCCCGGCCCCCACGCGTAACCCCTGCGCCGTGTGAAGACGTACGGACCCCCGGACGCGTAGCCGCTCAGCACATACGGGCCGGTGCCCTCCGACCTCCTGTCCAGCGCGCCGGGATCCGCCAGTCCGGCGGGGCAGACGACGGGCAGGAGACCGATCGTCCGCACGATGAAGCTGTACGGCGACGCCGTCCGCACCGACACCGTCCGCGCCGTGTCGTCGGCCGACACCGTGAACGGCACACCGGGCAGGGTGGTCCGGGCACCGATGAGCCGGTTGCGGGGATCACCGGCATACCGCAGCGACCGGGCCACCGCGGACGCCGTCAGGGCCGTGCCGTCGGAGCAGGTCACCCCCTTGCGCACGGTGAAGCTCGCGGAAGTGGCCCCGGCCTGCCAGTTCTGGGCCAGGCCGGACACCACACGGCCGTCCCGTGCCACATCGACCAGTGAGTCGTAGGCGTAGGGAGCCGGCGAGAGGCCGAACTGCGAGTACGGGTTGAAGCTCGGGGTCTCGGCGGCGGTGGTGATCGTGACGGTGCCGCCCACGACCACAGGGGTGCGCGTCGACGACACGTCGCCGTCGCAACCGGCCAGCAAGGCCGACACGGCCGACACGACGACGGCGGCCGCCGCCACGACCGGCCGGGTCCTTGGGGACGACACGGTGCGGCGGCGCATGGCGCTCATCGTGCCACCGCGATCGACGGCGCCGGCCGGGCTTTCCGGGGCCGCACGCGAACACGCCGGGTAATTTCCCCCGTCCGAGTGAGGCCGCCCGACGCGCGGTTCACCGTCCTATTGCTGACGCTGAGTCACATCGAGCCGCAGACTGACGTCATGGTCATCAATCCAGGGCACCCCCCGGACGACACGACGGAGCGAGAGATCGACCGGCTCGCGACCTCGTACTGGGACTTCCTCCTCGCACGCGAGCCGTCGCTGCGCACGCGCCGCGGGCTGCCGGTCGAGTCACTGCCGGGGGTGTCCGCGGCGGAGGCCGACGAGCGCGCCGGGTTCGCGGCAGGGGTACTGGACCGGCTGGACACGCTGCGCCCGGCGGAGCTGCCCGGCCCCGCCGCCGACACGGCCGGCTTCCTCCGGGCCCTGGCCGAACAGGAAGCGGAGGCGGGCCGTTTCCACTGGCTCACCCCCACCGCCACGCCGTACCAGCTCTTCCGCCTGCAGCAGTACGGCGACACCGTCTTCCGCCCGTTCCGCTTCGAGCACCGGGCCGACGCGGACCGGTACCTGACCCTCGTACGGAACCTGGCCCACTGTGTCGCGACGATCGGCGACAAGGTCGCCGGGCAGGCCGCGCGGGGCTTCCGCATCCATGCGCCGGCCCTGACCGGCGTCCGCACCACCCTCACCCGGCTGCGGGAGTCGGCGGCACGGTACGTCCGGGCGGACGCCGGGCGGCTCACCCGGCTCGGCGCGGCGGCCCGCGCCCACCTTCACGACACGGTGGAACGGCTCGTGGCCACCGAACTGGAGCCGGCGTTCGACCGCCTCCTCGCCCTCGTGAGCGACCCGGACTACCTCCGGCAAGCGCCCACGGCCGTCGGCTGGGCCCGCTACCCGGAGGGCGAGGCGGCCTACCGCGCCTTCGTCCGGACGTACACCTCCGGCGACACACCACCCGAACGCCTCCACGAACTCGGCCGGGAGCACTGCCGCGAACTCGGCGAGCGGATGCGGGAGATGCGCGCCACGCTCGGTTTCACGGGGACGGAGGCGGAGTTCAACGAACGGCTCACGACCGAGCCGCGGCTGTACGCCACCACGCCGGAGGAGGTCGAGGCCCGCTACCGCGGACACCTCGACCGCCTCACGCCGCTGCTGCCGCGCTGGTTCGCGGTCCTGCCCCGCGCCCCCTTCGGGGTGGCCCGCCTCGACCCGGCGCTGGAAGGGGCGATGACCTTCGGCTACTACGAGGCGCCGACCGCCGCGCAACCGGTGGGGCGCTACCGCTACAACGCCTCGGACCTGGCGCATCGTTCACTGCTCGGCGCGGCCGCGCTCATCTTCCACGAGCTGGCGCCCGGACATCACTTCCACCTCGCCCGCCAGGCCGAGAACACCGCGCTGCCCGACCTGCGACGCGAGCTGACGGCCTTCAGCGGGTTCGAGGAGGGCTGGGCGGAGTACGCGGCAGGGCTCGTCTGGGAGATGGGGCTGTACGACGACCCGTGGGACGCGTACGGACGACTCGCCCACGAACGGTTCACCGCGCAACGCCTCGTCGTCGACACCGGCCTCAACCTCGGGACGATGACCCTGGAGGAGGCGCGCACCTTCATGCGCGCCCACGCGGCAGCCGAGTCCGAAGGACAGATCACGACCGAGCTGCTGCGCTACGCGACCGATCTGCCGGGGCAGGCGCTGACCTACCGGGCGGGTCACGCGGAGTTCACGGCATTGCGGGTGGCGTGCGAACGCGACGCCGGTGCCGCGTTCGACGTGCGCGCCTTTCACGAGACCGTGCTGGCGGGCGGCACACTGCCGTTTCCCGCCCTGCGCCGACGGGTGGAGAGAGAACTGCGCGGGGAGCGGCCGCTCTACTCGAATGGGTGAAGGTCAGGGGCAATTCGTAGCCGTTTGCTCAGGCTCGGATACTCTCTGTGATGGAGGGTGCGGGTCCGTTCACTTCACGTCTCGTTGTTCACTGCACCGTTGTGTTTTCAATCATCATCTCCTCGACCGAAGAGAAGGATGTTGTGCCATGCCGCCTGTAGTACCTCCTTTCCTGATCGGTCTGATCACCGCATCCCTGGTGAAGAGGCTGGGCAAGCCCTTGGTGCGAGGGGTCGTCAAAGCGTCGGTGGGCCTGGGAATCGAAGTAAGACGGGCCGTCCACGAAGCCGGCGAGGGAATCCACGATCTCGCTGCCGAGGCGACCGCCGAAGTGCTCGCCGTCCAGACGGCACAAGGAGCCGGGCATGGCGTCGGAGCCTCGGAGGACGGCACCGCGGCCCGGGCCGAGGTGACCGCCAAGTCGGCGCCCGCGGTCGCAGAGGCGCACAAGGGACAGCCCGAGGGGCAGACCGGCGGTCAGGACAAGCCCGTCGGCAAGGCCCGTAGCACCGCTTCGGTCGCCACCAAGGCGCGCTGAGTCCGTCGGCCGACGCACCGTACGGTCGTCTGCCGACCCATAGACGACACCCGATGGAGACAGGTCAGATGTCTGCGACCGGAACGCCCGTGTATTCCGCGGAACTCATCCAGGAAAGCGGTGCCTGCGAACTCGCCGTGACCGATCCCCCGCGCCACTGATGGCGACCGACGCGAAGAAGTGGTTCCGGGTCCACCGGCGTGCGGCGGACCCCAGGCTCCGGCTGGTGTGTTTTCCGCATGCCGGCGGCACGGCACAGCTGTTCCACGGCTGGTCCGCGCTGCTGCCGTCGGACGTCGAGGTGCTCGCCGTGCGGTACCCCGGCCGCCAGGACCGGCTCGCGGAAGCCTGCATCGAGGACATGGCCACCCTGGCCGACACGATCGAGGACGCACTGCGGCCCTGGCTCGACCGGCCGCTGGCGCTCTTCGGGCACAGCATGGGCGCCTGCGTCGCCTACGAGGTGGCCCTGCGGCTGGAGGCCCACGGCAGCGTCCCCGAACACCTGCTGGTCTCCGCACACGAAGCCCCCCAGTGGGCCGAACACGGTGCGCCGCACGACGCCGACGACGAAACCCTGATCACCCATGTCCGGGGCCTCGGCGACCTGCACTCGGAGGCCTACGACATCCCGGAACTGCGTGACCTGCTGCTGCCCGCCCTCCGTTCGGACTACCGGCTGCTCGCGGGCTACCACCCGCCGAATCCGGCTCCGGTCAAGGCGCCGATCACCGCGTACGTCGGCCAGGACGACCCCAGTTGCGTGCTCGACGGCGTCCACGCCTGGTCCGGCCTCGCGGCCCCCGGCTCCTTCGAGCTGCGCACCTTCCCCGGGGATCACTTCTACCTCGTGGCGCGGGAGGCCGAACTGGTCGCGGACGTGGCAGCACGTCTTGCGTGCGCGTGAGGCGCCGGTCAGGCGGTCCGCACGGCCCCGGCGGCCGCCCGCCCGGCGGTGACGCGACGCGGGGCCCGGCACCGCGCATGGCGCCCGCGGGGTTCCGAGGGGACGATGGTCGTACCGGTCGCTGAGACCTGCGGTGTCCCCGACAGCGGCCGCGAAGGCTGGGACGGAGAGGGAACCATGCGACCGGGAACGCGTGCCGCCGACGCGATACTCCGGCTGCTCAGCCGGGACTGGGCCGGGCTGGCCATCGCTCTGCTGCCGGCAGCCGCGGGTGCGCGGTGCGCCACCAAGCGGTGCGTCACCAAGCGGTGCGTCGCCAAGGGGACCGGTCGGCGCATTCTCGGTGGTGTGCTGTGGGCCGGGGCCCTCGCACTCGGTCTCGGGTCGCTCCGCCATCTGGTCTACGTCGCCCGGATACGGGTGAGGTATCCGCCACCCGGACGCATGGTCGACGTGGGCGGCTACCGCATGCATGTCCTGGCCGAGGGAGACGCCGGACCGAGGCCCACCGTGGTCTGGATGCCGGGCGGCCATGCCGGCGGATACGCCATGTACGGGCTGCACGCGCTGGCACGGGAACAGATGCGCTCGGTCCTGGTGGACCGCCCGGGGTCGGGCTGGAGCGACCCGGGCCCGTTCCCGCGCACGACGGCGGCAGAAGCCGTCGAACTGCTCACGGCGCTGGAACGGGCAGGTGAAGAGGGGCCGTACGTCCTCGTGGGGCACTCGTTCGGGGGGCTGCTCATGGCCAACGCCGCCAGGCGCCGCCCCGACCTGGTGGCCGGTCTGGTGCTGCTCGACCCCACCCCGCCCGATGCCGTCGCCTTCGGCCCGGCGCTTCCGGGCCTGCGGCGCGCCCCGAGGGACCAGACCGTCCTCGCGCTGCGTCACCTCTTCGGCCTCCACCCTCTCGTGGGCAAGGAGGAGACACACGGCTCCGACGACCCGGCACGGGTACTCGCCATGATCGAGCTCAGGACCAAGGCGAACTGCGCCGCGGCATCGATCCTGCGAGAACTGTCGCCGGACGGCATCACCAGAGACGGCTGGCAGACGGCCGTACACGACGGTGAGCTCGGCTCGCTGCCCCTCCTCCTCGTGGCGCCACGGGATCTGACGGGCGGTGGCGAGATCTTCGACGGGGTCGACGATCCGGAGGAGAGCGCCCGGGTACGGCACTTCTTCCTCACCGTGAGAGAACGGTTCCTCGCAGCCTCCGACAGGGGGCGGAGAATTTACACCCCGGAGGGAACCGGCCACGATTTCCCGGATCGCGTACCCGAATTCGTTGTGCGGGTGGTGGGCTCGCTGCTGGACCAGTGCGGGCCGGGGGAGCCGAAGGCGTTCTGATTCCGTTGCGCGGCCACCATCGTGGGCTGCGGTGGGTTTCCACCCGACCGAATGAACGGCGTGGGCGTCCACGGGCACATCGGCCGAGGTCCGACTATCGTGTTTTTGGTGGGGGTCGTGCTGTGTAGACAAGAAGAGGGTTCACACATGCTCCCTGCAGTTCCTCCTTTCGTCGTCGGTGTGGTGACGGCCCCTCTGGTCAAAAGAGTGGCGAAACCGTTGGTGCGAGGCGTCATCAAGACGTCGGTCGGGCTGACCCTCGAAGTCAAGCGTGCGGTGATCGAGGCCGGGGAGGAGATCCAGGCCATCACCGCCGAAGCGGCCGCCGCGAAGCTGGCCAGTTCGGCGCGCACACCCGGCGCGGAGCCGACATGAGGTGACGGCACACGGCAACGCAGACCTTCGCTAGTACAGCGGCGTGGCCGCGTGCAGCAGAAGCAGCAGGGTGAGCGCCGAGTTGGCGGAGAACATGGCCGAGAGCAGCGTGCCGGCGGTGGCCGTCCACACGGCCAGTCCCGTGGTGGTGAAGAGGGACGGCCAGGTGCGTACGGCGGGTGGCGGGCCGAGCAGGGCGGCGACCCGGCGGGGGAGCGGGCCCGGCGCGGCCAGGCCGGCGAGTGTGGGGCCGGGGGTGCCGCGCGAGACGAGGGCCGCCGTGCCGATCGCCCGTGCGACCGCCTTGCGGCTGCCCACGGTCTGTGCCGCCGCCTCGTCCGCCCAGCGTTCCGTCGTGTAGGCCACGGCGGCCCGCAGCGGCAGCAGGAACGGGTTGGAGCAGGCGGCCAGTTCCACCAGCAGCAGGTGGCGGTGGTGCCGGGCCGCGAGGTGTGCGCGCTCGTGGGCGAACAGGGCGCGGCGCTCGCGGGAGCCGAGACGGGCGAGCATCGCCGTGGACACCACGATGCGGTCGCGCGGGCCGGCCGGGAGCGCGTAGGCGTAGGGCTGGGGATCCGGCAGCACCGCGACCTCGGTGTCCGGTAAACCCTTCAGCGCTTCGTGGGCCCGTCCCCGGACCAGGCGGTGGCGCAGCAGCGTCCGCGCGCAGCCGGTGAGGACCGCGATCAGGGCGGGGATGGCCGCCTTCCCCACGATCTCGTGGCGGGGCACGCTGTCGCGGACTTCGGGATCCGACCAGCCGTCGGGCAGCGGGTTGCCGGGGAGTTGCGCGGTGCCGACCACCATGAGCAGAACCAGGCACACGGTGCTGCACAGGGCCATGACGGTGGCCACCCCGGTGAGCAGGGCGGTGGCGGGACGGGGATGCAGATGCTTCTCGGCCAGCCGTGCGATCGGCCACGCGCTCAACGGCAGCACCAGCGGCAGGAAGACGAAGATACCCACGGCCGCGCTCAGTCCTCCTCGCCCGCGTCGCGCAGCAGTTCCCGCAGCAACCGCTCGTCGTCCGCCGGCAGTGTGGTGAGGAAGCTGGCCAGCACCGCCCGCCGGTTCTGCTCGCCGTCGAGCACCCGGCGCATCTTCAGCGCGGCGAGGCCGGCTTCGTCGGCGGCCGGCATCCATACGAACGACCGGCCCTCGCGCCTGCGGGTGACGGCGTTCTTCGCCAGCAGCCGGGCCAGCACCGTCATCACGGTGGTGTAGGCGAGGTCGGCCGCCAGCCGTTCCAGCACCCAGCCGGCGGTCACCGGCCCCTCGGCCTCGTGCAGTGCCGCGAGTACCTGTGTCTCCAGTGCGCCCTGTGCCCTGCGCCGGCCGCGCGGGTCAGGCTCGACCACGCGATGCCTCCCTTCCGCCCGGTCCGCTCCTGGACCCTCGACTCCTCGTGCCGGGAGCGTCACATCGTACAAAGCACCGGCGGCGCTACCGTCCGTCAACTTCTACAGTGTTGTAGATTCTAGCTCGGGTCCGGGACACGGACCCGAACCGACCAGGTGTATGGAGGGACGAAGCATGGGTGTTTCCCTGTCCAAGGGTGGCAACGTGTCGCTGAGCAAAGAGGCCCCGGGCCTCAGTGCCGTGCTCGTGGGGCTGGGCTGGGACGTGCGGACCACCACCGGCGCCGACTTCGACCTCGACGCGTCCGCGCTGCTGCTGAACGCCTCGGGCCGGGTCGTCTCCGACCAGCACTTCGTCTTCTACAACAACCTCAAGAGCCCGGACGGTTCGGTGGAGCACACCGGCGACAACCTCACCGGCGAGGGCGAGGGCGACGACGAGAGCCTCAAGGTCGATCTCGCCGCCGTACCCGCCGACGTCGACAGGATCGTCTTCCCGGTGTCGATCCATGACGCGGACGGCCGTGGACAGAGCTTCGGGCAGGTCCGCAACGCCTTCATCCGCGTGGTGAACCAGGCGGGCGGCGCCGAACTCGCCCGCTACGACCTGTCCGAGGACGCCTCCACCGAGACGGCGATGGTCTTCGGCGAGCTGTACCGAAACGGCGCCGAGTGGAAGTTCCGTGCGGTCGGCCAGGGGTACGCGTCGGGCCTGGCGGGCATCGCCGCCGACTTCGGAGTCAATGTCTGAGCCGACGACGCACACCAGGAAACCGCGTGAAGGGCACGTCCGGTCTCCGGCCCGAGGACCGGGCGGACTTCGAGGAGGCGGTCCGGCTGGCTCTGGCCGCGGCCGACATCCGGTCGGCGCTGTACGCCGATCCGAGCGGCCGGGCGGCCGGGCTGCTGAGGGACTGGGCGCTGGCGGCGCGGGACGAGATCTCGGCCGCAGCCGCCGACGAGTACCGGGAGTACCTCGCCGCCCGCCGTACGCCCCACGGGCGACCGCGCGCCGGTGGCGGCATGGTGTGGCCGATGCTCGCCGTGCTCACGCCCCTGATATCGGCCGGGGCGGGGACCGCGCTGCTGCTCGTCGGGTTCGGTCTCCGGGTCGCCGGTGCCGCGACGGAGTTCGCCGCCTCGGTGCTGCTGGCCGGATGGGTCCTCGCGGTGACCGCGGTGGTGGCGGGCGCAGCCGGTCTGGGCGCGCTGCTCTGGACGGCCCTGCGCGGCGGCGAGCGGAGACCGGGGCGTGGCGCCGATGCGTACCGGGCGCGGGAGAGATGGCGGCAGGTCCTGCTGGAGCGGGGTGTGCTGCCCTATCTGCGCCGCCGCCTGGCCGAGTCCCTGACCGCGTAGCCAGGTCCGAACGATCCAGTGAACGAGAGAGAGACGAGGACGCATGTCGGTCAATCTGGCCAAGGGACAGCAGATCAGCCTGAGCAAGTCGGACGGTTCCTCGCTGAGCGCCGTACGCATGGGGCTGGGCTGGCAGGCGGCTCAGCGCAAGGGCTTCCTGGCCCGGCTGGCGGGTACCCGGGAGATCGACCTGGACGCCTCGGCGGTGCTGTTCGCCGGTGGCCAACCGGCCGACGTCGTGTTCTTCCAGCACCTGGTCAGTGACGACGGCTCGGTGCGGCACCTCGGCGACAACCTCACCGGCGGTGCGGGGGCCGGAGGGGACGACGAGGTCGTCCTCGTCGACCTCGGCCGGGTTCCCGCGCACATCGACCAGATCGTCTTCACGGTCAACTCCTTCACCGGGCAGACCTTCGCCGAGGTGGAGAACGCGTTCTGCCGCCTGGTCGACGAGACCACGGGACAGGAACTCGCCCGCTACACCCTGAGCGGCGGCGGCGCGCACACCGCCCAGATCATGGCGAAGCTCCACCGGACCGACGGGGGCTGGCAGTTGAAGGCCATCGGCGAACCCGCCGCCGGCCGTACGTTCCAGGATCTGCTGCCCGCCATCGCGGGCCATCTGTGAAGGCCGAGGACGATCCAGCCGATGATGCCCATGGTGCGGTCCGCCGGTCGGACCGTGTCGCACGGCGCGGTTGGCGTCCCGACGTTGTAAGTTGCTTGATTGCGCAACCTTAGGCAGAGTTCTGCGGGTGTCGTGACGAGAACCAAGAGGTCACCGATGGGCGGCCAGCGAGGTTCTGTCGCCTGGCCAGGACATTTGCGCAACTGATGAATCAGAAGGGATTCGGGTGCCTTGGTGATGAGGGACACGGAAAGCGGCTGCGGGGGACGTGCATGAGTTCGTCCCTGACCAAGGGTGACAACGTTTCGCTGAGCCGGCGGGCTCCGGGCCTGACCGCCGTGACGGTAGGGCTCGGCTGGCAGGCGGACACCGGCTACGACCTGGACGCCTGCGCCCTGCTGTGCGACGCCTCCGGCAGAGTGCCGTCCGACGACTACTTCGTCTTCTTCAACAACCTGAGCAGCCCGGAAGGATCGGTCCGCCACACCGGCGGCGGACGTCCCGACGGCGACGACCAGCAGATCCAGATCGACCTCGGCCGGGTCCCCGACCACGTCCTGAAGATCGTCTTCCCGGTCTCCCTCTACGAGGGCGCGGCCCGCGGCCAGGGCTTCGGACAGGTGCACCGTGCCCACGTCCGCGTCCTCGACCGGGAGTCGGAAGCCGAACTGGCCCGCTACGACCTCGCACCGGGCGGCCTGTCCAACGAGACGGCGCTGGTCTTCGGCGAGCTGTACCGGCACGGCGCCGAGTGGAAGTTCCGTGCGGTCGGCCAGGGTTATGCCTCCGGGCTCGCGGGCATCGCCGCCGACTACGGCGTGGACGTACTGCGCGAGAAGGCACCGGGGCAGGGCGACCCCGGCGCCGCCGTCCCGGGCACCCCCACCCACCAGCCGCCCCCGGCCGTCACGCCCATCGCCGTCCCGCCACCGCCGCCGGCCTTCGCCCCGGCGCCACAGCCCACCGGGAGTCCCGCCATGACCTGTTTCTTCGACCCTGCCCACGGCCCCGGCCACACGACCGTCACCTGGTCCCCGCAATGGGGTGTGCCGCGGCCGGTCCAGGCGTGCCCCGGTTGTGCGCAGCGCGTGCAGACCACGCCGCCGCCGTTCTACACCCCGCCCCAGCAGGGGTATCCGCAGCCGGCCCCGCAGGGCTATCCGCAGCAGGGCGGTTACGGGCAGCCGTACGAGGACCACCACGACCACGGTCAACAGCAGGGCGGCGGACGCCGGTTCGGCGCGGGTGCGCTGATCGGTGCCGGTGCGGCCGGTCTCGTCGGCGGCGCGCTGCTGAACGAGGCGTTCGACGACGACGAACCCGACGTGATCGTCAACAACTACTACGAGGACTGACGAAACGACGGCGGTCGGCCCCGCGTTCACGGTGTGGCCGGACGCCTACACTGGGTGGGCGCGTGGGCGTCGCCCGTGACGTGCTGTGACGGCAGAGGGTGAGGGGCGGACAGTGGCGGGGAAGGCCGGTGGTTTCGAGGATCCCTCTGCCGAGGTTCTGACGGATGCGGCCGAGGTGTTCGGACTGCTCGCGTCCGCCGCCCGGCTGCACCTCATGTGGGCGCTGTCCCAGGGCGAGAGCGATGTCACGCACCTGGCCGACCGGGTGGGCGGCGCGCTGCCCGCCATCAGCCAGCACCTGGCCAAGCTGAAACTCGCCGGACTGGTGCAGGCCCGACGGGAAGGGCGGCGGCAGATCTACTACATCGACGACCCCGACATCGTGACCGTCGTGCGGGTCATGGTCGGCCAGCTGACCGCGCGTTCGCAGCAGGTCTCCACGCCGGTGCGCCGCCTGTACGAGACCGGTGGCTGAGACCACTGCGGCCTCGGGACAGGGTGCCGGGACTCCTGACCCCGTGGTCGTGCGGGCGCCCGAAGCCGGCGGAACCGGCCCGGGGCCCGACGCGCCCGCGCTGCTCGCCCTGCTGCGGCGCCTGGACAGCGGCCCGCGCGGTCTGACGGAGGCCCAGGCCGATGAACGGCTCTCCCGCTTCGGCGAGAACACGATGCCGGCCGCCCGCGGGGCGTCCTGGCCGGGGCTGTTCTTCCGGAGTCTGCGGGATCCCTTCACCGCGGTGCTCGGGTGCCTCGGGCTGGTGTCGGCGGTGGTCTTCGCCTGGGGCACCGCGTCGGTGATCCTGCTGCTGGTCGTGGTGAGCTGCGCACTGCGGGCGACGGGCGAGCACCGGGCCGACCGGTCCATGACCGGACTGCGTGCGCTGGTGGCCACCACGGCCACCGTGCAGCGGCGCGCGGACAACAACGCGGCGCCGAGGACTCGCGAGATCCCGGTGGACGAACTGGTCCCCGGAGACGTCGTCCGGCTGGGCCCCGGCGACCTGGTCCCGGCGGACGTACGGCTGCTGCGCGCGACCGGTCTGACCGTGCACCAGGCCGCCCTCACCGGGGAGTCGGCCCCGGTCGGGAAGCGCGCCGGTGATCCGCACGGCGGGACCGGTGACGGGGTCTTCGGGCAACCGCAGATGTGCTTCCAGGGCAGCAGCGTGGCCTCGGGCAGCGCCACGGCGATCGTCACCGCGACGGGCGCGCGCACCCGGTTCGCCGCCGCCCGGGGCGGGAGGGTCCGGCACGAGGCGAGCGCGTTCGACCGTTCCGTGCACGGCGTCTCCTGGATCCTGATCCGGTTCATGCTGCTCACCCCGCCGCTGGTCCTCATGGCCAACGCGGCGCTGCGCGACCGGGGCCTGGAGACCCTGCCGTTCGCGGTCGCCGTGGCGGTCGGGCTGACGCCGGAGATGCTGCCGGTCCTCGTCACCACCTGCCTGGCCCGCGGGGCCGCGCTGCTCGCCCGGGGCCACGGGGTGATCGTCAAGCGGCTGCCGGCGCTCCACGACATCGGCGCGATGGACGTGCTGTGCCTGGACAAGACCGGCACGCTCACCCAGGACCGCCCGGTCGTCGACCGCGCCCTGGGCCCGGACGGCCGGGACGATCCCGAGGTGCTGAACTGGGCCGTCGCCAACGCCTGGTGGACCCTGCAGCTCGCCGACCTGCCGAGCCCCGACGCACTCGACGAGGCGATCCTCGACACGGCGGACGAGGACGGCCTCATGGCGTACGACGGGGTCGCCGCCGTCCCGTTCGACCCGCTGCGGCGGCTCTCGACTGCCGTCGTCCGCACGCCCGGCCGGCTGGGCACGCACACGCTGGTGGTCAAGGGCGACATCCAGGCCGTCCTGGAGCGCTGCGCACTCGACCCGGACGACCGAGCACGACTGAGCGCACTCGCCGCCCGCCAGGCCGACGCCGGCCTCCGGGTCCTGGCCGTCGCCACCGCCGAACGCCCGGCCCGCACCCGCGACTACACGCCCGCCGACGAACGCGGCCTCGCCTTCCGGGGCCTGATCACCCTGCGGGACGCGCTCGCGCCCACGGCCGCCGACGCACTGGCCGTCTTCGCCGACCGCGGCGTCACCGTGAAGGTGCTCACCGGCGACCACCCGGGGACCGCCGCCCGCGCCTGCCGCGACCTGGGCATCCCCGTGACCGGGGACCAGATCCTCACTGCGGACCGCCTCGACGGCCTCACCGCATCCGAACTCGCCGCCCTCGCGCTCCGTACGGCCGTCTTCGCCCGCTGCACCCCCGAACACAAGGCCCGGATCATCCAGGCCCTGAGGTCGCGCGGACACACCATCGGCTTTCTCGGCGACGGCGTCAACGACCTGCCCGCCCTGCGCACCGCCGACGTCGGCATCGCCCCGCGCGAGGCCTCCGACGTGGCCCGTGAGGCCGCCGACGTGGTGCTGGCGGAGAAGGACCTCACGGCCGTCGCCCACGCCGTCGCCGCCGGCCGGCACGCGAGCGGCAACATCGCCACCTACCTGCGCATCACGCTCTCCTCCAACCTGGGCAACGTCATCGCCATGCTCTGCGCGGGCCTGCTCCTGCCGTTCCTGCCGATGCTCCCCGCCCAGGTCCTCACCCAGAACCTGTGCTTCGACGCCGTCCAGCTCGCCTTCGCCTACGACCGCCCGCACCCGTCGGTACTGCGCCGGCCGACCGTGCTCAGCCCCCGCGGCCTGCTGCGGTTCATCACCGGCTTCGGCGCCCTCAACGCCGCGGCGGACCTGGCCACCTTCGGTGTCCTCGCGCTCGCCCTGCACGGGCTGGGGACCTCCCTGGACGAGGCGGTGTTCCACTCCGGCTGGTTCACGGAGAACCTGCTCACCCAGGCCCTGGTCATGCTGCTGCTGCGGCCGGGCCGGACCGGTGCCGGGTGGCGCAAGCCGGGATCCGTGGCCTGCGCGGCGGCGGCCCTGGCCGCGATCGGACTGGTCCTGCCGCCGTCCCCGCTCGGGCCGCCGCTCGGCCTGACCCCGCTCCCGCCGGTCTACTACCTGCTGCTCACGGCCGTTCTCGTGCTCTACGCCGCCGGACTCCTGGCCGCCGGGACACGGCAGGGGCGCGCCCGGGGGCGGACGCGGTGAGACGGTCCACGAGACCCGTCCCGGGCGGTGTCGCCTCACGCGGTTCTTAAACCGCCTGCTGTACAAGGTTCTGGTCGAAAGGCCGGGCGGGAGAAAGGGCAAGGAATGTCCGATTCCCGGGCATCGAGGCGCCGGCGTTGGATCGCCGTGGCGGTCCTGGCCCTGGCGCTGTACGTCATCATCCGGGCGGCCCACACCCAGCAGGGCGACTCGCCGCCCCCGTCCGGAACCGCCACGCCCACCGCGACCCCGCCGTCCGCCTCGCCCTCGCCGTCCGTGTCGGCGGCCTCCTCCTCGTACGATCCCGCCCACTACGCGACCCAGGTGCGCGCCCGGGCCCGGCAGACCGGCGTCAGCGCCCAACTGCTGATGGCGATCCTCTACAACGAGGCGTACAAACCCCATGACGCGGCCTTCGAACGCGCCTGGCAGAAGTACAAGCCGGACGCCGCCTTCGGCATCGCGAACATGCACCGTGCCACCTTCGACGAGGTGCGGCAGGGGCGGGACTTCGCGCACCGGAGCTGGGAGGACCTGCCCGACGACCGGGACCTGGCCGTCGAGGCCGAAGCCTGGTACCTGCACGATCTGTCCGCCGGACTGCCCGCCTCCTGGCCCGCCTCGTACACCAGGGACCAACTGCTGGCCCTCGGCTACAACACGGGCCCGGCCAACATGCTCGCCTTCGCCCGCGGCGCCACTCCGGGCAGCCAGGCCCGGTCCTACCTCGACGAACTGCAAGCGAACTGGGCCAAGGCCGGACGGGCCGTCGGCACGGGCTGACGCAGCTCGGCCCCCGATAACGGATGGCTAGCTTGCAGAGTTGCGCAATAATGGAAGTCGGCGGGATCCGGTCCTGATGTCGGGGGAAGAAGGGCATGCATGCCGCACGGGGACATTCGGCGAGTGCGTGAGGCGAATCTGCGGCTGGGGGCCGCCCTGGCCGAGGTCGAGGGTCTGTACACGGCGCTGCTGAAGGCGGGTTCTCCACGCCGGCGCCGACGGCTTCGGGCCGAACTGGCCCGTGCGGCCGGCCGGCTGGCGGAGCTGGCCGCCGCGGCGCCGGGATCGGAGTCCCGGGCCACCGGTGCGCGTCGCTCGCGCTGGGGGCGGCGCCGGATCCTGGCCGAGCGCGGCGCCGAGTGGATCGCCGCCCGCTACCGGCGCGACGTGCCCTGATCCGGATGTGCGGTCCGACTCGCGGGCCCCACCTGTGAATTGACAGAGGGTCTGACCCCCACGTCTCCTACGTTTGCTAGATTGCGCAACCAAGCAACTAACGCCTGATCGGGCCCGACCGTTCATGGGAGTGGGAGATGAGCGACCCCTGGGGCGGCCGCGGTGGCCAGGCCACGCACAGCCGCAGCACCCGTACGCCCGGACCGCGAGCGGACGGGTCCGCTGCGGAGCGTCCGGCGGCCGGCCGTGCGGCGGCGAGGGCGACGGCCCGTCGTGGCGGGGGCGGCGGCGGACGCGAGGCCCGGCGGGCGAAACGGGGCGGGCGCGCCAGACGGGTCCTGAAGGCCGTCGCCATCTGTCTTGCGCTGCTGGTCCTGGGCACGGCCGGGGTGGGCTGGTGGTTCTACCGGCATCTCAACGGCAACATCAACAGCGTCTCCCTCGACGGCAAGGGCGGCAGTGAGAAGGCCGACGCGTTCGGGCGTACGCCGATCAACATCCTGGTGATCGGCTCCGACGGCCGCACCAGCGCCGCGGACTGCAAGCTCGGCGGCGGCTGTTCGCAGACCGGCGTGCAGAGCGGCTACGGCAACGCGGACGTGGAGATGGTCGTGCACATATCCGCCGACCGTTCCAACGCCACGGTCATGAGCATCCCCCGCGACACCATGGTCGACGTCCCCGCCTGCAAGGACAGCACCAGCGGCGAGTCGACCTCCGGCTACTACGGCCAGGTCAACAGCGCCCTCCAGTACGGTCCCTCCTGCCAGGTGGCGACCATCCACCAGCTCACCGGCATCCCCATCGACCACTTCGTGAAGCTGGACTTCTCCGGCGTGGTCAAGATGTCCGACGCGGTCGGCGGTGTGTCCGTGTGTGTCAACGGCAACGTGTACGACACCTACTCGCACCTGAAGCTGTCCAAGGGCACCCACACCCTCAAGGGTGAGGCCGCGCTGGAGTTCGTCCGTTCCCGGCACGGCTTCGGCGACGGCAGCGACCTCGGCCGTACCGTCTCCCAGCACATCTTCCTCAGCGCGATGATCCGCAAGTTCAAGAGCGCGGGCACGCTGACCGACCCGACCGCGGTCTACGACCTCGCGGACGCCGCCACCAAGGCGCTCACCGTGGACGACGGCCTCGGCAGCGTCGGCAAACTGGTCTCACTGGCGGCGGACGTGAACAAGGTCCCCGCCAAGCGGATGACCTTCACCACGATGCAGACCGCCCCCGACCCGAACAACAGCGACCGGGTGGTGGTGGGCTCCGGCGCCAAGGACCTGTTCGCCACCATGGCGAACGACCAGTCGCTGACCACCGGTTCGGGCGGGAAGTCCGCGGCGGCCTCCGCGACCGCGAAGCCGGCTGCCCCGGTGGTGTCCAGGTCCGGGATCGCGGTGACGGTCGAGAACGGTACCGGGATCGGGGGCCGTGCCTCCGCCGTGGCAACCGTCCTGACCGACGGCGGCTTCAGCTCCGCCACGACGACCGCCAACGCGCCGAGTCCGGCGTCGTCCACCACGCTCACCTACGGCGCGAGCCGGAAGGCCGAGGCCCAGGCGGTCGCCGCTGCCCTGAGGCTGCCCGGCTCGTCCCTGAAGGAGGGCACGGGCTCCGGGCTGACCTTGGTGATCGGCAGCGACTGGTCCAGCGGCACGACGTATCCGGACACCGGCACCACCGCGAAGACCGCGACCGCCAACGCCAGCGCCTCGACCGCCGACGACTCCAGGACCTGCGCCAAGGTCAGCCAGTACAGGACGGTTTCCCTCAACGGGGTCGCGATGACCCCGGGCCAGGCGTACGCGGCGGCAAGCGGCAAGGCCGACTCCGACGCGTGAGGCCGACGGGCTTGTGCACCAGGGGCAGAGGGATCTCACCTCAAGGTTGTACAGTTGCGCAATGTAGCAACAATTTCGGACTGATCGATGGCCGGACCGCGCGAGTTGCCGGTCGGCCGAGGCGATGAGAAGGGGTGTGCGGGATGCTCCGCAACGGACTGGAACCCTGGCACCTGCTGGTCGTGGGGATCGTGATCATTCTGCTGTTCGGCTCGAAGAAGCTGCCCGACGCGGCGCGCGGCCTCGGCAAGTCGATGCGCATCCTCAAGAGCGAGGCCAAGGCCATGAAGGAGGACGGCACCGCACAGTCCTCGGCCGCCCCGGCGGCCGAGGACGAGGCCGCGCAGCCCGCTCCCCGCGTCATCCAGTCCGCGCCGGGAGAATCCGCGTCGGCCCGTCCCGTCACGGCCGAGAGCACTCAGGCCGGCTGAACCGGCCTGCGGGGCGTCAGGGGCTCGCTATGTCGAAGCCGTACCGCAGCGGCTCGCTGTCCACCGCGTAGTCGCGGCGGTACACGTACACCCCGGCGACCCGCACCCCGTCCGGCCCGGCCTCGACCTGGCAGGGATGCGTCACCTGGAGCACCCGCGGCCGGTCCGGGACCTTCACCCGCAGTCCGTCCGCGGGGCCTCCGGTGAGCACCGCGGTCTCCCATCCGGTCACGTCAGTCTTCTCCTTCACGATGATGGTCGGTTGTCTCTAGGTGGCATCGGAATCGAAGGCCGCCGTGTGAGCGGATGATCCGGTCTGCGCGTCCTTCGTCAGGGACACGGGTTCCGGTGTCACCGGCTCCCGTGGGCTCTCGGCGGCGGCTTCGCGCACCGCGTCGGCGACCTCCGCCAGATCGGCCCTCGGGTCGAGGGCGCTGCGGATCTCGTCCAGCCCGAGCCCGTCGCCGTCGAGGACGTGCTTGCGGACGAACGTCTTCGGGTGGAGGTCCTGGAACTCGAAGTCCTGGAACTCCGGTCCCAGCTCGGAGCGGATGTCGTCCTTGGCGCTGTCGGAGAACTCCTTCACCTTGCGGAGGAACCCGGCCACCTTCTGGATGATCTCGGGGAGCTTGTCCGGACCGAAGAGCAGTACGGCGAGGATCGCCAGTGTGAGGACATCCAGCGGTCCCACGTCGAAGAACACCTGACACCACTCGCCTTCGCCTGCGTCGGTCGCCCGGTGCGGGCCACCGGTCAATACTTTAGAGGTTGCGCAACTATAGGAACCATAGTGCCGGGTTCGGCGTTGGTAATGAGTGACCGGACAGACGATGAGCGATCGGGAGGATCGGCCGTGGGGATTTCGCTGGCCAAGGGCGGCAACGTGTCGTTGAGCAAGGAAGCGCCCGGCCTGAGTGCCGTGCTGGTCGGTCTGGGCTGGGACGTGCGCACCACCACCGGCGCGGACTACGACCTGGATGCCTCCGCCCTGCTCTGCGGCGCGTCCGGGAAGGTGGTCTCCGACCAGAACTTCGTCTTCTACAACAATCTGCGGAGCCCGGACGGCTCGGTGGAGCACACCGGCGACAACCTGACCGGTGAGGGCGAGGGCGACGACGAGTCGATCAAGGTGAACCTGGCCGCGGTGCCGGCCGAGGTCGCGAGGATCGTGTTCCCGGTTTCCATCCACGAGGCGGAGACGCGCGGGCAGAGCTTCGGCCAGGTGCGCAACGCGTTCATCCGCGTGGTGAACCAGGCGAACGGCCAGGAGATCGCCCGCTACGACCTCTCCGAGGACGCCTCCTCGGAGACCGCGATGGTCTTCGGCGAGCTGTACCGCCATGGCGGCGAGTGGAAGTTCCGCGCCGTGGGCCAGGGCTATGCCTCGGGTCTGCGCGGCATCGCCCAGGACTTCGGCGTCCACGTCTGAGGCGCCGGCCGTGCCGTAGCCGTCCGGCGGACCGCTGATGGCGCTCGTCTTCCCGGGGTGTGCGGAGTGCCGGGCGAGGGCGCCGCCCGTGGCGAGTGTTCACTGCCGCACAGGTGCGGGAACCTTGGAGTGAACCGGATCGTTTCCCGGGTCAGTACCGCAACCGGAGGAGTAACAGCTTTGTCCGCCAGATCGACGGACCCCTCGGGGCACAGTCCCCGACCAACCCGCCAGGACTTTCCTGAGCACGGCACGCGGCGGGGTGGTGTTCGATGAGTGCCGTGAGCGCGCTGACGGGCCTGCTGGCCGTGTTCCTGCTGACCGCGGCCACCGGCTACTTCGTCGCCCAGGAGTTCGCCTACGTCTCCGCCGACCGCCTCGCCCTCGCGCGCGAGGCCGAGGCGGGGGACAAGAAGGCCGCCCGTGCCCTGAAGGTGCTGGAGCGGCTGTCGTTCATGCTGTCGGGCGCGCAGCTCGGCATCACCGTCACGGGACTGGTCGTCGGCTTCATCGCCGAGCCCTCGGTCTCGGCCCTGCTCGAACCGGCCCTGTCCGGTGCGGGTCTCCCGGACGCGGCCGTGAGCGTCGTCTCCGTGGCCGTGGCCTTCGTCGGAGCCACCGTGGTGCAGATGGTGCTGGGCGAGCTGGCCCCGAAGAACCTCGCCATCGCCGTGCCCGACCGGCTGGCGAAGGCGCTCGCGGGTTCGACCCTGGCGTACCTGAAGGTCGTCGGCCCGCTCGTGCACGTCTTCGACGGCGCGGCGAACCGGCTGCTGCGCAGGGTCGGCATCGAGCCCGTCGAGGAACTGCATCACGGCGCCACGCTGGAGGAGCTCAGCCAGCTGATCGGCGAGTCCCACGAGCAGGGCGAGCTGCCCAGGGACATCGCCGAGCTCCTCGACCACGCCCTGGAGTTCTCCGAGCGCACGCTGCACGAGGTGATGGTCCCGCGCGCGGACGCCGTCTTCGTCCGCCAGGACGCCACCGCCGCCGACACGGTCGACCTCATCGGCCGGCACGGCCACTCCAACTACCCGGTCCTGGGCGACCACCCCGACGACGTCACCGGTGTACTCGGGGTACGGGACCTGATGCGGCTGCCTGCCGACCGGCTCACGGACACCCCTGCCGGCACCGTGGCGCGCACGCCGCTCCTGCTGCCGGACACCCTGCCGCTGCCGGACGCGGTGAAGCAGATGCGTGCGCGGGACGACGAGTTCGCCGTCGTCCTGGACGAGCACGGCGGCGTGGCGGGCATCGTCACCTACGAGGACATCGCCGAGGAACTGGTCGGCGACATCGCGGACGAGAGCGACACCGTCGCCGTGCCCGCCATGGCCGACGGCCAGGGCTGGCTCGTGGACGCCGGCCGTCGCCTCGACGAGATCGCGGAGGCCACCGGCATCGAACTGCCCCAGGAGGAGGACTACGACACGGTGGCCGGCCTGATCGTGGACCGCCTCGGCCGCTTTCCGACCGTCGGGGACCGCGTGACCGTCGATCTGGCGGCCGACGGCGCCCGGGCGACCCTGGAGGTGCGGGCCCTGGACCGCCATGTCCCCGAGCGGGTCCGCCTGGAGCGCTCGCCCGCGCGTGAGGAGAAGCAGGCATGAGTTTCCCGACGGCGCTCTTCGTCACCGTCCTGCTGCTGATCGGCAGCGGATTCTTCGTCGCCGCCGAGTTCGCCCTGGTCGCCGCCAAACGGCACCGCGTGGAGAAGGCGGCGGCCGAGGGGCAGCGCGGCGCGAAGGCGGCCCTGGCCGGTATCCGCGAGCTCTCCCTGATGCTGGCCGGCGCCCAACTCGGCATCACCATCTGCACCCTGGGCCTCGGCTCGGTGTCCAAGCCCGCGATCTCCCACGAACTCGACCCGCTGCTGCACAAGCTGGGCCTGCCGAGCGCGGTCAGCTACGGCGTCGCGTTCGCCGTCGCGATGATCCTGGTCGTCTTCCTGCACATGGTGGTCGGCGAGATGGCCCCCAAGTCCTGGGCCATCGCCCACCCGGAACGCTCCGCGATACTCCTCGCACCGCCCTTCAGGGCCCTGGTCAACGCCGTACGACCGCTGATCCGGTTCCTCAACGCCCTGAGCAACGCCCTCGTACGCCTGTGCCGGGTCGCCCCCCGCGGCGAATTGGCCTCCGTGCACAACCGGGAACAGCTCACCCACCTGGTGGCCGAGTCCGAACGGCTCGGCCTGATCAGCGAGGAGGACTCCGGGCTGATCACCAGCTCGCTGACCGAGCCGCAGAACCCGGTCGGCGCACTGCAGGTGCCCGCCGCGGAGATCACCTCGGTCGCCGCGGACGCGGACGCGGACACGATCCTGGCCACCGCCGCGGCCCATGACCGCAACCGCCTGCTGGTGCGCGACGGCGACCGGGTCATCGGCTCCGTACACGCCCGCGACGCGCTGATCGCCCGTACCCGGGGAAGGGCGATCACGGCCCGCGACCTGGCCCGCCCGGTACCCGAGCTGGCCGCCGACGACACGATCAGCCACGCCATCGAGCAACTGCGCCGGCGCCGGGCCTCCCTGGCCGTCGTCCACGACACCACCGGCCGTCTCACCGGCATGATCACCCTCGACGACCTCCTCGCCCGCCTCCTGCACCCGCAACCGTCCTGACGTCGTTTCCGCGAGGCAGGTCCCACGCCGAGTTCTGCGGCCCGAGCCGCGTCGCGGAGCACAGCGGGAGTCCCGGCAGGATCGTGGTGCCGGTTGCGGATCCTGTCCGGGCTCCCGTCGAGAGCGAGCCGCGCTCACGCGATGGCGACGGCCGTTGCGACGTGTATCGCGGTCAGGAGCGAGGCTCCCGCGATCATCGTCGATTTCCGGGTGGCGACTCCGATGAGGGCGTCGCCCACCTGGGCCGCGGCGGCCGCGCACAGGATGAGCGAGCCGGCCGGACCCGACCACGCGAGCGGTGCGACGAGGGCCGCCGCCCCCAGCGGCACGCCCCTGGTCGCGTACATCCAGCCGTAGAAGCGTTCGCCGGCGGTGGGCGTACCGCTCTCGCTCAGCGCTGCCGGGCGTACGCCTCCCACCACCGCGAAGGCGATGCCGGCGAGCGCGGCGACGGCGTTGGCCCCGAGGAGAACGTTCACGGGGCGTACTCGGTCGAGGGTTCGGTGCCGTACTTCGTCCAGACCTCCGCGACGGCGCCGGGTGACAGCGGCTGCCCGGACTCGACCATGGCCTTGAGGTCACGGAAGTACTGCACGTACAGGTCCGGCGTGAAGGTGTTGAGCATGACCGCCCTGTCGTCGGTCACGTTGGCGAAGGTGTGCGGTGCGCCGGGCGGGACCATGACCCACGTACCGGCTCCGGCGTCGTAGTCGTCCTGCCCGACGGTGAACCGCACGCTGCCCGAAAGTATGTAGAAGCCCTCGTCGTGCTGGGCATGGCGGTGCTGCGGAGGACCGGCGGTGTGCGGGGGGATGGTGATTTCGCCCATCCCCAGGCGGTGATTGGTGTTGCTGCCGTCCTCGAGGATCCGGATCGTCGACGGGCCGTTGACGATGAGCTCGCCCTCGCCCGGAGCGGTGATCGACACCTTGGCCATGGAGTCTCCCTGACTGGTGGGGTTGCCAACGCCAAGGACCTTATGGTCGATCCGAACATCCATGCAAGTGGACTCTTAAAAAAACAGTCGACTCTCTTCCGGTCGCCTCGCCCGGTATGCTTTCGGTCGGCACGGAAGGATGATCATGGCCGAGCGGAGTCGCCCGAACGGGCTCAGCAACCAGATGGAACGCACCAGGTCGGCGATCATCGCGGCCGCCCGCGACCTCGCCGACACCGGCGCGGAGATCACCATGCCGGGGGTCGCGGCCGAGGCACGGGTCTCCGAGGCGACCGCCTATCGCTACTTCCCCGACCTGCTCTCGCTCCTGCGCGCCTCCGTGATGACGGAGGATCTGGTCGCGGTCCTGCGATCGGCGACGCGCGGCGACGACCCGGTCGAACGGATCGGTCAGGCCGCGGAGATCCTCGGCCGGGCGGTGCTGCGCAGACAGGGTGCCGTCCGGGTGGTCGTCGCCTCGACCATCGCGAAACCCTCGACGTCCAAGGACCGTCCCGCCCACCGCTTCGGACTCATCGAGCACGCTCTTGCCCCGTGGGCCGACAGGTGCGGCGCCGCGCAGCGCGCGGACGTGGAGCAACTGGTCCGCGGTCTCGCCCTGGTGATCAGCGCCGAGTCGCTGTTCGCCCTGATCGACCTCTGCGGCCTGACCCCCGACGACGCGATCGCCGGCCTGGTGACCACCGCACGGCAGATGACCGCGGCGGCAGTCGCGGCCATCCCCACGGGACCCGCCACCGACTGAACCGCCGCATGCGTTCCAGGCGCAAGTCGGCCAACGGGATGGCCTAATATCCGAATTGACCGGCAACAGATGGTGTCCTCGTTCGTGTGCACATCCATGGGAAGGGAGAAGGCCGCTTGCCCCCCAAGGATCGGGCCCATGAGGACGGCACCGTTCTCGTCGGCAGACAGGCGCAGATCGAGTGTCTTTCCGCGGTCGTCAAGGATCTGACCGACGGCCGGGGAGCGATCCTGGAGGTCACTGGAGAGCCGGGCATCGGCAAGACCACGCTGCTCGGTCTGCTCGCCGAACGGGCTGCCGAGGCAGGGGTACCGGTGGTGCGCGCCCATGCCGCGCGCGGTGTGACACAACCCGGCCAGGTCATCACCGAGGTACTGGATGTCCTGGAGGCGCGGGATCCCCCGATCGCCCGGGAGTTCGGCGCCGGGGCGGATGCCGAGGTGCGGAGCGTGCTGGGGCGCTGGGCCGCGCGGCGTGGCGGCGTGCTTGTCCTCGACAATGCGCATCTGTGCGACGAGCAGTCCGCGAGACTGATCGCGCGGCTCGTGCGAAGACCCCCGCCCGGCCCGTTCGTCCTGGCGCTGGCGCACCGCCCACGGCAGTCCGGGCCGGTACTACGAGAGGCGCTCGAACACGGAGTCGAGACCGGCTCGGTCACCCGCCTGGCCCTCTCCTCCTTGGACCTCCGGGCGACAGCCACCTTGCTCGGCCGCAGCAGGTCTCACCTCGACACCACCGCCCCGCACGCCTTGTCCCACTCGGCGCCTGACCACGCGTACACCGAGTGGCGCGCCTCTCCGGCACCCGTGGTCGACGGCACCTACGCCGAGCAGTTGCACGCCGCTTCCGGCGGCAACCCGCGGATGCTGCGCATCCTGGTCGCGGCGCGATGGGACCCGGACGAGTGGCCGCTGAGCCCCGGTCCGGACCGGCACGGCATGCTCCGGGAGGCCGTCTCCGTCGTCACCGAGCTGGACTCCGTCACCGCTGACGCCGCGCTCTCCGTCCAGGTCGCCGCCGTTCTGGGCGATCCCTTCCTCCCGGACGACGTCGCCGCGGTCTCCGATCTCGGTCTGGAACGGACCCTCGGCGCGTTCACCGAACTCGTACGGGCGGACCTGATACGGCCGCTGCCCTGGGGCGGCGGCTACGCCTTCAGGCACCCGGTGCTCGGCCACATCGCCCTGGAACACGCTTCGCCGTCCCTGCGTGTCAACGCTCACAGGCGGGCCCTGGATCTGCTGACCACGCGAGGAGCGTCAGCGCTCCGACGTGCCCGGCAGGCCGAGCACCTGGTGGGCGCGGGCAGTGCTCAGGCCCGGCAGGTGCTGGTCGAGGGCGCGGCGGAGGCGATGGCCAAGTCCCCGGCCGCCGCCGCCCGTTGGCTGCGCCTGGCGCTGGACCACCTGCCCGCCGGAGAGGGGATCAGCGCCTCCCGGGCCGTTCTGGTGCTCGACCACTGCCGGGCCCTCAGTGCCGTGGGCCGCCTGCAGGAAGCCCGTTCCCTGGTGCACGATCTGCTACGGCATCAGGCGGATCTCACCGAGGACCTGCGGCTGAGCGCCTACGCCGTCTGCGGAGAGCTGGAGCGGCTGTTGGGCCGCCACCAGGAGGCCGAAGCAGTGGTGCGGACGGCACTCGAACTCGTACCCCGCCCACTGCCGGTTCCTCTGCCGGCGCCGGCAGCCGAACTGATCACCGCATACGGGCGAGTGCAGTTGTTCCGGGGCGCCTACGGCGAGGCACGTGACCTGGTCCGAGAGGCGGCGGAGGCCGCCGGAGCCGTCGGCCGGGCGGTGCCCTACCTGCGGGCCCTGGGCGCCCTCGGCGACACCCAGCTCGGGCTGCTGCCCGAGGCCGTCGCAGAGGTCACCGAGTGTGCGCGGATCGTGGACGCCCTGCCGGACGCCGCTGCCGTCACCATGCCCGACGTCCTCGCGATGCTCGGCTGCGCGGAGTTGTTCCAGGAGCGCTTCCATGACGCCTACCGGCATCTGGAACGCGGACTGCAGGCGACCACGGGTGCCACCCGGAGGTTCATCCGGATCAACCAACTGGTGGCCCTGTGCCACCTCGACCAGCTGACGGGGCGTCTGGAGCCGCTCGGCCGCCGTGCCGAGGAGGCCGAGCTGCTCGCCCGGATGAGCGGGGTCGACGAAGCCGCCGGGATCGCCATGACCCTGCGGGCGACGGGGCTGCTGTGGACCCGTCCACGGCGGGACACCGACAGACTGCTCGAACTCGCCGGGGAGGGGCTTTCCCTCGCCTTGCGCAAGCGGGGCTGGCGGGCAGCCGTAGCGGTCGGCCTGCGTGCCCAGGCCCAGTTCCTCGGCGGAGACCCGGCAGGCTGTCTGCGCACCCTCGTCGAGGAGGGCGGCCCGCAGCTGCAGCGGCTGCTGCGGGCCTGGCAGCCTTCTCTCCTGGCCCTCGCCTCCGTCGCGGCACTGCGGTGCGGTGACATCGACGCCGCACGCGAGTGGGCCGCAACGGGGGAGACCGTGGCTGAACAGCTGGGGCTGCCTCTGCAACAGCAACACGTGCGCAGAGCCCGGGCCGAGCTCCACGCTGCCGAGGGAGAACACCGCCTGGCGGTAGGGCTGTTTCACGAGGCCGCGGAGTCGTTCCGCCGTGCGGGCCTGCCGGTGGAACACGCCTGGACCCTGGTGACCGGTGCGCCTTCGGTCCACGCGGCCCACGGCACCGGGCAGGCGCTGGAGTGGCTCGACAGGGCGGGAAAGACCGCTCGGGCCTGCGGCGCACAGCGGATCCGTGAGGAGGCGGCGAGGGTCAGGACCCTGCTGCCCGCGTCCTGCGCCCCCAACGGTGCGGTGGTCGCAACGGCGCAGGAGGCGAACGCCCGGGCGACGTTGGCTCTTCTCACCGAGCGGGAGCGGGAGATCGCGGAACTGGCGGCAGGAGGCAAACGCACCAAGGAGATCGCAGAGCAGCTCTTCGTCAGCACCAGGACGGTCGAAGCCCACCTCGGCCGTATCTACCGCAAGCTCGGCATACCCTCCAGGGCGGCACTGCCGCGCGCACTCGGCGGAGCGGTCCCCCGGCCGACCGTCTGACCACGACCGTGCCGACGAGCCTCCATGTTGCTGTCCCGAACCCATAGCCGCAGGTCGTTACGGAACGGTGCGGCCTCCTCGATGTTCAGGCAGCGCCGCTGGCGTTCGCCGGATCGGAGCCGGTCCGTTCCTCCCACCGCCCACCGCCCACCGCGACGTCCCCGGGAGGCGCATCGGCAAGGCCGCGGTGGATGCACTGCGCCCGCGAGGTTCGGTGCCACCTTGAGGGACTCCACCGGCCTGCGCAGGGACGCAGCCTCGCGCCGACGGCTGGCGCGTCAGGCGGCGGACTGCTCGTGCAGCCTGCGGGCGACCGCCAGGAACAGGTGCAGGTTCGTGATCTGCTTGGCCAGGTGGTTGGACCAGAGGACGGCGCCACCCGACGAGTCGGTGGTCATGATGCGGACCAGGCCGCCCGCGGCACGTACCTCCCGGACCTCGGACCAGGGCAGGTTGCCCTCCCCGCGGGCGTACACGGCCGTGCGGGAGAGTGAGAGCGCTCCGAACGACACCGTGCCGCCCTCACGGAGTGTCTCCAGCACGCCCGGTGCCTGCGCGCGCGTCACCGCGTCCTGCATCCGGGGACCCCAGACGTCGGGATCCTCGTAGAACTCCGTGATCCGCACCGGTCCCTGGCCGGGAACGCTCGCCGAGTAGACGTATTTGGTCGGTGCTTTGACCCCGTTGATGACCAGCTGGACGATCTCCTGCTGGAGGTGCAGGGAGTCCCAGCGCAGGGCGACCGGCTCGCCACCGGACGGCGGGTGCACGACCAGCCCCTCCTCGAACAGGTGCAGTCGCTGGGCAGCCCGTTTCCGGCTGAAGTCGGGGAAGCGGCGCATGCTGAACCAGTAGTACAGCAGCCCGGGGACCAGGAAGAACATCATGAGCATGATGCAGTTGAAGACATGGGCGGCGAACACCGTCCGACGGAGGCGCTTCGGCGCGAACGAGCCCTGGAGCGCCCCCAGCCGGTGGCGGGCGGCCAGGTCGGCGACCTCGGGCGATGCGGGGGTGAGGGGAGTCATGCTGCAGAGCGTCCGAGACGCTTCGACACGTGACAACCGTGGATCTACGTAAATCGGTTACGTAATGGGCGGGGTGTGCGGCTGACTGACGCGCAGCGGGCGCGCATTGGTGCGACACGAAGTCGCGCGGCTGAACACCGTCCGTGGAGCGGTAGCCGCCGGCCACCTCACTCACCCAGATCTGCCCGGATGGGGGAGCCGGGTTGGTGTCAGTGGGGCCGATTACCCTACCGGTCATGTCTGATGCTCTTCGGGATCACGGCACACGAGAACTGACCCTGGTGTGGGAAAGGCCGGCGGGCCGGGTGCGGCCTTCGGCGACGTTGCATGGATTCGGGGACGGTTTGGGTGTGGCGGTCGCCGTGCCCGTCGGGGACGATCGCGTCCTGCTGGCCGCGTCGGGCGATGACGAGGAAGACGACGTGGTGCGGCTGTGGGACCCGGTGACCGGCGAGCAGGTCGGTGGCCCCCTGCGGGAGAACTCGAAACAGGGCGGGCGTGTCACGGCGATGGTGGCCCTGCCGCTCGCCGGTGGGCACACCCGGCTTGCCACGGCGCACTACGACGAGGACGACGACGGCCATGTCGTGTACCTGTGGGACACGGTCACCGGCGAGCAGGTCGGTGGTCCGCTGCCGGGCCCGGAATCGGCGTCGAATCTGGTCGCCGTACCCACGCCGGACGGGCGGAACCTGCTGGCCGTCACCCCTCACGACGAGGAAGGGCTGTGGCTGTGGGATGCGGCCACCGCCGAACGGGCCGTCGGTCCGCTGAGCGCCCCGGCGGGCGTGGAGGACCCGAGCGCGATGGCGGCGGTGACGCTCGCTGATGGCCGCACGCTGCTTGCCACTGCCCACGATCACGGGGAAGGCGCCGTGGTGTGCCTGTGGGACCCGGTGACGGGCGAGTTGGTTCAGACACTGCTGTGCCCGCACGAGGACGAGGGCTGGCCGAGCGAACTGGTGGCGGTGCAACTGGCCGACGGGGGCAGGCTGCTGGCCTTGTCCCTCAATGACGACGATCACGAGACGGTGCGGCTGTGGGACGTGGCAACCGGTGCTCCGGCCGGCGGGCCCATCACCGGTCTCGGTCTGCGTCCCGTCCCCATGGCCGACGGGACGACACTGCTGGCGATCGGGTCGGGACTGTGGGACCCGGCATCCGGGCGCCGAATCGGTGACCTGGGGGCGAACCGCGTCCCCGCCGCGGTGGCAGCGGTTCCGTTGCCGGACGGCCCCACACTGCTCGCGGGAGAAGCGCCCGGTGGCGCGGTCTGGTTGTGGGATCCCACCGCAGTGGAGTCACCGACCGAGCCGGAGGACGTCGGCTGGGCCGGCCTGGTGGCACCTGTGACGGTCCCCGACGGGCGAACGCTGCTCGCCACCCGCAGCGACACCACCGTCTGGCTGTGGGATCTGCGTACCGGCGAAACCGCCGGGCAGCTTCACACGGGCGATACGGATGTCCTCACGGCGATGGCGGCGGCGCCCCTGCCGGACGGACGCACCGTTCTCGTCACCGCCCACAGGAGCGGTGCTCTCCGGTCATGGGATCTGGCGACGGGCGGACTGGTCGGTTCGTTGCCGCCCGGCCGCACCAGCGAGATCCGCACCATGGTGCCGATCGCGTCGCCCGACGGGCGGACACTCCTGGCCACCGGCAGCCACTCGGGCATCATCCGTCTTCGCGACCCCGAGACCTGCGCAACCGCGAGTGATGGTTTCAACCGGCCCGAGCGGCCGCCGCTGGTACTGGCCGGTGTTCCGTTGCCGGACGGACGCACTCTCCTGGCAAGCAGCGAAGCGACCCCCGCCCGGGGCGGCACGAGAGCCGTCCGGCTGTGGGATCCGGCCACGGGCCTACCGGTCGGTGCCCCCTTCGAAAACCACAGGTACGTGGAGCACCTCGCGGCGTTGCCCTTGCCGGACGACCGGACTCTCCTGGCAGTTCGGGACTTCGACGACTCCATCCGCGTCTGGGACACCGACAGCCGTCAGCTCGTGGCCGAACTCACCGGCGGGGCGATGGCCGCGATCGCCCCGTCCGGTGGGCACCCCCTGCTGGCCGTCGCAAGGCAGGGCGCGATCGAGCTGTGGGATCCCCTGACCCGCCGGTGGGCGGGCTCCCGTCTCCTGGAGCGACCGGTCACGGCCCTGGCCGGTGCCGGGTCGAGTCTGGTCGTCGCATGCACCGACGGCCTCGGCGTCATCGACCTCGTCAACTGAAGTCCCCAACTGCCCGCAAAACCAAGCAACATCACCAAGGCCGGCCAGCAGGAGCCTCTCGCGATTGACTGCGACCCGGACCCCCCAAGCCATTAACGGCGGAGCCCCCCCGGTGTCAGGCAGGGAGCACATGAAGACCACGATGTCGCCGCCGATAGCGTTCGAACTACCCTGAGCGGCGGAGTCCACGCCCGGTTCTCGCGTGAAGTCACGCGATGGATCGCGTCGCGGATGAGGGCGGCGCGGTGAGCGGTCGTACCGATGAGCCGCTGAAGAGGCGCTGAGTGGTTGTGGTCGGCTGCGAGGGGCAGGGGGCTTCCGCACGGATGCCGGGGACCTCGGCGTCTTCACCGCACCCTGCGGGCCCGTCCCGCAGAACGCTGGGAGCCGACCGGGCCGGGATGCTCGCTCTACCTCCCGTCGGCCCGCCCGCCTGGTGGCGGACGCAGACCCGTATCGGCCGCGACCACTACGTCCGCGTCGACACCGACGGCTATCCGTGCACCCCCTTTTTCTGCGTCGAGCTTCTGTGTCGAGCGCCGACGCGTCCGGCGGGCAGGCCGCGAGCGCCTGCGGGGACCGATCGGGGCCTCACATCTGTGCGGTTATGCTGGCGCGATGACCAGCCTCTCTGCTGGCGCTCCTGACAAGGACAGGCAGGAGCGCATCCTCGACGCCGTTCTCAGTCTGCTGGCGCAGCAGGGCATTTCCGGTGTGAGTATGCGCGCCGTGGCGCGTGAGGCCGGCGTCGCCCTCGGCCTGGTCAACTACTACTTCGATGACAAGACGAGCCTGATCAGCGCCGCCTTGCGTCGTATCGAGGAGCAGGACGCGGCCCTGGTCGAACTCACCCCCGGGGCGTCGCCCGAGCGGCAGCTGCGCGCGGCGCTCCGGCGCGTCGTGGCGCCGGAGTTCCTGACCACGGAGTACCTGTCGCTGCGGCTGCAGCTGTGGTCTCTTGCCCAGGCGCACGAGGAGTTCGCCCAGATCAACACGGCAGCGCAGAAGCGCTACCGGGACGGCCTGGCCGCGTTGATCCGCGCCGCCCGACCGGATCTCAGCCGTGGGGAGTGCAGGAAGCGAGCGGCTGACGTCGACGTCGTACAGAACGGCATGTGGCTCACTGCTCTGCTCGGACTGGACAAGGCATCGCTGCGACGCGCGGTGGCACGGTGCGAGGAGATCGCGCTGGCGCCGTAGCCGGCATGTCCGCGACGACGCCCGCCGGTAGCGGCAAAACCGCCGAGACTGAACAGACGTCCAAAAGATTGAACGGCCGTCCAATGGCTGGCCATGGTTGACCTGGCCGGTTCGACGACCAGTGTGGGCGGGTGACGTTCTATGGTGCACTTGTTGAGTGCTCGGCTGGTGCGCAAGGCGCCGTTGAGCGATGAGGTCTGCGCCTTCACGTTCGCCGCGCTGGAGGGTTCGTTCTCCGGCTGCGCCGCCGGCGCACATGTAGCGGTGCACCTCCCCGGGGGCATGGTCCGCAGCTACTCCCTCACCGAGTGGGATCCCCAGGGGACCCAGGTGGGCATCGCGGTCAAGGTCGATAGTCGATTCTGATCGGTGGCGGGATCGGGATCACGCCCCTCTATGCCATGGCGCGTGCCCTGCGCGACGCCGGTCGGCCGTTCGGCCTCCATCACATGGTCAGGACGCGATCGGCGGCAGCATTCGACGCCCCGCTGCGCGCTCTGGGGCTCGAAGGCCGGTACCACCTGCACTGCGACGACGTCGACGGTCTGCCCGACTTCGCCGGACTGCTCGGCGCGTACCCTGCGGACACCCACGTCTACGTGTGCGGGCCCGAGGCGATGCTGACCGCCGTGCAGGCCGCACGGGACGTCCTGGACCGGGGCACCGTCTTCTTCGAGCGCTTCGCGGCGGTTCCCGGCGCCGACGGTCAAGCACGGGCGCCGTTCCGTATCGCCCTCAGGTCGACGGGGGAGGAGTTCGAGGTCCCTGCCGAGAACTCGATCCTGCAGGTGCTGCGCGCGGCCGGCCGTGATGTCGACTACGCGTGCTCCGAAGGCGCCTGCGGCACATGTGTCACTGATTGAACGAACGTCCGAACCGAGGGTTGAACGAACGTCCAGTCGCCAGTAGCCTGATATCCATGATTCCCGTAACGGTCAACGATGTGCGCAGCATCTCCGCGGGCTTTCATCAAGATCCCGCGCGTTCCATGTCCCTCCGGTCGGAGGCGTATGTGGACCCGAAATGGTTCGACGCCGAACTCAAGACTGTCTTCGCCCGTACGTGGCAATGGGTCTGCCACGTCGAGAACGTGAAGAAGCCGGGCAGCTACGTGGCCGTGACGGTCGCGGGAATGCCCGTCGTGGTTGTCCGCGACCGGGCGGAAGTCCTGCGTGCCTTCTACAACGTCTGCAAGCACCGGGCACACGAACTCCTCTCTGGATCCGGCATCGCCCGGAACATCGTCTGCCCGTACCACGCCTGGACCTACGACCTCGGCGGCGGACTGAGGGCTGCTCGTCGTGCCGACAGGATGGAGACCTTCGACAAGTCGGAGATCTGCCTGGACCAGGTCCTGGTGGAGGAGTTCGGCGGGTTCGTCTACGTCAACCTGGACACGGCCGCGGCACCCCTCGCGCAGCAGGCCCCGGACCTGGCGGCCGAGATCGCCCACTGGGCCCCGGACGTCGCCGAGCTGACGCACGCCAAGCGCCTGACGTACGAGCTCCGGAGCAACTGGAAGAACGTCGTCGACAACTTCCTGGAGTGCTACCACTGCCACGTCGCCCACAAGGAGTTCGTCGACCTGGTCGACATGGACACCTATGAGGTAAGGACGCACGGCATCTGGTCCAGCCACTTCGCGGAGGCGGGAAACACCGCCAACTCCGCCTACGACGTGTCAGGAGCGACGGTCAAGGAGCACGCCGTGTGGTGGCTGTGGCCGAACACCTGCCTCCTGCGGTACCCCGGGCGCGGGAACTTCATGGTGCTGCAGATCCTGCCCGCGGGGCCCGAACGGACGCTCGAAACCTGGGACTTCTACTTCGAGACCCCCGAACTCAACGATGCCGAAGTCGAGTCCGTGAAGTACATCGACGGCGTCCTGCAGCAACAGGACATCGCCCTGGTCGAGAGCGTGCAGCGCGGTATGCGCACGCCGGCGTTCGACCAGGGGCGCATAGTCTACGACCCTTCCGGGTCGGGCCTCTCCGAGCACGGAGTGCATCACTTCCACGGCCTTCTCATCGACGCCTACAAGCGACTGGTCGGCGTGAGTGACGAGGCCGCCGATGCTTCCGATCGCGTCGCACCGATCAACGTCTGAGGGATGCCATGCCCAAGCCTGTCATCGTGACCTGCGCCCCCACGGGCGGTATCCACACCCCGACGATGTCACCGCACCTCCCGGTGACACCCGACGAGATCGCCACGGCCGCCGTCGAGGCGGCCGAGGCCGGTGCGGCGATCATCCATCTGCACGCCCGCAATCCCGAGACCGGCAAGCCGGATCCGCGCCCGGAACTCTTCCAGGAATTCATGCCGCAGATCGCCGCGGCATGCGATGCGTTCCTCAATGTCTCCACCGGCGGTGGACTGGGCATGACCCGCGAGGAGCGACTCCGGGCGGCCGTCGCGACCTCCCCCGAAATGGCCTCGCTCAATGTGGGGTCGCTCAACTTCGGCATCTTCCCCATGCTCGGGAAGTACTCCCGGTGGAAGCACGCATGGGAGCCGGAGTTCCTGGAGACGACGCGTGACTTCGTCTTCAAGAACACCTTCACCGATCTCGAGTACATCGTGAAGGAGCTGGGACAGGGCCATGGGACGAAGTTCGAGTTCGAGTGCTACGACCTTGGGCACCTGTACAACCTGGCGTGGCTGATCGAACAGGGCTGGATCGAGCCGCCGTTCTTCGTGCAGATGGTCTTCGGCGTGCTGGGCGGTGTCGGAGCGGACCTCGACAACCTGCTCCACATGCACACGATCGCGGGCAAGCTCTTCGGCGACGACTACGAGTGGTCCGTCCTGGCCGCCGGCCGCCACCAGATGCCGTTCGCGACCCAGGCAGCCATGCTCGGCGGCAATCTGCGCGTCGGGCTGGAGGACAGCCTCTTCATCGGCCGCGGTGAACTCGCCTCGTCCAACGCCGCCCAGGTCCGAAAGATCAGGGGCGTAGTCGAGTCGCTGGGACATGAACTGGCCACCCCGAGTCAGGCCCGGGAGCGCCTTGGACTGAAGGGAGGCGACCATGTCGCGTTCTGACCGGAACACCGACTCATGCGTGGTCTCCGGCGGGCGTGTGGCGGCCCTCGGAGGCGGCCTGATCGGTCGCAGCTGGACAGCCCTCTTTCTGGCGGCCGGCAACTCCGTCGCCGTCTACGACCCGGACCCCGCCACGGAGGCCCGGGTCAAGGAGACGGTCGAAGAGGCATGGCCGGTGCTCACCGCGCTGGGACTGGCGAGGACCGACGCCCCGGAGGGCGAGCTCGTCGTCTGTGACGACCCCCGTGCCGCCGTGGAGGGGGCGGCGTTCGTTCAGGAGAGCATTCCGGAACGGATCGCCCTGAAGCACGAGCTGTACCGGACCATCGAGCCGGTCCTCGGGGCGGACACGGTGGTGGCCTCGTCCGCCTCCGGCCTGACCCTCAGTGAACTGCAAGGGGGTTGGCGGGATCCGGCCGGCTTGGTCCTCGGCCATCCGTTCAATCCTCCTCATCTGATCCCGCTCGTCGAGGTCATGGGCAACGAGTTCACCGGCCCCGGCGTCGTCGCGAGGGCCCGCCGGTTCTACGAGTCGGCCGGCAAGGTGACCATCGAGCTCAAACGTGAGGTCCCCGGGCACGTGGCCAACCGGCTGCAGGCCGCGCTCTGGCGGGAGGCCATCCATCTCGTCAACGAGGGGGTCGCCACGGTGAGCGACATCGACACCGCCGTCTCGTCCGGCCCCGGCCTGCGATGGGCCGTCATGGGCCCGACGTCGCTCTTCCACCTCGGCGGCGACGACGGCGGCCTCGCCGCCTTCTGCGAGCGGTACGGCGAGAGTTTCAACCGCTGGTGGGACGACCTCGGCCAACCCCACCTGGACCAGGAGACGACGGAGAGACTGGTCGAAGGCCTGTCGTCGGCTACGGACCCGGAGGGCATCAGAGATCTGGCCGTCGGCAGAGATGCGCTGCTGACCGCTGTCATCGCCGCGACGCACGGCCGCCGCAGCGGTGGTACCGGCACCTCGACCCGGGTGGCTGAGTAGGTGGATCTCGGAGTGCCGCTCGTACGACACGAGGCCGACACCGGCAGGCCTCTCACCGGAACGAGGCCGACGAGTGAAGTCTGAGTTCGATATCGATCACACCTCTTTCGCGGTGCGTGACGCCCTGGGCTGGGCAAGGCGGTTGCGCCGGCAGCTCGGGGCGGTGCCCGTCGCCGGGGAAGTCCTTGCCGAATTCCGTTACCTGCTGCTCTATGTGGGCACAGCCGACGAAGGCGGCCGTCTGGAGCTTCTGGAGCCCGTCGGAGCGGGGTTCCTCGCGCGCTTCCTGTCGGCTCATGGAGAGGGGCCGCATCACCTCACGTTCACCGTTCCCGACGTGACCGAGGCCGTGCGTCGTGTCCGGTCCCTCGGGATGACCGTGGTGGGCGAGAACTACGACAACTCCGCCTGGCGCGAGGCGTTCGTCCTGCCGGACCCCGTCCACCGCACGGTCGTCCAGCTCGCGCATTCCGACAAGGCGTATCCGGAGCCCGGCGAACTCATTCGGAGCGCTGCGCGAGACCCCTCGACCTTCCCGAGCGTGGCTGGAGCGACACAGCCCCTCTGGTGGACTCCGCTGTGGGAGACGGCGGTTGAGGGCTGCGGCCGGCTGGGACCGACGCATCTCGTGTCCCGGGATCCGGCCCTGTCGCGGCGCCTGTTCGAGGGCATCCTCGGTGCGCGGGCGAGCGAGCAGGACGGTTGCCTGGACTTCGCCTGGCCGAGCGGATCGGTGCGGGTGCACTCCGGCGACGCACCCGGAATCACCGGGGCCGACCTCTACGGCGGACCGGCGGAGGACATCGTGATTGGTTCCTCCCGGTTGAGGACGCGCGGGTAAAGACCCGGCTCCGGCAATGATCGAGAAGTGGGAGGAGCGTCGACATGTTTCGACCTGCGCCACGCCGGAGCATCCAGGTTCTCTTCCGCTACTACGCGAAGTTCCTGGCCGGGACCCGAGACCACGCCGATCGGCTGATCGGCTGATCGAGGAGTCGATGAATCGTTGGGAGGGTCCCCCGCCTCTTGACGAGGTCGGGTGACCGGAATCTGGTCCGGAGAGATTCCGGCAAGGAATCTTTTCGCTCTGCTGCCTGAGGCACTGACCGAGAAGGGCGCCTGACGGGCAGCCTCATCCATGCGAGCCTCCCGGCTGGTCGGACTGGACGCGTTGTCGCCATGATCGAGCCGATCGCTGACTTCCGTCGGACCTCGACCGCAAGCACGAACTCGTGATCACACCGGGCGAGACCCTGCGGTAGCACCGCCTGCCCGCGTTCCGAGGCGGACTCGGGCAGCTGTGATCTCGGAGACCGTGCGTGCCGAGCACGTACCGCTGACACGTAGTACTGCGCTGGGCCGGCGAGGTCTCTCGGCCGAGCATGGCTCCGCCAACCGGCCAGGCGGACGTGAGTCGGGTCTGTTCCGTCGGTCCGGGATATTTCGGAAGGGGCAACCATGTCCTTGGAGAGGGCGTTCGAGAACCAGGAGAGCGTGATCACGATCCCGCTCGACGTCAGTGACAGCGCGGCGGTCACGGCAGCCTTCGAGCGGGTCGACCGGGAACTCGGACGGTTGGACATACTCGTCAATTCGGCCGGCATCAACGCCCCCACGCCCGAGGCCAACCAACGGATCGTCGACGCCAACCTCAAAGCGGTCGACGACATGCGCAAGGGCCGGACTCCCAGGTTCGACTACCTGGAGGACACGACGGACGACGAGTTCCGGCGGGTCATGGAAGTGAACCTGTTCGGCCAGTTCTACACGATTCGGTCGGCCGTGCCGCTGCTCAAGCGAAGCTCCGGAGGAGCCATCGTGAACGTATCGAGCGTCGCCGCGCTCGCGGGTGTCGCGATTCCGTTGTACTACCCGGCGTCCAAGGCCGGCGTACTGGGACTCACCCGGGCGGCAGCCGCGGAGCTGGCACCGTACGACATCCGCGTCAACGCGATCGCGCCTGGATCCGTCGACACGCCGTTGATGCGGCAACAGCCGGACGAATTCGTGCAGTTCCTGGTCGGAACCCAGAGAATCCCGCGGCTGGCCACCCCGCGTGAGGTGGCCGAGATGGTCGTCTTCCTCTGCGACGACGAGACCGGCGGGTTCTACACAGGACAGACGATCTCTCCCAATGGCGGTATCCATATGTGACAGCGCCGCGATTGTGGTGACTTCCGTGCGTCACGTACGGTCGGAGGGGAGGAGGCACGCATTGATCGACGATCTGGACCGCGGCATCATGAGCGCCCTCGCCCGCGACGGACGCACCCCGTACACCACACTCGCCCGTGACCTCGCGGTCTCCGAGGCGACCGTACGGCAGCGGGTGGCGAGGCTGCAGGAGAGCGGCGCGCTGCGCATCGTGGCCCTGTGCAACCCCCTCACTCTGGGCCACCAGTCGGTGCGGCTGATGATCCGGGTCCGGGACCTGACGCCCCGCGCGGTCGCCAAGAGCCTGGCCGACATGCCGATGATCAACCATGTGGCGCTGGTCGCGGGCAGCCAGGACATCTTCCTTGAGGGCACCTGCCGGGACCAGCCGCAGCTCGTGCAGCTGCTGGACGAGATCAGGATGCTTCCGGGGGTGTCCCGGGTCCAGGTGCTGCTGCTTCTGGAGCTGTTCAAGGACTACTCCTGGAACGGCCTCAACAGCTCGGTCGGGCAGGCGGTCGCGGACGGCTGACCGGCCGCCGGCGCTTCACGGTCCTTCCCGGCGCTTCACCGGGGCAGGATGCGCTGGTCCGGCCCGGCCGGCACGTCCCGGAAGCCCGCCCACAGGTAGCTGTCCTTGACCACTTCCAGGACGGTGAGTGCCTCCGCGTGAGCCACGCCGTTGACCCGCCGGACCCGCTCGGTGAGCAGCTCCGAGAGGTGGGCCAGATCCCGGCAGCGCACGTCGAGGATGAGGTCGTACGGGCCGACGCAGGACGCCACGTAGCGCACCTCCGGCATCCGGGACAGCTCGCGGGCGACCAGGACCACCGGGATGTGGTGCACCCGTACGGCGAGGTGCACCTCCATCTCGCCCACCCGCACCGCGTCGGTCATGCCCACCACCTGGATCGCGCCGCGCCGCCTCAGCCGCTGGAAGCGGGAGCGCACCGAGGCCTCCGACAGGCCGATGGCCCGGCCGATCTCACCGAACGACTTACGGCCGTCCACCCTCAGCTGGTCGATGATCTGCCGGTCCAGGTCGTCGATCACGCCGGCACCTCCTTCTGTCCTGCTCCCACCATCATCGCCCCGCGTCTTTTCGCGGCTGTTGCGAGATGCGTGGAATTCGGTCCCTGTTTCCACTGGATTCGATTTCAACAACCCTGTTCAGGCGGTTGCTCCCCAACGGATGCTAAGGGCCACGGCACGAACGGACGATCTTCCGGACGTGCGCAGACGATCCGAGGGAGGCCCCGCACATGCACGCACCGCCACCGCCCGCCGGCCGGAGGCCGCGGTGACCGTCACCGCCGCACCGCCGCCGCCGACCGTCACGGCGCAGCCCGCGGCGCGCGCCACCCGGCTGCGGCACCGCGCGATCACCTTCGCCCTGCTGGCCCCCGCGGGGCTGACGGTCGTGGCGCTGGTGCTCGTGCCCCTGGCCCTCGTGGTGCGCAACAGCTTCGCGACGGCGGACCCCTACGGTGGCATCCGCGGCGGGTTCACCCTCTCGAACTACACCGAGCTGTTCGACCCGGTCTATCTGAAGGTCTTCGGCTACAGCCTCGGCATGGCGGCCCTCAACACCGTCGTCTGTCTGGTGCTCGGCTACGTGGTGTCGTACTACCTGGCGGGCCGGCCGCCGCGGCGCCAGGGCCTGCTTCTGCTGCTGATCATCGTGCCGTTCTGGACCGACTTCCTGGTGCGGACCTTCGCCTGGATCAACCTGCTCAGCCCCGGCGGTCCGGTGAACGCGCTCACCGATGCCATCGGTCTGACCGACGGGCGGACGCAGTGGATCCCGAGCCAGGGCGCCTCCTTCGTGGGCCTCGTCTACGCCTTCCTGCCGACGGCGATCTTCCCGATCTACGCGACGCTGCGCGGGGTGGACCCCTCGCTCGGTGAGGCGGCCCGGGACCTGGGCTGCGGCTGGTGGCGGGTGCACACCCGGGTGCTGCTGCCGCTGGCGCGGCCGGGGCTGCTGGCCGCCGCGCTGCTCACGTTCATCCCGACGCTCGGCGTGTTCGTGATCCCCGTACTGCTCGGCGGTGGCAAGAACCAGCTGGTCGGGAACCTGATCGTCACGCTGTACACCGAGTTCCGCAACCAGCCGATGGGAGCCGCGGCCTCCGTGCTGCTGCTGGTTCTGATGATCGCGTCGGTGGCGGTGCTGGGCACCGCGGCGAGCCGGCTGAGGAGGAGGACGTCATGAGCGCCCGCACCCGGCTCCCCGACACGGTGACCGCCTGGCTGGCCCGCGGTGTCATCGTCTTCCTCTACATCCCGATCGTGGTCGTGGTGGTCCTGTCGTTCAACGACTCGGACGTCACGTACAAGTGGGCGGGGTTCAGCACCCGCTGGTACGGGGTGCTCGCCCAGGACACCGACCTGCTCTCCGCGCTGCGGGTGAGCGCCGAGGCCGGCGTGATCTCCGCGACGCTGGCGACGGCGGGCGGGCTGTTCGCGGCGATGGGCATGGCCCGGCTGGGGTCGCGCGGCCGGGCGCTGTTCTCCGGCGGGCTGTTCCTGCCGCTGGTGATCCCGGAGATCGTGCTGGGCGTGGCCCTGCTGTCGGTGTTCGGCACCCTCAAGGCGACCCTGGGCCTGACCACGCTGGTCCTCGGCCACCTGGTGGTCACGCTTCCCTACGCGGCGCTGATCGTGCTCGGTGCGCACCGGGCGCTCGACCCGGCCCTCGACGAGGCCGCCACCGACCTGGGCTGCGGTGCCTGGCAACGGTTCCGGCTGGTGACCGTGCCCCTGCTGAAACAGGCGCTGCTCGCCTCCTGGCTGCTGTGCTTCACGATCTCCTTCGGCAACATCGTGATGTCCACCTTCACCAGCGGGGTCGGTACCACCACCCTCCCGCTGCGCGTGTACTCGCTCCTGAAGACCGGGCTGACCCCGGAGATCAACGCACTGGGCACCCTGCTCGTGCTCTTCACCTTCGTGATCATCCTGGGCGCCGGCCTGCGGCAGATGCGCCGTGTCCTGACCGGCGACGGCCGCGACTGAACCATCGGCCGCGCGCCCCCTTCTCCCGCACCCGCACCGTCGCGCCGTACGTCCGTCCTGCCTGCTCCGGTACGTCCCTGAAAGGCCTCGCCATGTCCCGTACCACCGTTTCGAGAACGCTCGTGGCCACCTCGGTCCTGACCGTCACCGCGCTGGTCGCCACCGCCTGCGGCGGCTCCGGCTCCAGCACGGCCGCCTCCTCCGGCGGCGGCAAGGAGCTCCACCTCTATGCCTGGGCCGGGGAGATCCCCGACTCCGTGGTCAAGGGGTTCGAGAAGGAGACCGGCATCAAGGTCACCGTCGACACCTTCGACAGCAACGAGACCATGACGGCCAAGCTCAGCTCGGGCTCCTCGGGCTACGACCTGGTCGAGCCCAGCCAGTACACCGTGCAGCAGCTGATCGGGCAGCAGCTCATCGAGCCGCTGGACCACAGCAAGATCGAGGGGCTGGGCAACCTCGCCGAGAAGTTCCGCACCGCGTCCTACGACAAGGGCAACAAGTACAGCGTGCCGTGGATCTGGGGCACCACCGGCTTCGCCTACAACGACAGCTGCATCAAGTCGGCGACCAGCTGGAAGACCCTGTTCGACAGCAAGTACAAGGGCAAGCTGTACATGCTCGACAACATGCTGGCCGCCTACATCGCGGGCCTCCAGGTCACCGGGCACCGCGCCACCAGCACCGACAAGGACCAGATCGCCGAGGCGACGGCGGCCCTGCAGAAGCAGAAGGGCATCCTCGCCGGCTACAACTCGACCAACTACCCGCAGCTGCTGTCGACCGGTCAGGCGTGCGCGGCGGAGGCGTGGAGCGGGACGGCGATGGCGAAGGTCGTGCAGTCCAACAAGCACGTCCACTACGTCATCCCCGAGGAGGGCGGCTCGATCTGGACCGACGGTCTGGCGATCCCGAAGGGCGCCAAGAACCTGACGTCGGCGTACAAGTTCATCAACTACCTGCTGCGTCCCGAGGTCGCCGCGAAGGCCACCGACGACGGCTCCTCCGCCAGCGCCAACCAGGCCGCCCGCAAGTACATCAAGGACACGGCCGCGCTGAGCAATCCGGCGATCTACGCCCCCGACTCCTCGATCGCCAAGGCCGACTTCCTGCTCGACCCGGGCACCGCGATGCAGTACTTCCAGCAGGGCTGGACCAAGGTGAAGGCCTCCTGACATGAGTACCGAAGAAACCGGGGAAGCGGTCCCCGCGGTCCGGCTGACCGGCGTCGGAAAGGTCTTCGGAGCCCAGCACGCGGTGCGGGACGTCACCCTCGACATCCGGCAGAACGAGTTCTTCTCGATCCTCGGCCCCTCCGGCTGCGGCAAGACCACCCTGATGCGCATGATCACCGGCTTCGAGGAGCCGTCCGAGGGCACGGTCGAACTCGGCGGTGTCCCGGCGACCGGCGTGCCGGCGCACAAGCGGGACCTGAACATGCTCTTCCAGAGCTACGCCCTCTTCCCGCACCTGAGCGTCGCCGACAACGTCGCCTTCGAGCTGAAGGTCCGCAAGCTGCGCCCGAAGGCCGAGATCAAGGGCGCGGTCACCGAGGCGCTCGCCCTGGTCCGGCTTGAGGGGTACGGCGACCGCGCCGTCTCCCAGCTCTCCGGCGGCCAGCGGCAGCGGGTGGCCATCGCCCGCGCGCTCATCGCCCGGCCCTCGCTGCTGCTGCTCGACGAGCCGCTGGGGGCCCTGGACAAGAAGCTGCGCGCCGAGATGCAGCTGGAGCTGAAGAAGATCCAGCGCGAGGTCGGGGTGACCTTCGTGACGGTCACCCACGACCAGGAGGAGGCGCTGACCATGTCCGACCGGATCGCCGTGATGAACGGCGGCCGGGTCGTGCAGGTCGACACTCCCGAAGGCGTCTACGAGCGGCCGGTCAGCCGGTTCGTCGCCTCCTTCATCGGCACCTCCAACTTCCTCACCGGCACGTGCGACGGTCGGGTGGTCGACGTGGGCGGGCTGGGCGCGCTGCCGGTCCCCGAGACCGACGTCACCGGGCAGGCGCATCTGTCGGTGCGCCCGGAGAACGTCGGGCTGTGCGCCGACGAGAACCTGCTGCCGTCCGGTCAGGCCGTCCTCCGGGGCACCCTCCAGCAGTCCGTCTACCTCGGCAGCGCCGTACGCCACCACCTCACGCTGGCCGACGGCTCGACCTTCGTCGCCGAGACCTCCTCCTCCGGCACGGCCGGCCTGTCCGCGGGCGGCCCCGCCTGGGCGCACTGGCGGCCGGAGGCCTCCCGGGTCCTGGCCGAGTGACCGTCCCCGCTCCGGGGCGGGCGCCCCGCACGGCGCCCGCCCGGCACCCGCATCCCGCACCGACCCATTCCAGCAAGGAGATACGACCGTGAAGGTCGCCGCCGCCCAGTACGCCCCCACCGCCGACGTCGGCGCCAATCTCGAGGTCGTCGCGTCGATGACCGCCGAGGCCGCTGCCGCGGGGGCGGAACTCGTCGTCTTCCCCGAGGAGGCGATGATCCCCGCGGAGGCCGCGGGCAAGCCGCTGCACGCCACGGCCGAGGCACACTGGCCCGGCTTCCTCGCCGGGATCTCCCGGCTCGCCGCCGAACACGGAGTCGCCGTGATCGCCGGCGGCTACGAGCCGAGCGGCGGCTCACTGCCGTACAACACCATCGCGGCCGTCTCCGCGGAGGGTGAACTCCTCGGCCGCTACCGCAAGATGCACCTGTACGACGCCTTCGACTACCGCGAGTCCAGCGAGGTGCAGCGCGGTGACGAGGGGCCGGTCGTGGTCCGGATCGGCGAGTTCAACGTCGGCCTGGTCAACTGCTACGACCTGCGCTTCCCCGAGTTCACCCGGGCGCTGGTCGAGATGGGCGCCGATCTGCTGTCGGTGTCGGCGGCGTGGGTGCGCGGTCCGCTCAAGGAGGACCACTGGACGACCCTGCTGCGCAGCCGGGCGATCGAGAACACCTGCTGGGTGGTGGCGGCCTCGCTGACCACGCCCGACTGCATCGGGATGAGCATGGCCGTCGACCCGCTGGGCGTGGTGCGTGCCGCGCTCGGCGAGGAGGAGCGGTCGCTGCTCGTCGTCGAGGCGGACAAGCACCGTACCGACCGCGCCCGCACGGTGCTGCCCGTGCTCCGCAACCGTCGCATCATCATCGGCCCGAGGTGACCCGTCATGCCCCTGGACATACGTGAACTGACCGAAGTACCCGCCCTCGACGAGGAGTTGGCGGCCCGCCTGACCAGGGTGGACTTCCCCACCCTCGGCCACTACCTGGAGGAGGGGTTCTGCGATCCGGCGCTGCGCCGGGTGGCCGGCGCGGGCCGGCTGGTCGGCCGGGCCGTGACCGTACGGATCACCGCCACCGACTCGACGATGCTGCACCATGCGGCGGGCCTCGTCGGCCCCGGCGACGTGGTGGTCGTCGACTGCGGCGGCGACCGCCGGCACGCGCCGCTCGGCGAGGTCGTCGTGCACGCGCTGGCCGCCCGGGGCGCGGCCGGAGCCGTGGTGGACGGCGTGTGCACCGACATCGGCGCCCTGCGCGCGGTGGGGCTGCCGGTGTACGCGTACGGCACCTCGCTGCTGACCACCAAGCTGCACGGCATCGCCGACGGCTCCCTGGGTGCGCCCGTGCACTGCGGAGGCGTTCCGGTGCGCGCCGGAGACCTGGTCCTCGGTGACGAGAACGGCCTGCTCATCGCCCGGGCCGCGGCCCTCGCCGCCGTCGTGGACGAGGCTCTGGCCGACGACGCCGAGGAACCCGACCTCATCGCCGAGCTGTACCGGGGCCACCCCCTGGGCACGCTCACCGGAGCCACGCGCACCCTCGCGGACCTCCGGAACCCTTCCCCCACCTCCGCGTGATCCGGGCCCGTACCGGGCCCCGTACACCCAACCCCCAAGGAAACACACCCATGTTCCTCAAGGCAGCCATCAACGGTGGCCGGACCCGAGCCGAGCACCCGGCGGTCCCCGTGACGGCCGAGGAGATCGCCGTCGACACCGCGGCCGTCCTCGCGGCCGGCGCCGACATCGTCCACCTGCATGTCCGCACCCCCGACGGCGGGCAGACCATAGCCCCCGACGCGCTCGCGGAAGTGCTGCGCGCGATCCGTTCCACGGCGCCGGGCGCGGTCGTCGGGACGACCACCGGGCTGTGGACCTGCTCGGGCCCCGAGGAGCGCTACGACCTGGTCAAGTCCTGGGAGATCCTGCCGGACTTCGCGTCGGTCGCGTTCTGCGAGGAGGGCGCGACGGAGACGGCCGCACTGGTCGTGGCCCGGGGCATGGTGCTGGAGAGCGCGGTGTGGAGCGTGGACGACGTTCCCGCGCTCCTGGCGTCGCCGACCCTCGCGGACAACGTGCGGATCCTGATCGAGCCGATGGACGAGGACCCGGACACGGCCGTCGACCACGCCCGCGAGATGGCCGCGATGATCCGCTCCGCGGGTGTCACCGTCCCCCTCCTCTACCACGGCGAGGCGGCCACCACCTGGCCGGTACTGCGCGCCGCACTCGCCGACGGCCACCAGGCCCGCATCGGCTTCGAGGACGGCATCCTCCTCCCGGACGGCACGACCGCCCGGGACAACGCCGAACTCGTCGCCACGGTGCTGAACCTGTCCGGGCAGTCGGTGTAAGCGAAGGAAGACAGCGCCTCAGGAAGTCGCCGTGCAAATCATCAGGATCACGGCGACGGCCGCGATGATCGTGGCCTCGAAGAACACCCGTGTGCGGGCGGGGGCCTCGCACAGCTCCATGAAGTGGAGAATCACCCATCGCCCCTTGGCCGCCGCGATCAGGAGCGCGCCGGTCGTCGCCACCGACGGGCCGATCGGTCCGTCCGCCAGGAGCCAGGCGGAGGCGCGGGTCAGCAGCATGAGGGCGAGCCAGACGAGACTTGGCCTGTGGCGCGGCGAACCGGCGATCGGCGTCCTGCTCGACGGCGGAATCTCGGTGTTCCACGCCCTCTCGGGCAAGCCGCTGTGGCGCTACGAGGACATGAGCCACCGCCGGGCTTACTCGATCCTCCGGCCGCTGACCGTGTACGGCCGCCGCCTCGCACTCGTCGTCCGCCCCGACCAGAGCCTGACCTTCCTGGACGCCGACGCCGATCGAGTCGCCTTCCGTGTCCATCCCGGTGCCAGGGTGGACGCCGTTGCCATCGTGGGCGAAGACCTCCTCGGTGTCCTCACCACGAAGGACTTCACCTGTCTCCGTATGCCCGCCCACTGAGGCGACACCTCACCGACCTCGCCGCCTCACCCCCATTCCAACGTCCCGGATACGGCCGGATTCCGAGAGCCCGGCCGCTCCACCCTCGTCCAACAGACACGACTGTCGGACGAGTCACCGTTGCGCGGTGTCGGCCTTGCTGTTGCGGCGATCGCTGGCCAACGGAACGTGCCCCATGGGGACCAGTTGGGGACCACACGGCGTCCGCACACCTGAACGGCACGGCGATCCTCGAACCTGCCGCGAAGGGCTCCTGACATGTAGTTTCGTCGGGGCGCATTGTGTGCGCTGCTTCGGTCCGCCAGGACGGCAACGGGCAGGAGAGAGCATCTGCTTGCCCAGTGGCGCAGCGGCCTGATTCGACCAGGGCGGCGATGTCCATGGCGGTCTCGGCGGCCGCGTCGAGGTTGCCGCGGCGTGCCTGTGCGGTGGCGATCCAGGTGAGGTAGAGGACGCGGTCGCGCATCGCGCCCGGCTCCAGCGCGGCTGGGCCGTCGGTCAGGAGGCCTTCGGCCGTTGCCGGATCTCCCAGGCGGGGAAGGCTCTGCCGGTCTCGGCCATGTGGCTCGGGCGGCACATCCAGTACGCCCGGCCCGCGCCCGCTCGTTCTCATTGAAGGGGGCAGCCGGTTGGCTGCCCTCTTCGACGCGCTAGCTGGTGGTGTGTGCTTTCCGGGTCACACGGTCAGTTGATCGAGGATGTCGGCCACTTCCGCCGGTTTGAGCAGAAAACCGACGTGGCTGGTGGTGAGGGTATGCACGTCGTACGGATTGTCGGGCGTGAGGGCGTCGGCTTCGGCGATCAGGCGGTCCTGCATGGCTGCGGGAAGCGTCCGGTCGTCGGCGAGGCGGATGTAGGTGCGGGGGATTGTGCCCCAGGTGTCGGCGTGGCCGCGTGCGTCGGACATCATCACGGCCACGGACTCGTCCGGCTGCAGGATGTTGAGGAAGGCCCGGAACTGCTGGTCGGTGCCGTCCGCCATGATCGCCGCCTTGGCGGCGGCGATCAGGTTTGGGTCGGCGGTGCGGTAGTTGGCCCGTCCGACGCCGAGTTCGGCGGGGTTGCCGACGTTCAGCGCGGCCAGTGGGGCGAGCAGATTGTCGCCGAACTCGGGTTCCTGCATGTACTCGATGGGGTTCGATCGTTGCACGCACGACCATGCGGAGATGTAGACGAGCCGACTCACGAGGTGAGGGATCGTGTTGCCCACGCCCGTGACAGTGGTTCCGCCGAGGCTGGCACCCACCAGGACCACCGGTCCGTGCTCGGCCACCCGTCGGACGACGTCGACGACCATGTCGATGTTGTCCTGCAGGGTGACCCCGGCCAGTGTCGACGGCTCGGCCGCCCACGCGTCGAGGTCCTGGGGGGCTTGGTAGGCCGCCGGGTACTGCGCGTCGAAGCCGTGCCCCGGCAGATCGACGGCGAAGCTGCGACGGCCGAGCAGCGCGAGCTCGCGCTGGACAGGGGCCCACATCAAGGAACTGGAGCACGAGCCGTGCACGAGCACGAACGTCGTATTCGCATCGCGGGCCTGTCGCGGACGGGAGGCGTTGCTGGAGACAGATGTCATACGGGTCGGTCCAATGTCCGGTGGGCGGCGCGGCAGGCAGGTATGGCTGATGGGCCGATTGCCGGCGCGGTGAGCCGCCGAAACTGAAGGGAGAAACGGATGCGCCTGTCGCCAGGAGCATCGCGGTTCAGTGGCCGGGCGCACGCAAGACGGTGGCAGCGATCAATGACGGCGTGCCGCCACAGGCAGCACGCGACGTGGATGCGCTCACCAGCAACGGTGCGCGTCGACGGTCAGAGCCGAGCGATACCCGCAGGGCAGTGCCCTGGGACCGCGGTGGTCTCCTGCGGGTTCCTCGACTGGCGCCGGTCGCAGAGCGACTGCGGCGACAGACGTCTCAGGCGGTCCGGCGGCGGACGAACATGTAGGACATGGCATGGACCCTACCTGATCACGGATCATTGCCGAGGCCGATTGGTGTCCCAGAGAGGAAGCTACTGGTCAGGGGTCGTCGTGGAGACGGATGTCCGGGTCAGGCGTTCTCCGCGCGGATCATTTTGCGCAGACTGCTGCGGGCAACAGCCAGGTGCCTCTCCAGTTCGTCGACTCGCTCCTTCAACGGCTGAAGCTGCGCGATCTCCTGTTCAAGTCGCCTGTTGGCACCCGTGAGTTCGGAGATCCGCTTCGCTGGGCACGTCGTCGCCGTCGGGTACGACGCCGGCTCCGGCTGGCTCACCGTGTGCCTGGAGTCGGCGGCCTGGGGGGCGAAGCTGACTCTGGAGCAGACCCGGGTCATCGCGACGGCCAACGAGTCGGCCAGCGACGGCTACCACCGCGCGCTTACCGCCCATCGGCAGGCCGTCCCGCCTCGCTGACCCTCACATCGCGAAGGCAGTACAGCGGCAGACGAGGACAACATTCGGTCGGGTCCTCAACTCACCGCTCGGCATCGCGTTGCGGGTGGGGCTCGGAGGTTGAGTGAGTGTCAGGTCCATCATGCCTGCTCGGACGTGGTTTGCGGTAGGACGGAGCGCACGTTCGTTCAGGCTTGTCCCAGGTGGTGGCCTGCCCGCAGACTCGTCGTCATCCACTCTCCGACGTCCGTGTCGGCATCCGTTCTCGGGTGCCGGCGCGTTCGTCGTGCTGTCTCGTCGTGGGACGGGTGCAGGTGGGGGTGAGGGAACGGAGGGGGACCGATGGATCAGGACATGGTCATGCGGGCGAGGGTCCAGTTGCTCAGTGCCAACCAGCGGGTGGTACGCGGCGTGGAGGGGTTGCGGATCTACCGCCTGCTGGCGCAGGTCGAGCCGGAGGTGTACGGGTCGAAGCTGGCTTACGTTCTGGTGGAGGCCAGCGCGTCGTCGCTGGTGCGGGAGCTACCCGAGCAGCGACTGGCTCTGTTGGGCGAGGCGGTTGCGGTGGCATCGGCCCTGGACGCCGCGAATCCCTACCGAACCAAGGTGCTGGCGAAAGCGTTTGCCGCCAGGCGGGAACTCGAGGGCCGGCAGGCACAAGAGGTGTGAAACAGGCGCCTGTGCACCACAGGCGCGCCTGCGGGCTGTAAGGACTCAGACGCCTACGGCCGGGCAAGGAGTCCGCCTGGGTCCGGCAGCTGGTTGCAATTCCACTTCCGGCACAGAGGTCCTAGCCGTACGCAGGGAGCGGCGTCAGCAGGCCTGAGCCAGGTTGGGCCTGCCGACGCCGTGGTCCTGAACCTCGCCAAGCGGCCCTACGACCTGCGACACGCCGGCATCTCCTTCTGGCTGGCCTCCGGGGTGGACCCCGCAGAATGCGCCCGTAGGGCAGGCCAGAGCATCCTGGTCCTCTTCCGCTACTACGCGAAGTTCCTGGCCGGAACCCGAGATCATGCCAATCAGTTGATCGAGGAAGCGATGAATCGTTGGGAGGGCTTCCCCTCTTCGGATGAGGCTGGGTGGCCGGAATCTGGTCCGGAAATATTCCGGATCATGTGGGCAAGGCTGGGACACCAGTGGGATAAGACTGCAGTAGGGCACCTTTTCGTTCTACTGCCCGAACAGTGCCGGAGTAGGGTGCCTGACAGGAAGAACTCCCAGGTCAGGCACCCTTTCACGTGCGTCTAGAAGAAGCCGAGCTTCTTTGGCGAGTACGACACAAGCAGATTCTTGGTCTGCTGGTAGTGGTCCAGCATCATCTTGTGGGTCTCGCGGCCGATCCCGGACTGCTTGTAGCCGCCGAACGCCGCGTGCGCCGGGTACGCGTGGTAGCAGTTCGTCCACACCCGGCCCGCCTGGATCGCGCGGCCCGCGCGGTACGCGGTGTTGATGTCGCGGGTCCAGACGCCCGCTCCGAGGCCGTAGAGCGTGTCGTTGGCGATCTTGATCGCGTCGTCGAAGTCGTCGAAGGACGTCACCGAGACGACCGGGCCGAAGATCTCCTCCTGGAAGATCCGCATGCGGTTGCCGCCCTCGAAGATGGTCGGCTGGACGTAGTAGCCGCCCTTCAACTCGCCGTCGTACTCGACGCGTTCGCCGCCTGTGAGGACCTTCGCGCCCTCCTGCCGGCCGATGTCCAGGTAGGAGAGGATCTTCTCCAGCTGGTCGTTGGAGGCCTGCGCGCCGATCATCGTCTCCGTGTCGAGGGGATGGCCCGGCTTGATCTGGCGGGTGCGGGCGACCGCCGCCTCCATGAACTCGGCGTAGTTGCCGCGCTGGACGAGGGCCCGGGACGGGCAGGTGCAGACCTCGCCCTGGTTGAGCGCGAACATCGTGAAGCCTTCGAGGGCCTTGTCGCGGAAGTCGTCGTTGTGCGCCCAGACGTCGTCGAAGAAGATGTTCGGGGACTTGCCGCCGAGCTCCAGGGTCACCGGCTTGATGTTCTCCGAGGCGTACTGCATGATCAGCCGCCCGGTGGTGGTCTCGCCGGTGAAGGCGACCTTCGCCACGCGAGGGCTGGACGCCAGCGGCTTGCCCGCCTCCACGCCGAAGCCGTTGACGATGTTCACCACGCCCGGCGGCAGCAGGTCCGCGATCAGGCTCATCCAGTAGTGGATGGACGCCGGGGTCTGCTCGGCGGGCTTGATGACGACCGCGTTTCCGGCGGCGAGGGCCGGTGCGAGCTTCCATGTGGCCATCAGGATGGGGAAGTTCCAGGGGATGATCTGCGCCACGACCCCGAGCGGCTCGTGGAAGTGGTACGCCACGGTGTCGTCGTCGACCTCGCTCAGCGAACCCTCCTGCGCGCGGATCGCCCCCGCGAAGTAGCGGAAGTGGTCGATGGCGAGGGGGATGTCGGCGGCCAGCGTCTCACGTACCGGCTTGCCGTTCTCCCAGCTCTCGGCGACCGCGAGCTGTTCGAGGTGCGCCTCCATCCGGTCGGCGATCTTGAGGAGGATGTCGGAACGCCCCGTCACCGAAGTACGGCCCCAGCCCGGCGCGGCCGCGTGCGCCGCGTCCAGTGCCCGCTCCACGTCCTCGGCGGTCCCTCGCGCGACCTCGGTGAACGGCTGCCCGTTCACCGGCGACGGGTTCTCGAAGTACTGTCCGCGGGCCGGCGGCACGTACTCGCCGCCGATGAAGTGGTCGTAGCGCGCCTGGTAGGAGACGATCGCGCCCTCGGTGCCGGGCGCCGCGTAACGGGTCATGATGGCCTGCCTCCTTGCAGATGCGCTGCCCGCCGTTGGGCAGCTCCCGGCGCGGAGGCTAGGGGCGCGGACGTTGCGCCCACGTTGCGTCGCAGGTCAGCGCCCGGGTGCCGCCAGCTCGGACTCCAGCGCGGTCAACCGGCTGCGTACGACCGCCGTCGGCCGAACCGCCGCGAGCGCCCGCCACACCTCGACGTCCTCCTCGCCCCAGGGAGCGTGCGCCCACTCCGCCAGCAGGTCGGGGTCCTGGCACGCGATCAGCGCGGCCCGCAGCCCGTCCGCCAGCCGCTGCCTGAGCCGTACGACCGCGGGCGCCTGCGAACCCGGCAGCAGCGGTCCGGCGTAGGCCCCCACGGCCGCCGTCACCGCCCCTGCCTCCAGCCGCCGCTCCACCACGGCCGCGTCGGAGCCGACCGGAGCGGTGAGCCGGTACGGCCGGGAGGCGAGCAGCCCCGGGCCGAGCAGCCGCCGCAGCCGGGCCAGTTCGGCCCGTAGCGTCACCGGCGTCACCGACTCGTCCTCGTACAGCGCGCACAGCAGCTCGTCGCCGGTCAGCCCCTCCGGGTGCCGGGACAGCAGAACCAGCAGCTCGCTGTGCCGGCGGCCGAGCCTGATCCGGCGTCCGTCCAGCCGGAGCTCGGCCTCGTCACGGCCGAGCGCCGTCAGCGCGGGCGCCTCGTCGGCCGGCGTCGGCGGATCGAGCAGTGCCAGCTGCGACTCGGCGGCCCGCGCCACCGCCTGGACGAAACCCAGGCTGTGCGGATGCGCCAGCCGGTCGCCGCCGGTGATGTCGACCGCGCCCAGCACCCGTCCGGTCCGCGGATCGTGCACCGGAGCCGCCGCACACGTCCACGGCTGCACCCGGCGGATGAAATGCTCCGCCGCGAACACCTGCACCGGCCGGTCCACGGCCACCGCCGTCCCCGGCGCGTTGGTGCCCACCGCGGTCTCCGACCAGCGTGCGCCCGGCACGAAGTTCATCCGGTCCGCCTGCCGCCGCGTCGCCGGATGCCCCTCGACCCACAACAGCCTGCCGTCCGCGTCGCACACCGCCAGCAGATGCTCGCCGTCCGCCGCGAACGTGCCCATCAGCTCCCGGAACAGCGGCATCACCCTGGCCAGCGGATGCTCCGCCCGATAGGCCCCGAGATCGCCGTCCGTCAGCTCCACCCGCGCCGTGCCGTCCGGTCCCACCCCGGCGCGCGCCGAACGCCGCCACGACTCTGCCACCACCGACCGCACCGGCCGCGGCACGGTGCCCACGGTCGTGAACGTCTCATGCGCCCGGCGCAGCGCCCGGACGCGTTCGGCAGGGTCGGCCCCCGGCTCCAGGGCCACCCACGGATCGGTCAACTCGGCCTCCCCGACAGCGATGCGGCTGGGGACATCGTCACTCGGGGTGTTCGCGCCGACAACCGTTTCGACCGCCCTCACTCCGAGGACAGGCCCACCAGTCTCATGTAGCGGACCCAGTCCCAGTGCTTCCCCGGGTCGGTGTGATCGGTCCCCGGCACCTCGACATGGCCGATGATGTGGTCGCGGTCCTTCGGGATGCCGTGTCTGGCGCAGATCGACGCCGTCAGCCGCGCCGATTCCGCGTACAGGGCGGCGGTGAAGTACTCCGGCTTGTCCACCCAGCCCTCGTGCTCGATGCCGACGCTGCGCGTGTTGTAGTCCCAGTTTCCCGCGTGCCAGGCAACATCGGACTCCCGTACGCACTGCGCGACATGACCGTCGGCCGAGCGGACCAGATAGTGCGCGGACACGCGGCTCCTCGGGTTCTGGAAGATGGACAGCGTGCCCGCGTACGACTGCTGCGTGACATGGATGATCACACGGTCGATCGCGTAGTCGTCGGGCCGCTTGGCCGACGTGCGGTTCTCGCTGCTCGCCGCCTGCCACTCGGCCGACGGATAGTCGACGACTCCGGTCTGCGCGCCCGCACGGGTCTCGGGGAGCAGCGCGTACGGGACGGCGGCGAGGACAGCGCCCTTCAGGAGCCGTCGCCTGCTGGGGAGCGGTCGTGCCCGGTCCATGGATGGGGTGCCTTTCGGATGCGTGCCCGAGGTACGGGGAAGTGCGGTCAGGGGCGAAGGGCTGCCGCCGTCTCGCGCAGCCGCGCGTGCAGTCCGCGGTAAGTCTCGCGTCCGGGCAGCCACTCCTTGCGGATCTTCGCCACGCATGTGTAGTTGGTGTCGCACACGTTGGCCAACGGCGATTCCACCGCCTGCGTCACGTACTGGTAAGCGTCCAGCTCGCCGAACCCGTAGTCGCGCACCAGCCACTGCACCAGGTCGAGCTGCGATATCCGGAAGGCGTCCTCCAGGGGACGCGCCGAACCCGTCGAGACGATGTGCGTGTCCGACTCCAGCCGGGGCCACGGAGTCGCGATCCCCTTCAGGAGCTCGACGATCACCACGGTGTTCATCGCGCACTCGACGGCCACCCCGCAGGTCTCGCCCTCGCCCTGCCGGGCGTGCCCGTCGCCGAGACTGAGCAGCGCGCCCTCGACGTTCACCCCGAGATAGCAGGTGACACCCGCCCGCATCTCGGGCGTGTCCATGTTCCCGCCGTGCGCGTCGGGCACCAGGGCGGAGCGGACCTCCAGATTGGCCGGGGCCACCCCGACCGTGCCGTGCATCGGGTCCAGCGGCAGCTCCAGCTCGATGCCGCCCTCGCGCGCCCGGAACAGGGCCGTGCGCCGGGTCCGGTCCAGCTGCCAGATCCACACCGTCTCCGGCAGCGGTGGCTGGAGGGTGGCCGTGGTGTGCGTCGAGGTGAGCGCGCCGAACAGGGGGACCGTCGTCGACGCGGCCCAGTCCCGGGCCGGTTCGATCGACACGAAGTGCACGGCGACGGTGTCGCCCGGCTCCGCGCCCTCGATGTGGAAGGGCCCGGTCTGCGGGTTGAGGAACGGGAACTCGCACACCTCGGACACCAGGTCCTTCTCCGACCGCACCCGTCCGGCGAAGCAGTCCTCCGTGTACAGGTCGAGAACCGTGCCGGGCGCGATCCGGGCCACCGGCGGCGCTCCACCGAACGTCCACGCGTAGTCGTCGGGTCCGGGCCGGACGGTGAGGATCCGGGGATCGGTCATCGCGGAAGGCCTCCGTTCTTCGGGGCGGTGACGCCAGGGGCGTCCTCGTCGAGATGGACACGCGCGGTCTCGGCTATGCGCTCGGGGTGACGGCGTATCAGCACCAGGAGCACGACCACCCCGGCCGCCATCCAGACACCGACGACCGGACCGGCGTACGACACCGGGGCGGTCAGCTTCGTCACGAAGTCGAAGACGGGCAGGCCGGCCGCGGTGAGCAGAGCGGGCACGAAGGCCACGATGCCCAGCAACGGGAGGAGAAGGTGCCGTACCGGTTCGAGGGACGCGCGGCCGCGGCGCAGGAAGTAGCCCGCGCAGGCGAGGTTGACGACGATGTAGACACCGACGACGACCGTGACGATCACCGTGGCGAGCAGCAGGAACGCGGTCACCGGGTCATAGCCGAAGCCCAGTCCGAGCACGGCGCCGACCGCCACGACCGTCTGGACCGCGATGCCGACGACGGGGGAGCGGTAGCGGGGATGGAGGGTGGCGAGGACACGCGGGAGGACCCGGATACGGGCCAGCGCGAAGGCCGTCCGCGTGGACACGTTGGCACAGGCGTTGGCGTTGGCGATCGTCGAATTCACCACCGCGAGGAACACCAGGACCCAGAAGAGCCCGAAGGAGGCCCGGGCGACACCCTCCCAGGAGGCGTCGCCCGCCGCCCCGAAGGAGGCGAACCGGTCCGGGCCGAAGTACACGGTCATCGCATAGGTCGTCACCACATAGAACAGACCGATCCCCAGGGCGGCGCCGAGCACCGCGCGGTGCATCGTGCGACGCGGGTCGCGGGTCTCCTCCGCGAGGGGCGCGGCCGCCTCGAAACCCGCGAAGGCCAGCACGGTGTACACGGAGCCCGCGAAGACTCCGCTGATGCCCTGGTAGCCGTGCGCGGTGTGCGAAGTACCGAACACGGAGAGGGTGTTGTCGCTTCCCGCCCTGGCGATCAGCCACACGGCGAAGACGAGGAAGACCGCGATCTCGAAGACCCCGAGGACGGTCCCGAAACGGGCCGAGGCACGCACCCCCAGATATCCGGTGACGGCGATGACGGCGGCGCCGGCGAGCGACCACGGCCACCACAGGTCCGCCGGGTAGGAGGCCCACTCGTCGTGCAGGGTCCCCGCGGTGGTGAACCCCAGCTGGAGCAGCAGCAACGGCGGAACCAGCGCCTCCACGAACACATAGCCCCAGCCGACCAGGAACCCCACCGCCGGATGCAGCCCCCGCGCCGCATACGTGGCCACGGACCCCGCGGCGGGTAACTCCCGCGCCAGCTCGGCCACACAGGAGGCCGTGAACAGACACGCCACCAGAGCGATCACCACCGACAGCGGCAGACTGCCGCCGGCGAAGGCCGCCCCCGACGGAATGGACGCGGCGACGGCGGCGGCAGGCGCCATCGCCGTGATGCTCTGGAACAGAACCTCCCGCAACCCGACCGCGTCCCGCCGCAGTCCCGCGGCCATCTCTCCCGACATGAGTCCCCCCTGACGTGCGCGTTTCCTCCGAGCCGGCGGAGTGCTTCGCGTGAATCACGGTACGGCGCTTGCGGGTCGGGCAGAAGAGCGCCGGGTGGTTCCGGGGACGGGGCGGGGATTGTGGAAAACCCCGCCACTCGAACGGGTGAAGGGGAGCCGTGCGGGCCTCACCCGGAGGTCACGGACCTCGCCGCTCCGCCCGTGTCAGACCCGTTCCGCCACCGTCGCCGGATCGTCCAGCACGGCGCGGACCACCGAGTGGGCCGCGCCCAGGAGGGGACCCTCGGGGCCCAGGCGGGAGACGGAGACCGGGCAGGCCGGGCCTGTTGTACGGTCGGCCAGTTCGGCTTCCAGAGCGGGAAGGAGCCAGGGGGCGAGACCGGCCAGGGCGCCGCCCAGGACCACGGACTCGGGGTCGAGGAGGTTGACGGCACCGGTCAGGGCGATGCCCAGGGCCGTACCGGCGTCGCGCAGGGCGCGTCGTACTCCCTCGTGGTCCTCGCCCGCCCGCTGCGCGAGCAGGCCGACCGCGTCCTCGCGGGATTCGAGGCCGGCCGCGCGCAGCACCGCCTCTTCTCCGGCGTACTGCTCCAGGCACCCGCGTCCGCCGCAGGCGCAGCGCGGCCCGTCGGGGTGGACCGGCACATGACCGAGCTCGCCCGCGAAACCGCGCTTCCCGCGCAGCAGTTGGCCGTCCACGACGACCGCGGCGCCGATACCGATCTCCGCGGACACATGCAGGAAGTCGTGGGGAGTGGCGTCCCCCAGCCACAGCTCGGCCAGGGCGCCGAAGTTGGCCTCGTTGTCCACCGTCAGCGGGAAGCCGGCGGGCAGCAGCGCGCCGAGGTCGGTGTCGTGCCAGTCGAGGTTCGGGGCGTGGACGACCGTGTGCCCGTCGCGGGCCACCAGACCGGGGACGGCGACCGCGAGACCGGCCGGCCACAGTCTCTCCTGCTCCGCTTCGGCCACGACCTGCCGGACCAGCACGGTCAGCTCCTCGACCACCGGCCGTGGATCCCGGCCCCGGTTGGTGCCGTGCCGCACGGCACGCGCGCGTACCTCGCCACGCAGGTCCACCGCGCACACGGCGAGATGGTCGACCCCGACCTCCGCCCCGACACCGGCCGGACCGCGCCCGCTCACCGCGAGCGCCGAGCCCGGCCGCCCGACCCGGCTGGGCCGCTCCGGGCCCAGCTCCTCCAGGAGGCCCCAGCGGACCAGCTCGTCCACCAGGGTCGACACCGCCGCCCTGGTCAGACCGATGCGCGAGGCGACCGCGGCCCGCGACAGCGAGCCCTCGGCGCTGACCGCGTGCATCACGCGCGCGAGGTTGCGCCGGCGCATGCCCTGCTGGGTGTCCGGCAGGGCACGGCCGGTCGTCGTCGGGCGGGCCTCGTGCAGCGGTGCGGTCATGCCTCCCTCAATCCTCTGGACGGTCCTCCGCCCATCAGCTCTCTGGACAGTTCTCCGCCGATCAGCGGTCCTCCGGCGCCCGCTCCAGGAGCGGGGCCGCGTCGGAGAGTACCCCGGAGATCCTGGCCAGCGTCGCGTCGTCCCGCTCCACCGCGTCCAGCACGGGCCCCGCGTCGGTGTTCCAGCGCCGTGCCACCGCCGCCGGGTCCTCGCCGGTCAGCAGCCCGGCCGCCTGCGCGGCGGCGCCCAGCGCGACCAGCTCCTTCGCCTCGGGCACCTGCACCGGACGTCCCGACAGCCGCCGTACCGTCTCCTGCCAGGCCCGGCCGCGGGCGCCGCCGCCGATCAGCAGTAGCGGGGTGGTCCGGTCGGCGTCCTCGTCGAGCACCAGGTCCAGGGCGCCCAGCAGGGCGTGCACGGCGCCGTCGTAGGCCGCCTGGAGGAGCTGGCCGGCGGTGGTGTCGTGGCGCAGACCGTGCAGCAGCCCGGAGGCGTTCGGCAGGTTCGGGGTGCGTTCGCCGTCCAGGTACGGCAGCAGGGTGACCGAGGTGCCCGGCTCGACGGCCTCGCGGTCCAGCCCGAGGAGCGCCGCGACCCGGTCGACCGCCAGGGTGCAGTTCAGGGTGCAGGCCAGCGGCAGCCAGTCGCCGTGCGCGTCGGCGAAGCCCGCCACTGTGCCCGTGGGGTCGGCGGGCCGGTGCTTCGAGACGGCGTACACCGTGCCCGAGGTGCCGAGGCTCAGCACCGGGGTGCCCGGGCGCAGCCCGAGGCCGAGCGCCGCCGCCGCGTTGTCGCCCGTCCCGGGAGCGACCAGGGTGCCCTTGGAGAACGGCAGGTCGTGGCTGTCCCGGACGGTGCCGGCGATCTCGCCCGGCCGGACCACCCGGGGCAGGAACGACGGGTCCAGGCCCACATGCGCCAGGGTCTCCGCGTCGTACGCCTCGGTCGCCGACGCCCACCAGCCGGTGCCGGAGGCGTCACCGCGGTCGGTCGTGCCCTGCCCGGTCAGCCGCTCGGTGAGGTAGTCGTGGGGGAGCCGTACGGCCCTGGTCGCGCGGACCGCCTCCGGTTCGTGCTCCGCCAGCCAGGCCCACTTGGTGACCGTGAACGACGCGCCCGGCACACTGCCTGTGCGCTCCGCCCATGCCTTCGGGCCGCCCAGCTCCTCGATCAGCCGCTGCGCCTGGGGCGCCGAACGGACGTCGTTCCACAGCAGCGCGGGCCGTACCGGCTCGCCCCGCTCGTCCAGCGTCACCAGACCGTGCTGTTGTCCGCCGATCGACACGGCCGCCGCCTCGCGTGCGGCGTCCCCGCACTGGCGCAGCGCCTCGCACAGCGCGTCCCACCACTGGCGCGGGTCGCTCTCCCGACCCGCCCCGGAGGAGACGGTGTGCGGCGCCTGGCCGCTCGCCACGATCTCTCCGGTGGACGCGTCGACCACCAGCGCCTTGGTGGACTGGGTGGACGTGTCCACGCCGACGACGAGCGGACCCTCGGCTGCTGACATCGGGCTCTCTCCCTTTTTCCGCGCCTCGCGGTTTGCCTGACCTGCAGTTTTCCTGGTTTACCGGGGTGTCGCGACCCGGATTTCATCCGTTGGGGACAGGGTGACCCTTCCCAGGGATGCGTCGGCATACTAATTTGTAAACGGCCATGACGAAATAGTCGGCCCGTAGTCATCAGCACACTCATCGAGCACAGGCATCAAGCAAGGAGCCGCGGCATGAGCTTCCAGCCCACCCCCGAGGACAGGTTCACCTTCGGCCTGTGGACCGTCGGCTGGCAGGGAAGGGACCCCTTCGGCGACGCCACCCGCCGCGCCCTCGACCCGGTCGAGACGGTGCAGCGCCTGTCCGAACTGGGCGCCTACGGTGTGACGTTCCACGACGACGACCTGATCCCCTTCGGGTCCTCGGACACCGAGCGTGAATCGCACATCAAGCGCTTCCGCCAGGCCCTCGACACGACCGGCATGACGGTCCCGATGGCCACCACCAACCTCTTCACGCACCCGGTCTTCAAGGACGGCGCGTTCACCGCGAACGACCGCGAGGTCCGCCGCTACGCGCTGCGCAAGACCATCCGCAACATCGACCTGGCCGCCGAGCTGGGCGCCAAGACGTACGTCGCCTGGGGCGGCCGCGAGGGCGCCGAGTCCGGCGCCGCCAAGGACGTCCGGGTGGCCCTCGACCGCATGAAGGAGGCCTTCGACCTCCTCGGCGAGTACGTCACCTCCCAGGGCTACGACCTGCGCTTCGCCATCGAGCCCAAGCCGAACGAGCCCCGCGGCGACATCCTGCTGCCCACCGTCGGCCACGCGCTCGCGTTCATCGAGCGCCTGGAGCGCCCCGAGCTGTACGGCGTCAACCCCGAGGTCGGCCACGAGCAGATGGCGGGCCTTAACTTCCCGCACGGCATCGCCCAGGCCCTGTGGGCGGGCAAGCTCTTCCACATCGACCTCAACGGCCAGTCCGGCATCAAGTACGACCAGGACCTGCGCTTCGGCGCCGGCGACCTGCGTGCCGCCTTCTGGCTGGTCGACCTGCTGGAGAGCGCCGGTTACGAGGGCCCGAAGCACTTCGACTTCAAGCCGCCGCGGACCGAGGACTTCGACGGCGTGTGGGCGTCGGCCGCCGGCTGCATGCGCAACTACCTGATCCTCAAGGAGCGCGCGGCCGCCTTCCGTGCGGACCCGGAGGTCCAGGAGGCCCTGCGCGCCTCCCGCCTGGACCAGCTGGCCCAGCCGACCGCCGCGGACGGCCTCCAGGCGCTCCTCGCCGACCGCGCGGCCTTCGAGGAGTTCGACGCGGACGCGGCCGCCGCACGCGGGATGGCCTTCGAGCAGCTCGACCAGCTGGCGATGGACCACCTGCTCGGCGCCCGGGGCTGAACACGCACGCGCGCGTGGGGGCCGCTTTCGCAGCGGAAGCCCTCACGCGCGCGTGTCGCTACCTGTATCCGGATGGCCGGTTCTCGTGGGAAATGCTCCGGAATCATGCGGTCCAGGGTATGAGTCCGTATCAACTCCCGTGCAGGGCTCGCGCGATGACCGGTACGCGGTGACTCTTGACGGTATGGCCATGCCGCCCGTACCGCCCCGCCCGCCCGGCCCGCCGGATGGCACCCCGCCCCCGGACGGAGGCTACGACCCGCCTCCGCACGGCGGATTCGGACCACCGGCGGGCGGCGGCTTCGGTCCGCCTCCCGGCGGGGGTTTCGGGGCGCCCCCGGACGACGGCTACGGGTTGCCCTCGGACACCGGCTACGGGGCGCATCGGCAGGCCGGCTTCGGGCCGCCCCCGGACGACGGACGCGAGCAACCCCCGCACGGTGGTTTCGGCGCGCCGCCCGGGGACTACGATCCGCCCACCGCCGTCGGCTGGCACCCTCCGCCCCCGGAGCCGCCCCGCCGGCGCAGGGGCCCGCTGTTCGCCGTGCTCGCCCTGCTGGTGGCCGCCGTGGCCGTCGCCGTCGTCGTCCTGATGGCGTCCGGCGGCGACGGCTCACCCGGCAAGAAGCCGACCATGAGCAGCCCGAGCACCTCCGGCTCGCCCGGGCCCTCCTTCAGCCTCCCGACCGAGCTGCCCAGCAGCCTGCCCTCGCGGCTGCCGAGCGGACTGCCCTCGGTGCTGCCTTCGGAACTCCCCAGCGAGTTCCCGAGCGACTTCCCGAGCGGTCTGGACTCTCTGCTGCCCTCGCTGCTGGGCTGACTACAGCCCCTTGGACAGCCGGACGTACACCAGGGTCGTCTCGATACCGCTGTCGACCAGGCGGCCCTGTGCGTCGAAGGCGCCCGTCCCGTCGGTCATCCCGAAGTCGTTGTCGTTGATCAGGGCGAGCGTGTCGTGGTCCACGCGCGCGATGCCCTCGATCTTCAGCGGCACCCCGGTCACCGTGTTCAGGTCGACTACGAGACGCTTGTCGAGCACCGGCACACCGGCGGCGGCCGGGTCCTCCAGCTGCTCCAGCGACGGAGAGGTGGTGGCGTCGTCGTAGGCGCCGCCGAGGATGTTCGACCTGCGGTCCAGCTTCACCGACTCCAGCCGCGCCGCCTTGTCGGTGCGCTCCTCGACCAGCAGTCGGTCACCGCCCACGGCCACGATCGACGAGATCTTCAGCTCGGACGTGTCGTCCTCGCTCGGGTCCACCACGTTCACCGGGTCGAACCGGTAGGCGTACTCGGCCGTGACCGCCTGCTTGCGGGGCGAGAACCGCAGCAGACGGGTCGTGCGAGAGGCGTCCCCCGCGTCTCCGTCCGGCAGGGAGAGCGGGCTCTGCAGGGCCATCACGAGATCACCGTCGGGCAGCAGGGCGAGGCCCTCGAAGCCGCGGTTGATCTTCCGGTGCAGGAAGACGGACGGCAGCGCCTCCACCACGGGGTAGTCGGCGCCGGTGAGGTTCAGCCCCTTGGGCACGTAACGGGTCAGCACCTTCCCGCGCGCGGAGACGTGCACCAGCGACGGCCCGTACTCGTCGACGACCCAGAAGGATCCGTCCGCCGCGCGCACGATGCCCTCGGTGTCCAGACCGTTCGGGTTGTACGACAGCGGGGTCTTGGCGTCGTAGGAGTACGGCGCCTCGTCCCGGCCTGCCTGGTTGGACAGCCCGGTGACGGCCTTGCCCGAGGAGGTGGTGATCGGGATCGCGTCGATCACATCGAGGCGGTCACCGGCGACCCGGACCTTCACGATCGCCGGGTCGAAACCGGGCACCGGGAACGTGCGTCGCTTCTTGCCGTCGACCTTGATCTGGCCGTTGGGGCCGCGGTCGGTGACCGTCCAGTATTCGCCCTTGCGGCCGGCCGGGTAGATGTCGCTGCCGATGCCGCCGAGGTCGATACCCCGGTCGTTGTCCACACTGCCCGGCAGCAGCGCGTTGCTGAAGGTGCCGAGCGGGATGTCGCCGAGGGTCGCCGTGCGGACGACCTGCGCCTCGCCGGACGGCGAGGCGGTGGCCGTGCCCGCCGCCACGAGGGCGGCGGCCAGGGCCAGGGGCAGGCCCGTCACGACGGAACGGTGGACGCGGCGACTGCCGGTGGCGTGCGGGGACATCGGGCCTCCTGGTGGCAAGTACGTTGGCAGCGGCCAGAGTTGGGCCTCACCAGGAACGCCGCTCGACCAGTCGGTGAACGGAGGGCGACCGCCACTCGGCGGATCATCCGTTTTCGGCCTCGGGGTGGTGGACCGCTGGCCGGCCGGGAATGACTACGCTGAAGGCAGACCTGCTTCACAATCTGTTCGACTCGGCCCTCAGGGGCCAGTAAGGGTCGCTCGTCAGGGATGTCTCAGGGTCGCGGTCCGGAACCGCGGGAGGCGCGGGCCCGTTTTCAGATCAGAGAGCGGCAATGGCCGCGAAGGAGGCGACGCTGATGTCGAAGAACGCGAAGATCGCCGCAGGGGGTGTGGCGGTCGGGCTCATCCTGCTGATATGGCTGCCCTGGTGGGTGACGTTCCTGATCGTGGTGGGCGTCCCGGTGGCCGCGTACCTCACCCTCGACCCCTCGCAGCGGCGCAGGCTGCGCCGGGTCACGCGCAAGGAGATCGGCCACTGAGTCACTGTCCCGGGGCCGCGCCCCCGACTGGCGGGATGCGGCCCGGGACGGCTCACAGGGGCCGTACGGCCATCTTGTCGAGGGCTTCCAGGAGGCCGGGGAGCTCGGGACCCCGGCCCACGGGCAGAACCTCGCCGGGCTCCTCGTCGAGCAGCACGAACGCGATGTCGTCGGTGCGGGCCACGATCGACCAGCCGGGCCCGTCGGCACGCAGCGTACGGGCGTCACCCGGGGCGAACGACGAGCGGACCCGGCCCAGCGGCGGAGGCGTGTCCACGTAGGCCCATGCCTCGGCCAGGACCCGCCGGACCCCGACGTGCCCCTTCGGGGCCGGCTCGGCGTCCTGCGGGGCCTCCTCGGCGTCCTCCGCGGAGGCTGCTGACGTTTCGGCCGCCGCCGGTGCCGGGAAATGGTCGTCGCTGATCTGCTCCCGCCAGATCGCCCACTGCAGGGCGATCTCGTCCGCGCCCAGCCGTCGCTGCGCCGCGCCCCAGGAACTGGTGTCCGGCGGCGTCAGCGGGGCCCGGTCCGCGACCTCCGGGCCGGGGTCGTGCGGCGCGGGCACGTTGGGAGCCGCCACGGCGACCGCCAGCGGCCAGCCGGGCAGGGCGGCGACCACCGTGCGCTCGTCCGGCGACAGGTCGTACTCCATCCCGCAGTCCCAGGACGCGATCGCGACGGCGACCAGCGAGACGTCGTCGATGACGACCGTCCAACGCGCCCCTTCGCCGTCCTGGCCGAGCACCAGGCCGTACCCGTCGGCGCGTGGCGCCAGCTCCAGCGCCGCGCACGCCTCCGGATAGTCGTCGCCCAGCACGCTCGGAAACTTCGCCGGCGTCAGCAGCACCGCCGTGAGCACGTACAGCGCCTCGTCCGCGGCGGCGACGGCCTCCTCGTCCGTCCCAGCCATCCCTGCCTCCCCAGTCGTTCGTCCAACGGCGCGCACCCTAGTGCGAGGGGAAGGCCGTTGTCACGACCAGCACCACACGCGGAGCTGCAGCTTTCCACAGGGACGGGGACGAATCGGCCCGGGCGGGCACCGAAGGTTCACACGACGGGCAGTCCCAGAAGGTCACGCGCCACCGTCTGCGGCGACTCGTCGCGCTCCCGCGCCAGCGCGACGACGGCCCGGCACGCCAGCTCGCTCACCCCGAACGACAACGCCTCCGGCGACACCCAGCCGGCCACTTCGTCGATCCGGTCCTGGTCGTCCTCAGCGCGGGCCGTGACATGGGCGGCCGCGGCCTCGAACAAGTTGTGCGCACGCTGTTCACGCCGCTGCGGCACCTCCCCGTCCCCTGCGCCACGAAATCTGCCTGCGTACCTGCGGATCCGGTCGAACACGCCGGCCACCTTCCCCCTGCTGTCCGTCTCATCCGAACGTTCGGCTTCCTCCATCGAACGTAGGGTTGAAGCCCAGGCAACAAAAGAGGGCGCCGCCGGGACGGCTCAGCCGGCCTCGGCTTCCAGCGAGGCGACGGTGGCGCGCAGCCAGGCGAGTTCGGCACGGCTCGTGGCGCGCGCGATGGTCAGGATGCCGCGTCGGAACGGGTCGTCCAGCTCCTCGGCGCGCACCGGCCGGTCACCGTCGTAGAAGAAGCTCGAGGGCTCCTCCAGGTGCCCGATGAAGGCGAGCACCGTGAACCAGCGGTTCTCGTCGGTGATGTCGCGCTCAGAACCTGGACGCGTTTCCGCCCTCGGCCGCGGGCAGCAGTGCGATCGCCGCCCACGAAGAGGACGAGTTCGTCCACGGCGCCTACGCGCGCGTGCTCGACAAGGTGGGTCCCCTTTGGGCGGCGACCATGCGGCTCGCCGACCCGCGCGCACTGCACCGCAGCGCCGTGGGCCTGCGGCGCGGTTCGGATCCCGTCAACGTGATGCTCGACAACCCCGACGCCTTCGCGGCGGCCATCGTCGGCTAGCGTCCGCGGACCGCCAGCGCGAGGAACCGGGCGTCCTCGTCCACGTACGACGTCATGCGCCAGCCCGAACCGGCCAGCAACGGGCCGAGGTTGCCCTCCGCGCGCAGGTCGCCCGGGGTGATCTGCCGTCCCTGGCGCGCCGCCAGAGCGGCCCGGCCGATCGGGTGGAACAGGGCGAGCGTGCCGCCGGGGCGGACCACCCGCGCCAACTCCCGCAGATTCTCCGCAGGCCGGGGCAGATGGGCTATCAGCCCCGCGGCGAACACAGCGTCGAGGGACTGCGACCGCACCGGCAGCGCGGCGACGTCGGCGAGCAGCAACCGCCCGTCACGGTCCCGGCCGGCCCGCACCGCGGCCTGGAGCATCGCCGGGGTCAGGTCCATGCCGAGGACCGCGCCCGACGGCCCCACGGCCGCGCGCAGCGGCGGCAGCGCACGCCCCGTGCCGCAGCCCGCGTCGAGCACCCGGTCACCCGAGCGCAGCCCCAACTCGGTCACGGCGGCCGCGTACGCGGGACCGTCGTCGGGGAACCTGCTGTCCCACTCGGCCGCCCGCACGGTGAAGAACTCCTGGACATGTGTGTGGTCATCGCTCATGCACCGCATGATTCCTCACCGCCGCGGAGGACATCCCTGCGCGCACGTTCGAGCCGGACGCGATCGTTTTGGCGCATCTCTGAGTCATATTGCAACACCTTTCGAAATGCGCCCCCTTTGTGCGCTCGTGCCCCCTAGCGTCCCTGGGCCATGGGACACTTGGACCACGCCACCTTCGGGTGGCTGACCCCCGTGCTGTCGTACGCCATGGCGTGCATAGGCGCCGCACTGGGGCTGCGCTGCACCGTCCGTGCGCTCGGCAGCACCGGCCGCTCGCGCCGCAACTGGCTGTTCACGGCGGCCTCCGCGCTCGGCACCGGCATCTGGACCATGCACTTCGTGGCCATGCTCGGCTTCAGCGTCAACGGCACCGACATCCGTTACGACGTGCCGCTGACCATCCTCAGCCTGCTCGTCGCCGTGGTCGTGGTCAGCGCCGGCGTCTTCGCCGTCGGCTACAGCCGCGACCGCAACCGCGCGCTCCTGCTGGGCGGACTCACCACCGGACTCGGCGTCGCCAGCATGCACTACCTCGGCATGGCGGCCGTCCGGCTGCACGGAGACGTGCACTACGACCCGATGCTCGTCGGGCTCTCCGTGCTCATCGCCGTGGTCGCGGCGACCGCGGCCCTGTGGGCGGCGCTCAACATCAGGTCGACCGTCGCCGTCACCCTCGCCTCCCTGGTCATGGGGGCGGCCGTCAGCAGCATGCACTACACCGGCATGTTCGCGGTCAGCGTGCACGTCACGCCCTCCGGCACCCCCCTGCCCGGGGCCACGGCGATGCAGTTCATCTTCCCCCTCGCCGTCGGCCTCGGGTCCTATCTGTTCCTCACCTCGGCCTTCGTCGCGCTCTCGCCCACGGCCGGGGAGCGCGAGGCTTCCGCCTCGGCCCAGCGGCCCGTCACGCCCGCCACCCGCTGACCCGTTCCGGCCCTCGGCGCCCCGACCCACTCCCGAGCGAGGAGGCCATGCGTACACCCCGTAGGACCCCCACAGCAGGCCCGGAGACAGCGTCCCCGCAGCCGCGGCGCGGCCGCCGCGCGCACGCCGGTCCACCCGCCGACGAACCGGTCGACGACCTCGACGGCAGCGCGCCGGACAACGCGCCTACGAGCACGGGAGGCTGGCGGATCCGGCCCCGGACCGTGCGGGCCAAGGTCGTCTGCCTGCTCATGGTGCCGGTCATGTCCCTGCTCGCCCTGTGGGCGTACGCCACCGTCACCACGGCACAGGACGTCTCCCGGCTGCGCCAGTCCCAGCGCGTCGACGCCGCCTTGCGGACCCCGGTCACCGCCGCCGTGGCCGCGCTCCAGGCGGAGCGCGCCGCCGCGGTCCGGTACGCGACCGACCCCTCCGCCGAACAGGCCGGGGATCTCAAGACACTCGGTGCCCGTACGGACCAGGCCGTGGCCGCGTTGCGGCTCGGCAGGGGCAGCACCGTCGCCGACAGCGAGGAACTGCCCTCCGGTGTAGCCCAGCGACTGGAGACCTTCGTCACCGGTGCCGAGCACCTGAGCACCCTGCGGACGGCGATGCAGAACCACAGCGTTCGCTGGGACGAGGCCTTCGGGCGGTACACGCAGACCATCGCCACGGCCTTCGCCGTGGACGGCGCACTCACCGGCATCCAGGCCGACGACATGGGCTCCGACGCGCGCGTGCTGCTCGAATTCTCCCGCGCGGGAGAAGCGTTGGCCCAGGAGGACGCGGTCCTCGCCGGCGCCCGGCTGACCGGCGGCCTCGACGGCACGCGGTTGCGGCTGTTCACCGGAGCCGTCGACACCCGCCGTGCCTTCACCGATGCGGCCGTGGCCGATCTGCCCGGCGCACAGCGCACCGCCTGGCGCCGGCTCGCAGGCGGCGACGCCTACACCGCGCTGGGCGCCGCCGAGGACAGAATCCTCGCGAGCCGGCCCGGGACCAAGGCGCTCGACGCGGCCCCGGAAACCGACTGGAACACCGCTCACGCGCGCGTGCAGGACGGCATGCGGACCGTCCAGGCCGACACGGCACGCGCGGTCGCGGGCCGGGCCGACCCGTTCGCCCGCGGCCTGCTGAGCCCGGCCGGGGCCGCCGTCCTCTTCGGCCTCCTCGCCGTGGCCGCCTCGCTCGTCATCTCCGTCCGCATCGGACGCGCCCTCGTGGTCGAGCTGGTGAGCCTGCGCAACACCGCCCTGGAGATCGCCCGCCGCAAACTTCCCGAGGCGATGCGCAGGCTGCGGGCCGGAGAGGAGATCGACGTCCGCGCCGAGGCACCTCCCGGGCCGCCCGCCGAGGACGAGACCGGGCAGGTCGCCGAGGCCCTCGGCACCGTGCACCGCGCCGCCCTGCGCGCTGCCGTGGAACGCGCCGAACTCGCCAGCGGCATCTCGGGGGTCTTCGTCAACCTCGCCCGGCGCAGCCAGATCCTCGTCCACCGCCAGCTGAGCCTGCTCGACAGCATGGAACGCCGCTCCGACGACCCCAACGAACTGAGCGACCTCTTCCGCCTGGACCACCTCACCACCCGCATGCGCCGCCACGCGGAGAGCCTGATCATCCTCTCCGGAGCGGCCCCCGGCCGGGCCTGGCGCATGCCGGTGTCCCTGACCAACGTCGTACGGGCCGCCGTGTCGGAAGTCGAGGACTACGCGCGCGTGGAGGTACGGCAGCTCCCCGAGGCGGCCGTCATCGGCACGGCCGTGGCCGACCTCACCCATCTGCTCGCCGAGGTCGTGGAGAACGCCGCCCAGTTCTCGCCGCCGCACACGCGCGTGCGCGTCACCGGGGAACCCGTCGGCAACGGCTACGCCCTGGAGGTCGAGGACCGCGGCCTGGGCATGGGCCAGGAGACCCTCGCCGAGGCCAACCGGCGCATCGAGCAGTCCGAGGCCCTCGACCTGTTCGACAGCGACCGGCTCGGCCTCTTCGTGGTCAGCAGGCTCGCCGCCCGGCACGGCATCAAGGTGCACCTGCGCACCTCCCCGTACGGCGGCACCACCGCTGTGGTCCTGCTGCCGAAGGCCCTGCTGCACGGCGGCCCGGCGGAACGTTCCGGCCCGCCGACGGCCGAAGCCGAGCCGGCACCGGAACGCGAGTACGCGCGCGTGCCCGGCGCGGCGCTCCCGGAGGCCGCCCCCGCCCAACGGCCCGCCCTCGCCGTCACCGCCCACCCGTCCCCGCAGCCGGCGCCCGAGCCGCCGCCTCCCGGAGTCACCGCCTTGAGGCCGCACCGCCCACCGCACGACTCCGAGTCCCTGGACGCCGACCTCCCACGCCGGGTGCGGCAGGCGAGCCTCGCCCCCCAACTGCGCGATCCACGCGCCGAGGAGCCCGCACCGGCCCGTCGGCGCGACGAACGCACCCCCGAACTCGTCCGCGACCGCATGGCGGCCTACCGCGAGGGCTGGGCGCGCGGCGGCGGCAGGCAACCCGGCCGCGGAGCCGCCCCGGAACCCGACCAGGGCACCGACAGCACCGAAGGAGACCGCGCATGATCCAGGACCCGAGCACGAGGACGGACCGGCACTCCGGCGAACTCGACTGGCTGCTGGACGACTTGGTGCTGCGCGTCACCGAGGTACGGCACGCCGTCGTGCTGTCCAACGACGGCCTCGCCGTCGGCGCGTCGACCGACCTCAGGCGTGAGGACGCCGAACACCTCGCCGCCGTCGCCTCCGGCTTCAACAGCCTCGCCAAGGGCGCCGGACGGCACTTCGGGGCGGGCGGGGTGCGCCAGACCATGGTCGAGATGGACGATGCCTTCCTCTTCGTGGCCGCCGCGGGCGACGGCTCCTGCCTCGCCCTGCTCACCGCCGTGACCGCCGACATCGGCCTGGTCGCCTACGAGATGGCACGCCTGGTCAAGCGTGTCGGCGAACACCTCTACACGGCGCCGCGCATCGCCGCGCGGCCACCCGCCGCCGGATGAGCCGGAAGACCCCCACCGATGAGCGAGTACACGACCGGCGCCCCGCGCGAGCCGGGCAGCCAGTGGTACGACAGCGAGGCCGGGCCCCTGGTCCGTCCCTACGCCATGACCGGCGGCCGTACCAAACCCGGCCCCACCGGGGTGCGGTTCGACCTGATCGCCCTGGTCACCCTCGACCCGGGCGCGCCCGGCGTCGACGACGACACCGCCCTGGGCCCCGAACACCGGGCGCTGATCGACCTGTGCCGGGTGGAGACACAGTCCGTCGCCGAACTCGCCGCCGGCGCCGACCTGCCGGTGGGCGTGGTCCGGGTGCTCCTGGGCGACCTGCTGGAACTGGGCAGCGTCACCGTGAGCCGCCCGGTGCCACCGGCCCAGCTCCCCGATGAACGGATTCTGCGCGAGGTCATCGAGGGATTGCGGGCGCTGTAGATGAGTATTCGGAACCAACCGGGCCCGAGCCGGTCACAACAGATGCGTTCCGGTCCAACCGCCCGCGAAGAGGCGGCAGTTGTCATGATGCTGGCTTCGTGGCCCGAGCGGCGTCCCGAATACCCCGAGCGGCACCGCGAGCGTCCCGACGTCGACCGAAGCCGGCCCTCCCGAGAGAAGTGATCATGGTCTCCGAGCACTCCGAGCCCGCCGCCGACGACACGGCGGCCATGGCGCTCAAGATATTGGTCGCCGGCGGCTTCGGCGTCGGCAAGACGACCCTGGTCGGCGCCGTCAGCGAGATCCGGCCGCTGCGCACCGAGGAAATGCTCAGCGAGGCCGGCCAGTTGGTGGACGACACGGACGGCGTGGACCAGAAGGTCACCACCACCGTCGCCATGGACTTCGGGCGTATCACCATCCGCTCCGGGCTCTCGCTGTACCTCTTCGGCACCCCGGGCCAGGACCGCTTCTGGTTTCTCTGGGACGAGCTGTCGCAAGGAGCCCTCGGCGCCGTCGTCCTCGCCGACACCCGGCGCCTCGAGGACTGCTTCCCGGCGGTCGACTACTTCGAACACCGGCACATCCCGTTCGTCGTCGCCGTCAACTGCTTCACCGGCGCGCGCACCTACGGTGCCCACGACGTCTCCCGCGCCCTCGACCTGGACCAGGGCACGCCCGTGGTCCTGTGCGACGCCCGCGACCGGGACTCCGGCAAGGAGGTGCTGATCCGGCTCGTCGAGTACGCCGGGCGGATGCACACCGCCCGGCTCCTCGACTCGGTGGGCTGAACCTCAGCCCGTGAGGTCCTTGAGCGCCACCACCTTCTCCACGGTGACCCGGACCAGCAGCTCGCCCGGGACGCCGTTGCGGGCGCCGAACTCCTCCGCGCGTTCCTCGCCCATGTAACGAGCCGCGATCCGGGTGGCGGAATCACGCAGCTCGCCCAGGTCCTCCGACAGCCGCGCGCGCCCGTTCAGCACCACGAAGTGGAAGGGGGGCCGGTCGTCGTCCACACAGAGGGCGACACGCCCGTCACGGGTGAGATTGCGCCCTTTGACCGTGTCCTTGCCGGTGTTGAAGACCAGCTCCTCGCCCTCCAGCAGGAACCAGATGGGAGCCACATGCGGGCTGCCATCTGCGTTGACGGTGGAGAGCTTGCCGGTGCGGGTGCCGTCCGAGACGAACGCCCGCCATTCCTCGTCGGTCATCTTCTGTGCCATGTCCCCATCCTCCTTGCCCGGACGCCGGAGGTGGGGAAGGCTGGCGGGGAGATCCTCCAGCCAGGGGGAGACGGCACACGGGGAGACGTTACGACATGGCGCAGAACCAGGGACTCGGCTGGCTGCTCGACGACCTGACCGAGCGCGTGGAGCACGTGCGGCACGCGCTGGTCCTGTCGAACGACGGACTGGTCACGGGAGCGAGTACAGGCCTTCGCCGGGAGGACGCGGAGCATCTGGCCGCCGTCGCCTCCGGGCTGCACAGCCTGGCCAAGGGCTCAGGACGCCACTTCGGCGCGGGCCAGGTCCGCCAGACGATGATCGAGTACGACGACGCGGTCCTGTTCGTCACCGCCGCCGGAACCGGCAGTTGCCTGTGCGTGCTCAGCTCGGCGGAGGCCGACATCGGCCAGATCGCCTACGAGATGACGCTGCTCGTCAACCGGGTCGGCGAACACCTCGGCGTGGACGCCCGGCAACCGGAGCGATCCTCCGCGATAGACCTCTGACCTGTGGATTCGCACCCCGGCGCAGAGTTATCCACAGGCCCGCCACGAGATTCGCCGGAGCGGATACGGTCTTTTCCACGGCGAGCGCACCGGGCGCGAGCCACCCACTCCACGGGGGAGACCGACCATGTCCGGCACCACCACGCTCACTCAAGCCCGCCCGCTGTCCTGTGCGTTCAGTCGCGCGGCCCGTGAACTGGGCCTCAAGCGAGGCGAGTTCGACCTTGCGGTGCATCTCGGCCGGATCCGCACAGTACCCGACGAGGGAGGCGGCGGAGGCCGCCGCGTCCCCCGCACCGAGATCGAGCGGCTCCGTACCCATACCGGCTCCCTGCGCGAAAGCGTGAAAGTCGTCGGTACGACCGAGGGTGCGGCCCTGATGGAGATCCCCTCGGGCAGGTTCACCCGCTTCGCGAAACTCGGCCTGGTGACCCCCGTGAAGTGGTACCCGAACCGCTACCGTGCCGTGGTCTGGCTCTATCTGGCCGAGGAACTGCGGCGGTTCGCGGCCGACGAGAAGAACACGCGGCTGCTCACCGGCCGTACACCCGAGGAACTGCGTGAGCGTCTGAGGGCGGGAGCGGACCAGCGGGCCCGCAACTGGCGCGGACGGCACTGCGGATTCCTGCTGAGGCAGGCGGACGGGCCGTGGCAGCGGGCCGGGGTGGTGGCCGGCTTCCTGGACCCCGCCGAGATCGACGACCTTCTGACGGACCCTCACGAACGTGCATACGTGGCAGCTCTCCGTGCGGCCCCGCCCGCCCACGGCGCACCCGGCTCGCCCGCCGCGCAGCTCGCCGAGGAGCTCATGACGGCGGACGACCCGGACGAGCTCGACTGGTTCCGCAACGACCTGGCACGGGAAGTGGCGGAAGCCCGCGCACTCCGGCCGGCCCCCCGCCCCGCCGCACCATCTCGGCTCGCCGCGACCGTGGGGCCGAGGCTCCCGCACGCGCCCGCCCAGCCGGAACACTCGCGAGGTCTGCGCGGCTGGCTGCTTCGCAGAAGCCCCCGCCGCGCCCGCTGACGGACCCGGACCCCGTCGGCTAGAGCGCCCTGAACAGCCCCTCCTGGACGACCGACACCAGCAGTCGCCCCTCCAGGTCGTAGACCCGCCCGCGGGCCAGGCCCAGCCCACCCGTGGCGATGGGGGACTCCTGCTCGTACAGGAACCACTCGTCCGCGCGGAACGGCCGGTGGAACCACATGGCGTGGTCCAGTGAGGCGATGTCGAAGTTCCGCTGCCCCCACAGCGGTTCGACGGGGACGCGGACCGCGTCCAGGAGGGTCATGTCGCTGGCGTAGGTGAGCGCACAGGTGTGCACCAGGGGATCGTCGCCCAGCGGGCCGACCGCGCGCATCCACACCGCGCTGCGCGGCTCGGCGCCCGCGATCTCCTCGGGGTGCCAGCGCAGGCGGTCGACATAGCGGATGTCGAAGGGCTGGCGGCGCGCCATCCGCTCCAGTTGCTCGGGCAGCTCTCCCAGGTGCTTGCGGATCTCCTCCGCGAGCGTCGGCAGCGACTCCGGGTGGGGCACCTCGCGGAACTGCGGCAGCTGGTGCTCGAAAGCTCCCACCTCAGGCTTGTGGAAGGAGGCGGTCAGATTGAAGATCGTGCGGCCCTGCTGCACGGCGGTGACCCGGCGCGTCGTGAACGACCGCCCGTCCCGGACTCGTTCGACCTGGTACACGATGGGCACGCCCGGCCGGCCCGGGCGCAGGAAGTACGCGTGCAGCGAGTGCACCGGACGGTCGCCCTCCGTGGTGCGGCTGGCGGCGACCAGCGCCTGGCCCGCCACCTGGCCGCCGAAGACCCGCTGGAGGGACTCCTGGGGGCTGCGGCCCCGGAAGATGTTGACCTCGATCTGCTCCAGGTCGAGCAGGTCGACCAGTCTCTCGGCCGGGTTCGTCATGGATGAGGTTCTCCTGTGGTCAGAGCAGGCCGGGGCCGAGCCGGCCGGATCAGAGCTGGCCGACATCGGTGACACGGACGATCGCACGGCCCTCGGCGTCGGAGGCCGTCAGGTCGATCTCCGCGCTGATGCCCCAGTCGTGGTCGCCGTTCGGGTCGTCGAAGATCTGGCGGACGCGCCACAGCCCGTTCTGCGGCTCCTCCTGGATCACGAGCAGCTTGGGGCCACGGGCGTTGGGGCCGGTGCCCAGGTCCTCGTACTCGTCCCAGTACTTGTCCATGGCCTCGCCCCAGGCGTCGGCGTCCCAGCCGGACTCCGCGTCCATCTCGCCCAGTTCGTCGACCTGGTCGAGGGCGGCCAGCTCCACACGCCGGAACATCGCGTTGCGGACCAGGACCCGGAAGGCGCGCGCGTTGGCGGTGACCGGCTTGACCTCGTCGGCCTTCTCCCGGGCCTCCTCGGCGGTCATCTCCTCCGGGTTGGCGAGCTGCTCCCACTCGTCCAGCAGGCTGGAGTCGACCTGGCGGACCATCTCGCCCAGCCACTCGATCAGGTCCTGCAGGTCCTCGGACTTGAGATCGTCCGGGATGTTGTGGTCAAGGGCCTTGTACGCGCTCGCCAGGTAGCGCAGCACGATGCCCTCGGTGCGGGCCAGCTCGTAGAAGGACACCAACTCCGTGAAGGACATCGCCCGTTCGTACATGTCCCGGATCACGGACTTGGGCGACAGCGGGTGGTCGCCGACCCAGGGGTGGCTCTTGCGGTACGTGTTGTACGCGTGGAAGAGCAGCTCTTCCAGGGGCTTCGGGTAGCTGACGTCCTGGAGCCGCTCCATGCGCTCCTCGTACTCGACGCCGTCCGCCTTCATCGCGGCCACGGCCTCACCCTTCGCCTTGTTCAGCTGGGCGACGAGGATCTGGCGCGGGTCGTCCAGCGTGGACTCGACGACGGACACCATGTCGAGGGCGTAGGACGGCGACTCGGGGTCGAGGAGTTCGAACGCGGCGAGGGCGAATGTGGACAGCGGCTGGTTGAGCGCGAAGTCCTGCTGGAGGTCGACCGTGAGGCGGACGATACGGCCGGTGGGGTCCGGCGTGTCCAGCTTCTCGACGATGCCGCCGTCCACCAGCGAGCGGTAGATCGCGATCGCCCGGCGGATGTGCCGCAGCTGCTGCTTGCGCGGCTCGTGGTTGTCCTCCAGCAGATGGCGCATCGCCTCGAAGGCGTTGCCCGGGCGGGCGATCACCGACAGCAGCATCGTGTGCGTCACCCGGAAACGCGACGTCAGCGGTTCCGGCTCGGACGCGATCAGCTTCTCGAACGTGTTCTCCGTCCAGCCGACGAAGCCCTCCGGCGCCTTCTTGCGCACCACCTTGCGCCGCTTCTTCGGGTCGTCCCCCGCCTTCGCGAGCGCCTTCTCGTTCTCGATGACGTGCTCGGGCGCCTGTGCGACGACCAGCCCGGCCGTGTCGAAGCCCGCGCGGCCCGCCCGGCCGGCGATCTGGTGGAACTCACGGGCGCGCAGGGTGCGCACACGGTTGCCGTCGTACTTGGTGAGGGCGGTGAACAGGACCGTGCGAATGGGCACGTTGACGCCCACGCCCAGGGTGTCGGTGCCGCAGATGACCTTCAGCAGACCGGCCTGCGCCAGCTTCTCCACCAGACGCCGGTACTTGGGCAGCATGCCGGCGTGGTGGACACCGATGCCGTGCCGGACGTAACGGGAGAGGTTGCGGCCGAACTTGGTGGTGAAGCGGAAGTTGCCGATCAGCTCGGCGATCTGCTCCTTCTCCTCCTTCGAGCACATGTTGATGCTCATCAGCGCCTGCGCCCGCTCCACCGCCTGCGCCTGTGTGAAGTGCACGATGTACACCGGCGCCTGCTTGGTCTCCAGCAGCTCGGTGAGGGTCTCGGTGAGCGGGGTGAACTTGTACTCGTAGGACAGCGGCACCGGGCGGGTCGCCGAGCGGACCACCGACGTCGGGCGGCCGGTACGGCGGGTGAGGTCCTTCTCGAAGAAGGAGACGTCGCCGAGCGTGGCCGACATCAGGATGAACTGGGCCTGGGGCAGTTCGAGGAGCGGGATCTGCCAGGCCCAGCCGCGGTCGCCCTCCGCGTAGAAGTGGAACTCGTCCATGACGACCTGGCCGACGTCCGCCTGCCTGCCGTCGCGCAGGGCGATGGAGGCGAGCACCTCGGCGGTGCAGCAGATGACGGGCGCGTCCGAGTTCACGGAGGCGTCGCCGGTGAGCATGCCGACGTTCTCGGTGCCGAAGAGCTTGCACAGCTCGAAGAACTTCTCCGACACCAGCGCCTTGATCGGAGCCGTGTAGAAGGTGACCTCGTCCCGGGCCAGCGCGGCGAAGTGCGCACCCGCGGCGATCATGCTCTTGCCGGAGCCCGTCGGGGTCGACACGATCACGTTCGCCCCGGAGACCGCCTCGATCAGCGCCTCCTCCTGGTGGGGGTAGAGCGTGAGACCACGCTCCTCGGCCCAGGACTCGAAGGCTTCGTACAGGGCGTCGGGGTCGGCGGTCGGCGGCAGTCGATCGATGAGGGTCACGGACCCATCTTGCCTGGCCCACCCGCTCAGGGGGGAATCGGCTTCGAGCACGAAGATCACGGCCGCTACGCTGTGTCGCCGACGGAGCGTCAACGCACCCGGTCAACTGGACAGCGGCACACGAGGAATGGGGCGGGCAACGGCCATGATGGGACCAGCACACTCACTGTCGGGAGCCGCCGCCTGGCTCGGCGTCGGAGCGGCGGCCGCCGCGAGCGGACACCCGATGCCCTGGCCGGTACTGCTGGTCGGGGCGCTGATCTGCGCCGGCGCCGCGCTCGCCCCCGACCTCGACCACAAGGCGGCCACCATCTCGCGCGCCTTCGGACCGCTGTCGCGCTGGCTCTGCGAGATCGTCGACAAGCTCTCCTACGCCGTCTACAAGGCGACCCGCAAGCCCGGCGACCCGCGCCGCAACGGCGGGCACCGCACACTGACCCACACCTGGCTGTGGGCGGCGCTGATCGGCGGGGGCTGCTCGGCGGCGGCGATCCTGGGCGGCCGCTGGGCGGTGCTGGCGATCCTCTTCGCGCACATGGTGCTGGCGATCGAGGGCCTGCTGTGGCGGGCCGCGCGCGGCTCCAGCAGCGACATCCTGGTGTGGCTGCTGGCGGCGACCAGCGCCTGGATCCTGGCGGAAATCCTGGACAAGCCCGGCAACGGTTCGGACTGGCTGTTCACCCAGCCGGGCCAGGAGTACCTGTGGCTGGGGCTGCCGGTGGTGCTGGGGGCGCTGGTGCACGACATCGGGGACGCGCTGACGGTCTCCGGCTGCCCGATCCTGTGGCCCATCCCGATCGGCCGCAGGCGCTGGTACCCGCTGGGCCCGCCGAAGGCGATGCGGTTCCGCGCGGGCAGCTGGGTCGAGCTGAAGGTGCTGATGCCGGTGTTCATGGTGCTGGGCGGCATAGGCTGCGCGGCCGCTCTGAACGTGATCTGACCCGGACGCCGGCCGGCCTAGGGGCCGCTGTGTCCCGCCGGTCGGCCGATCTCCGGTGCGATGTGCCCCGAGGGTCAGCCGGCCTTCCCCGAGCCACTCCCGTACCGGCGCTCGAACGCGGCGACACGGCCCTCGGAGTCCACCGTGCGGGCCTTGCCGGTGTAGAAGGGGTGGCTCTCGGAGGAGATCTCCACGTCGACCACCGGGTAGGTCCGGCCGTCGTCCCACTCGATGGTCTGGTCGCTGGTCGCGGTGGACCGGGTCAGGAAGGCGTAGCCGGCGGCTCGGTCGCGGAAGACCACGGGGTGGTAGTCGGGCTGCTTGTCCTGCTGCATGGCGGCTCCTCGAACAGGGCGGTCGGGGCGTTCGGGCGGGGACGGCAGGGTTCAGCCGTAGGTGGTGTCCTCGTCGACGATGTGCATCGCGGCCTCCTCGGCGGAGGCCCCGGCGCCGTCGATGCCGATGTCGGTGGCGACCAGGCCGTTCTCGTCGTCCTCGTGCGCCCCCTCGTTCGGGGCCACGAGCCGGCCGGAGCGCAGATCCCCGACCTCGTTGTCCAGGAGCTCGCCGTCGCTGCCCTGGCAGTCGCCGATGCCGTCGCCGTCGGGGACGGCCGGATCGGGCAGCTCCTCCGCGAGCCGCTGGTCCAGGGTCTCGCCCCGGTGCCGCTCCGCCGCGGTCACCCCGGTGTGCTCCACCGCCCACGGCCGCTCGGGCGGGGACCAGCCACGGTCCAGGGGATCGCTGACGCCGTCGGACTCCAGCGTGTCCTCCACGTCGAGCAGTCCCGTGTCCTCGCGGATCTCGGATCCGTCGGGCTGGTAGACGTCGTCCCCCCATCCGTCGGCGGTGGTCACGGCTACCTCCAGGGAGTGAGGACGCGGTCCGCGGGGCGGGCCGCCGTCATGCTCGGCACGGGTGCGCGGCGCGAACCCTGCGGTTCTGGGCCGGTCCCCGAACCGGTGCCGCTCTCCAGCCTTCCACCCCTGCTCGCACCCGCGCAACGGCACGGGGCCCGACCTGCGGCGCGCACCCCGTGCCGCGGCCGGTCACCCGTGCCACGACCGCCACAGGGCCGCGTAGGCACCGTCGGCGGCCACCAGCTCGTCATGGCTGCCGAGCTCACAGATCCGGCCGTTCTCGACCACGGCGATGACGTCCGCGTCATGGGCGGTGTGCAGCCGGTGGGCGATGGCGACCACCGTGCGGCCGTCCAGGACCCGGGCCAGGGACCGCTCCAGATGGCGGGCCGCCCGCGGGTCCAGGAGCGAGGTCGCCTCGTCCAGGACCAGCGTGTGCGGGTCGGCCAGCACCAGCCGGGCCAGCGCGATCTGCTGGGCCTGCGCCGGGGTCAGCGCCAGCCCGCCCGAGCCGACCTCGGTGTCCAGGCCCTCCTCCAGGGCCCGCGCCCAGCCGTCCGCGTCCACCGCGCCCAGGGCCGCCCACAGCTCGGCGTCCTCGGCGCCGGTCCGGGCGAGCAGCAGGTTGTCGCGCAGGGAGCCCACGAAGACGTGGTGCTCCTGGTTGACGAGGGCGACATGGGAACGTACCCGTTCGGCGGTCATCCGGGAGAGTTCCGCGCCGCCCAGGGTGATCCGGCCGTCCCGGGGCGCGTAGATCCCGGCGAGCAGCCGGCCCAGGGTGGACTTGCCCGCGCCCGAGGGGCCGACCAGGGCCAGCCGGGTGCCGGGAGCGACCTCCAGGGAGACCTCGCGCAGCACGTCGACGCCCTGCAGGTAGCCGAAGCGGACCTCGTCCGCGTGCACCTCCCGGCCGGAGGGGGCCAGCGAGCCGTCGCCGGCGTCCGGCTCGATGTCCCGCACGCCGACCAGCCGGGCCAGCGACACCTGGGCGACCTGGACCTCGTCGTACCAGCGCAGGATCAGGTTGATCGGCTCGACGAGCATCTGGGCGATGAGCGCGCCCGTCGTCAGCTGACCGACGTCGATCCAGCCGTGCAGGACGAACGTCCCGCCGATCAGCAGCACCGAGCCGAGCACCACGGTGTGCGTGGCGTTGAGAGCCGGGAAGAGCACCGAGCGCAGCCACAACGTGTAGCGCTCCCAGGCCGTCCACTCCTTGATCCGGCGTTCGGACAGGGCGATGCGCCGGGCGCCGAGGCGATGCGCCTCGATGGTGTGCCCGGCGTCCACGGACTCCGCGAGCGCGGCGGCCACGGACGCGTATCCGGCGGCCTCGGAGCGGTAGCCGGAGGGCGCCCGCCTGAAGTACCAGCGGCACACCACGACCAGGATCGGCAGGGCGAGCAGCACGGTAGCCGCGAGCGGCGGGGCCGTGACGGCGAGCCCGCCGAGCAGCAGCACGACCCAGACGACGCCGATGGACAGCTGCGGTACCGCCTCGCGCATGGCGTTGGCGAGCCGGTCGATGTCGGTGGTGATCCGGGACAGCAGGTCACCCGTGCCGGCCCGCTCCAGGACACCCGGCGGCAGCCCGACCGAGCGGACGAGGAAGTCCTCGCGCAGGTCGGCCAGCATCCGCTCGCCGAGCATCGCACCCCGCAGCCGTACCTCGCGCACGAAGACGGCCTGGACGGCGAGGGCGAGCACGAACAGGCCGATGATCAGCCCCAGATGGAGCTCACGGGCACCGTCGGAGACCCGCTCGACGAGACCGCCGAGGAGGTACGGGCCGGCCATGGAGGCGACCACGGCCACCGTGTTGACCGCGATGAGGAGGAAGAAGGCCCGGCGGTGCCGGTGGAACAGTTCGGCCACGTAGGCGCGCACGGTCGCGGTGGCGCCGACGGGCAGGGTGGTGGCCGTCGTCGGGGCTGCCGGGTCGTAGTCCGGTGGCGCGACGCCGATCATGCGCTCTCCTCGATCTCTTCCAGCGCCCGGCCTCGCAGCGCGACTTCGTTCTCTTCCAGCACTTCCTCGTCGGTCTCCCGCGTCACCACCGTCCGGTACCGGGGCTCGGTGCGCACCAGTTCGCGGTGCACGCCGACCGCCACGACCTCGTCCTCGTGGACGAGGACGACCCGGTCGGCCCGGTCCAGCAGCAGCGGCGAGGAGGTGAACACCACGGTCGTACGGCCGGACCGGACCTCGCGGATCCCCTCCGCGATCCGTGCCTCGGTGTGCGAGTCGACGGCGGAGGTGGGCTCGTCCAGGACGAGCACCTCGGGGTCGGTGATCAGTGAGCGGGCCAGCGCGAGCCGCTGGCGCTGCCCGCCGGACAGGGACCGGCCCCGCTCGGTGATCCGGGCGTCCATCGGGTCGGTGATGTCCAAGGAGCCCTGGGCCAGGGCGTCCAGGACGTCCGCGCACTGGGCGGCGGCCAGCGCGTCCTCGGCCGGTACGGCTCCGGAGGCGGGCACGTCGAGCAGTTCGCGCAGTGAACCGGACAGCAGCACCGGGTCCTTGTCCTGGACGAGCACCGCGGTGCGGGCGGCATCCAGGGGCAGCTCGTCGAGCGGTACGCCGCCGAGCAGTACGGAGATGCCGGCCTCGGAGGGGTGTCCGCCGAGCCGTTCGGCGAGACGTCCGGCCGTGTCGGGGTCGCCGCAGACCACGGCGGTCAGCCGGCCCGCGGGTGCGAGCAGCCCGGTGGCCGGGTCGTACAGATCGCCGTCCGGCGCCGTGTCCGCGCGCGAGCCGCCGGTGTCGGTGGCCCGCTCCAGGGAGAGCACCCGCGCGGCCCGTTTCGCCGACGGACGTGAGAAGGAGTAGGCCATGGCGATCTCGGTGAAGTGCTGCAACGGGTAGTTGAGGATCATGACCGCGCTGTAGACGGTGACCAGTTCGCCGACGGTGACGCGGCCCTGACGGGCGAGCTGGACGCCGTGCCAGACGACGACGATCAGCAGCAGCCCCGGGACCAGCACCTGGATGGCGGCGATCAGCGACCACATCCGGGCGCTGCGCACGGCCGCGTGCCGTACCTCCTGGGAGGCGCGGCGGTAGCGGTCGAGGAAAAGGTCCTCGCCGCCGATACCGCGCAGCACCCGCAGCCCCGCGACGGTGTCCGAGGCCAGTTCGGTGGCCCGGCCGGCCTTCGCGCGCTGGAAGTCGGCGCGCCGGGTCGCCCGGGGGAGCAGCGGCAGCACGGCCAGTGCCACCAGGGGCAGGCCGACGGCGACCACCCAGCCGAGGGCCGGCTGGTAGAAGAGCAGGCCGACGCCGACCACGACGACCGTGAGCGCGGCCGCGGTGAAGCGGGAGACCGCCTCGACGAACCAGCCGATCTTCTCCACGTCACCGGTGGAGACGGCGACCACCTCGCCGGCCGCCACCCGCCGGGTCAGCGCGGAGCCCAGCTGGGTGGCCTTGCGGGCGAGCAGTTGCTGGACGCGGGCGGCCGCGGTGATCCAGTTGGTGACGGCGGCCCGGTGCAGGAAGGTGTCGCCGACGGCGATCGCCGTACCGCACAGCACCAGCAGACCGCCCGTCAGCGCCAGCCGGGTGCCGGAGCGGTCGACGACGGCCTGGACGGCGAGGCCCACACAGAACGGGAGAGCGGAGACGGACACGAAGTGCAGCAGGCCCCAGGCCAGTGCCTTGAGCTGGCCGCCCAGCTGGTTCCGCCCGAGCCACCACAGGAATCGGGGACCAGAACGCGCGTCCGGCACGCCCGGGTCGGAGTACGGAAGATCTTGAATGTGCATGGCGTCCCAGCGGCTCGTGTCGGGGGAGGTGGCGACAAGCCGTGAAAGGTTCGCGTCGGAGCGTGGTCGAAATCAAACGGTTTTCCGTGGCGGCCGTCGGAATCCGCTGCCTTCCGGCCAGGAGTTGTAGTCCAACACGCCGTGAATGTCATTAAATTCGGTCAATATTCCGGTATGTGATGCCAGGATGGCCGGGTGCACATCAAGAGCGTGCGTCCTGCCGCGATCGCGACCGCGACGGCGGTGGCCTTCGGAATCGTCCTGGTGACCCTGAGCGCGTGCGGGGGCATCCCGAAGCGCGGCGTACCGGGGCCGCCCGCGGCGGTCGTCCGGGCGAGCCCCGCCGCGCGGCCGGGACCGGCTGTCCCGGTCGGTGACCCGGCCGGGCTGCCCGGCATCGGAGAGCGTCTGCACGGGGCGATCCCCGCCGACTCCGGCCAGGTCGTGGCCGTGTACGGCGAGGCTGCGGACTCGGCCGACTCCACGGTCGTGCTGTACAGCCGGGAGGCCGACGGCTGGCGTCCGGAGGGGAGTTGGCCCGCCCACAACGGGCGGCACGGCTGGACCACCGACCACTACGCGGGCGACGGACGCAGCCCGGTCGGCGTGTTCACCGTCACCGACGCGGGTGGGGTGCTCCCCGACCCGGGCACCCGGCTCTCCTACGACCGGGGCGAGGCCGCCTACACGCCCCCGCACTACTGGGACCTGGCGCACCAGCACGACTTCGACTACGTCATCGCCATCGACTACAACCGGCTGCGGGGCACGCCGCCGAACGACCCCACCCGTCCCTGGGGCGTCGGCAGGGGCGGCAGCATCTGGCTGCACCTCGACCACGGCAGCGGCACCTCGGCCTGCATCGGCCTCTCCAGGGAGGCCATGGAGTTCCTCCTGCGCACCCTCGACCCGGACCGCGACCCCGTCGTGGTGATGGGGGACCGGGTGAGACTGTCGGCCTAGCGGCGGCCCCGGGCTCCACGCGAGGTCATCGCCCGGTCGGGTCGGCCTTGCCTGCGGGGGCGTCCACCAGGTCCACGTCGTTCGCCCGGACGTAGGCGAGCCGGTGGCCGAGCTGGATCTCGTAGTACTTCTCCTGGCCCAGCACCACGGGCTGTGGCGTGGCGGAGAAGAAGGACCTGTCGACGTAGGAGCTGCCGACGGCGGACTGTGTCACATAGCGCTGGCCCGCCCGCAGGGTGTAGGGGAGCGGCGACTCGGACTCCTCCTCCACTCCCTCCGGGTAGGCCTCCTCCTCCGGCAGGGCCCGCCCGAACGCCGGGACCTCGTCCATGCCCGCCTTCGGTGTCACCATCCGGCCGCTCGCGCCGACGGCCGTCGGATGGTCCTTGGGATTCCTGAACCAGGCCTTCTCGCCCTGGTACCAGATCGCCGTCCACTCGCCGCGGCGCTCGGCGACGGCGAACGTCTGGCCGGTGGACACCCGTGATCCCAGGTCGCTGACGTCCTCGGTGGAGTCCTCGCCGTCCGGTCTGCGGCCGGGGTCCTGGATCAGCGGGGACTTCTCGTCGGGTTCGGTGTACAGGCGGACGGCGCTGGAGCCGTGCGGCGGGCACGGCTTGCCGTGGCCGTCGCACCCCGTGTACAGCGGTTTGTGGGTGGCGTAGTCCGGCAGGATCATCACCATCGGGCTGTCCGGTCCGGCCGTGGCCTTCAGCGGTGCGCCGAGCAGGTCGAAGTAGTGCCGCCAGTCCCAGTAGGGGCCGGGGTCCTCGTGCATCTCGGGGATGCTGTCGGTGGTCGGGGACGGCACGTTGTCATGGCCGAAGATGTGCTGCCGGTCGAGCGGGACGCCGTACTTCTTGGCGAGGTAACGCACCAGGCGCGCCGAGGAGCGGTACATCTGCTCCGTGTACCAGCTTCCGGGGTGGGCGAGGAAGCCCTCGTGTTCGATGCCGATCGAGCGGGCGTTCACGAACTTGCTGCCCGAGTGCCAGGCCTCGTCCTTGGTCCTGACGTGCTGGGTGACGTGGCCGTCGCTGGAGCGGACCGAGTAGTGCCACGACGCCTCCGTCGGATCCTGCACGGTCTGGAACATGTTCGGCAGCTTCGCCTCGGTGTCGTGGATGACGATGTACTCGATCCGCTGGTCCCTGGGCCGGTCGGCGAGGTCGTGGTTGCCGTAGTCGCCGTCGTCGTCGATCTCCTGGTACGGCGCGGCCAGCCAGTCGCAGGCCAGTTCGGGAGGGCACTCGACGTTCTTCGGCCGCTTGGAGACCTGTGAGCCGGGGTGCGGGCTGACACCGGGGGTGGCCGGGAGCGTGACCTCCTGGCCTTCGGCGGTGGTCCGGTGCGCTCCCCGGCGGATGAGGTCGAAGACATCGTCGGCGTACGTCGTCGCCGACGTGACGTCAGGGGTACCGGGGAAACGTTCCACCGCCTGCCACCAGGCATCCGGGTTTGCACTGAGCGGCTTGCCGAGCCGGCGTTGCGTGGCCGCCAGAATGGCCGCGCCGCCGCGTACGTTGGCGACGGCGTCCGTTCGCAGTTCTCCGGCCGGTGTCCGGATCAGCCGCGCGGCGCGTTCCAGGTCCGCGGGCTGCACGGTGTGGTCGCCCGGGGGGCCGGCCGCCACCTCGGCCGGCATGGTCGTACGGCTCTTCGGAGTCGTCGGGCCCGGCGCGGGTGCCGGGGCATGCGCGCGGTCGGCGTCCACCAGGTGCATCGGCCCGTAGCCGCCCGCGACGCTGGGGGTGCCCGGATGGGAGTCCCAGCGCGACTGCATGTAGGACACGCTCATCAGCACACTGCGCGGCACATGGAACTCCCGCGCGGCGTCCGTGAAGGCCTTCTGCAGCCGCTGGTCCTCGGAGTTGTCGGAACTGCATGCCGGGAGGAGCAGCAGTGGTGGCAGCAGTGCGGCCGTCGAGATCAGGCAAGCCGTCCGGCGGCAGATCCGGACCTTGTCGGGCACTCGTGGAGCGACAGTTCTTCTCATACCAGAGGGTCTCCAACCGCTTGCTGAGGGTCTCCAGCCACGCTCGTCGCAACCAGGGCAAGGGGGTTGCCCTTCATGTCACCCCTCGTACGTTTCCGTGCCCCGCGCGATGCGGCGCGCCGAGCGTCGACCGGGTGGCCCAGCGGTCCGGCAGAGGCCACCCGGTCGGCGGCAGCGGCTCGGCGTCCGAGGGGGCGGCCACACGCCGTGCGGACTCAGTCCTCGACGGGGTCCACGTGCCAGTCGGGGTGGCCCGGCATCGGCGGGGTGTGCGGCCCGTACAGCCAAGGGGTCAGAAACGGCGTCAGATCCTTGCCCGCGACCCTGGAGGCGAGCGCGACGAAGTCACGGGTGCCGGCCGCACGCCCCCGGTACTCGGTGACCCAGGCCCGCTCGATCCGGCCGAACGTGTCGTCACCGACCTTCTCCCGCAGGGCGTACAGCACCAGCGCGGAACCGTCGTACCGCATCACCTTGAACAGCGTCGGCTCGGTGGGCTCGGCCGGTGCGCCCTGGTCGTGGCGCCACTGGTCGTGCTGCTCGTAGGCCGCCCGCATGGCGTCCTCCATGTCGGCGCCGCCGTGCTCGTCGGAGTACAGCCGTTCGTAGTAACGGGCATGACCCTCACTCAGCCACAGGTCGGACCAGCGCCGGACGGCGACGCTGTCACCCGTCCAGTGGTGGGTCAGCTCGTGGACGAGATTGCGCTCGGCGTCGACCCGGTCGCCCAGCAGGTCGTCCTTCGGCACGAGGGACAGCGACTGCGTCTCCAGCGCCACCGGCAGATCGGTGTCCCCGACCAGCACGCCGTAGCGGCGGAACGGGTACGGGCCGAGCCGCTGTTCCAGCCAGGCGAGGTGCTCCGGGGTGAGCGAGCGTTCGGCCTCGGTGTCCGTGACCAGGTCGTCCGGCACCACGTCCCGCACGGCCAGTCCGCCCGGCCCCCGGCCGGCGACGAACGTGAACTTCCCGACCGCCAGCTGGACCAGCTGTGCCGCGATGGGCTCCTCGGAGTCGTACGTCCACTCCACCCGTCCGCCGGGCTGCCGGACCCGTTCGACGAGCCGGCCGTTGGCCACCGCTTGGAGGCCCGGCGGGGTGGTGATGTGGAAGGTGATGGGTGCCCGCAGGCTGGGGTGGTCGTCCGCAGGGAAGATCATCTTGGCGCCGTCGGGCTGCGCACAGACCAGGGTGCCGTCGGGGGTGGGCACCCAGCCGTACGCCCGGATCGCGTCGTCGCGCTGCCGCCGCTGGGTCGGGTCGGCGGTGTAGGTGACGCGGACGGTGAACGTGCCGCCGCGCGGGATCGGTCGTGCGGGCGTGACCACGAGTTCGTCACCGTTGCGTACGGCGGTGGCCGGCGCGCCGTCGACGGTGACCTTGTGCAGGGTGTTGCCCGCGAAGTCCAGGTCGAAGCGGGACAGCGCCTGCGTGGCGGTGGCACTGATGGTGGTGCCGGCCGCGAAGGGCGTCTCGGGTGCCTGCCAGTCGAAGTCGAGCGTGTAACGGCGGACGGTGTAGCCGCCGTTGCCGTCCAGCGGCATGAGCGGGTCACCGATCCCCGGCGCGCCGGGGGAGGGGGCCGGGCCGGCGGGGGCGGCCGAGGCGCCGGGGGCGGGGGAGCCGTCGCCCCGGTGCGGGACGCCGGCGGAACAGCCGGTACCGGTGAGCGCGACGGCTCCCGTCAGGGCGAGGGCGGTGCGGAGGGCATGGCGCCGGGGCCGGGACTGCCGGCGCGGGGGTGACGTCTTCATGGGAGCACTGTGACAGTAAGATCCGCTTATAGCACCATATGACTCTATTGTGTGCGTCCGTGAGAGTCATGAGGCGGTCGTCCGATCCCCCCATTGCGGTCGTCGGCCAACTCCCCGTAGAACACCGGCCATGAGAAGACGGATCGTCATGTCCATGCTCGCGGGGGCGACCCTCCTGGCGAGCGCGCTCCTCGGTACGGGCGCCCCCGCCGCCCGGGCCGCCGACGTCCCGGCCGAGTTCGGCACCGACTGGCACGACCCGGTGACCGCAGCCCCGCCGGTGTCCGTGCCCAGGGGTGCCAAGTCCTGCCAAGTCACCCTGGCCGAGGCCCAGTTCCGCGACTTCACGCCGTACACGGGAACGTACGCACCCCCGCAGGGCTGCGGCGACCGCTGGAGCAAGGTGGTGCTGCGGCTCGACGGAAAGGTGAAGGGCCGTCAGTACGACCGGCTCGGCTATCTGCACGTCGGCGGGGTGGAAGTGCTGCGCACCTCCACCCCCGAGCCTTCGCCCGACGGCATCGAATGGCACGTGGAGAAGGACGTCACCCGCTACAGCGACACCTTCCGCAGCGCACAGGACGTCGAGATGCTCATCGGCAACGTTGTCGACGACACGTACACCGGTGTCATCGACGTCAAGGTCACGCTCACCTTCTACGCGGGCCGCTCCCCGGCCACCGTCCCCGACAAGGTGCTGACCCTCACCGACGGCACCACCCTCACCACCCCGCGCAACAGCGAACGCATCGTCGCCGAGGTGTACGCCACCGGGTCCGGCGGTGGCTGCGAGGAGTTCTGGTATCTGACCGTGGCCGACCCCGCCTCGTACTCCTGCAAGGCCGACAAGGGGCCCTACCGGGAGGTCCAGATCAAGGTCGACGGCCAACTGGCCGGAATCGCCTCCCCGTTCCCGAACGTGTGGACCGGCGGCTGGTCCAACCCCTTCCTCTGGTACGTCATCCCGGGCCCCCGGGCCTTCGACGTCAAGCCGATCGAATACGACCTGACGCCGTTCGCCGGACTGCTCGACGACGGCCGTCCGCACCAGGTCGAGGTCTCCGTCGTGGGTGTGCCCGAGGGGCAGCCCGGCTGGAGCGCCCCCGTGAACGTGCTGGTCTGGCAGGACGCCCACCGCGCCCACGTCACCGGCGCGCTCACCGGGGCCAAGGCCTCCGATCCCGCCAACTCCTCGGTGTACACACCGGGTTCGGGGGAGTACCGGGTCGACACCGACGCCGGGCACCGGCTCACCGTCTCCGGCTACGTCGACACCTCGCACGGCCGGGTGACCACCACCGTCAGCCGGACGCTGGCCAACACCTCCGTCCACCGCTGGAACGACGGCGAGACGACGGACGCGCTCGACGCCACCTGGACGGACGACCAGAACGTCACGGTGACGGCGGCCGGGGCGCCCCGGACAACACGCACGCACCGGACGTACACGATGAACGGCGCCACCACCATCGGCACCGACGACCGGCTGCGCACCGAACTCACCCTCGGCGACCGGGCGATGGTCGCGCGGGCCGGGGGCGGCTGGTCACGGCTCGACGACACCTACAGCGGTGACGCGACGTACACCCTCGGCGTGCCGCGCGACCAGCGGCACGCGGTCGGCACGTCCCGCGAGCGCTACCGGCTGTACGGGTCCGACGGGTGCTACGACCGTTCGCTGGCCACCGAACAGGGGGTGGTCACCGAGGATCGCAGCGGCTGCTGAGGCGAGTTGTGTGCGATGCGTCACTCGGCAGGTGATTTACACGGCTGATACACGGCGGTCTCGGACGAGATCAAGAAGGCCTCCAGAGTGATCGGCACGGAAGACACTTTCCGTATCGCAGAAGTCCCGCTCGGCTTCCGCGAGTCGCTCCCCCCACTAGGAGTGCCCGTGCCGCAGTCCGTACCGTCCCTGCCGCGACGCGTCGCACGCATACTGCGTACCTCTCTCTTCGCACAGGTCGCCTGTGCGCTTGTGCTCGGAATCGTCGTCGGGAGGCTGTGGCCCGGCTTCGCCTCGGACCTCCAGCCGCTCGGCGACGGTTTCACCCGGCTCATCAAGACGATCATCTCCCCGCTCGTCTTCTGCGTGGTCGTCGTCGGTATCGCCAAAGCCGGTGATCTGAAGGCCTTCGGGCGGATCGGGCTGAAGGCCCTGATCTGGTTCGAGGTGGCGAGCACGCTCGCGCTGGTCATCGGGCTGGTCGCCGCCAACGTCGTCCAGCCCGGCTCCGGCATGCATGTCGACCCGGCCACGCTGAGCGCCAAGGCGGTCGACGCGAAGACCGGCGGGGGCTCGCTGCCCTCGACGACCGAGTTCGTGCTCAACGCGCTGCCCACCAGTTTCATCGGCGCCTTCGCCGAGAACTCCCTGCTGCAGGTGCTCGTTCTGGCCTGTCTGGTGGGCGCGGCGCTGCTGCACCTCGGCCACACCAAGGTGCCGCAGGTGCTGCCGGCGATCGAGCAGGCCCAGGAGATCATCTTCGCGATCGTCGGCTTCGTGATGCGCCTCGCGCCGATCGCCGTCTTCGGCGCCATGGCCGTCCTCATCGGCCAGTACGGCCTCGGTGTCATCGAGACCTACGCCAAGCTGATCGTCCTGTGCTACGCGGCGGCCGCGCTCTTCGTCGCCCTGCTCGCCGTCGCGCTGAAGGCGCTGACCGGGCTCAGCCTCTGGAAGTTCGTCCGCTACATCCGCGAGGAGATGCTGCTCGCACTGGGCACCGCCTCCACGGAGTCCGTGCTGCCGCGCGTGATGCAGAAGCTGCGCAGGGCGGGCGCCCGCGACGACGCCGTCGGCCTGGTGCTGCCCACCGGGTACTCCTTCAACCTGGACGGCGCCTCGCTCTACCTCTCCATCGGCACCCTGTTCATCGCCCAGGCCGTGGGCGTGGACCTGAGCCTGGGTCAGCAGATCACCGTGGTCCTGGTGCTGATGCTCACCAGCAAGGGCATGGCCGGTATCCCCGGTTCGGCCTTCCTCGCGCTGTCCGCGACCGCCTCCTCGCTCGGGGCGATCCCGGCCGGTGCCGTCGCCCTGCTGCTCGGTGTCGACCGCATCATGGACTCGATGCGCGTCGTCACCAACCTGCTCGGCAACTGCGTCGCCGTCTTCGCGGTCTCACGCTGGGAGGGCGCGCTGGACATCGAGCGGGCGAAGAGGGTCCTGGGTGGTGAACTCGCGGTCACCGAGGCCGAGGTGCCCGCGCAGGCGCCGGCCAAGGAGCCCGTGTCCGAGAGCTGACGTACGGCGGAAACGCGGAAAGGCGGCTCCCCTCCGGGATCCCGGAGGGGAGCCGCCGTGTCGTGCCTCAGCAGCGCTTCGCCGCGGCCGGCCCGTCGACCAGCGTGTCCAGCAGCCCGCCCAGGACCTCCCGCTGCTCCTGGGACAGCGGCGCCAGGATCTCCTCGGCCGCCGACCTGCGCGCCGCCCGCAGTTCGCGCAGGGTCTCGCGACCCTCGTCCGTGATCTCGATCCGCGTCACCCGGCGGTTCGTCGGATCCGGCGCCCGGCGCACCTTGCCGCTCGCCTCCAGACCGTCGACCAGCGTGGTCACCGCCCGCGGCACCACCTCCAGACGCTCGGCGAGGTCGGCCATGCGCGGGGGCGTGTCGTAGTGCGCGAGGGTGCGCAGCAGCCGGGACTGGGCCGGGGTGACGCCCAGATCGCGCGCCGCCAGATGGTGCTTCTGGATACGCCACATCCGGCGAGTCAGGCGCAGCAGCTGCTCGGCGAGCGGGCCGTCGGGATCGGGGGTGGTCATACGGGAATAATATCAGGACCTTGTTCATTGTGAGCATAGGTAACAGTGAGCTATGCTCCGTCAGTCCGTACACACCACACCCATCCGTAGGAGCCATGCCCCGAGACGAGATCAACTGGACCCCCGACGGCACCTCGGCCGGACAGCCCCGCCAGGTACGCCGTATCCTCAGGCTCTTCCGCCCCTACCGCGGGCGGCTCGCCGTCGTCGGCCTGCTGGTCGGCGCCTCCTCGCTGGTGTCCGTCGCCACCCCGTTCCTGCTGAAGGCGACCCTCGACACCGCGATCCCGCAGGGCCGCACCGGACTGCTCAGCCTGCTCGCGCTGGGCATGATCCTCAGTGCCGTCCTCACCAGCGTCTTCGGTGTCCTGCAGACGCTGATATCCACCACCGTCGGCCAGCGCGTCATGCACGACCTGCGCACCGCCGTCTACGGCCGGCTGCAGCGCATGTCGCTCGCCTTCTTCACCCGCACCCGCACCGGCGAGGTGCAGTCCCGCATCGCCAACGACATCGGCGGCATGCAGGCCACCGTCACCTCCACGGCCACCTCCCTGGTCTCCAACCTGACCGGCGTGGTCGCCACGATCGTCGCGATGGTCGCCCTCGACTGGCGGCTCACCATCGTCTCGCTGGTCCTGCTCCCGGTCTTCGTGTGGATCAGCCGCCGGGTCGGCAACGAACGCAAGAAGATCACCACCCAGCGCCAGAAGCAGATGGCCGCGATGGCCGCCACGGTCACCGAGTCGCTCTCCGTCAGCGGCATCCTGCTCGGCCGGACCATGGGCCGCGCCGACTCGCTCACCGCCTCCTTCGCGGAGGAGTCCGAGCAGCTCGTCGACCTGGAAGTGCGCTCCAACATGGCCGGCCGCTGGCGCATGGCCGTGATCACGATCGTCATGGCCGCGATGCCCGCCGTCATCTACTGGACCGCCGGCGTGGCCCTCCAGGCGGGCGGCCCGCAGATCTCGCTGGGCACCATCGTCGCCTTCGTCTCGCTCCAGCAGGGCCTGTTCCGCCCGGCCGTGAGCCTGCTTGCGACCGGCGTCCAGATCCAGACCTCCCTCGCGCTCTTCCAGCGCATCTTCGAGTACCTCGACCTGCCCGTCGACATCACCGAGCGGGACGAGCCGGTCCACCTCGACCGCGTGAAGGGCGAGGTCCGCTTCGAGGAGGTCGAGTTCCGCTACGACGACAAGGGCGGCCCCGTCCTCGACGGCATCGACATCACCGTCCCGGCGGGCGGCAGCCTGGCGGTCGTCGGCCCGACCGGCGCCGGCAAGTCCACGCTCGGCTACCTGGTACCCCGGCTCTACGACGTCACCGGCGGCCGGGTCACCCTGGACGGCGTCGACGTCCGTGACCTCGACTTCGACACCCTCGCCCGCGCGGTCGGCGTCGTCTCCCAGGAGACGTACCTCTTCCACGCCTCGGTCGCCGACAACCTGCGCTTCGCCAAGCCGGACGCCACCGACGAGGAACTGCACGCGGCCGCCCGCGCGGCGCAGATACACGACCACATCGCCGCGCTGCCCGACGGCTATGACACGGTCGTCGGCGAGCGCGGGCACCACTTCTCGGGAGGCGAGAAGCAGCGGCTGGCCATCGCGCGCACCATCCTGCGCGACCCGCCGGTCCTCATCCTCGACGAGGCGACCAGCGCCCTGGACACCCGCACCGAACACGCGGTCCAGGAAGCCATCGACGCGCTGTCGGCCAACCGGACGACCCTCACCATCGCCCACCGGCTGTCCACGATCCGCGGCGCCGACCAGATCGTCGTCCTCGACTCCGGACGGGTCGCCGAACGGGGCACGCACGAGGAACTCCTGGAACTCGACGGGCGGTACGCGGAGCTGGTGCGGCGGGACGCGCGGCTGCAGGCGTCGGGGGAGCCGGCCGCGGCCGACGAGTCGACCCGGCCGGAGACGGCGCGGCGGCCGGGGCGCCGACGGGGCGACCGGGGACGTCAGCACGCGACTCCGCCGACAAACTGAAGATATGTCGGGTTTATGGAGTTGTGCGAGCTAACGTGCCCGCATGCAGATGAACACTCCGCCAGGGAAGACGGTCCGACGGAACCCGACTCGACGGAACAAGATCCGGCTGACGCGCCGGGGCAGGCTTCTCCTCGGTGTGACCGGAGCCGTCGTGGCCGGCACCGCCGTGGCGGTGCCGCTGCTGTTGCTGGGCCACGGCCAGGCGGCCAGGCCCGACGCCCTGGTCGTCCCGGAGGGCTGGCGCGCGTCCCAGATCTACGACGCCGTCGACAAGGCCCTCGCCCTTCCCGTCGGCAGCACCAAGCGGTCCGTCGGCACCGCGGGGCTGAAACTGCCCGGGGATGCCGGGGGCAACCCGGAGGGGTATCTCTTCCCGGCCAGCTATCCCCTGGCGAAGGGCGCGACCCCGGAGTCGATGCTGCGGACCATGGTCGACACGGCCAACCGGAAGTTCGACATGGCGCCCGTGGCGGCCGGTGCGCAGCGCAACGCGATGAACGTCTACCAGGCGGTGACCATCGCCAGCATCGTCCAGGCCGAGGCCGGGAACAAGGCCGACATGGGGAAGGTCGCCCGGGTCCTCTTCAACCGGCTGCAGAACGGCATGGCGTTGCAGATGGACTCCACCCTCAACTACGGCCTCAACCGCAGCACCCTGAACACGACCGTGGCCGACACCCGCGTGGAGAACCCGTACAACTCCTACCAGCGCATGGGCCTGCCGCCCACGCCGATCGACAACCCGGGCGAGGACGCCATGCGCGCCGCCCTGAACCCGACGCCGGGCAACTGGCTGTACTTCGTCACGGTCAAGCCGGGGGACACGCGGTTCACCGCCGACTACGCCGAACACCAGCGCAATGTCGCCGACTTCAACGCCGCACAGAGCAGCCGGGCGAAGCCGAGGCCGCACGCCTCCCAGACGTCGCACTGAGCCGCCGGTACGTCACACGGCGACCGGTTCCCCGGCCAGCAGGAGCCTGATGTCGCGTACGGCCTCGCGCCCCGCCCGGTTGGCGCCGATGGTGCTGGCCGAGGGGCCGTACCCGACGAGGTGGACACGCGGATCGGCCAGCGCGCGGGTCCCCTCGACCCGGATCCCGCCGCCCGGCTCGCGCAGCCGCAGCGGCGCCAGGTGATCGAGGGCCGCGCGGAAACCCGTGGCCCAGAGGATGACATCGGCGTCGACATGCCGGCCGTCGTTCCAGTCCACCCCGTCCGGGGTGACGCGGTCGAACATGGGCCGCCGGTCCAGGACGCCGTCCTGCAGACCCTGCCTGATCGCCTCGTTGAGGGGCAGCCCGGTGACCGAGACCACGCTCCTCGGCGGCAGCCCCTGCCGCACCCGCTCCTCCACCAGCGCCACCGCGGACCGGCCGGCGCCCTCGTCGAAGGGCCCCTCGCGGAACACCGGCGGTCGCCGGGTGACCCAGGTGGTGGCGGCCGCGTACGGGGCGAGTTCCAGCAGGTGCTGGGTGCCGGAGGCGCCGCCGCCGACGACCACGACCCGCTTCCCGGCGAACTCCTCGGGCCCGGCGTACTGCGCGGTGTGCAACTGCCGCCCGCGGAAGGTCTCCTGACCCGGGTAGCGCGGCCAGAACGGCCGGTCCCAGGTGCCGGTGGCGTTGATGAGCGCCCGCGCCGACCAGTTCCCGCGGTCGGTCTCCACGAGCAGCCGCCCGCCCTCGCCCTCGCGTACCGCGCGGACGTCGACGGGCCGCCGTACCCGCAGGTCGAAGGTGGTCTCGTAGGCCGCGAAGTACTCGCCGACGACCTCGGCGGAGGGCCGTGCCGGATCGGCACCGGTCAGTTCCATCCCCGGCAGCGCGTGCATCCCGTGCACCTTGCCGTACGTCAGCGACGGCCACCGGAACTGCCAGGCGCCGCCCGGGGCGGGGGCGTGGTCGAGGACCACGAAGTCGCGGTCCGGCTCGAAACCGGTGCGCCGCAGGTGATAGGCGCTGGACAGACCGGCCTGACCAGCGCCTGTGACGACTACCTCGACCTCGCGCAAGTTGTTCACGGTTCTACCAACAGGGGGGTGGCCGGGGATCTTCCCGGTACGGCCGCTCACCCGCCGGCCGGCGGCATGGGCCAGGATGGGGGCATGTCGGACGCCTTCACCACACGAGTGCTCCATGTCGCCACCGGTAGCCGGGAGCGGGTCGTCGACCTGACCGACGACTGCCAGACCTTCCTGAGCGAGGCCGCGGACGGCCGTGACGGACTGCTGAACATCTTCGTCCCGCACGCGACGGCCGGAATCGCCGTCATCGAGACCGGCGCCGGCAGCGACGACGACCTGCTGGCCGCCCTGCACACCCTGCTCCCCGCCGACGACCGCTGGCAGCACCGGCACGGCAGCCCCGGCCACGGCCGCGACCACGTCCTCCCGGCACTCGTGCCCCCGCACGCCACCCTGCCGGTGATCAACGGCCGCCTGGAACTGGGCACCTGGCAGTCGGTGTGCCTGGTCGACACCAACATCTCCAATGTCAATCGGCAGGTGAGGTTGAGCTTCCTGGGATGAGCAAGATCGTCCTGGGAGGGGGCGCCAAATTTCCTTACGCTGTGTGCGGAACAGGAGATGGCGATGCCACAGGCCACCTGGGACGACGGCGCCTCTCACGGATGAAGGCTGCCACGACTTCCTCTGAGCGTCAGATGGAGGACATCCTCACTGCAGTCAGGGCGGTCGAATGCCATATCATCGGCTGGGCCAGTGACTGGGACGTTCCGGGCGCGAAACCGACCCCATGACGCGTCCCAAACCGAGGCCCTGGCTGCGCGATGAGCGGGGCCCTACGAGCGGCTCTTCGCGGCAGCTGTCGATCGACTCGGTCGGAACGTCGTCGACTGTCTCCATACGGGCTACAAGATGTGTGGCGAGGAGAAGTTGCTCGTCACACATGGCCACGAGGCCCGATGCCTGCTCACCCACCCTCGGCGCGTACAAGCGCGGCTCTCCACGTGGAAGGCCCGTCCGGCCCTTCAACTCGCTGGCCTGTGTCACGCGTTCTATGGCACGGACGGCTTCCCCGCAGCGCTGCTCCCACCGGACTGTCCTGGGGCGTCGTCTGTAGGGCAGGGCCCGGACTGTTGGATGCGCCTTCGTAATCTGTTCGCGTATGAGACGGTTCTCGTCACTCGCTTGGTGCAGGGCGCCGATGACGGCCTCGACGTCGGCTTTGAGCTGGACGATCTCCTCCGCGTCGGCAGCCCGTAGTTCCTTGAGGCGACGGATCTGCTTGCGCAGGCGCGGGGCGGGCCCTGTTCTCCTCCTGCGGGCGACCATGGACACGCAGCCAGCATCGGTGATCGTCACCTTCAGTCGATCACGCATGAAGGATCGCCTCAGCGTCCCAGCCCGCCGCGGTATATACCATGCATGTTCGACTTTCGCAAATTGACAGTATTGCTCCTCGTGTCTCCGCTACGGTCTGTCGAGCCGGTGATCATCCGCGCTTGACCAGGCAAAACCGCACGCATCGAGGGGTAACTTGAAGACTCTCCTGAAGCTTTCCCCCGCCGCTTTCCACGTCATGGGCGTCGCCTACGTGTCAGTGGTGGTGCTCCGCTGGATGTGGTGACAGCGGGCGTCGTCGGCTCCTGGAGAGGAGTTCAGGAGCCGGTCGATGCGTGTCCCGTCAGCATCTGGAGCAGCTGGTCCGCGTCGCTGTCGGCTCCGAGGCGGCGATACAGAGCGACCGCCTGCTCGCCGTAGTGCCAGGCTTGCTCGGTGCCGTCGGGACGTAAGAAGACTGTCCGGGCCAGACCCGCGAGTGCGTGGGCCGAGCCCAAGGGGAAATCGACGTTCTGGGCCACTTCGAGAGCCTCTTCGTAGCCATGGCGCGCGATGCCGAGCCTTCCGGATTCGCGCTGGACGTCCGCCGCGCCTATCAACGCCCGCAGCCGCTCGTACGGGTTGTCGATGCGGGCAGCGACCTGTTCCGCCATGGTGAAGTGCAGCAGTGCCTCGCCTCTGCGTCCCGACCGGGCGTGGGCCATCCCCATGCTGATCAGTACGTCGGCCTCGCCCAGGACATCGCCGGTGGCCCGGTGGGTGGCAAGGGCTCGTCGGTAAGAGGCCAGAGCACGGTCCGTGTGTCCTGCCGCCTGATGCACCGCGCCGAGGTTGGTGTCGAGGATCGCGAGCTCCTGGCGGCCACCGTGCTCGCGCATCAGGACCAGGGACTGTTCGTAGCAGTCACGGGCTTCGTCGTAGTGCCCTTGGAGGTAATGCAGCTCTCCTCGGTTGTTGAGCGCTTGGGCGAGTCCGTACGGGTCCGGTAACGCCTCGTAGATGTGCTGCATGAGCTGCACCCGGTCAAGGGCCTCGCCGTATTGACCTGCGTAGTAGAACACCACCCCCTCCACATTGAGGCACTCGGCCTCCCCGGACCGGTCGCCGGCCTCGCGATACAGAGCCAGTGACTGTTCCAGGGCGAGCATGGCCGGCCCACCGTGGCCGGCTGCGAACCGAGCGCGGCCCGACTGGAGGAGTGCGTCGGCGCGACCGCCGGCGTCGCTCAGATCCTCGTAGATCGAGAGAGCCTCGGTCGCGCAGCGTAAGGCCTCACCGTGGTTCCGCTGTGCCAGCAGATCGGCTCGATCTGTCAGGGTGCGGGCGAGTACGGAGCGGTTGCCCGAGGATCGGAGAATCGGGATGGCCGCGTCGAACAGGTCCGCTGCGATCTCCCACGTTCCCCACAACTTGAGGGAGCGTGCCAGGACGCTCGGGAACAGCTCGGCATACTCCGGGTACTCCAGCGCCGCGGTACGGGCGATCGTCAGGAGATTGGCGCGTTCCACCGTGAGCCACACTGAGGCCTCGTCCGGGTCGGAGAAGTCCAGCGCATACCGGGAGGTCTGCTCCGGCCCCAGGGAGAGACCCCGACGGTGTGGATGGGCCAGTCGTTCGGCCCGATGGGCAGTCGTGAGGTGGAAGGCGACAAGACGGCCGACCGATGTGTGACGGGTGTTCTGGTAGGGCGTCACTGCGCCCGTCCGCAGAGCGAAGGCCCGCGTCAGGTCATGGAATCGGTACCGCCCGCGCACCGGCTCATCCAGGAGGCTGAAGTCCAAAAGTTCCTCGACGTGTCTCTCCAGCGGTTTCGGCTCACTCCGCAGGCTCGGTCCGACCAAGGCCGCTGCCGCCTGCAGAGTGATGTCGGGACCGGGGTGCAGCGCAAGCTGACGGAACAACTGTTGTGCGGAGGTGCTGAGTTCGGCATACGAGAATTGGAAGGCAGCCAAGATCCGTTCGTCGAACTCTTCGAGCGATCCGGTCGCGCGTGTCAACCGGTCGAGCAGGTCCTGAACGGCCCAGGAATCCCGGTGGCGGAAGCGGCTCGCTATGAGCTGCAGCGCCAGGGGGTGGCACCCGACCGCGTCGACGAGCTTCACCAGGGCCTCGGGTTCCGTGGATACTCTCGATGCGCCGACGATGCGGGTGAAGAGAGCGGCCGCCTCGGCTTGGGACAGGGCGTCCACTGACAGCGAGGTGGCACTGTCCAGTGCGGCCAGTCGGCTACGGCTGGTCACAATGGCCCGGCAGGTGGGGCTGCCGGGCAACAGGGGGCTGATCTGGCCGACGTCCTTGGCGTTGTCGAGCACCACGAGGGCGCGTCGCTTCGCGGTCCACTCCCGCCACTTGGCCGCCCGTTGCTCCAGCGTGTCAGGCAGTTCGCCGGACCAACCAGTCGAGTGCAGGAGGACGGCCAAGGCCTCCGCCGGGTGGAGAGGCTGCGGGCTGCTGTAACCCAGGAGGTCCACGAAGAACTGGCCGTCGGGGTATTCGGCACACAGTCGATGTGCGGCGTGCACCGCGAGCGCGGTCTTGCCGATGCCCGGCATCCCGTGCATGACGGTGACCGGCAGGGCAGTAACCGGCTCGCTCGCGGCCGGCTCCAGCAGGATGCGCAGTTCCCCGGCGCGCCCGGTGAAGTCCCGGCTATCTCTGGGCAGGCAGTTACGGGATTCCCGTACCACCGCCGAGGCAGGAGGCGAGATCTCCGTGTGCAGGAGTGCGTGGTCCTGGCCGAGCATGCGCAGGTGCAGGTCCTGGAGCTCTGCACCTGGTTCGATTCCCTGGCTATCGTGCAGCCTTTCGCGTGTGTCCCGGTAGACGGCGAGGGCTTCGTCGTGGCGGCCGGAGCGGTACAGGGCGAGCATCAAGGAGCTGATCACCTTCTGTGCGAAGGGATTCTGCGATGCGAGTTCCTGGAGCTCGCCGATCAGGTCCGCGTGCCGGCCCAACTCCATTTCCAGGCCGATCCGTTCCTCACGAACCCGACGGTGGTCCTCGATCAGCCGTGAACGTGCGGACAGTGCCCAGGCGTTGTCGGTGAACTCGGTCAACGGCTCGCCTCGCCATAGCGCTTCGGCCGTGCAGAGCAGTCCGATGGCCAGCTCGCGTTCGCCCCGCTTCGCCGCGGCCGCCGCGTCCGTTCTCAGGCGCTGGAAGCGGAGCAGGTCGATGTCCTCCGGATCGGCCCGTAACTGGTAGAGCCGCGGCGACGGGTGCGCCACCTGCGCCAGTTCGTCGCCCACCGCCCGGCGTAGTCGCCTGCGCAGGCGAGACAGGTAACTGTGCAGTGTGTCCAGAGCGGTTGGTGGCGGCTCGCCGTTCCAGACCCTATCCATCAGCGTGTCCACGGAGACCGGCTCACCCCGCGAGTGCAGCAACGCGATCAATACGCAGCGTTCCTTGAGAGAACCGAGTTGGTACTGCTGCCCGCAGTGCCACAGCTCAAGAGGTCCCAGAGCGAGAAGGTCCACCATCACCCCCGACGGGTGCGCTTCTGTCTGCCACCTTCGACAGCGTCCGCACACCTGTGCGGCACTCACTCCACTGTTCTGTGACGGGTGGGGGAGAGACAGGGGCGCACTGGAGCGTGTCGGGCGCACAGGGGCGTGTTCAAGCCGGGTCCACGGGAGTGCAGGGTTCCTGCAAGCCCGCCATCCCGTTCCCCGGGCACCCCACAGTCGAGGCCGCGGAAGGCCGCGGCGAAGCCATCGAAGGCATGAAGGGAACCGGGGGATACGACGATGAGCGTGACACAGTCCGAGTCGCACTGGCGTCATGTGCCGGTACGGCTGGACGTCGAGCGTTGGGCCACCCGTCGGACTCGCAGGCGAGTCCTGGTCGTGGTCCACACGGTGATCGCGGGGGACAGGCTCCTGGACGCGATACACCTGCTGGAAGGCGATGTCAGGGTGCAGATATTCTTCACACAGGCGCCCGATGTGTTCAGCAATGGCGTGGCTGAATTCCTGGAACAGCTGAGGGGCTTGGTACTTCCGTGGGGCCAGGCGGTACAGACGCACTTCGACCTCGCACTGGCTGCAAGCCACGGCAGTCTCCACGAACTGCACGCGCCTGTGATCGTGCTTCCCCACGGGGCCGGACACAACAAGATCACCCCAGCCGATCGGAATGGCGCGACGGCCGCGCAGCGTGGTGTGTACGGTCTCAGCCGGCAGCGACTCGTGCGAGACGGCGCGGTCGTGCCCGAGGCGATCGTCCTGGCCCATCACGAAGAGCTGACCAGGCTCGGCCGTGAGTGCCCCGAGGCCGTGCCGGCGGCGGAGGTGGTGGGCGATCCGTGTTATGACCGTATCGCTGCCAGCCTCGGCTCCAGGGCGCTGTACCGGGACGCCCTGGGGGCCAGGGCCGGGCAGCGGTTGGTCCTCGCGTGTTCGACCTGGGGACCCGACTCACTCCTGGGGCGGGGATGGGACATCCTGGAGCGACTGGTCGGCGAGTTGCCGCGCGAGGAGTTCCGTATCGCCGCGCTCCTGCATCCCCACGTCTGGAACGCGCACGGCACATGGCAGGTCCGGGCCTGGCTCGCGGGACTGGCGCGCTCGGGGCTGATCCTGGTGAGTCCGCACGGAGACTGGGCCGGGGCGGTCGTCGCAGCCGACTACGTCGTGGGGGATCACGGTTCGGTTTCGCTCTACGGCGCGATGACCGGCGTGCCGGTACTGATGGCGGGCCGGCCCGATGCCGACGTGGATCCGGGCTCTCCTCTCGCCGAACTCATGTCCTTCGCACCGCGGTTGTACGGGGACCGCCCGATGCTTCCCCAGCTGAGGCGGAGCTCCGCGACCAGCCGTTCACGCCGGTACGAGCGGGTCGCCGCCCGCATCTCGTCGGAGCCCGGCCGCTTCTCGTACAAGATGCGTGCGCTGCTCTACCGCAAGTTGCACCTACGGCCTCCCGCCGCGCGCACGACGACACAGCCGGCTCGCCTCCCTCTGACGGTCCGGTACGACGAGCCGGGCAGCGTGGTAGCGCGATGACCTGGGGCCACCACGTCCATGCCGTGCTGGTGAACCCGGTATCCGGAGTCCTGGTCGAGGATGAGCACCTGAGAACTCGCCTTCCCGCCGCCGCCCGTTGGTCTCAGCTCGGCGACGTGCTGATAGAGCACGGCCAAGGAGCATCGAGAGCCGTGGCAACGGCTGTGTCCCATCCGGGCGTTCTGGTGGCCGCGGTGTACGAGGATTCTCGCTGTTGGATGCACCTTGGTCCCGAGGGGGTGGTGCGTGAACTTGAAGCGGAAGGGGCCGGTGCCCCTGAAGACGTGTGGGCGACTCTTGCCTCGCTGGCTCATGCGTGGCTGACGGCCGGGCTGCCCGCTGCAGAGTTCGGAGCAACCCCGTTGTGGGTCCTTCGGATTCAGTCCCCGGGCTCACTACGATCCGTCTGCTGGAGCCGGCGCAACGCCGACTCGGCGTTCTCCGCCTGCCGGGACCGGCCCACGGAGGAGTAGAGAGCCGTGGCCTTGCGGTAGTGGTTCTGGGCAGCGCGCGTGTCCCCGCGCTGCCCGGCGACATCCGCAAGGCCCTCGACAGCACGGGCGATCTCGTAGTTCGCGTTCATGTTGCGCAGCGTGATCAGCGCCGAAGAGAAGCGCGCTTCCGCCTCATCAGGCCGACCCAGCGCGAGATGCGCGAGTCCAAGGAGCGTGTCCGCCCGTGCGGTGTTGTACGTGTCGCCCGCGTTCTCAAGTTCGACGCGGGCGACACCGCCCTGCCGGACAGCCTCATCGGGTTGTCCGGTGGTGAGGGCGATGTCCGCGAGGTTCAGTCGGGCCAGTGCGCCGGCCCGGGGGTCTCCACAAGCCGGTAGCTCGGTAGCGGCGAGCCGAAAGAGGTCGGCGGCCTCGCTCGGTCGTCCGAGACGCTGCAGTGCGAGTCCCCGGTAGTTGAGCGTACGCGCCTGGCCGAGCCGGTCGCCGCGCTGCGAAAAGAGGCGGGCCGCACGCTCGAACATCTCCAGGGCGAGGCGATGGTTCCCGGAACCGAGCTCCCCGACTCCGCCAGAGGTGAGCATCCGGCATTCCGCCACCGCGTCACCCAATTCCCTGGCTGCTGCCAATCCCTCCTCATGTGCGGCATGCCAGTCGTCGTAGAACTTGCGCCGGAGGAAGAGGGGCCACAAGGCGTCGGCGAGCTGCCATCCGACCGTCGGGAACCCCGCGGCCCGGGCCTGGCGTATCACCGCCATGAGATTGGGCAGTTCCTGCTCCAGCCAGTCCAGGGCGGCTTCCGCGTCGTCACCCACACTCGCGGTGGCCAAGGGCCCGGGACCGTAGTCACGGGCCATGGTGCGATGCTGCGGGTCGATGATTTCCTCTGCGCGGGTGGCGCTCAAGAGATAGTGGTCGGCGATGCGGCGCGCGGCTTGTGCGCGATCCTCGGGCGACTCGTCTTCCTGCGCCATCGTGGCGGCGTGCAGGCGTACGAGATCGTGAAAGCGGTAGCGCTCCTCTCCGGCGTCGACGAGCAGGCTCGCGTCTTGCAGTGTCTCCAGCAGTTCGGTGGCGTTCTGCTCGCCGGCGAGTGCGGCGGCGGCAACCGGGCCGCCGAACTCCGGGCCGGGGTGCAGTCCCAGCAACCGATAAACGCGGGCGGCCGGAGGCGACAGGGACCGGTAGGACAGATCCAGCGCCGCGCGCACGTCGTGGTCGCCGTCAATCGCCAGCGCCTCCAGACGGTCATGCTCCTCGGCAAGGGTGCGAACCATCGTCGTGATACGCCGCTGCGGCCTCGCTGCGAGCAGGGCACCGGCGACGCGGACGGCCAGGGGCAGCCCGGCACACAGGTCGACCAGGGTGCGTGCTTCATCGGGCTGCGCTGCCACTCGGCCGTCGGACAGGGTGTGGTCGAGCAGTTCCACCGCGGCCTCGGGAGCGAGCGACTCCAGATGGACGGGGTAGCAGCCGTCGACGGTCAGCCCCGGCAGCCGACTACGACTGGTCACCGCTGCCACGTTTCCGGCCCCGGGTAGTAACGGGCGTACCTGGGCTGCGGTTGCGGCGTCGTCCAGCAGTACCACGAGCCGTCGGCCGGCGGTCAACGACCTGTACATCGCCGTTCGTTCGGCCAGTGTCGCGGGAACCTGCTGGGCGGGAACACCCAAGGCCCGCAGGAAGCGTCCGAGTACCTCCGCGGGGATGGTCGGCCCATCGGCAGCCTGGGCCCCCAGCTCGCCGTAGAGCTGGCCTCCTGGGAAGTGGGGGCGCAGGGCGTGCAGCCATCTCAGCGCGAGGGCGGTCTTGCCGACGCCGCCCAGACCGCTCACCGCGGTGAGGACGGGCCGCCCCTCCCGCAGGGCGCGGGCCCGGTGCCGCTCCAGTGCCTCAAGTTCCGGTGACCGGTCGACCATGTGTCCTGCGGACGGAAGCTGCCAGGGTGTCCGTCCGGCGGGGTCCGCCTCGGAACCGATGTGCACACCGCCGTAGACCACACCTGCCTGGACGGTCGCGCCGTGCACCGTGCCGCTCAACTCGTTGTGCGCACCGAACTCGTGCTCCTGCACTCGCCCCCCGAACCGCGCGTCAGTACCGAATCCTTGAGTAGACCCTTTCCGTACAAGGGGTCGATACCCATGGGGGAGCGAAAGACCGCCGCGTGGCGCCCATGTAGGCGTGCTTCTCAGCCGATTCGATCCGGAGGGGTGCTCCCGGAGGCATGGATCGTCAGATTGGTGAAGGTGTGCCCCTGGATCACCGGACCGTGTTGCGTGCCACCGGTGATGCTGTTGTTCACCGTGCCCGCTGGGTCGGCTTGGAGTGTGGGGGCGAACTCGTCCACGAGGTGCTGGAGTTCTTCGGCCGCGCCGGGGTCCTGTTCCAGGAGGCGGCGCAGCGTGAGCCGCATAGACGCCGTCAGGTCGGCGGTGAGGGTCTGCTCGTCGGTGGTCCCGGTCGCCGCGATCAGGGTGCCGCGGGATTCGTCCAGTTCCCCGACCACCGTGTCGGTCTCGCGGCCGCGCGCGAGGAGGCGTGCCACGCGCTGCTTCGCTCCCTCCCATGCGTCGGTGACCATGAGACCGACCATGGTGGTCGCGCCAGTCCCGACGAGTGCCACCAGTTCCGCTTCCACAGGCTCCCTCGCTTCTTGCGGGCCTCGACCCTGCTGGTCCGGCTGTCCCCACCGTATGCCGCGACCCGAAGCCGGTGCCACGTACGAGCGGCTTCGGGGAAGTTGCGTGGGGTAGTACGTTGGGGGCTCCCTGTACATGACGGTAGAGCAGAGGGCGGCGACGTGGGCGAGCGGGAGGTCGGGGCGGCGACGGGCACACACAATTCCGTCTCGGGGAACGCCGTGATCAACGGTCCGGTCGTGATGGCAGGTCGAGTGGAGTCGCTGTCCATGACGCTTGCCCCACCGACCGTGACGCCCCACCAGATGCCTCCGGCCATCGCGTCGTTCGTCAACCGTACGGTCGAGCTGGATCGTCTTCGCAAGATCGCGGACGCCCTTCGGGAGTCGCACCTGCCGGGTGTCATCGTCCTCTCCGGGCTCGGGGGAGTGGGCAAGACCCAGTTGGTGGCGCAGTGGGTGGCCAGGGCACTGACGCCTTCCTCCTCATATCCCGGTGGTCAGCTCTACGTGGATCTGGAAGAGGGCAGACGCGACGGCGCGGGCGACGTGAGCGGCGCTCTCGCGGGCTTCCTGCGTGCTCTTGGAGTGCATCGGGAGTTCATGCCGGCCGATCTGGGTGAACGTACGGCGTTGTTCCGCAGCGTCACCGCGGAGCGTGACACCCTTGTCGTGGTCGACAACGCCAGGCAGGCGGCCGAGGTTCGTCCCCTGGTCCCGTCCACCGGGCTGCTCGTGGTCACCAGCCGCACCGGTCTGCCGGCTCTGGCCGTGGACGGCGCTGTGGCCATCGCCCTCGAGCCGCTGGACGAGCGGTCCGGGATGGAACTCGTGCGCAGATGGCGCGTCGCGGACGCGGACAGCGCGGCCAAGGCACTGGTCCATCTCTGCAACGGTCTGCCCCTGGCGCTTCGTGCCGTCGGTGAATGGCTGGCGAAACGCCCACAGCTGAGTCTGACCGACGCGGTGCGCGCACTCGGCGCCGACGGCTTACCACCGTCTGAGGACGGGGCCACATCGGTGAAGGCAGTTCTCGACATGGCCTACCAGGGTCTGCCCGACCACGCGAAGCGCCTGTACCGGCTCATCGGCTGCCTGCCGGGCACTACGGTCACCGGTGGTCTCGCGGTGACGGTCGGCGTGCCGACGGTGGAGGACGCGGTGGGTGAACTGCTCACGGCCCATCTCATGGCCGTCGTCCAGTCCCCCGACCGGCCACGTCGTTTTCGGCCGCACGACGTTGTCAGGGAGCACACCCGGCGGATGGCGGTGACTCTCCCGGAGACGGAGCGACGTGCCATCCTGCGTGCCGTGACCAGCTTTTACACGGACGCCGCTGCGCACGCTGACGTTCTCGTGCTCGGGGCGGGTCGCTTTCGGCTGCAGATGCCGCCGACACGCTCTTTGGACGAACTCTCCCCGGGCGAGTGGCTGTTCACCGACGGCGCGGAAGCGCTGGAGTGGCTCGACGCCGAGCGGGGAAACCTGCTGGCCCTGTTGCGGGCAGCCGCGGACGAGCGGCGGGACGACGCGGTGTGGCAGCTGTGTGAGTCGCTCTGGGCACTGTTCGACGGACGAAAGCATCACCTGGACTCCATTGAGGCACATGGGCTGGGGATCGAGGCGGCGAGACGGTGCGGTCGCGCGGACGCCGAGGTACGCATGCGCAACCAACTGGCGCGCGCACACTACGGGTTGGGTGCGTTCGACGAGGCCCGTCGCACATTGGAGCTGGCCGAGCCCCTGCTCGACGGGGTCGCGGACGCGCGGTTGAGCGGCATGATCAGGGAGACGCAGGGGCTCATCGCCCTGGCCTCGGGCGCGCCCGAGGACGCCTACGCGCTGTTCGGCCAGGCACTGGACGCCAACTCGGCCACCCAGGATGCACATGGAGTCGTGGTCCAGTCGTACAACATCGGGCAGGCACTGGTCGCCGCCGGACGTCCCGGGGAAGCCCTCGACGTGCTGAGCGAGGCCAGAGCGACGGCCGCCGACAGCGGGGACCACGGGATGCTGCCGCGTATCGACATCATCCAGGCGCGGGCCCTGCAACGGCTCAACAGGCCGGAAGCCGCGAGCGAAGCGGCGATCCGCGCGGCGGAGCAGGCGAACGAGCGTAAGCAGTACGCCAAACTCGACAACGCTCTGGGCATTCTGTCCGAACTGGCTGCGAGCACGAGCAACACGAGGTTGCGCGCGGCCTGCGAAGCAAAGCTGCGCGAACTGTACAGGGGCGTTGGAGTGACGCCTGAAGGCGGCGGAGCCGATCCGGTCGATCGAGGCGCTTGAATCGGCCGGAGAAATTGACTGCACTCGCCTTCCCCCCGTCCCTTTTCGCTGATGCCCCGGAGAGAGCGTTGCCCTTGATGCGTCGTTCGCGGCTGCCACGAGCCCGGACCCGTTGGAACACATGGCCGGAGCCCAAGGCGGAGGTTCTGGGCGTCGCACGCACTCTCACCTCCGCGACCCGAGTACTCGACGTCATGGACCTGCTGCGTACCGAGGACGGCATCGACAAGTACTACACCGTCAATCCTGGCTCGGCCTTCGCCGACGGACTGCACGAATACCTTGCCTCCGTGGTGGGGCAGAATCTGCTGACGTGGAAGGAGGCCACCCGCCGCTCCTTCCACCTGGCCGTAGCCTGCGCAGTCCATCCGTCGATGCGCCGCCTGGACGCCCCTCTGATGGTGATGCCGCACGGCGCCGGCTACAACCGCCTGGTCAGTGAGTCGACCGGCGACACCACGTCCCCGGCGGGCCTTTCCCGCAGGGAACTGGTGCATCGCGGCAAGGTGGTGCCCGCAGCCATCGGCCTGTCGCACCACGACCAGCTGGCCACCTTGTTCAGGACCTGTCCCGAGGCGGCACCGCGCGCGGAAGTGATCGGTGACTGGTGCTTCCAGCGGCTCAAGGAGAGCGAGGCGCAGCGCGACTGGTATCGCACCCGGCTCGGCGTTGCTGACGGTCGCCGTCTCGTCGTGGTCCACTCGACCTGGAGCGAACACTCGCTGCTCGGTCGGTACCCGGGCCTGCCGCTTGACCTCGTTACCGCGCTGCCGGCCGACGAGTTCGCGGTGGCGGCCGTCTTTCACCCCAATGTGTGGGCCAGACACTCCTGGCCCACCGTACTGGAGCGACTGCGGGGGGCCATGGACGCGGGACTGATGGTGATTCCTCCTCAGGAGGGCTGGCGGGCCGCCGTCGTGGCCAGCGACTGGGTCATCGGCGATCACGGCAGTACGACGTTCTATTCCGCTGCCGCCGACCGTGTCACGCTCCTCGCGACGACGGGCATCGAGGAACTCGACCCCGCCTCACCGGCAGCCGCGTTCGTGCGGGCCGCGCCCAGGCTCGATCCCACGGGCGATCTGTACGATCAGCTGTTGCGTGCCGAATGGGACCACGACCCGGGCACGCTGCGCTCCGTCATCGACAGCCAGCTCGCGGACGTCGACAAGTCCGGGGAACTCACCCAACGGCGTATGTACGAGTTCCTGAGGCACCGGGGGATCAGTCCGCCCGGGCAGCCGCCCGACCCGCGGCCGGTCCCGGATCCGAAGCCGGAACGCAACCGGCCGCCGACGGCCTACGAGGTTGCGGGAGCCGTCGCGGCCGACGGATCGGTCGAGGTGCGCCGCTGGCCCATGGTCGCGGGGCAGCAGGAGAGGGAGCGAGGGTTCTACGTCGTCGCTGCCGAGTCGCCGCACGCGCTGTGGTCACAGAGCGCGGACGTCGTCGCGCGCACCGTAGCCGTCGCGGTCCCGAGCGCGTCCGAATGGTGCCTGCGTGAGGCACCGAGAAAGCCCGGCGCCGCTGTACTGGTCGCCCGCATCGACGAGGTGTCCGCGGTCGTATGGCTGCGTGGCATCCTCTTCGAGGCCCGTACGGTCCGTCCGTGGGGTGCACAACAGCCGGATCTTGACCCCTTGCTCCTGGGCGCAGCGCTCAACCTCTGGCTGATGCACGGCAGGAGTGGCGCGGAACTCGCCAACGGCCTGGTCGTGTGCACCGGACGGCGCAGCATCCGGGTGACCTTCACGAAACCTGTTGACGACCGGCTCGGCACGGAGGCGCGTAGCGGACTCTGATCCGGGTGGCAGTGGGCCGGTACAACGTCGGCGGCATGCGTGAAGGCACACAGGCCAGCGATCACCTGGGTCCTCCTGTGCTCGACGCACATGTGAGGGTACTGACGGAGCTGACGATGACAGCAATCTTCGGGTTGCCCCAACGGAGTCTGGTGGTTACGAACCGGGACAACCCGGAACGAGAGGTGCGCGTCACCTTTCTCGCGGGCTCCTGACCCCACCCCCGGCAATCCGTCACTGTCCGTGTGCGGTGGGCGATTCGCTGGTGTGGGCGAAGCGACGTCCGGTGGTATTCAATGACAGGTGTGCGGTCAGGGATCTCGGGGCCCCGTCGCACGGGTCCGAGTACGGCCCCGGCGCTGCGCCGGGGACTGCTGAGGGAGCCGCATGGACTCCACACCCTCTCCCTCTTCACCGTTCGACCTGGTCAGCAGTGCCCTGGGGCGTTACATCCCACGCGGAACAGCGGAGGCGGCCGCTGGTGCCGCTGGTTCCGCCGACGCTCAGGGGGACCGCACCACGCGTCGACGCGTACCCGACACCCCGGCGGCCGGCCGGCAGGACCAGATTCTCGGCGCGGTCAACCTGGACCGGGAGCTGAGAATCACCCGCTGCAATCTGGACGCCCCTGTGTTCGAGGGCCTGGATGTGGAGGCCGGGAGCCAATTCGTCGATCTGCTGCCTCCCGGGGACGTACCGACGGTCACCCGGCGGTTGCGGCAGGTCCTGGAGACCGGTGAGGCGCACGTCGCCCGGATCCAGCGCCTGCGGCGCGGCGACGGGTCGGAGCTGGTGGTCTCGATGAGCATCCTGCCCGCCGCGGTGCCGCACGAGGGTCTGACCGTCTCCGTGATCGCCATGGCCAGGCGGCTGCATCTGTACGCCGCCGAGACCGCGATCGGCACCTCCCTGGACATCGGCGACACCGCGCAGTCCCTGGCGCAGTCGCTGCTGGCCTGGGGAGACGTGGCCGCCGTCGACCTCGACTTCGCCGTGTGGACGGGCGAGGGGGTCACCGGGCAGGAGCAGGGCCGCATCCGGCTGCGGCGGGCGGCCCTGGTGCCGGACCGGGCGTGGCCCGAGGGCTATGTGACCCCGGGCGACGACCTTCCCAGTGACGCGAGTCGCCTGCTGGCGCAGGCGGTACGGCGGGACGACGCCCCGCAGGCCATCGTCATACCCGACCGGGAGGCGGTCGAGCGGGTCCTCGGCGGTCCGCGGGTGATGCGTGCCCTGGTGCCCGGCGACCGGTCCGCGGGTGTGGCGTGCATACCGCTGGTCCTGGACGGTGTGCCGCCCGTCGTGCTGGGCGTGGTGGAGGTCTGGCGGCGGGCGGACCGCCCCTTCCGGGACAGCGAGCTGCTCGACCTGCAGGAACTGGTGGCCAGGACCGCCCATCACGTCGACCTGGCCCGGCAGCACCAGCGCGAGCACACGCAGGTGCTGGCGTTGCAGCGCAGGCTGCTGCCCCGGACCGGCGGCGACACCGTCGAGATCGCCAGTGTCTACCAGCCCGCCACCCCCGACAGCGCGGGCGTCGGCGGCGACTGGGTCAACAGCTTTCCGCTGCCGGACGGCCGTACCGCGCTGGTGGTCGGTGACGTCGTCGGGCACGGTCTGGGAGCCGCGGCGACCATGGGCCAGCTGAGCATGGAGGCCCGCGCGCTGCTGTCCGCGGGGCTGGCGCCCGACGAGGTCCTGGAGCACCTGGACGAGACCGTGACCCTGCTGGACGACCCGGAGTCCGGGCTGGCGGCCGGCTACAGCGCCCTCGGCTCGACCTGCTGCATCGCCCTCTACGACCCGGTCAGCCACCGTCTGGCGCTGTCCAGCGCCGGCCACCTCCCCCCGGTCCTGGTCTCCCCGGACGGGCACGCGCGCCCGCTCGCGGTCCATCCGCACCCCGGCCTGGGCGCCGAGTTCGCGCTGCGGGAACCGTTCGGCGTGCACACGTTCGAGGTGCCTGCGGGCTCCCTGCTCGCCCTCTACACCGACGGCCTGGTGGAGGATCCCGCCGTGTCGATCGACGAGGGCATCGACAGGCTGGCGGACGCCGTCTCCAAGGTGCACCCCTGGGACGCCCTGCAGCAGGCCGCACGGCACGTCGTCGCCGCGCTCGCCCCCGCGCGCCAGCGTGACGACGTGACCCTGCTGCTCGCGCGGATGATCGGCTACCGCAAGGGGGACACCGCGACCTGGCGGCTGCCCGCCCGCGACGACGCCCCCGCCCGCGCCCGCGCGCAGGTCTCCGCGCTGCTGCGGCGCTGGCACACCAGGGACGACACCCGCGACAAGGTGGTGCTGCTGGTCAGCGAGCTGGTCACGAACGTGGTGCGCTTCGCCACCGGTCCCGTCACGGTACGGCTGATCAGGACCGGGCACGGCCTGCTCTGCGAGGTGGGCGACACCGGCAACGGCAGGCCGCGGCTGAGCCGGGGCGGCCTCCTCGACGACGGTGGCCGCGGCCTGCACGTCGTGCACCGGCTCACCACCCGGTGGGGGGTGCGCTGGACGGACACCGGCAAGGTGGTCTGGGCGGAAGTCGTGAGGTGAGGCGGGCTCGCCCTACAGCCACTCCCCTTCCAGAGCGGTGGCGGTCAGGCCAGGGGCCGCCGCGTACAGGACCGCGCGGCTGCCCGACTTCTGCCCGGCGTCGTGCGCCCGCCGCATGATGTCGAAGACGGCGGCGCCGCCGCGGTTGCCGGTGCGGTAGCTGTCCCGGCTGTGGTCCAGCAGTCCCGACGGCCACGCCTCGGGCATCGTCTGCTCCATGTACTCCAGCACCCGGGTCCCGCCGGGGTGCGCCAGCAGCACGTCGGGGTGCCAGGCGTCGGGGTCGTCCTGGTAGCGGACGCGCAGCCACTCCCACATCGCCGTGACCGTCTCCTGCACGGCGCGCGGCCCGCGCCGGTCCATCACGAAGTGGGTGCCGTCCGCCCGTGTGTCCAGGCGGTGCAGGTCGTGGGTGCCGGGCAGGGTGTGGTGCCAGGCGGAGTCCAGCCGCAGCACCGACTCGCGCGTCGGGCGACCCGTGACCACCGTGGCGACCGCGGTGTCGGCGAACAGCAGCCGGACGATCAGGGACTCGATGGTGTCGTCCGCGGGCTGGTACGTCGTGCTCAGCGCCTCCGCTATCACGACCAGGACGACCCGGTCGGGGTCCGCGGCCACCAGGTCCGCCGCCAGCGCCAGCGAGCGGGTCCCCGCGATACAGGCCCACTGCGTGGCCGGCAGCAGCATCGCGTCGTTGCGCAGCGAGAGCTTGTTGGCCAGGGCGATGTCCAGGCCCGGCAGCGCCGGGGTGGTGGAGTGACTGGTGATCAGGCAGTCGACGTCCGACGCGTCCAGCCCGGCGATCTGCAGGGCACCGCGCGCCGCCCGCTCCCCGTAGGACTGCACGGCCTCCCAGGCCGGCGCGGTGCGCTCCTGGACGGTCTGCCGCGTGGGTATCGCCTCGAGCGCGGCGATCGCGCGGTCCACGTCCTGCCGGCCGAACCCGTCGCGGGCGAGCGCCTCTTGGGCCGCCCCGACACCGACGTCCCGCAGGCCACCGCCCTTGCCGGGCGCGACCGCGGCCTCCAGCGGCAGCATCCAGCCGCGGGTCTCGATGCCCGTGCTTTCCGCGATGCCGTCGATCCGCGGTGCCCACGCGGCATCCGGATGCCGGTCGCGCACCTCCGCCACGATCTGGCTGGTCTCCACGGGGTGTTCGCCGTGTATCACGGCAGGAGGGCACAGGTAAGCGGGCATGGTGATGCACCTTTCCGGAGGAAAAAGCAGAAATGTCCCGAATGCTGTGTCGTGGGTCACTTTGAAAGCTCACGCCCAAGACATCGCCGAGAGGCTCCACTTCGGGGCTCGGAATCCGCTTCGAGCATGGACGCCAAATGGACATTTCCGCTGTGATGCAGACAACTTAGGCGGCACTTGAAATGCGTGACACGGCACACACCCCCGCACTGACGCGCCGTCAGTGCGGGGGTGTGTGCCGTGTCACGGCCGCCGGGGCCGGGCGGGCCTCAGAGGCCGTCCGCGGCGGTCAGCGCCTGGAGTGCGCCTGCCTGGGTGCGCCAGTCCAGCTGGTTGGGCGTGCTGCCGGACCAGCGTTCGCCCAGGCGGTTCAGGGAGTCGCGGTCGGCCGTCCAGATCGAGTCGGCCTGCTTCTGCACGTACGCCCGGTAGACGGTGGACCCGGTGGCGTCCGCGAGGTCGGCGAGGTGCCTCACGAAGATGCCCTTGAACTGTTTCTGGTTGTCGTCGCAGGTGCTCGTACCGGTGTCGCAGGACTCGGTGAGCACCCCGTCACGGGTCAGGGCCGGTGCGGCGAGGGCGGCGTCGGCCAGTCGCCTGGCGGTGTCCAGGTAGCGGGTCTCGCCGGTGGAGCGCCACAGCTGGGTGAAGGCGCCGATGGCCAGGCCCTGGTTGTAACTCCACACCGTCTGGCCGTTGTTGGCGCAGCCCGAGGTGAGGCCGTCGTTGACGAGACCGGCCGAGTCGATCAGTCCGCTGGAGAGGTACCAGTCGGCGGCCGTCGTCGCGCGGGCACCCCACACGGTGTCGCCGGCGATCCGCTGGTGCAGGGACGTGGTGAGCCACAGGTACAGGCCGTTGGTCACGGCGTTCTTGTAGGTGCGCTCCCGGTCCCACCACACCCCGCCGCCGCATGTACCCGTGTCCCAGAACTGCTGGACGTAGTCGGTGATGGTGACCGCCTCGTCCAGATAGCGCTGCTCGTGCGTGTGGTCGTAGGCGGCCACCCAGGCGACGGCCCACCAGGCCGCGTCGTCGACGGCGCGGCTGATGAAGTCGCCCTCTACCGGGTCGCTGCTCCGCGCGCCCGCGGCGAAGACGCCCCGGTTCTGCTCGAAGGTGCGGGCGATCACCCAGTCGTAGTCGTGCCGCCCGGTGCGCTCGGCGAAGTCGATGACCGCGGTGAGGGCGGCGGCGGAGTTCCACCAACTGCTGTGCCACCAGCCCTCGTACGGGTCGTACGACGCCATCAGCGCGTCGGCCGCCGCCCGTGCCCGCGTCGGCGCGGGCCGGACCCAGGCGGTGCAACTGCCCTCGTTGTGGCTCGCCTCGCGGCCGCAGGCGCGGACCGCGCCGCCGAACAGCAGGCCGCGCGGGTCCCGGGTGGCGAACATGGCGGTACGGGTCGACGCGGAACCGGACGGCACGGCGGTACGGCCGAGGGACGAGCCCTCGGGCCAGGTCGCCCCTTCGTCCCAGGAGCGGTCGAGCCAGATCTCGTCGCCCGCGCCGCCGTTCTCGATGACGCCCCACGCCATGGAGTTCCGCTGGTCGACATGGAGACTGATGGTCCGTCCGTAGAGCGTGGTGGACGGCACCGGGGTGTCGTCGCCCGTCGCCGTGGCCGGGTCGGCGCCGTCGCAGGACGTGCCGTCGCACACCGTCGGGTAGGTCCAGTCGGTGCAGGTGACCCCCGCCGCGTCGCCGCAGGCGCGGATCCAGCCGCGCCGGTGCCCCTGCGGGTCGGTGATGTTGTACATGAGCGTGCGGGTACCGGTCCAGGTACCGGGAATGCTCGCCTTGCCCAGCAGCGGCTCCCAGGTGGCGCCCCGGTCCCAGGAGCGGTCGAGCCAGACCGAGTCGCCGGTCACACCGTTGTCGATGCTGGCCCAGGCCATGTCGTCCGGGTCGGAGACGTGCAGCCGGAGCACACGGCCGTTGATGTCGCGGTCCGGCACCGGGAAGGTCTCCCGTTGTGCCTTCGAAGGGTCGAGGGTGTCGCATGCGAGCGCGCAGACCTGCGTCGCGGCATGCGCGGCCGTGGGCAGAGCGACCAGGTCGGCCAGGGTGATGACCAGGGCCAACAGGCCGCCGAGCATGCGGTGTCTGCGCGCTGACATGACGTACCCGCTCTCTCTGTGAGTCGGTCAGGACAACGTTGTCGAACGGTCAGGACGCCGCGTCGAGCAGATCGAGGGCACTCTGCTGACGCGCGGCGTCCACCTGGTCGAGCGGCCCGTACCAGCGCAGCCCGTACTGGTCGAGGGCGTTGCGGTCGTTCGCGTAGGCGCTGTCCGCCTGGCGCTTGAGGTACGCGGTGTACGGGTGGTCCGGCAGCAGCGAGTTGAGCTTGCCGAGGCCGCGCACGTCGGCGCCTTTGAAGGACGGCCCGTCGGCTCCGCAGTCACCGCTCTCGCACGGGTCGCGCAGGATGCCGTCGGAGGTGTGCAGCAGGGAGGTCGTGGTGGCGGCGTCGGCGATCTGCCGTGCGCTGGTGAGCAGTCCGCCGTCGCCCGTGGCCCGGTACAGCTCGGCGAGGGCGCCGAGGAGGACACCCTGGTTGTACGACCAGACGGCCTGCCCGTTGTTGCCGCAGGTGGACAGGTCGATGCCGTCGTTGACCAGGTGCGAGCCGTTGACCATGCCGGTGCCCTGGAACCAGGTCCAGCCGCTCCGGGCCCGGTCGAGGTACGCCGTGTCGCCCGCGATCCTGTTGTGCAGGGCGGCATTGAGCTGGATGTAGAGGGAGTTGGCGATGGCGTTCTTGTACGTCTTCGCGGTGCTCCACCACACTCCGCCGCCGCAGGTGCCGTCCCAGTAGGCCGCCATGTGGTCGGCGTCCGCACGGGCCGTGTCCAGATAGCGGCTGTCGCCGGTCAGGTCGTACGCGGCGACCCAGGCGAGCCCCCACCAGCCGGTGTCGTCGATGTAGTCGTTGCGGAACTGCCCGCCCTGGGCGTTGATGTTCAGATCGTAGGTGCGAGCGATCGCGTACCGGTAACTGCCCATGCCCGTCACCCGGATGTTGTCGATGACCGCGGTCAGGGCGTTCGCGGAGTTCCACCAGCCGGTGGTGTCGAACAGGCCGGTTCCGTAGTTGTAGAGCGTCATCAGGCCGGTGGCCGCGGCGGTGCGCGGCTCGCCCGCGTTCCAGGTGGTGCGGGCCCAGGGGGTGCACGCGATCTCGGCGCGGTCCCCGGCCTTTCCGCAGGCGCGCAGGGCGCCGACGCCGAGGTTGTTCCAGTCGTCCACGTTGTACATGAGGGTGCGCCAGCCGCGCTGCCCGGTGGGCACGCTGGTGTCGCCGAGTTTGCTGCCCGAGCTCCAGGTGCGGCCGCCGTCGAAGGAGCGGTCCAGCCACACCTCGTCGCCCGGGTTGCCGTTGTCGATGGAGGCCCAGCCCATGGCGTCGGCGTCGTCGAAGTGCAGGACGACCGACCGTGCGTAGATGCTCGCCGTGACCGGTGCCCGGTCGCCCGGGGAGAGCGCGGGGTCCCGGGCGTCGCAGTACTTGTTGCAGATGGTGGCCGCCGCGGAGCTGTCGGCGGCGGCCGCCGGGGACGTGAGGGGGACGACGGCGAGGAACAGGGCCGGGGCGAGTGCCGCCGCCAGTCGGTGAAGGCGGCGGCTTCTCGGTCTTTGTACGGGGGGCATGGGACTCCCTGCGTCGAGGGACGGGTATGAGAGCGCTCTCGGAAGGTAAGGAAGGGGCGCAGATGCGTCAATGTTGCCTACGGGTACGGAAGTTGCACTCAGGTCTGCACTAAAGGGCACCCGCGAGCACCTCTGCGGCGGCGATCCCGGAGGCGGCCGTGGCGCCGTGTGTGAAGATCTGGGCGGCCGAGGGGACGACGGTGCCCGGCAGGCCCATCTCCACGACGATCGCGTCGGGACGGGCGGTGACCAGGTCCGCGAGGGCCCGTGCCATCCAGGGGTGCCGGGCGGCGTCGCGGACCACCACGACCAGGGGCCGCCCCGAGGCGGGTGCCAGCGCCCGGGTCCGCAGCGTGGTGGCGTGTGGCAGCAGGTCCTTGCGGCGCAGCCGGACGGACGTCGTCCCCGGCAGCCGCTCGCCCAGCGGTGCGGCCACGCCCCAGGGGGTCTCCTTGCCGATGGCCAGGTTGGTGGCGGGCGCCAGTTCCACCACGTGCGGCGCGGTGACCAGGGGGAGGATCTGCCGTACGGCTCCGGTCAGCCGGATGGCGCGGCGGGCGGCGGCGAATCCGATGCCGCCGGCGTCCCAGGCGGCGAAGCGGGCCGGGCTGATCCCCGCCGACCAGGCCGCGAACTCCCGGACGCGAAGGCTCGCTTCCGTGAGCCGCTCCTCCGGCAGGTCACCCGAGAGGACGGCGTCCGCGAGGGCGTCCACGAGCAGTCCCGCGGTGGCCTCCTCGGCGTTCTCACCGCCGACGCAGACGGCGTCGGCACCGGCGGCGACGGCCCTGACCGTGGCTCCGCCGATCCCGTAGCGGCCGGCCACGGCGCCCATCTCGATGGCGTCGGTGACGACGACGCCGTCGAACCCGAGCTCCTGGCGCAGCAGTTCGTCCAGGATGCGCCGGCTCAGGGTGGCGGGCAGGTCCGGGTCGTAGGCGGGTACCAGCAGGTGGCCGCTCATCACCGCGCGGACGCCCGCGTCGATCGCGGCGCGGAACGGCGGCAGGGCCTGCTCGGCGATCCGGGCGCGGTCGGCGCCGTAGACGGGCAGGCCGTGGTGGGAGTCGACGGCCACGTCGCCGTGGCCGGGGAAGTGCTTGGCGCAGGCGGCGACACCGGCCGACTGGAGCCCCCGGATCCAGGCGCCGGTGTGCCGGGCCACCACCTTGGTGTCGACGCCGAAGGATCTGACCCCGATGATCGGGTTGTCGGGGTTGGAGTTCACGTCCGCGCTCGGTGCGTAGTCGAGGCTCACACCGGCTGTACGCAGCTGTCGGCCCAGGTCGGCGGCGACGGCCTCGGTCAACTCGGTGTCGTCGACGGTTCCGAGTGCGAAGTTGCCGGGCCGGGTGGAGCCGGTCGCGGACTCGATCCGGGTGACGTCGCCGGCCTCCTCGTCGATCGCGATGATCAACTCGGGGTTCTCCGCGCGTAGTCGACCGGTGAGCCGGGCGACCTGTCCGGGCGTGACGATGTTGCGGGAGAAGAGCACGACCGAGGCGAGCCCCTCCCCGATCTCGCGCAGTACCCAGTCGGGGGCCTCGGTGCCCACGAACCCCGGCTGCAGGACGGAGCGCGCCAGCCGTCGCAACTCCTCGCTGTGCTTGCTGGAGACCATCGCACATGCCCCTTCCGTTGGTACAGACCAATGCGTTCCCGCTCAGGCTAGCCACCCTTGTCAAGTGGGCCCGGATCGCGCCCTGTTGGCGGAAACACGCCCTCAACTGCGGTGTTTGACAGGGCGAGTTGGTCTAGTCCAAGTTGGTTGCACGCGAGTTCGAAGAGGGACTGGTGTGGCCCGTGGTGCAGTGACCCTGCCGGTACGGTCCCCGCCCCTCACTCCGCGCGGTTGGTGACCCGGTCGGGTCGCCGGTACCCGAGAACTAGGTGTGGAGCGCCGTATGTCCACGACTGACCGTTATCTCCATCGAGCCCCCTCGGACACCCCCTACTTCAGCCCGGACGGCGAGACCTATCTCGCCCCGACACCCCTGCGGGATCTGCAGAAGAACCGCCCCCTGCGAGTCCTGTCCGAGGAGGACTTCGCCTTCTGGCAGACCTATGGCTACGTGGTGGTGAAACAGGCCATCCCCGCCACCTCGGCCCGCCGACTGCTCGACTTCGCCTGGGAGTTCCAGGGACTCGACCCCGAGCGTCCCGAGACCTGGTACGAGGAGCGCGAGTACCGCTCCGACCTCGACCGGGAACTGCACATCTACGGCTTCGTCGAGGCCTACCACCACCAGCTGATCTGGGACAGCCGCCAGACCCGGCGGGTCTACGACGCGTTCGTCGACGTCTGGGACTGCGAAGAGCTCTGGGTGACGCTCGACCGGCTGAACCTGAACCCGCCCAACATCAAGACCCGTGACCGCGCCCTGATCCCGCGCACGGAAGAGGGCTTCGACATCGAGCTCCACTGGGACGTCGACACCACGCTCGGCGTACTGCCGCAGCGGGTCCAGGGGATCATCGCCCTGACCGACACCCGGCCGGAACTCGGCGGTTTCCAGTGCTGCCCCGAGCTGTTCAAGCGGTTCGACCAGTGGAAGGTGTTCCAGCCGGACGACCGTGACCCGATCCGACCCAGGATCGACCGCGCGGAGTTCCCCGTGGTGCGACCGCAACTCGAAGCCGGCGACCTGCTGATCTTCAACGGCCTGCTGGCGCACGGTGTGGCACCGAACACCTCCGAGCGGACGGTGCGCGCGGTCCAGTACCTGTCGATGATGCCGGCCCTGGAGTCCCACGAGACACTCAGGACGTCCCGCGTCGAGTCGTGGCGCACCCTTGCCACGCCCGACTGGAACGGGACGCTGCTCGGCGACGCCACGCGGCACGAGTCCCTGAGGTACGGGAGGGCCACGCTCGACGAACTCGGCGCCAGGCTCCTGGGCCTCACGTCCTGGAACGGGGCGGACCTGGAGCAGCGGGCCGGAGAAGAGACATGCGCCGAATCTGCCTGACCCTGCCGACCAACCGGCCCTGCGCGGCGACGATCACGGCCGTGGCCGAGGAAGCGGCCTACGCCGCCCGGCACTTCGACGTCGAGGTGCACCTCCTGATCCTGGACTCCTGCCCCGCACCGGCCTACGCGGCGCACGCCGAGGCCGTGCGCCGGATACCGGAGCAGCCGCGGATCGTCGTACACCACCTCGACGAGGCACGGCAGCGGGACTTCCTCCGGCGCGCGATCGACCGGTCCGCGGCCATGAAGCCCGACCTCCTGCTGGACCTGATGCTCCCGGCCCGCCTCTCCTACGGCGCCTGCACCAACCGCGCCTTCCTCCTCGCCGCGGCACTCGGCTGCGAGTCGGTCCACCGCAGGGACTCCGACAGCCGGTACCAGGTCGTGGACGGCGAGACCGTCTTCCCCGTCCACCACGAACTGGCGTCACTCGGCAGGCGTGCGGCCGACGCCGCCCCGCACGTCACCGAGACCGCACTGGCCGCCGACCACATGGACAGACGGGTCGCGATGGTCGGCAGCTCCTTCGTCGGTGAACTGTCCGTCGACATCGGCGAGATACTCCGCATCGACCCCGCCGTCTACCACGACATGGTCAGCCTGTGGGCACCGGCGCACTGGTCCGACGAGCAGAAGGGACAACTCGTCGACGAGTCCTTCCGGGGCGCCGGCACGGACGCCTTCACCGCGGACCACTCCACCCTCGCCCTGGTGGACCCCATGCGCGTGGACATGTGCAACATCGCCTTCCACGGCGTGCAGGAACGGGTGCCCCTGCCGCCCGCGACCGACACCATCGGCAGCGACTACTTCCTGATCCACCTGGTCCACGACGCCGGTCTGCCGGGCGTCCTGCACAACCGGAACATCGTCAACTACTACACCGGCGAGCGCCGGACCGACTCCGGGTTCATGGCGTACCAGCTGCGCTTCGTCAAGTTCCTGCTGTCGATGCTCTATTTCAACCACGTCTACGACCACATGGCGCGGGCCGGCGCGTCGTTGCTCGACGAACAGGGACGGGTGCGCGCCTCCGCCGTAGCCCTGTCGGCCAGGCGGAGCGCCGGGCTCGACCGGAGCGAGAACGTCCACCGGCTGGACGTCCTCGACGCCGCCTACCGCAAACTGGGCGGCAGATACGCGGAGTTCGCCGACCTCCTGGGACAGCGCCGCGAACGCCTCCTCGACGAGGCGCGCGGCGACATCGAGGACTTCGCCCTGCTGGCGGAGGCGTGGGAGCCGCTGGTGCGGGCGGCCGCGCTCACGTCCGTACCGCAGCGGCGGTGAGGGTGAGCATGGCACACGAGTCGGCACCGCTGCTCGCCGCGCTGGCGGGCGCCACCGAGGACCGGATCTTCCTCGACCTGGCCGGAATCGAAGGCCGCTACGACACTCTCCGGCGTGAACTGCCCGGCGTCGCCGTCCGGTTCGCCATGAAGACCTGCCCGGTGGACGAGGTGCTCACCCGTCTCGCCCAGCGGGGCGCCGGGGTCGACGGGGCGAGCCCCCGAGAACTGCGGCAGGCCCTGCGGGCGGGCGTGCCCGTCGACAGGACGCACTACGGCAACACCGTCAAGTCCGACCAGGACATCGCCGACGCCCACCGCCTCGGCGTCCGGGACTTCGCGACCGACAGCATCGAGGACCTGGCGGCCGTCGCGGCCCACGCCCCGGGAGCCCGCGTGTTCTGCAGGCTGGCGACGAGCGGCGACGGGGCGCTGTGGGGACTGAGCGACAAGTTCGGCTGCTCGCCCGCGGACGCGGTGCGGATCCTCGAGGCGGCGCGGGGCATGGGCCTGACCCCCTCCGGTCTGTCCGTGCACGTCGGCTCCCAGCAGATGACGGCGGACGCCTGGCACAGCGCCGTCGAGTGTCTGGCGGACGTCCTGACCGCCCTGGCCCGGCGCGGGATCGTCCTGGACCACGTCAACCTCGGCGGCGGCCTGCCGGCCCTCGGATACCTCGACCGGTACGGCCTGCCCCTGGACCCTCCGCTGGACAAGATCTTCGCCGTCGTCCGGGAGGGAATGCGCCACCTCAGGAGGGTCCACGGTGAGCACCTCGCGTTCGTCATGGAACCGGGGCGCCACCTCGTCGCCGACCACGGGGCCATCCGGGCCCATGTGGCCCGCCTGGCCGAACGGCGACGGCCGGACGGCGAGCGGCAGTACTGGCTCTACCTGAGCTGCGGCAAGTTCAACGGCCTCTACGAGATGGACGCGCTCCAGTACCCGCTCGTCTTCCCCACCCACCCCGACGCCGACTACGTCCCCGCCGTCGTGGCCGGTCCCACCTGCGACAGCGACGACGCCTACCCCCGGGGACACGCCCTCGTCCACGTCCCCCGAGGACTGGCGTCCGGCGACCCGGTCTGGGTGCTCTCCAGCGGCGCCTACGCGATCAGCTACACGACCCAGGGCTTCAACGGCTTCGCCCCGCTCCCGTACACCTGCGTCGACGGAGGACACCCGTGAGCGGCGACGGCGTACGCATACGCCACATCACCGACGCCGACTGGGACGGCATCGCCGCGATGGAATCCCGCGCCTACACGGAACTCGGCCTCTCGGAGGGGCCCGTGGCCCTGCGGTCCAGGGCGGACACCTCCCCGGAGACCTGTTTCGTCCTCGACGTCGACGCGCGGCCGGCCGGGTATGTGCTGGCACTGCCGTATCCGGCCTTCCGATACCCGGACCTCGAACGGGCCGAGGAGCCCGGGGGCCCCGCGCGCCGTCCAGGCAACCTGCATCTGCACGACATCGTCGTCGCGGAGCGGCTGCGCGGCAGGGGACTGGGCCGCCGTCTCCTGAACCACCTCACCCTGACCGCCGGCGCACACGGATTCGAGCGGATCTCGCTGATCGCCGTCGGCCGCAGCGAGCCGTTCTGGACGACACACGGGTTCACCGCGTACCCGGGGATCTCCCCGGGCGGATACGGCGCGAACGCCGTCTACATGTCCCGTCCGCAGGTCCGGGGGCCGCAAGCCGGAGGCCCGCAAGCCCGAGGCCCGCATGTCCATGGCCTGCACGCCCGGGGCGACGGTCGAGTCGACGAAACGAGTTGATGTGCGTGTTCCCTGTCCATGACCCTTTCCAGCGCGGCCAGTTGGCCATCGCCGCACTGTTCTGCTCGCTCGGCTTCCAGTACGCCACCTGGGCCTCGCGGATCCCCGCCATCAAGGCGGACCTCGGGCTGACCGCGGCCGAGGTGGGGGTGCTGCTGATGGCGGCCGGTATCGGCGCCGTCGCGTCGTTCCCCCTGGTGCCGGTGCTGATGCGGCGGCTGGGCTCGGCACGGCTGGCACTGCTGTCGGCCCTCTGTCTGACCCTGCTGCTCCTGGCACTCGCCCTCGCTCCGGACTACCCGGTCGCCCTGCTGGTCATGGTGGCCGACGGGGTGGGTGTGGGGTGCCTGAACGTGGCCATGAACGCGCAGGGAACGGCCCTGGAGACCCGGTACGAACGCAACGCCATGGCCCGGCTGCACGCGACGTTCAGTGCCGGCTCCCTGCTGGCCGCTCTGCTCGCCTCCGGCATGAACGCGGCCACCTCCTCCGTCGCGGCGCACTTCGGCGTGGCCGCCGCGCTCCTGGTCCTGCTGACGGCTGTGGCGCGCCCCGGTCTTCTCGCGGACGACGCTCCCGCCGCGGAGAAGCAGAGCAGGAGCCGCACCGGATGGAGCCTTCCGTCCCGCGTGACCCTCTGGATGTGCTGCGCCATGGCGTTCGGCACGGTGACCGAGGGCGCGATGAACGACTGGTCCGCCCTCTACCTGAGAGAAGTCGCCAGATCGACCGCGGAGTTGGCGCCGATGGGCATCGCCGTGTTCTCCGGCATGATGGTGCTGGCGCGCCTCTTCGCGGACGGCTGGCGCAGCCGCTGGGGCGACGGGCGCGTCGTGCTGGTCGGCAGTGCCCTGGCCGCCGCCGGGCTGGCCTTCGCCCTGGTGAGCGGGGGAGTGGCGGCCGCCCTCGTCGGATTCGCCTGTGTCGGACTGGGCTGCGCGGCGGTCACCCCGTGCGTCTATGTGGCCGCTGCGAAACAGGGCTCCGAGGCGCTGGCACTGGTCGCCGCCATGGGCACGACCGGCCTGCTGGCCGGGCCACCGCTCATCGGTTTCGTGGCGAATGCGAGCGGTCTGGTGTGGGGCCTGGGAGTCGTCGCGACGGCGGCGGTCGTGGTCTCCCTGTGCAGCACGCGGATCCAGTGGAGCCCGGCGAGCGGCTGACCGCTGTCCTCACCGGGACGGCCTATCTGTCCTCCCCGGACGGCTACGACGGCTTGCGCCACACGGAGATGTGCTTCGTGGAGTCGTGGACGAACGGGGACCCGTCCCAGTCCGCGACGCGCCGCTCCAGCTCCAGGCCCGCGATCCGGGCCATCAGGTCCAGCTCCGCCGGCCAGGCGTACCGGTGCCGGGAGGCGCCGCGGCGGTAGCGGCCGTCCGCGCCGTCCCGGGTGAGGTGGTGCGAGACGAGGATCTGCTCGACCAGGTCGAAGGTGTCGAAGCCGAGGTGCCGCTCGGAGACGTCGAACGGCACCGCGACCTGGCCGGGCGGCAGCAGCCGCAGCGGCGGCACCCCCAGCTCGATCACGAAGCGGCCCCCGGGCGCCAGATGGCGGGCGGCGTTGCGGAAGCACTCGACCTGCTCGTCCTGGGTGAGCAGGTTCGAGATCGTGTTGTAGACGAGATAGACCAGGGCGAACTCGCCGGGGACAACGGTCGTGGCCATGTCCCCGATCACGACCGGCAGCGTCTCCTCGTCGGTCTTGCGCCGCAGCACCGCCGCCATCGCCTCGGAGAACTCGATGCCCACCACGGGCACACCGCGCTCCCGGAGCGGGACACCGACCCGTCCGGTCCCGATGGCGAACTCCAGCGCCCGGCCTTCTCCGGCGAGTCCGGCGAGAAATCCGACGGTCGGACCGAGTACGGCGGCCGAGCTCATCTCGGTCTCCTCGGCGTCGTAACGGTCGGCGTCGGCCCGGCTCCACAGCTCACTGCTCGTCACGGGCGACAACCCTGCCCGCAGGCCGAGTCCACTGTCCACGCAATTTCACGGCCGTCCGGCACTGTCAGCGGCGGCCGGTGCGGGCCGGTGCGGCGACCAACCCCAGCCGCTGGGCGCGCAGGACCGTGCTGAGGCGGTCGCGGGTGCCGAGCTTGCGGTAGATGTTCTCGACGTGTTTGTGGACCGTGCGTACCGAGATGCCCAGGCGGCGGCCGATCGCGTCGGCGGTCAGGGCGTCGGTGAGCAGCAGGAGGACGGTGAGTTCCCGGGGCGTCAGCGCACGGTCCGCGGCCCGTTCCTCCGGCTCCTCGGCCGCCGCGGTCGACCGGCGCCACCGCTCCAGGAGTTGCCGCTGCTGCTCCACGGCGGCCAGCAGCGGTTGGGCGCGCTCGGCGATCCGCACGTGGTCGTCGCTGAAGTCCGTGCCGGAGCGGTAGACCAGGCAGCCCGTGATCGGCGCCACCGTCCCGGGCAGCGGGAGCGCCAGCACCTGGTTCAGGTCCAGGGCGGTGCCCAGGACCCGTGCGGTCCGGCTCGTCGGCCAGGCCCGGTCGGCGAGCCGCCGGGCCGTGACGGGAGTACGACCGAGGCCGGCCGCGTAGTGGTGGGCGAACGGGTAGCCCGAGCGCAGCACGCCCAGGGCTTCGTCGTCCAGTCGGCCCAACTCGGCGGCGGCAGCCGGCACCATGCCGAGCGTGCCCTTCCCCTCGCTCCAGTCGTCCAGCTTGTAGATCAGCGTCTCTCCGCCGCACAGGCCGGTCAGGGCGTCGGCGAGCAGCGGCCACAGCCGCTCGGGCTCGCGTTCGTGCAGCGCGGCCACGGCCAGCTCGGTAAGACGTTCGTAGGCTCTGTCCAGGCCCAGTGACACGCGTTCCTCTCCGCCCCTGCCCCTACGCAGTTATACGCATACCCACGCGGCGGCCGGCTGTCGCATGCTTCAACCGGGTACCGGAACCGGGGCGACGACTCCGGTCGTGCGGGCCGCCGGCACGGGGGAGCGGCGGCCCGCGTCCGGCCGCTGCCCCGGGTCAGCCGCCCCAGGCGGTGGCGCACAGCACCCGGTCCACCTCGTCCGTGTAGCGCGCCGCCGTCAGCCAGGCCCGGGCGAATCGGTCCGTGTCCGCGGGAAGAAGGCGGCCGAACGCGTCCCGCGAGCGGTCCGCCGCCGCGGCGAGCAGCGCGTCGAGGATGTCACCGGCCGTGGCGAGACCGTGCCGGTCCAGGCGCCGGGCGTCCGCCGCGGAGTTCCCCGGGAAGGCCAGCACCCGCCGGCCGCCCGAGGCCGCCTGCTCGACCCGGCGGCGCAGCAGGTGCACGGGCGCCTCCTCGGGCGCGGGCACGCCGGTGGCCGGCGCCGGAGCCGGCAGGTCCGCTTGCTGGAGCCGGTCCAGGCCCAGATCGACACGGCTTCCCGCGAGGGTGGGGTGCTCGGTGGCGAGCAACCGGGCGCGGGCGTGCGGCGCCGGGGCGAGACGCGCGATCACCCGCAGCCGGCTGCCCCGGGCGGCCGCCAGCAGCCGCAGGTTGTCACGGTGCGGCAGCGCCGGATGGTCGTGCGCCACCGTCAGCCGCACCGGCACACCGTCGCAGTCGGCCAGCAGACAGTCGCCCGCCGCCTCACGCACCGTACCGGTCGGCGTCACCTCCAGGAACAGCAGATCGTGACCGCCGCCCAGGGCGCGCCCGGCCTGTTCGGCCACGGGCACCGCCCACAACCGGTCCAGCGGTTCGGCCCGCCAGTCGGCACCGGACGCGCGCACCGCCCGTACCCCCGCCCCCGCACCCAGCCGCCCGGTCGGCGACACCGTCGCCCCCGACACGGCGAGCCCCGCCCGCGACAACTCGCGGTGCGTCAGCGCGGTGTCCCCGATGCGTACCGCGCGGTCGGCGGCGCCCACCGCCCGGCCCGCGCCGCCCGGGGCCACGTCCGAGACGGTGTACAGGCGGCCGTCGGCGTCGGCGGTCCAGGTGACGGCCCCCGCGTAGCCGCTCGCCGTGAGCACCGGCTCGGAGAACAGGCCGTACAGCCGCAGCGAACCGTCCGGCGTGTACGGCTGCCGTGCGGTGCCGCGCAGTTCGGCCAGCTCAGGACCGGTGGCGTGCGGGAGACGAAAGGCCAGGTACAGGGTCTCGGAGAGGGCGGCGACCAGGTCCGCCAGCCGGAACGCCGGGTCGGCCGCCCGGGCCGCGCGCAACGCGGTCACCACGGAGACCGCCGCCGCGGCCGCTCGGGGGAGATCGGCGAGACGAGCAGTGTGGGCGGCCCGCAGCAACTCCGCCTGAAGCACGGCGCCGGAGCCGTCCGTACCGGCGTCGAGTACGGCGGCCACCGCGGCGAAGACGGCCTGGGCGGCGGTGCGTTGAGGGAGCGTCGCGGAGTCGTCGACGGAGGGGGCAGGCGCCTGGCGGATGGCCGAGTCGGCCGTCGGCTCCTCCACGGTCTCCGACGCCTCGGCCACTGGTGCTTCCGCCACTGGTGGCTCGGCCACCGGCGCCGCGGATGCCGCTGCCGCGCGGTGCAGGCAGTCCGGGGACAGCAGACAGCCGCACCGGATGCCCGTCGCGTCGGCCACGACGCCCCCGGGGGCGTGCAGTTCGAGCTCGGAGCCCTCGTCGTCGACGGTGATGCGCACGGTGTCGCCGTCCCGGGCGGCCGGGCGGTCCGCCAGCTTGGCGATGGCCGCGTCCAGCCGCTTGCGCAGCCGGGGTGAGAGCGCCGCGACCAACTCGGCGGTGACGGACGGGTCGACGGCGGGCAGTTCCGGTGCCGTGCTCATGCGATCTTCTCCCCTACCCAGCGGGCGAGTTCCAGTGGGCTGAGAGCGGCGACCGGCATCCCCGCGGCGACCAGCTGCCCCGCGACCCCGGTGGAGTAGCGAGGGCGCCCCGAGTCGTCGAGACTCGCGCAGCCCAGCACATGGCAGCCCGCACCGACCAGCGCCCTGACCTCGGCGAGCAGCCCGCCCACCGGATAGCCCTCCTCGAAGTCGCTGACCACGACCACGAGCGTCCGCGACGGCACGCTCACCAGCTCACGCGCGTGCCGCAAACCGGCGGCGATATGGGTGCCGCCGCCCACACTGACCTCCAGCAGCAGCGACAACGGATCGTCGACATGGTCGGTGAGGTCGATGACCTCGGTGGAGAAGGCCAGGAAGTGCGTGGACAGCGTCGGCACACCGGCCAGCACCGACGCCGTGAGCGCCGCCCAGATCGTCGACGCCTCCATCGACCCCGACACGTCGGTCACCAGGATGAGCCGCCAGCCGGCCGCACGCCGGGCCCGCGTCCGGAACACCGGGCGCTCCGGGATCACCTGGACCGTGCCGTCCGGTGCCCGGCGGGCCGTGGCCAGGTTGGCCCGCAGGGTACGCGGCAGATCGAGGCCGCCGCCCGGGCGCCGGCTGGGCCGCGGCAGGGCCGTGCCGTGCAGCGCGGGGCGCAGCCGGGTCGCCAATTCCCGCGTCAGCGCGTCGACCAGCCGCCGTACCAGCGGGCGCAGCGCGGCCAGCCGGGCCTCCGGCAGTCCGCCCGCGTGCCGCAGCACCGACCGCAACAGGTCCACGGAGGGCCGTACCGTGTCCGGGTCCAGCTCGGCCAGCACATCCTGGCGGCCGGTCGCCGCGGCCGCCGCCAGCACCTCCTCCCGGATGCCGGGACCGAACAGCGCCGCCAGTTCCTCGGACCACTCCCGCACCCCGGGATACGGCGTCTCGCGGCCGCCTCCGCCACCGAGGTCGCCCCGGCTGCCCTCACCGCGTCCGCTGCCGTACAGCTCGTCGAGTGCGGTGGCCAACGCGCTTGCCGATGTGGGCAGTTGATCGGTGCGGCGGCCGAGGAGCAGGCGCCAGCGGTCCGCGGGTGCCAGCCGGTGGTCCTCCGGCGTCACGGGGGCGGTGGCGGGCTCTGGCTCCGCAAGGGTCCGGGGCGCGGGCAGCAGGCCGAGCGCGTGCAGGGTTGCGCGGGCGGCGAGGTCGGCGCGGGTCCATGCGGCCAGCGAGGCCGGGTCGATCGCGCCGGTGTCGGCCACGTGGTCGGTGCCGAGGCGCTCCTCGACACCGGCCAGCAGCCGGCCGCGGTCGGCCGGGCTCAGTGTGTCGAAACCGCCGCGCAGGGCCGGGAGCCGGTCGAGGAAGTCCCGGTCGGACAGTTCCGACACCCGCTCGACCAGGGGTTCCAACGCCGGCGCGGCCGCCTCCAGCAGTCGCCCGGCGGCCGTCAGCAGCCCGGTGAGACGGGCGGTGAGCGCGGTCCGGGACCCGGCGTCGACCGCCCCGTCGACCCAGGAGGCGACCCGGCCGCCGAAAGCCCCCGGTTCCTCCTGCCCGAGCAGCACGCGTACGGCTCCGGCGGCGCCCCGCATCAACGGAGAGCCGTCGGCGGCCAGCCGGGCCAGGGCGTCGGCGAGCCGGATGCCGCCCGACAGGTCGGCCCGATGGGCGAGTTCGAGCAGGGCGTGGGCGTCGGCCGGGTCCTCGGAGCCGGTGAGGCCGTCCACCTGGCGTACCGCCGCGGCGGTCAGCAGCTCGGCCACGGCGACCGCCCTGCCCGTACGGCCCTCGTCCGCGTCGAGACCGGCGATGTGACCGGCCCGCAACCGGTCCAACAGGGCCAGACCCGCGAGGAGTTCGGGCAGCGTACCGGAGTCCGGGAGCACGTCGGCGGTGTCGCCGAGCCGCTCGTCCACGAGCCCGGGCAGACCGCACTGTGCCGCCTGCCGCAGGCCGTCGAGCACCTGCGCGGCCGTGGAGCCACCGGCATCCCGCTCCTTACGGCTCCGCTCACGCAGCAGGCCCTCCGCCGCCTGGGCCGGGGTGACCCCGCGGACCCCGGCAGCCGTCAGCATCGCCGCCGTGGCCGGCGTCCAGCGGACCTCCCAGCGGGAGGTGAGGGCGTCGGCGCCGCCGGTGCCGGTCACCTGGCCGGCCTCGGCGTACGGCACCGAGCACAACGTCAGGCGGCGCAGCAGCAGTTCGCGGCGGCGGTCGAGATCCGAGCGGAGGGGGTCGAGCCGGAGGTCCCGGGCGGCGCGGGGGACGCCGTCGGCGGGGCCGGGCAGACCGAGTGCGGTGAGCTCGGCCTCCACGGCGGGGAGGAGACCGCTGCGGGGTGCGCCCGGCGCGGGCCTTCCGGCGCGGTTGCCGATCAACACCGCCTCCATCGCTCGCGCGACGGAACGGCCTCGGCCGTACGGCTCGCCCTGCGCCAGTACGGTCTGGACGGCCTCGACCAACTCGCCGCGGCCCGCGGCGGGGAGGTTGCGGAGGCGGGCGAGGTCTCCGGCGAGACGGGTGATCTCCCGTGCGTCGGCCGGGCCCGAGGGGTGGCCCTGCTCGCGGAGTTCGGCGCAGATGCGGACGGCCGAGCGGGTCAACGCGTCCTCCAGGGCCGTTGGTTCACCGGCCGCTTCGAGGACCATGTGCTGCCACTCGGGGTCGCGGATGCCGGCGGGGTAGCCGGAGCGCTCGTCCAGGAGGGCGTAGGTGTAGGGGATGAGTGAGGTGGTCCATTCGGGTGCGGGTAGGTGGGGGCTGGTCGCGCAGTTCCCCGCGCCCCCAAAGGGGCGCAGTAGTGCCGGCGTGTGGAAGGCACCCAGCACCATGGCGGCTCGCTCGCCGTTTGCCGTCGCGGCGGCCAGCCGATCGCGCATCCACTCCTCCCGCCGCAGATCCACCTCCGACACGGTCGACTCCTCCCGCAGCGCCCACCCCGTCAGCAGCGCCGCCCTCCGCAGTGCCTCCGGTGTCGAACCGGGTGCGGCCGCTTCCACCAGCCGGTCCCACAGGTCGTCCCCCGGGCGGCCCGTGAGCCGGGAGCGCAGGGCGGCCGAGAGGTGGCCCGGGCCCCGTGCCGCAGTCTCCCCTTCCCGCCACCCACGGTCGGCGAGCGGCAGATCGCATGCCACGACCGGCACCTCCCGCCGCGCGGCCCACCGCACCGCAGCCAGTTCGGGGGAGAAGTCGGCGAACGGATAGAACGCCGGGCCGCCGCTGCCGTCGGCCGGAGCCGCGGCGAGGGCCACCGGGGCGCGGGTCTCCTCGTGGGCCAGCCACGGCAGCCACTCCTGCAGCTCCGCGGGCAGTTCGACGAGCAGTACGTCAGGCTTCGCCGCGTCCAGCAGCGCGGGCACCACCGCCGCCATGGAGGGCGCGTGGTGCCGTACGCCGATCAGATACGGCGCCGCGGGGTCGGTGAGGGCCGCGAGGGCCTCGTCGGGAGTGTCGCGCACAGCCTCAGGCCTCCAGGACCGTGCGCAGGTCCCACAGCGTGCGCCAGGTCGCCGAGCCCTGTTCCGCGCGCCGTCGTACCGGACCGTCCCAGTAGCCGCGGAGCCGGGCCGCGTCGGCGGGATCGTCCTTGCGCACGACACCGAGGAGGTGGCCCGGGAGCAGGCCGAGGACGTCACGGTCCCCGGGGAAGTAGGCGGCCGCCAGGGCCAGCGCGCCCGCCACCGACACCGCTTCCGCCGTGCTCATCACCGTGGACGGGCGCTCCACCTCCCAGCCCTCCGCCGACCGTCCCTCGCGCAGGTCGCGGAACGCGGTGACCAGGGCCTCCAGGACCGCGTCGTCGACCTGGAAGGGCGCCTCGGCCCGCTCCACCGACGCCCGGGCCTGGCCGCGTACCAGCGCGGTCTCGGCGTCGAGGTCCGGGATGGGGCCCACGGTCTCGAAGTTGAAGCGGCGCTTGAGCGCGGCCGACATCTCCGAGACGCCCCTGTCCCGCAGGTTGGCCGTGGCGATGAGGTTGAAGCCGGGCGCCGAGTGCGCCAACGCGTCGTCGGTGCCCGCCAGTTCGGGTACCGCGATGCGCCGCTCGGACAGCAGCGACACCAGGGAGTCCTGGACCTCGGGGAGGCAACGCGTGACCTCCTCGACGCGGGCGATCGCGCCCCGGGACATCGCGGTGAGGACCGGGGAGGGCACCAGCGCCTGGCGGCTGGGGCCCTGGGCGAGCAACAGGGCGTAGTTCCAGCCGTACTTGAGCTGGTCCTCCGTCGTGCCCGCCGTGCCCTGCACGACCAGGCCGCTGGTGCCGCACACGGCGGCCGACAGCAGTTCGGACAGCATCGACTTGGCGGTGCCGGGCTCGCCTACCAGCAGCAGACCCCGCTCACCCGCGAGGGTCACCACACAGCGTTCGACGAGGGCCCGGTCGCCGACGAACTTGCCCTCCACCACCAGCCGGCGCGGCACTCCCTCCGGTGCCTCGGCGTCGTCGGGCAGCCGCAGCGCCTGGCCGCCGCTGCCCATGACGAAGGTGACGACGGACCGGGGGGTGAGCCGCCAGGCGGGCGGGCGCGGCCCGGCGTCGTACGCGGCCAGGAAGGCCAGTTCGGTGGCGTACCGGTCCTCGGGCGGGACGATCTGGCGGAGCGGAGCGGCGGTCATCGGCGGTCGTCCTTCGGTGGTGCGGATCGTGGTCATCGGCGGCGGCCTCTGCGCGTCGCCCGGGTCGTCAGCTGCTCGTACGCGGGCGCCTCCCCGGCCCGTACGCGCTCCCAGGCACGGGCGAACAGCTCCGGCACCGGGAGCAGGGGGAGGGTGCGGTTGCCGTCGGAGACCGGGTAGAGGGCTTCCTTCCAGGTCTCCACCGGCAGCGCCGGTGCCTTCAGGTCGAGCCAGCCGCAGGGCAGGAACAGAGTGCGGCCGGCGCGCGGGCGCTTCGCCTCGACGACCAGGTCGGTCGCCGCCAGTTCGGCGCGCGCCTTCTTCGTACGGGCGGGCCTCCAGCCGGTCCAGCGCGCGCAGTTGCGGTCGGTCGGGTCGGGCAGGGCCAGCAACTGGAGGTAGAGCGCCGCCGCGTCCGCACCCAGACCGTGGGCCGCGGCGACCTCGGCGACCAGCGCGGGCACACTGACCGAGGGGTCCTGGGCGTACCCCGCGGCTCCCTCGGCCGCGAGCGCGCGGGCGAGGTCGTCGCCGAGGATCGTCCGCAGCGTCCGTGGACCGGATCGGCGTCCCGGACCGAGCAGGCCTTCGAGGAGCCCGAGGGCCGGGTCGTCCGGGCCGCCCAACGCGCTCGGCCGGACCAGCACCTTCTCGGTCTCCGGGTACCAGGGGCGCAGCACCAGCGTGTCCCCGGCCCGCGTCAGACCGTGCGCGTCGCCGCCACCGGTCTTCGGCAGTCCGTACGCCTTGCGCACCTCCACGGCCGTCGAGGTGCCCTTCTCCGTCCAGTCGACGCCGAGGTCGAGCAGCAGCTCGGGGTCGGTCAGCCGACGGCGCAGCGCGGCCAGCCCCGTCGGCAGCGCGGCCCGCAGCGCATGTCCGTACGGCAGGACGTACGCCAGAGCGGCGAGGCTCTCCACCGCGCCGGACAGGATGTACCCCGTGGGCACCGCCGACGGGTCCTCGGGGACCAGAGTGCCGTCCTTGTCGGGGCGCAGCACGGTGGTCCGGCTGAGCCAGGGGGTGAGCGCGGGGTTGAGGACGGCCTCGGCGTACCCGCCGCCCGCTCCGGCGAGATCGGCGCTCAGGTCCTCCGGCAGCCGCACCCGTGTGCCGACGCGCTCGGCCCACAGCCGGCCCGCGGCCGTCGAGTCCGGTCCGCTCGTCCACAGCTCGGCCGGGTCGTCGGGCAGCAGCGCGCCGAGGAGCGCCCGCTGCACCTCCGGGCCCAGCGGGTTCAGCAGCTCGGCGGCGAACTCCCGCTGCCGGGACTTCAGGCCGATCGTGGTGAGGCCCTCCGCGCCGGGCGCGTGCGGGAGCCCGGCCAGCAGCACGGTGGCCTGGAGGGGGCCGAGCCCGCCGTCCGTCGCGGCGACGAGTGCCTCGGGGGCGTCGGACCGCCAGGGCGCGGCGCCCTTGTCCCGGACCAGCCGGGCCAGTTCGGCGAGCCGGTCCGCCGGGACGCCGGCGGTGTACCGGGTCTCGTCGGTCAGGGTGAAGTGCCCGACGGGGCCGAACGCGCCGGACGGGTCGTGGTCCAGGGCCAGCCACTTGACCCGGCCCAGCCGGTGGTCGACACTCCGGCAGCCGAGGACGACCACCGTACGGCCGCCGCGGCGCAGCACCTGCCCCGCGCGCTGCTGCTTGTGCTGCTCCTCGTCGAGCACGACCTCGCGCAGCGTGTCCCCGAGCGCCGGGAGCGGCCCCTCGGTCAGCGCCTCCAGCAGCAGGAGCAGGGGCTCCCGCTGGGCGTCGGTGAGGGCGGGCGACGCGGCGCGGTAGGCGAGCGGACGCAGGACGCCGAGGAGGGGCGGCCACACCATCGCGATGTCGGGGATCGTGTGCTCGTCGCTCAGCCAGCCGTCGCCGACGGCGAGCGTCTCGCGGTCGGGCAGCGGCCTGCCGTCCGCGGCCTTCCCGGACAGCACATGGTTCACCGCGCGGATCTGCCGCAGCGCGGTCCAGTCGCCCTGCCACGCGTTCTGCAGACCGGCGACGCCCGAGACGGCCTGGGACAGCGTACTGTCCTCGCCATGGAGCGGCCGGTAGTCCGCGAACATGCCCTCGGTCCGCTGCCGGGGCTGCCGCGGCCGCTCCTGGGGAGGCGTGGCGAGGGACGCGGCCGACCCGGCGACCCGCAACGCCGCCTGGACGAGGGAGGCGACACCGGTCAGCAGCCGGGGGTCGGTCAGTTCGGGCAGCGCCCCGGCCACCGCCGTCATGGCGACCTCGTCGGCGGTCGGCACGGCGGCCCTGGCCTTGTCGTCCTTTCCGGCCAGGGCAAGCGCCTCCTGCCGTTCGGTGAGCGCCGCCGACGCCGACCGCATCAGCTCGCCGGCCGCCTCGTCCGTCAGGGCGCGCAGCACGGCCGATCCGCGCTCGTCGCGGGGGCGCAGCGCGTGCCAGAAGGCGACCGGCGGCACCAGCCGGGTTCCCGCCGCGTACGCCCCGCCGGACTCGCCGAAGGACGCCCGCCCCAGCTCGGTGCCGTCGTCCGCGTGCAGGGCGACGCTCTGGTACATCTGCGAGACGACCGGCTCGGCCCCGCCCGGCAGCCGCAGCGCGCCCAGCGGCACCCCCGGCACCCGGCCGTTGCGGCCCGCCCGCAGCGTGGCCGAACGCCCGTCCGGGGTGCCGGCGGTCGTCCGCGCCTCGGCGCCCTCGCCCTCGGTACGCACCCACCGCCCGAGCACCGTGCCGTCGGTGCCGAACGGGCTGTTCTCCAGCCCGGGTTGCAGGGGCAGCACCTCGCAGGAGCCGTGCTGCAGCGAGGCGTCATCGCGGACGGCCGAGGCCAGCAGCGCGGGCAGCGAGGCACGTCCGTGCTCACCGCTCGCCGGGTCGTATTCCAGCCACACCGTCTGCTTGCCGTGCCTGCCCTGGCGCCAGTACGTGGTGCCGTCGCCGATGACCGGCCGGCTCGCGGGCAGAACCGTGTCCCCGGCGTGCAGGGTACGGCCCCCCGTGGCGCGGCCGCCGCCGGGCAGCGGGATCGACGCGTTCGCCGTGTCGGGGCCGGACCGCCAGACCGGGATCTGCTCGCCGCCGACCGGGAACACCTCGGTCGGACGGGCCGACCAGTAGCCGTGCTGCTTAGAACCCTGCCGCCACAGCACCAGCAACTCGCCGTCGGTGTACCGGAACGCGGGCCGGTGCCAGCGGTCCAGGTCGGTGGGGAGCCGCAGTTCGTGCGTGAGCAGCACTCCTTCCGGGCCGACGACGACGGCCTTGTGACCGCGCGCCAGGACCAGCGCGGGCCACGCCTCCGTGACCGACAGGGAGTTGTCCTGGTTCCTGCGGACCTCCGTGTCGAGCAGGCCCAGCGCCTCGTCCAGGGCGGGCCAGCCCAGTTCGTCCAGGATCCCGGCGCGGAGCGTGCGGCCGAGCACCGGTACGACGTCGTACTCCGAGAGGCGCTGGACGGACAGCCGGCTCTTCTTCATCACCGTCCGGAAGGGGCGCAGCCGCTCCAGCTCCGTGTCCACCCCGGGCAGTCCCGTGGCGGCGGTGAACGCCCTTGTCGCCACCTGGAGCCACTCGACCAGCACATCGCAGAGGATCGGGTGCTCGGCCGCCTTGAGCAGGTCCGCCGCCCCCTGACCCCGACCGAGTCCGCCGACGGCCCGGAACAGCAGGGTGCGGTACCGGGATTCGGTCGCGGTGGCCATCAGGTCGCGCTGCCCGGGCCGCTTGTCGCGCAGCCAGTTGCTGAGGGGCAGATGCACGTCGGTGTCCGTGTCGGGCACGGCCAGCGGGATCCGTTCGGCCACGCACAGGTCCAGCAGGTCGATGTCGGCCCCGCTCTGCCAGCGTCCGGCGAAGATGTCGACGGGCCGGCCGGCCGCGCGCAGCCCGGGCGCCATCCGCTCGACCAGCGCCAGCGTCGCGGGGGAGCGGTGCGAGGACGCCGCTCCGTGCTTGCGGTGCTGCGCCCAGCGGCTGAGCCAGTCCGCCGGGTCGACCTCGCCGCTCTCGCCCGTGCTCTCGCCCGTGCTCTCCTCGGTGCTCTCGCCGGTGAGCAGGTGGACCGCGCCGCACTCGGTCAGCAGCGAGAGCCAGAGCTCGTCGTCCTCCACCTCCCGGCCCAGCCCGGCCGGCATGATCTCCAGCAGCCGTACCCGGACCTCGGGCCGGCGCCCGGCGACGGCAGGCAGCACGTTCCGGTAGGCGCTCCAGAAGGCGGCCGGTGCCCGCACGGCGGCCGGGGAGGCGAGCAGGTCGGCGACCAGTGCGCACTCCTCGGCGACCAGGTCCAGCTTCGCCGCCTTGATCAGCCCGCGCGCGTCCTGCGGCAGCGAGGCGTACGGCGGCATCCCGGCCGCGCAGCGCTCCACCGTCAGCTGCCGGAACTGCGCCCAGGCGGTGGCCGGTTCGAGCCGCCGGGCGAGGTCCTTCACATACTCCTTGAGCGCCTTGACCGTGAGCGCACCGGCGAACGCGAACTCCAGGAACACCGCCCGCTGCCGCTCCTCGTCCACCGTGAGGGCGTGCACCCGCTCGGCCTCGCGGGCCTTGCCGAAGAACGCGGCCGCGTAGGTCGTGTTCTCGTGCTGGAGGAAGACCCGTGAGGCCTGCTCGTAGAAGGTGGGCAGGAAGTGCGGGACCGCGCGGCCCAGCTGCTCGCCGAGCGCCTCGAAGCCCTCCTTCGCGTTGCCCGGCTTGGACTTGGCCTGCCGGGCGAGCCGCTCGACGTCCTTGACCAGGGCGAGGGCGTGATGGCCGTTGGCCGGGTCGTGGACCAGTGCCCAGGCCGGGAAGCCGAGCGTCTCCCGGCGCACCTGGCCGACCTCGGGCGCCTCCGGATCCCGGGCGAGGCCGAGGAACTCCAGGGCCAGGTCCTCGGCCTCACCGAGGGTGCCCGGCACCAGCCGCACCACGGCGCGGCCCTCCAGAGCCGGGTGACTGTACGTACGGGCGGTGAGGACGTCCGCGTCCTCGCGCCCGGTCGTGCCCGCGGGCAGGATCGCGCCGGCGTCGAGCAGCGCCGCCGCAGTGGTGTCGTCGTACATGGTCATGCCGCCCGCTCCTCGTCCTCGATGTCCCGCCCGGCGTACAGCGCCGCCGCCATCCGCATCCCCTCCGACCAGGCGACCGGGCCGACCTGACCGAGCTTCAGCGACCGCCCTGCCGGATCGGTCCACACCAGTGGGCCGGTCTCGGTCTCGAAGTAGCTGTCGAAGTCGCCGACCCACACCCGGGCCTCGATCCCGCGCCCGTCCTCCAGCACGGAGCAGACCGCGTAGCCGCCGCGCACCCGGTACCCCAGTTGCGTGGCCCTGCCGTGCAGGAACCGCAGCTCCTTGAACACCCCGCCCGCGTACTCGTCGACCTGAGTGGCCTCCGCGTCCAGGGTGGCCGGGCGCTGCCAGACCTCGCGGAAGAGCTGCTGGGCCTTCTGCTCGACGCCGAGTTCGACGGCGAACTCCCGCAGTTCCTCCAGGTCTTCGAGGAGCACCGGATGCGGCAGCCGGACCAGGTCGGGGGCGATGCGCACGGTGTCGCCGTCGAGGTCGACCAGGCCGAGCCCGCGCTCGGCGTCGGCGTCCCGCAGGAATCCGGCGACCTCGCCGTCGGCGCCGGTGACGACCAGGTCGCGCAGCGCCGCCTGCCAGGCGGGGTCCGGCCACACCTGGGCGAGGACGGCCAGCGGCACCGGCAGCGAGCGGGTCATCCACCGCTCCACATCGGCCAGGCACTGCCGTTCGTGCCGTTCCAGCCACTCGACGAGCTGCCGCAGCCCCACCACCGCCGGATCGTCCGCCAGCTTCGCGGGCACGGACTTCAGCCGCCGCCCCGCCGCGTTGCGGCAGACCACCTTCCCGTCGTCCAGGGCCACCTCGTAGTCCCCGGCCGTCACCCACCCCATGCGTGCCTCCCCGCACCGCAGTGATCAAGTGATGGGGACTGTAGGGGAGGCCACTGACAACGCGCTCCGCGACCTCGGCCAGGACGGGAAAACCGCAGCTCACCGAGGGGGAGCGGCTGTGGAAGAGGCCGACGGGCGACGCGTTCGGAAGCGGTTCCGGAACGACAGCGCGGCCCCGGTCCGAACGCGGGAGCGTCCGGACCGGGGCCGTAGGAGAAAGCGGGAGGCCGTCAGCCCTGACCCGTCTCCTTCTCCCGCTGCAGGTTCTTCAGCCGGGCGCCTTCCTTGCGGACCTCGGCCTGGGTGGCGCGCTCCTTCTCCAGCCACTCGGGCTGCTCGCGCTTGAGCTCCTCGATCTGCTCGGTGGTGAGCGGCTCCGTCACTCCGCCGCGGGCCAGCCCCGCGATGGACACGCCCAGCTTGGCCGCGACCACCGGACGCGGGTGCGGACCGTTCTCCCGCAGCTCGCGCAGCCACTCCGGCGGGTTGGCCTGGAGCTCGCCCAGCTGGGCACGCGAGACGACACCCTCCTGGAAGGCGGCGGGCGTGGCGGGCAGGTACACGCCCAGCTTCTTCGCCGCGGTCGCGGGCTTCATCGTCTGGGCGGTCTGGTGCGAACTCATGAGGTCAAGGGTATCGGCCGGTCGCGGCAGCCCCGACCACGACCGATACCGGGCCACTGGCTACGGCCGGTACCGGCCCACCGGCTACGGCCGGTACCAGGCCGGTGGCCACGGCCGATGCCGGGCCGCCGCCCGTGGCCGGTTAACCTGGCCTGGTGACAGGCTCGGAGGAAACACCGTCGTTCCGGCTCGCGTACGTTCCCGGCGTGACGCCCGCCAAATGGGTACGGATCTGGAACGAGCGCCTGCCCGACATCCCCCTCACGCTCCACCAGGTCTCGCCCGCCGAGGCGTCCGACCTGCTGCGCGCGGGCGACGCGGACGCCGGATTCGTACGGCTCCCGGTGGACCGTACGTTCTTCAGCGCGATCCCCCTCTACACCGAGGCCACGGTGGTCGTCGTACCCAAGGACCACGTGATCACGGCGGCCGAGGAAGTGACCGTCGCCGACCTCGCCGACGAGGTCCTCTTCCACCCCCTCGACGACGTCTTCGACTGGGACGCACCGCCCGGCGAGCCCGCCTTCGAGCGTCCGGCCACCACCGAGGACGCCCTGGAACTGGTCGCCGCCGGCGTCGGCCTCCTGGTCGTCCCGCAGTCCCTGGCCCGCCTGTACCACCGCCGGGACCTCACCTACCGTCCGCTCACCGACGCCCCCCGGTCGACCGTCGCGCTGTCCTGGCCCGAGGAGGCCACCACGGACATGGTCGAGGACTTCATCGGCATCGTCCGGGGCCGCTCGGTCAACAGCACGCGGGGCCGCCGGCCGGCAGAGGAGGCGAAGGCGTCCCAGGCGTCGCAGGAGAAGCCCAGAAGGGCGCAGAAGCCGGCGGCCGCGAAGGCGGCGTCGGCCGGGCGTACCGCCCGCACCACGGGCGCCAAGTCCGCCAAGTCCCCGAAGCCGGCCAAGCGCGGGAAGCCCCGCCGCCGGTCGTAACGCGACCCCCGCCGGTCGAGACGCGACGCCTGGCCCCGTATCCGCTTCCGGTCTGCTCCCACACGCCCTGATCACCTCCCCGGACTCCGGCCCGCGCGATGTCACGATGCCTCCGGACATCCCGAACATCCCGGACATCCGCCGCTGGAGGCGCCCGTGAGCCCTGAAGCAGCCCCGGACGAAGGCGTCGACCCCCGTACGTCGTCCGCGTTCCTCGTCAACGAATCGCTCGGCTACGTGTTCCCGGCCGCCCTGCGTGCCGCCGCGGTCGTCGGTGTCGCCGACCATCTGGCCGACGGCCCCCGGACCGCGGCCGAACTGGCCGAGGTCACCCGCACCGATGCGCGGAACCTCTACCGGGTGCTCCGGCTGCTGGCCACGCGCGGCATCTTCGAGGAGGACGCGGGCGGCCGCTTCCGGCTCACCTCCGTCGGTGACACCCTGCGCAGCGACGCGCCCTGCTCGGCGCGCTCGGCCGTACTGATGAACACCGACCGCAGCATGTGGCTGCCCACCGCCGACCTGAGCCGCTGCGTGAGCGAGGGCACGTCGGCGTTCGAGCACCTCTTCGGGCTGCCGTTCTTCGAGTACTTCGCGCAGGACGAGGACACCGCCGACGTCTTCCACACCGGCATGGCGGCGATGTCCGACGCCGAGAACGGGCCCATCGCCGCCGCCTGCGACTTCCCCTCCGCCGGGACGGTCGTCGACGTGGGCGGCGGCCGCGGCGGCTTCCTGCTGACGGTCCTCGACCACCACCCCGGTCTGCACGGCGTCCTGTACGACCAGCCGCACGTCATGGCCGGACACCGCCTGGACACGCCCGGGACCGCCGGACGCTGGAGCACCGAGTCCGGCGACTTCTTCACCGCCGTACCGGAGGGTGACGTCCTGGTGCTCAAGCGGATCCTGCACGACTGGGAGGACGACCGGTGCGTGGCCCTCCTCGACCGCTGCCGCGCCGCACTGGCGCCCGGCGGGCGGATCCTGGTCGTCGACGCGGTGGTGCCGCCGGGCAACGCACCCCATCAGGCCAAGACCCTGGACCTGCTGCTGATGGCGGCCCTGGTGGGCCGGGAACGCACCGAGCCGGAGTTCGCCACGCTGTTCGAGGCCGCCGGTCTGAAACTGTCCCGGATCGTGCCGACCCCGACCGTGCTCTCGGTGGTCGAGGCGGTGGCGGCCTAGGGCACCGGGGGCTCAGTCCTCCGGCGCGTCCGCCCGCTCCGGGAGATCGGCGACCGCGAAGCTCAGCGCGACCAGGATGAATCCGACGGACGTGAGCAGCCCCAGCTGAAGCGCCTCGGTGGCCGGGCCGCGGTTGGCGAGGTGGGCGAAGTACACCGAGCCGACCACGGCGATCCCGGCCGCCGAGCCGACACGCTGGCCGGTCTGCAGCACCCCGCCCGCCGCACCCGCCCGCCGCACCGGGACCCGGGTGAGCGTGAGCGTCGTGTTGGGGGAGACCGTGACACCGGAGCCGATCCCGCCGATGACCATCGGCAGCGCCAGGGCCCATCCGAGGTTCTCCAGCGGCACCAGCCGCACCACCGCGACCATCCCGAGCAGCCCCACCGCCACCCCGCTGAGCCCGATGACGACCAGCTTGCGCCCGTGGCGCACCACCAGCCGGCCCCCGAGAGCGGCGCCGACCGCCGATCCGACGGCGAACGGCAGCACCGTGACACCGGCGGCCAGCGCGCTGTATCCCGCCGCGTTCTGCAGGAAGAGGGCGAGGACGAAGAAGACCGTGGTGAAGCCGGCGAAGTAGGTCAGGCTGATCAGCGCGCCGAGTGTGAAGGACCGCAGCGAGAACAGGTCGAGATCGACCAGGGGTGCCCGCCCGAGCCGTCCCTGCCGCCGCTCCCACACCCAGAACAGGCCCAGCAGCAGCGCGCCCACCGGGAACAGCGCCCACTTCTGCCGTCCGGTCCACTGCTGCTCCTGCACCAGCGGCAGCATGAGGGCGAGCACGCCGGAGCCGAGGAGCAGCACGCCGACCGGGTCGAACCGCTCCCGTCCGCCCGCCGTACCGGGGTACCGGGGCAGCAGCCGCAGGCCCGCGACGAGCGCGGCCACCCCGATGGGCAGGTTGACGAAGAACACCCAGCGCCAGCCGTCGTCGGTGCCGACGGCGTCGATGATCAGACCGCCCGCCAGCGGGCCGACCGCCGTCGAGATCCCGATGACGCTGCCGAGCAGACCGAAGGCCTTGGCCCGCTCCGCGCCCTGGAACATCTGCTGGATCAGCCCCGAGGTCTGCGGCGCGACCATGCCCGCCGCCGCGCCCTGGATCAGCCGGAACAGCACCAGCCAGTCGGGGCTCGCCGCGATTCCGCAGGCCGCCGAGGCCAGCGTGAACACGGCGAGTCCGACCAGGAAGGCCTGGCGCCGTCCGCGCATGTCACCGAGCCGGCCCGCCGGGACGAGTGCCAGCCCGAAGGTGAGGGCGTACCCGGAGACCACCCAGGACTGGGCGGCGGCCGTGGCGCCCAGTCCGTGCTCCATCGAGGGCAGCGCCACATTGACGATCGAGGTGTCGAGCAGCGAGATGAAGCCCGCGGCCAGACAGACCCCGAGCGCTTTCCACCGCCGCTCGTCGGTGGCCGGCTGCTGCGGCTTTGCCCAGGTCGTGGTCATACGGCCACGCTATGCAGTCATTCCGGGCATCGCACGACCGGCGGAGCGAACGGATGTCCGTACTGCTCTTTCCGGGTGACGATCGACGGTATCGGCGCACATACGACGGAGTCAGCGCGCGTACGACGCCTCCCGTGCCGTGGCCACGATCCGGTCGCCGTCCGTCCCGTCCAGCAGTCCGTCCGCCACCCACGCGTCGGCCACCGACCGCACCCGCGCCACCAGCGCCCCCTTGTCGTGGAACGGCGCCCCGGCCCACACCTCGTCCAGCAGCGAGCCACCGTCGGACCTGACCGGGTCGGCCACCCCGGAGTCCACGCCGCCGAACACCACCGTGGGCTCCGAGCGCCGGAAGTAGGCGTGGGTCGGGTCCTCGGTCCCCTCGGAGAAGGGGGCGAACTCCGTTCCGTCCAGAGTGAAGTGGAGCGGAGCGCCCGGCACCGGAGTCAGGGACGGCAGCAGGTCCCCGGAGAGCCCGGCATTGCGGTACAGCCCCAACTCCAGGTACTCCGTGGCCGGGTCGCGGCCGACCAGATTGACCGGGCCGTAGAACAGGGCCTGCACGGAGGGGTCGTCGAGGGCTTTCTCGACCCGCAGCCGGAACGGAATCGACACCCGCACGATGTCCCCGGACCGCCAGGTCCGGGGCACGGCGAAGTAGCTGCCCGGCACCGGAGTGCCCGGCACCGCACGCCCGTTGACCGTCACCCGGAACCCGGCCGTCGCCCACACCGGCACCCGCAACCGCAACGCGAACGCGGCTCGCGCGTTCCCGGCGATCCTGAGGGTGCTGCCCTGCTCGGCGGGGTACGCGGTGGTCTGGCTGACCGTGATCCCCTTCTCGGCCCAGGTCAGCGTGGACGGGCTGTAGAGGTTGACGTACAGGGCGCTGCCGTCGGCCGCCGCGAAGTACACCGAGTCCTGGTACTTGGTGGCGGACTCCATGCCCGTGCCCTCGCAGCAGGTCGTGCCCTGCTTGGGCGTGTAGTCCCGCACATGACCGGGCGTCAGCCCGATGAAGTACGTGACCAGCGGCTTCTCGGCGTCGGCCCGGTCCTGCTTCGAACCGAGCACCTGGTTGTACAACGCCCGCTCGTAGTAGTCCATGTACGCCGGGTCCTGCTCGTGGAAGAACAGCGCCCGGCTCAGCTTCAGCATGTTGTACGCGCAGCAACTCTCCGCGGTGGTCGTGCTGATGGTCCCCGCGATCGCGTCCCGGGCCTTCCAGAACTCGGTCGTGCTGGTGCCGCCGATGCCGTACATGCGGTGGGGTACGACCATGGCCCAGAAGTTCTTCGCGGCGGTGAGGTAGCGGTCCTCGCCGGTCGCGTCGTACAGCCGGACCAGGCCGGTGAAGATCGGGATGTGCTGGTTGGCGTGCAGCCCGTTCAGCGTGTCGGTGTTCGCCGCGCAGGCGTCGATGAGGCTGTCGAGGTCGAACAGCCGGGCCAGCGCGAGGTGTTCGGCCCTGTCCGTGAGCTCGTGCAGGTCGCAGACGGCCTCGACGATCCCGCCGAACTCGCCGCTGGAGAAGATCCCCCACATCCGCTGGAGCGTGGCGGCGGGCAGCACGGACAGCCGCGAGTACATCCAGTCGCCCATGCCGGAGGCGAGGTCCAGCGCCCGCTCGTCGCCGGTCGCGCGATACGCGTCCAGCAGGCCCCGCAGGATCTTGTGCGCGGTGTAGTACGGCGCCCACACCTTCGTGTAGTCGCTGCCGGTCATCGACTCCAGAAGGATGAACTGCGTCTCCGGGTAGGCCGCCAGGAACCCGGGGTGGCTCGGGCCGCCCCAGGTGCGGCGCAGCGAGGCGTCGAGGCCGCGCCCCGAGCCGTCCGCGAAACCGGACCCCGAGGTCTCGTCGAAGGCGTACGACACGAGGTCACCGCCGGCCCGTGCGCTCTGCAACCCGGCGATCTCGGCGGCGCTCAACGCCCGCGACCACACGTCGAACCCGCCGAAGGCGCCCGCGAAGACGGGATCGGCGGTGTAGTGGGAGCGGCCCAGCCAGTGGTGGGCGAGGGTGCCGAGCGCGGCCGGGGTGAGGGACATGGCCGAATTCCGGGCCACGGCCGTGCCGTTGACGTACAGGATGCCGGTGCCGTCGGCGATCGTCACGGCGAGGTGGCTCCACTGGTCCAGGGGCAGCGCGGCGGTGCCGTCGAGTCCCTGTTCGGCGCCCGCCCCTCCGGTGGTGATCGCGAACCGGGGCACCCCGCTCGCGTTCCGTGCGACGAGGTACAGATACCTGGTGGTGTCGTTCCCGAAGTCGAACACCCGGGCCCAGGTGTCCTGGTGGGTGGGCCGCACCCAGGCGGACAGGGTGACGGCGGAGGCGTTGCCGAGCACGTCGGCCGGCAATTCCATGTACTGGTACGACCCGCGCTCGTTCTCGGCGGCCCGCCCGCCGAGGACCCCTGCGACGCCCGACACCGTGGGCTCGTGCCGCAGGGCCTCGCGTACGTCGGTCAACGCCCCCACCATGGTGCGGATCTTCGCGCCGAACACCTCCTCGCCGGTGCTCGCGTACGCCTGCGCGAGCATGGTCAGGAAGTGCCCGGTGTAGTGCCCGCGCAGATTGCCGTTGGCCTCCCCGTCCAGCCCTTCCCAGCCGCCCGGCGCGACCGCGCCGCCCGTGTCCAGGCCCGCGTTGGCCCGGAACACCTGCAACAGCCGGTTCTCGTCGTAGCCGCGGGCGTGGTCGAGCATCAACTGCCGCTTGTCGGCGAAGACGCCCGGCCGCAGCGCCACCGCGTCGAGCGCGAACGGCACCGCGCTCCAGGCGGCGGGGACCGCGGCGGCCGAGGCCGGGAGTCCGCCCGCCGCGTACGAGACCGCGGGTGCGGCGGCGGCAACCGCCGCTGCCTGCAGGAGAGTTCGTCGGGAGAGGGGCGGTGCCATGGGTGCTCCTCAGCAGGGCCGGTTGCGCTCACGGATGTTCGGGATACCGAACGACGTACAGGCGATCGACCAGACGATAGGGAGGAGGCGGGCGGTGGTCAACGGTTCCGGAGTCGTCGGCTCGGCCGAGTCGGGTGACGGTCGTGGATGCCCATACGAGCATGATTCGAGTAAAATGCGCATATCCGACCGCCTCCGGCCCAAACGGGGGAATCCGCAATGTCCAGCACACCCGCTCAGACAGCACGCCGGGAACTGGCCGACTTCACCGGGGAGTTGATCGGCCCCGAGGACTCCGGGTACCAGGAGGCCCGTGCCGTCTACAACGGCATGATCGACCGGCGCCCCGCACTCGTCGCGCGCTGCGCCGACGCGGACGCCGTGGCCCGGGTCATCGGCTTCGCCCGCGCCCACGACCTGCCGCTCGCCGTCCGCGGCGGCGGCCACCACGGCGCTGGACTCGGTACCGTCGACGGGGGAGTGGTCGCCGATCTCTCGCCCCTGAAGGACATCCGGGTCGACCCCGCGAACCGCACGGTCCGGGTCGGCGGCGGCTGCGTCTGGGGAGAGGTGGACCGCGCCACCCACGCCCACGGCCTCGCCACCCCCAGTGGCATCGTCTCCACGACCGGCGTCGGCGGCCTCACCACCGGCGGCGGACTCGGCCACCTCACCCGCAGGTGCGGACTGACCATCGACAGCCTCCTGTCCGCCGAGGTCGTCCTGGCCGACGGCCGGCGGGTGCGCGCGAGCGCCGACGACAACACCGACCTGTTCTGGGCGATCCGTGGCGGCGGCGGCAACTTCGGCGTCGTCACCTCCTTCGAGTTCCGGCTGCACGCGATCGACACCGTCGTCGCCGGCCCCACCTTCTGGCCCGTCGAGAACAGCCCCGAAGTTCTCACCGCCTACCGGGAGTTCCTCCCGAACGCACCTCGCGACCTCACCGCCTTCTTCCTGCACGGCACCGTCCCGCCCGCCCCGCCGTTCCCCGAGGAGATCCAGCTGCGCAAGACCGCCGGGGTCGTCTGGTGCTACGTGGGCGACGACCCCGAGGCCGCGGCCCGCGAGATGGCCCCGCTGCTCGCCGCCCTGCCGGAACCGCTGCTGCACGCCGTCGGACCGATGCCCCACCCGGTCCTGCAGTCCATGTTCGACGGGCTCTACCCGCCCGGCCACCAGTGGTACTGGCGCGCCGACTTCGTCGACGAGATCCCCGACGAAGCCGTCCGGCTCCACGCCACGTTCGGCGCCGAGGCGCCGACGGTCCTGTCGACCATGCACCTCTACCCGATCGACGGAGCCGCCCACGACGTCGGCCCCGAGGAGACCCCCTGGGGCTACCGCGGTGCCCGGTGGTCCACCGTCTACGCCGGAGTCGACCCCGACCCCGCCAACGCCGAGCTGGTCAGACGCTGGGCGGTCGACTACTCCGAGGCCCTGCGCCCGTTCACGGCGGGCGGTGCCTACGTCAACATGATGATGGACGAAGGGCAGGAGCGCGTCCGCGCCAGCTATGGCGCCAACTACGACCGGCTGGCCCGTATCAAGGCCGACCTCGACCCGCACAACGTGTTCCGCCTCAACCAGAACATCCGGCCCGCCTGACCGGATCCGGCCGGCTCGGCGAAGAGTTCCGCCTCACCAGGTGTCGACGAACGGGCGGTGCCCCGGCTGCGGGACGGGGCACCCCTCCAGCGCCGCCAGGATCCAGGCCCGTGACTGCGCGGGATCGATCACCGCGTCGATCTCCAGCGCGGCCGCCGCGTTGACCGCCTTCCCGCGCTCGTACAACTCGGCGACCCGCTCCTCGAAGACACGGGCCCGTTCGGCCGGGTCCGCGATCGCCGCCAACTCCCTGCGGTAACCGAGCCGGACGGCACCCTCCAGCCCCATTCCGCCGAACTCCCCGCTCGGCCAGGCGGCCGTGGCCAGCGGAGCCCGCGTCGAGCCGCCCAGCATGGCCATCGCCCCCAGCCCGTACGCCTTGCGCAGCACCAGCCCCACCAACGGCACCCGCAGATTGGCACCCGTCACGAACAGCCGCGAGAAGTGCCGTACGGTGGCGGTCCGTTCGGCGTCCGGGCCGACCATGAAGCCCGGGGTGTCGCAGAGCGAGACGACCGGCAGCCCGAACGCGTCGCACAACTGCAGGAACCGCGCCGCCTTGTCGGCCGCGTCCCGGTCGATCGCCCCGCCCAGATGCGCCGGATTGCTGGCCATCAGGCCCATCGGCCGCCCCTCGACGCGCACGAGACACGTGAGCACACCGACGCCGAACCCCGGCCGCAGCTCCAGCACCGAGCCGGTGTCCGCCAGCCCCGCGACCGCCGCCCGTACGTCGTACGCGCGCCGCCGGTTCTCCGGCACCACCCGCCGCAGCAGCCGCTGGTCCGGCGCCGCCCAACTCCCCGATCCGCCCTGGAAGTACGACAGATACCGCCGCGCCACCCGCACGGCCTCCGCCTCGTCCGCGGCCACCACGTCCACGACCCCGTTCGGCACCTGCACCGACAGCGGCCCCACCTCCTCGGGCCGGAACACACCCAGCCCGCCGCCCTCGATCATCGCGGGCCCGCCCATCCCGATCGTCGCGTCGGGCGTGGCGATCACCACGTCGCAGCAGCCCAGCAGCGCCGCGTTCCCCGCGAAGCACCGCCCCGAGACGACACCGACCAGCGGAACCGTGCCGCTGAGCCCTCCCATCCGCTGGAAGGTGGTCACATCCAGCCCCGCCACGGCCGTGGTGTCCGTGTCCCCGGGCCGGCCCCCGCCGCCCTCCGCGAACAGCACCACGGGCAGCCGCCGTTCCCCGGCGATCTCCAGCAGCCGGTCGGTCTTGCGGTGGTTCTGCAGCCCCTGGGTCCCGGCCAGCACCGTGTAGTCGTACGACATCACCACGCACGGCCGGCCGTTGACGCGTCCGGTGCCGGTGACCATGCCGTCCGCCGGCGTCGAGCGGATCAGGTCGTCCAGGGAGCGGCGGCCGCGCTGGGCGGCGATGGCGAGGGCGCCGAACTCCGTGAAGGAGCCGCTGTCGCAGAGGTCCTCGATGTTCTCCCGGGCGGTCCGCCGCTCCAGGGCGTGGCGCCCGGCGACGGCCTCCGGCCGGTTCTCGTCCAGCCCGAAGGCGTGCCGCCGGATCACCTCGGCGAGGTCCTCGCGGACGGCATCCGGATCGAACGACTCCTCGGCGGACCACCCGGGCCCGACCTCGCCGCTCACCTCGTCCACGGTGGCCAACGGCGAGCCCTCGGCGACGGTTTCCCCCACCCGCGCGTGCAGCGACCGCACCACCCCGGAGCCTGGCGCGCGCACCACGTGCTCCATCTTCATCGCCTCCAGCACCAGCAACTGCTGCCCGGCACGCACCGGTTCACCGGCCGAGACCTCGACGGAGACAACGGTCCCGCTCAGCGGCGCCACGATCGACCCGTCCAGGGACGGCACCGCCGGGCCGGTGAAGTCCCGGGCGAGTGCGGCCACCACACCCGTGTGCGCCCAGAAACGGGGCCGGGCGAGCACCTCCCGCAGCAACGGGATCCCCGTCCGCACCCCCTCCACACCGAACTCGCCCAACGCCCGGCGCGCCCGCGCACAGGCCGCCTCGACACCGCCGTACGGGACATGCGCGACCACCTTCGCGAGCAAGGGGTCGTAATCCAGAGCGACTTCGGACCCGGCCCGGACCGCGGTGTCGACCCGCACGCCCGGCCCGGTCGGCACGTCGAACCGTGTGACCCGACCCGCTCCCTCGGCGTTGACGCGGACCTGCACGGCGAACCCGCGCGGCGGGGCCGGAGCCCCCGACAGCCCGAGTCCGTCCAGCGTCTCCCCTGCCGCGAGCCGCAACTGCACACCCACCAGGTCGAGTCCCGTCACCTCCTCGGTGACCGTGTGCTCCACCTGGAGCCGGGGGTTGGCCTCGATGAACCAGAACTCCTCGTCCCTGACCAGGAACTCGAAGGTGACCAGACTGGAGCAGTGCACCGCCCGGGCCATCCGCAGGGCACTGCCGAGGATCTTCTCCCGCACCCGCTCGGGAAGTTCAGGAGCCGGAGCGATCTCGACCAGTTTCTGGTGGCGCCGCTGCGCACTGCAGTCCCGGTCCCACAGATGCGTGACGGCGCCGCCCGCGTCCCCGACGACCTGCACCTCGATGTGCCGGGCACCCTCCAGCAACCGCTCCGCGTACAACTCGCCTCGTCCGAAGCCCTGGTACGCCTCCGAGCGGCACCGCTCCCACGCCTCGTCCAGCTCCTCGGGCCGCCGTACGACCCGCATCCCGCGACCGCCGCCCCCGCCGACCGCCTTGACCATCACGGGCCCGCCCACCAGCAACTCCCGCGCCCCGTCCGGACCGTCGGCACCGGCGAGCACCGGAACCCCCACCCCGACGGCCAGCTCACGGGCCCGCGCCTTGTCCCCGAAAACCGCCAGCACCTCCGGCGCGGGCCCCACGAAGACGATCCCGGCCGAAGCGCAGCGGCGCGCGAAGTCCGCGTCCTCGCTCAGAAAGCCGTAACCGGGGTGGAGGAAGTCGCATCCCGTGCTCCGCGCGGCGGCGATCAGCGCGTCGCCGTCCAGATAACCGCCCAACGGCACGGCCTCGTCGGCCAACCGGGTGTGCCCGGCATCGCCCTCGACGTACACGGAGACCGTACGCAGTCCGGCCTCGGCCGCGGCCCGCAGCACGCGTACGGCGATCTCCCCACGGTTGGCGACGAGTACGGCGGCAGCACCCACGAAAGCCCTCCGGATCCCGGACGTCATCGACCGGCCCGGCCATGCTCATCGCCGCGGACGCCGGCGTCAATGAGGTCCCCGCCCGGCAGGCTGATCAGCTTCTGGATGACGTCCTCCAGGTGCGCGTTGTCCCGCGCCACCACCCGGGTCAGCAGATCCCCGCCGCCCGTGACCGAGAACGCCTCCACGATCTCCGGTACGGCGGCCGACGCGTCCCCGACGTCGTCGAGGTGGCCCTGGGAGACCTCGATGTGCACGAAGGCGAGCACCGGGTGGCCCCCAGCAGCTGGGCGTACTCGCGCACGCTGGTGCTGCGGATCCCCGCGGCGCCTTTTCTGCGCCGTCCGCGGGAGGCGAAGCAGGGCTGGAGAGGGTGTCCATGGCTCCGGACCCGGGGCGGCTGCGGTTGCGCTTCGCCGCCCGGACCGTAGTGGGCATCGGCCTCGCCGTCGTGGTCCGCGGATCGGCCGGGCACTCCCTCGCGGGCAGGCGATCACCACCGCGCTGCCGGTCGCCGGCGGCCACAGCCTCGGCGTCTTCGCCTTCATGACCTTTTTCGTGGCCCAGTTCCTGCACACCACACCCGGACAGCTGCCCGAGTTGTCCGCCGCCACCGGCCTGGCCCGGGCGCCGTACCGAGACGTTGCCGCCGTTCCCGGTCGGCAGCGAGTCCTTGTCAGGGCGCCGGCCGCTGTCGACATCACTCGGCAGCGCGCCCGTTGACGGGCCGACCCGAGGTTCTGGCACCCGCCGGGGGCAGGTCGCGTCGTCCGCGTTGCTGTCGCGTACCGGTGCACACCCAGCAGGCCAGAACCGTGACCAGACAGACCGCTCCGGAGACGGACAGGGCGCCGCGCGCGCCCACCCCGTCGGCCAGCTGGCCGGTCAGCACCGCGCCGAAGGGCGTCGTGCCCTGAAGGAGGAGGGTGTAAAGGGCCATGACGCGACCGCGATAGGCCGGTTCGGAGCCGAGCTGAACATGGTGGTTGGCCGATTGCGCGAAGGCCAGCATGGCGCAGCCCGTGAGACTCAGGCAGAACAGCGCCGTGGCGAAGGTGGGTGCCATGCCGGAGAGCGTCAGCAGCGCGCCGAAGGCCGTCGCGCTGATGAGTACGGTCCGCTCACCGGGCCGTCCCCGGCGCAGGGTGGTGGCCAGCGCGGCCAGCAGGGAGCCGACCGCCATTCCGGCGGTGAGGAGCCCGAAGGAACCGGCGTCGGTGTGGAAGACCGTGCGTGCCAGCAATGGCAGGGTCACCTGGAAGTTGAACCCGACCAGGGCAACGACCGCTGTCAGCGTGAGCGGCAGGATCAGGTCCGTTCTCCCGGCCACGTACCGGAGTCCTGCTGCCACCCCGCCGGGTGCCCGTGGCCCGTCCGTCCGGCGCAGTTCGCCGGGGCGGACGAGGTACAGGCCCGCCACCGTGGCCAGGTAGCTCGCCGCGTTGAGCAGCATGACCGTGCCGACGCCCACGCCGTCGATGAGCAGGCCCGCCGTCGCCGGTCCGAGAACGCGGGCGACGTTGAAGTACGCGGCGCTCAGGGCGGATGCGTTCGGCACCAGTTCCGGATCGACCAACTCGCTGATGAATGACATCCGGACCGGGATCTCGACGGCGTTGACGAGACCGACGCCGACGGCACAGGCGATGACGTGCCGCAGTGCCACCCGGTTCGACAGCACGTCCAGGGCAAGGACCAGGGCCAGCAGACCGGAAACACTGTTCGCGGCGATGAGAAGGCGTCTGCGGTCCAGCCGGTCGGCCAGTCGGCCGCCCAGCAGAGTGAGCAGCAGAACCGGAGCGAACTGTGCGGCCGTGACCGCGCCGAGTGCCGTCGCGGAGTCGTCCGTCATGCGTAGTACGAGCCAGTCCTGGGCGGTGACCATCATCCAGGTGCCGGTCACCGAGGCGAGCTGGCCCAGCGCGAAGAACCGGAAGTTACGGACCCGCAGCGAGGCGGTCATGTGGTCCAGGAGCCGCCCGCCCGTCACGGCGGGGCCACCAGGTCCAGGCACTCCTCCAGGAAGGCGAGGACCCGCAGGTGATAGATGCGGGCCGTCCGGCCGAGGCTGATGTTGTGGCCCGCACGCGCGAGCCGCTCGCTGCGGGACAGCGGTGAACCCAGGCGGTCCAGCATGGCCCGTACGGAGTGCGGATCGCTGCGCCACCACTTCTCGTGCTCGGCGAAGGTGAAGCGCACCGGCACGCGGATCTCCCCGGCCAGCCCCGCGTACACCTGCGGCCAGTCGGGGATCTCGTGGGCCTCGCGCTCCGGAATGGGGGCGATCAGTGCCTCGGCCAGCCGGAAGGTGCCGGGCGGGTAGAGGGCGAGCGGTCCCCAGTGCATCCGGTGGGACAGTCGGTGCCCCTGGTCCGTCAGTTGCCGTGCGGCGACGGCCCACCTGTCACCGATGCCCGAGACGTCCACGCCCAGCAACCCTCCGTCCGTCCAGCCGGACGCCGTGTGCAGCGCGGCCTTTCCGCCCAGGGAGTGCCCCACGAGGAGGACCCCGGCACCACAGGGACGGTGCAGCCGGTAGTGGCGTACGGCGGCCCGCAGTTGCCCGGCCTGCTCCGACAGGCCCATGCCCTCGGGCAGTTGGCCGGTGGAGCGCCCGTAACCGGGACGGTCGAGAGCGAGCGCCGTGTACCCGCAGGAAGCGGCGAGCGTCAACAGCGAGGTGGCCGGGTCGGCCGGGCCGTGGAAGTATCCGGCCCGCATCCCCCCGCCGTGCAGGGCGACCAGCAGGGCGCGGGGCGCGGACGCCGGCTCGCAGACGAGTCCGGACAGGGTGATGCCCTCACCGTCCAGGGTGATGGCACGGACCGGCGGTGCGATGACGGGGGAGGGGGACAGGGGCATGACGACGGGCTCCCTTGGCGATCGGCTCAGTCGAGGCCCCGGACGATGTGCGGTTCGAGGGCGAATTCGTCCTCGGCGTCCATGGGGAGGGTGGAAGCCTCGCCGGTCGGGCCGACGACGGCCGCGCCGGCCGTCTTCGTGCCCGTCGTCTCCTGATCGTCGTCCACAGGATCTCCTGTCCACCGTGCGTGCGTCGGTTCGTCGTTGAGTCGGGGAGCCGTGCGAGTCCAGGGCACGACGAGAGCGACCGCCGGCGCGTCGGACGCGTCAGCGGTCGCTGAAAGCAGGGTGGTGCGGGACGTACGGCCGTGTACTACATGTGCACGGCCGCAGTGCCCTCGGTTCCTTGCTCGCTCTGCTCAGGCTTCGGCAGATTGCTGCTGAGGAGGACCACCAGACCGGCCAGCAGCAGGATGCCGACGGTCCACCACACGGCGGTGGCATACCCGTGCACCGCCGCCCGGTCCGCCAGGTCGGCGCCGCCGCTGTGGGATGCGAGCCAGGAGGCGGTGGTGCTGGCCGCGATGGTGTTGAGCAGGGCCGTACCGATCGAACCGCCCAGCTGTTGCGAGGCGTTGATCATCGCAGAGGCGACGCCGGTCTCCCGGTCGTCGACTCCGTGGGTGGCGAGGCTCATCGACGGGGTGAAGGCGAGACCGAGGCCGATGCCGAACAGCAACTGGCCGGGCAGGACCAGCAGCGGGTAGGAGGAGTTCACGTCCAGCTGGGTCAGCAGGAGCATGCCGAGGGCGGCGACGAGGAAACCGGGCGCCATGATCCACCGCGGTGCCATCCTGGGCATCATGCGGCTGGCGAACTGCCCCGCCCCGATGAGCATGCCGGCCACCATGGGCAGGAAGGCCACGCCCGACATCAGAGGGCTGTAGCCCCGCACTTCCTGGAAGTAGTAGGTCAGGAACAGCAGCAGGCCGAACATCGTGATCACGGCGAGTGCCTGGGAGGCGAACACGCCGGCCCGGTTTCGCTCGGTGACGATCCGCAGCGGCAGCAGCGGGGTCGCGGAACGCTTCTCGACCACGACGAAGAGCGTCAGCAGGACGACACAGGCGACGAAGAGGGACAGGGTGGGCGTGGCCGTCCAGCCCTCGGTGTCGGCGAGGGTGAAGCCGTAGACGAGGGCGACGACTCCCGCGACGGACAGCAGCGCGCCGGCGATGTCGAGTTTCTGTCGCTCCGGGACGGTGTTCTCGTCGTGCACGACGGCGAGCGCGCCGGCCACCACGACCAGGGCGAAGACGACGTTGACGAAGAGGGACCAGCGCCAGTTCAGGTACTCGGTCAGGACGCCGCCGAGGATCAGCCCCACGGCGGAGCCGCTGCCCGCGATCGCGCTGAACACGCCGAAGGCCTTGGCACGTTCACCCGGTTCGGTGAAGGTGACCGCCAGCAGGGAGAGGCCGGCCGGCGCCAGCAGCGCTCCGAACGCGCCCTGCAGGGCGCGGGCGGTCAGCAGCATGCCGGCGTCCATCGCGACGCCGCCGAGGGCGGAGGCCAGGCCGAAGCCGATCACGCCGATGAGGAAGGCGCGCTTGCGGCCGATGGTGTCGCTGATCCGGCCGCCGAGCAGCAGCAGCCCGCCGAAGGCGAGCATGTAGGCGGTGACGACCCACTGCCGGTTGCTGTCGGAGATGTCGAGGGCCCGCTGGGCGGAGGGCAGGGCGATGTTCACGATGGTGGAGTCCACCGAGACCATCAGCTGGGCGACGGCGATGTAGACCAGAGCCTGCCAGCGCCGCGGATCCGGGGCGACGGCACCGGCTGGGGGCGCGGCGGTTCGAGCTTCAGCCATGACGGTTCTCACTTCTGGCTTCTGGGACGGCAGGAGGTGCAGCAGTCGTAGACACGTCTGGTGCATCGTCGACCGGCCCCAGCCGCGGGGGATTCGAAGGCAATGAGGCCGGCCGACGACTTATGTTGTGCCAACCAATGTTGGCTCGCATAACGATAAACGCGGATCGTTGGTCGGTGCAACACTGTCGCGTAGACTTGCCGTCATGACCGTGTACGGACGCTTGGCCGAACTCGACGTCTGGCTGCTGTCCGGTGCCGCCCTGCGGGCCCAGCGACTGCTGTGCGACCACCTGGACACGACCGGCCTGCGGATGCAGCACTACCGAGTGATGGCCGGCCTGGCCGAACTCGGTGAGTGCACACAGGCCGAGCTCGGCCGGGCGCTGGGGCTGGACGCCGGAAACCTGGTCGTGCTCCTGGGCGACCTGGAGGAACGCGGGGCCGTCAGCCGCAAGCCAGATCCCGGCAACCGCCGCCGCAACCTCGTGAAGCACACCGCACGGGGCCGGAAGCTGTACGAGGAGATGGACCGCGCGGTGGAGCAGGCCAACGAGGTCATGTTCGCGGCCTTCACCTCGGCCGAGCGCGAGGAGTTCCACAAAGTGCTGGTCCGCCTCGCGCAGGGCGGCCAGTGAACCCGACGGCCGTGGACCCGCGCCACGGCGAACTGACGGTGGGGGAGCTGGCCCGGCGCAGCGGCGTGCCCGCCTCGACGGTCCGGTTCTACGAGCGCGAGGGACTCATCCACAGCCGCCGTACCGGCGGCAACCAGCGCAGGTACGCCAGGGACACGCTCCGGCGGATCGCCTTCGTACGAGCCTCCCAGCGCCTTGGTATCAAGCTTGCCGACATCCGGGACGCGTTGAGCGTGCTGCCCCGGGGGCGTACTCCCACACAGGAGGACTGGGCGCTGGTCTCCGGCCGCTGGCACGGTGAACTGACCCTGCGCATCGAGCTGTTGCTGAAGCTGCGGGACAAGCTCATCGACTGCATCGGCTGCGGCTGCCTCTCCCTCGAAGGTTGCGCCCTGGTCAACCCCTGTGATGTCCTCGGCGACACCGGGCCGGGTGCCTGTGGGCTGGCGGGTTCGCTGCCGGAGACCGCTGCCGGGCGTCAGGCGGTGTAAGGGCGCTTCTCGCGGGCCTCGCGCAGCGAGACACCCCACCAGACCAGTTGATCGAGGAGGGTCTTGGCGGCCGAGGCCGCCGCCGTGGGCTCCAGGAGGGCGCCCGATCCGTCGAACTGCCCCCACACGTTGTGGAAACTCACACAGTCCCGCACGGTCACGGCGTGCAACTCCGCGAAGACGGGGCGCAGATGTTCCACTGAGCGCAGACCGCCGGCCAGACCGCCGTACGAGACGAAGCCGACCGGCTTGGCCTGCCACTCGGTGCGGTGCCAGTCGATGAGGCTCTTGAGCGAGGCCGGGAAGCTGTGGTTGTACTCCGGTGTCACCACGACGAAGGCTTCCGCGGCGGCCAGTCGCGGCGACACCCGGGCCAGCTGCGCGGCCACGTCGTCGCCGGGGGAGTGCGACAGCTCGTGCGGCAGCATGTGGTCGGCCAGGTCGATCAGGTCGACCTCCAGGTCCTCGCGCTGCTCGGTCTGCGCGACGAACCAGCGGGCGACCGTCGGGCCGAACCGGCCTTCGCGGACGCTGCTGTTGATGACGGCGAGGCGCAGGGGTGTGGCGGACATACGTCTCCTCAAGTACCTGTACGGGCTGCGGTGAGCACGGGGCTGTTCGCCGAGTCTGAAAGTTGAACCAAGGTTGAAGTCAAGTCCTGCCCGAGGAGTTGCCCGAGAGCGGGCGGGCCGCCCCGCGCTCCCGGCTCCAGCCACGGGCACCGCTGTGGCGCAGGGCACGCTCCAGGCGGTGCCAGTTGGGCGCGCGGTGCCGGGGCGTCCCGGTCGGCGCGGTCGCGGCGAACCGGGTGAGCAGCACCATGACCAGCGCGGCGAGTTCCTCGGGGGTGGCGTGGCCCCGGTGGACCTGGATGTCCGGCATGAAGGTCTCCTTCACAGGGGAGGGTTGCCGTGTTTCCGGGAGGGCAGTTCGGCGTGCTTGTCCCGCAGCATGGCGAGGGAGGCGATGAGGATCTCGCGGGTCCTGCGGGGGTCGATGACGTCGTCGACCAGGCCGCGCTCGGCGGCGTAGTACGGGTGCATGAGCTGCGCGCGGTACTCCTCGATCTTCCGGCGCCGTACCGCGTCCGGGTCGTCGGCGCCGTTGATCTCCCGGCGGAAGATGACGTTCGCGGCGCCCTCGGCGCCCATCACCGCGATCTCGTTGCCGGGCCAGGCGAGGGCCAGGTCGGTGCCGATGGAACGCGAGTCCATCACGATGTAGGCCCCGCCGTATGCCTTGCGGATCACCACGGAGACCCGCGGCACGGTGGCGTTGCAGTAGGCGTAGAGCAGTTTGGCGCCGTGCCGGATGATGCCGTTGTGCTCCTGGTCGATGCCGGGCAGGAAACCGGGCACGTCGATCAGCGTGACCAGCGGGATGTTGAAGGCATCGCAGAACTGCACGAACCGGGCCGCCTTCTCGCTGGCCTCGATGTCCAGCACGCCCGCGGTGGCGGCCGGCTGGTTGGCGACGACCCCGACGACCTCGCCGCCGAGCCGGGCCAGCGCGCAGACGGCGTTGCCCGCCCAGGCGGAGTGGACCTCGAAGAACTCGCCGTCGTCGACGATCTCCTCGACGACCGCGCGCATGTCGTAGACCCGGCCGGGATCGTCCGGGACCAGGTCGAGGAGGGCGTCGCCGGGCCGGTCGTGCGGGTCTTCGGACGTGGTCGAGGGCGGCAGTTCCCGGTTGTTGGACGGCAGCAGGGAGAGCAGGAAGCGCACGTCCTCCAGACAGCTGTGCTCGTCGTCGTACGAGAAGTGCGCCACCCCGGAGACACCGGCGTGGACGTCGGCGCCGCCGAGGCCGTTCTGGGTGATCTCCTCGCCGGTGACCGCCTTGACGACGTCCGGGCCGGTGATGAACATCTGCGAGGTCTCGCGGACCATGAAGACGAAGTCGGTGAGGGCGGGCGAGTAGGCCGCGCCACCGGCGCACGGGCCGAGCATCACGCTGATCTGCGGGATGACGCCGGACGCCTTGGTGTTGCGCTGGAAGATGCCGCCGTAGCCGGCGAGGGCGCTGACGCCCTCCTGGATACGGGCGCCCGCGCCGTCGTTGAGGGAGACCAGGGGCGCACCGGCCGCGATGGCCATGTCCATGATCTTGTGGATCTTGGTGGCGTGGGCCTCGCCCAGCGCGCCGCCGAAGATCCGGAAGTCATGGGCGTAGACGAAGACGGTACGGCCGTCGACCGTGCCCCAGCCGGTGATGACACCGTCGGTGTAGGGCTTCTTGGCCTCCAGACCGAAGCCGACCGCACGGTGCCGGCGCAGCTGCTCCACTTCGTGGAAGGAGCCCGGGTCGAGAAGGAGCTCGATCCGTTCATGCGCGGTCAGCTTGCCCTTGGCGTGCTGTCGCTCGGTGGCGGCGGCGTCCGGGCCCTGCCGGGCCGCCTCCTTGATCAGCCGCAGCTCCTCCAGACGCCCGTACAGCGTCCAGTCGGCGCCCCGGGCCGGGGTCGTATCGGTGACGGACATGGGTGTCTCACTCTCCTGTGGAGGGGGTCTCGGTCCGGCCGGGCCGGGCCCGCAGTCCGCGAACCCCGGCCACCACCCCGGCGAGGCTGACGGCGGTGACGAGCCAGAGCGCCGGCCGGTCGTCGGACCGGCCGGCGGTCAGCGCGGCGGCCAGGGCCGGCACGACGGCCGCGGAGATCTGCACGGCGCTCTGGTAGAGGCCGACGCCGGCCGGCCGGTCGACGGCCGTCAGCCGGGAGGTGGCCTGCGTATTCAGTGCGGGGAACGCGAGCACGAACCCGGCGCCGAGCAGCAGCATGGTCGGCAGTACGTCCGTGACGTAGCTTCCCGGCACGGGGTGCCGCAGGCAGAGGGCGCCGCCGGCCGCCGGGCCCAGCGCCCCCAGTGCGATCAGCCGGGCGGTGCCGTAGCGGGCGATCAGCCGACGGGAGAACAGGGCGGTGACGGCCAGGGGAGCACTCGCGGGCAGAAAGGCCAGCGCCGTGCGCAGGGGCGACCAACCGAGGCCGTCCTGCAGCCTCGTGGTGAGGATCAGCAGCAGACCCAGGTTGACGCCGTTGAGCGCGGCGGCCCCGGCCATCGAGCGGACCAGCGTACGGTTGCGCAGCAGCCGCCCCCGGATCAGGGGGCGTGGCGCGGTGCGTTCGGCTGCGACCAGGGCTGCCGTCAGCAGCACGGCGAGCCCCAGCGGACCCGTGGTCCGCACGTCGGTCCAGCCGTGCCGCGGCACCGAGACGATGCCCTGGACCAGACAGAGCAGGGCTCCGGTCAGGGCCAGCGCTCCCCCGACGCCGAAGTGCCGCGGGGCCTTTGGAACCGGACGGTCCCCGGGTACCAGCCGTGCCGCGAAGGCGAACAGGACGAGGACCACCGGCGCCGGGAAGACGAAGGTCCAGCGCCAGCCGACCGTGGTCAGCAGCCCCGACAGGATCAGGCCCGCCGTGAAGCCGGCACCGCCGAAGAAGGCGTACACCGACACGGCGCGGTCCCGGTCCCGGCCGGGCGGAAAGGCCGACGCGATGATCGCCAGACCGGTGGGTGCGGTGAGGGCGGCGAAGAATCCCTTCAGCACCCGGGCCGCCACCAGCACGACGGGCTCGTCGGACACCGCGCCGGCCAGGGACGCGGCGGCGAAACCGAGCAGCGCGCAGAGGTACACCCGCCGTCGGCCCAGCAGTTCCACCAGACGTCCGCCGAAGAGGGTGAGTCCGCCGAAACCGACGGCGAATCCGGTGATCAGCCACTGAGAACCGGTCGGCGGCAGACCGAGGTCCCGGCCCGTGGAGGGCAGCGCCACGATCATGGCCGACACCTCGATGGCGTCGATGAGCATGTTCCCGGCCAGGACCGAGAGCAGCCCCCACAGCCGGAGGTCCCAACGCCCGGCCACCGGAGGACCGAGGGAAGCCTGGGCGTTGGTCGCGGGGTTCATCCGGACTCCTTTCACAAGGGCGCGGGGATGGTCGGCGAGGGGTCAGCCGAGGAGGGTGCCTCCGGTGGCGTCGAGGAACGCGCCGGTGACCCAGCGGGCGTCGTCGCTCGCCAGGAACGCCACCACGTCGGCGACGTCCTGCGGCTCGCCCACCCGGCCGAACGCCGACAGCCGGGCCATCTGCTCGACGGCCTCGGGGATGCCGAAGACGGGGTTGCCGTTGCGGGTGATGCCGGGCGCGACGCTGTTGATGGTGATGCCGCGCGGTGCGAGGTACCTGGCGAAGTGCAGGGCCAGCTGCTCGACGGCACCCTTCGTCATCGCGTAGGCGATCTCCTCCGGGTTGGCGAAGTGCGTCAGCCCCGAGGAGATGTTGACGATGCGCCCGCCGTCGGTGAGGTTCTGCAGTGCCCGCTGGATGGTGAAGAAGGGTGCCTTCGCATTGACGGCGAAGAGCCGGTCGAACTGCTCGGGCGCCGTCTCCTCGACCGCGACCCCACCGCCCATGATCCCGGCGTTGTTCACCAGGATGTCCAGCTCGACGGAGCCGGTGCGCTCCTTCAGGCCCTGCTCCAGACCGAGGAAGAGCTCGTGGACGTCACCGGGCACCCCAAGCTCCGCCCGTACGGCGAAGGCCCGGCCGCCGTCCTTCTCGATCGCGGCGACGACGTCGTCCGCCGCCTGGCCCCCGCCGGAACTGTGCACCGCGACGAGCGCGCCTTCGCCTGCCAGTCGTACGGCGATGGCCCGCCCGATACCCCGGCTGGAGCCGGTCACCAGCGCGGTCTTGCCCGCGAACCTGTCCATGTGTGCCTCTCTCCTGTGTGAGGTCATGAGTGAGGGGGTGGCCGCCGGTGGGGACGAGGGCGCCGCCGGGGAATCTGCCAGGGCCGGATCGGGGCGCGTCCGGCGTGTGATGTCGTGGGCGGTGTCCAGGGAGTCCGGCTCGCCGAACCAGCGCCGCAGCGCGGTGCGCAGACCCGCCTCGTCCACCGCCGCGCCCTCGTCCTGCGCGTCGTACCGGTCGGCCCACATCACATGGCCGTCCGGTCGCACCAGTACGGTCGTATCCGCATCCGGTGTCCCCGGCGCAGGACCGTCGACGACGGTGTCCACCCGGTCGTTCCACGGAGCCAGAGCCCGCCGCAGCGCGGTCGCCCGGTGGGGCGGACCGGTGCGGAGCCGCAGCAGGCCCCGGGCTCCGTGACCGCGCCGCCCGTGGGCGAGGCGGAGTCCGAGGAGAGGGTGGCGCTCGTCGGAGGTGCCCGTGGGATAGCGGATGTCGAGGCCGGAGATCATCGCGGCCAGGTGTTCGCGGACCGGGTCGTGGCGTACGAGTTCGGCCACGACCGCACGCACCGGCTCGACCTCGGGGCCGCCGAGCAGCAGCAGTGCCTGGGCCCTGATGTTGGCGAGAACCCGGGCACCGACGGCGTGCCGTTCTGCGTGATAGGTGTCGAGCAGCCCTTCAGGAGCGCGCCCGGCCACCTCCAGCGCCAGCTTCCAGCCGAGGTTGACCGCGTCCTGGAGACCGAGGTTGAGGGCCTGGCCGCCGATCGGCATCTGCTGGTGGGCGGCGTCGCCCGCGAACAGCACCCTTCCCTTGCGGTAGCGGTCCAGCTGCCGGGCGGTGTCCTCGAACGAATTCACCCACAGGGGGGTCCCGTGCCCGATCTCCTCCCCGGTGACTCGCCGCCATGTGTCGCGGATCTCCGCGAATTCCGGCGCCCCGGACCGCTGCCCGGCTGTGCTGCCGAACTCGTGCACCATCACCCGGGTCACGCCCTGCGGGTTGCGGGCCGCGATGGCCAGGCCACGCGGCAGCCGCTGGAACCGCCGCGCGGGTATGTCGATGCCGGCCACGTCGGCGCGGATCAGCTCCCGGCGTGCTTCCTCGCCGGGGAAGGCGGCCCCCGTCAACCGCCGTACGGTGCTGTGCTCGCCGTCGCAGCCGACGAGATACCGGCCACGCACACGGACCGTCGTCCCGCCGGGGCGGGAGGCCTCGGCCTCCACATGGCCCCGGTGCACGGTCAGCGCGGTCACCTCGTGGCCGGGCCGTAGATCGGCGCCCAGGGACAGCGCCCATTCCCGGAGGATGGCCTCGGTGCGGGTCTGCGGGACCTTCCACTGCCCGGGATACGGCCCGGGCAGGGTCAGGTCGAGCGGGATGCCTCCGAAGTGCCCCATGACGTCGTTCGGCAGGGAGCCGAACCGGTCCAGCAGCCGGCGCCCGGCGAGGATCTCCATCGTGCGGGCGTGCAGGGTGGACGCCCGTGACTCCGTGCCCGGTTCCGCCCGGCGCTCCAGCACGACCACCCCGGCCCCGCCGAGCCGCAGCTCGCCGGCGAGCAGCAGACCGACCGGGCCCGCTCCTACGACGATGACGTCGCTGTCGAGAGCGGCCACGGTCAGCGCTTGCTCTCGGCGTAGTCCTTGGCGTGGCCGAGGGTGGCACGGCTGTTGGTGCTCAGCGCCCCGTGCACATACGCCCGGGCATCCGCGACGGTCGCCTCGGCACCCAGGATCCGGGCGATGTTGGCCGAGTTGAGCACCACTGTGTGCTGGGAGGTGGCCGTGACCCCGCCGTCGGTCTCGGCGAAGGCCCAGTAGCCGGTGTGCAGGATCATCAGCGCGGGCAGCGTGACCTGCTTGTACACGATCTTCTGGTGCGGGAAGGCCACGCGGTACGACTTGGTGGTGTGCACCGAGCCGTCCTTCGCCCGGGTGTCCATCTCCAGGATCTGCAGCCCGGGTGTGTCCTCGGCGAAGCGCACGGAAGCCACGTGCGGCAGCCGCTCCACCCATAGCCCCGCCTCGTTGACGAAGTCGAACGCGTCCTTGGCGGCTCCCTCGATCCGCACGCTGTCCTCGAACGAGAAGGCCAACTCGGCGGAGGCATGGGCGAGTTCGACGTTGGTCTTGAGCGCGGCCAGCTCGGAGCGTGAGTTGCGGTCGACGGCCTCGTCGATCCACTTCAGGCCCTCCGGCTCGTCGTCGACGGCCCGGTAGTCGTGCAGCAGCCGGATCCGGGACCCCCCGGACGGAAGCTGCTCGATGATCCAGCTGCCGCCCATGGCGGCCACCGGGGGCGCGGAGACCTCCTGCCGGAAGCGGATGCGCAGGCCCTCGGGGTCGAGGGCGCGGCGGGAGGTCCAGTTCTTGGCCGCGTCGTTCGCGGTGGCCCAGATCCGGATGCGTTCCTCGGCGCCGGTCCGCTCGACCACGTCGACATGAATGGTGGGCGGGAAGATCCGCGGCCAGTTCTCCACCTCGGCGATGAGACGGTAGACCTCGGCCGCGGGCGCCGCCACGGTGATCTCGTGCTCGACCTGACGGATCGTCATAACACCTTCTCCTCGGGAGGGTTCAGAAGTTGCCGAGTCCGCCGCAGACGTTGAGGGCCTGGGCCGTGATGGAGGCCGCGGTGTCCGACGCCAGGTAGCCGACGAGACCGGCCACTTCCTCGGGGGTCGAGTACCGGCCGAGCGGGATCTTCGCGGTGAAGCGTTCCATGATCGTGTCCTCGGACGTGTCGTAGGCCGCCGCGTAGCCCTGGCGCACCCGCTGGGCCATGGGAGTCTCGACATAGCCCGGGCAGACGGCGTTGACCGTGATGCCGGTGGGCGCCAGTTCGTTGCCGAGGGCCTTGGTGAAGCCGACCACGCCGTGCTTGGAGGCCGAGTAGGGGGCGCCGAGGACGACACCCTGTTTCCCGGCCGTGGAGGCGACGTTGATGATCCGGCCCCGGCTCTTGCCGCGCATGCCGCCCGCGTTGAGGACGGCCCGCGTCATCCGGAAGACGCTGTTGAGGTTGGTGTCGATGACGTCGGCCCACAGTTCGTCGGCGATGTCGGCGGTGACCCCGCCGCCGCTGCGGCCCGCGTTGTTCACCAGCACGTCGACGGTGCCGTAACGCTGCACGGCGGCGCGCACGAACTCCTCGACGCCGTCCGGTGAACGGACGTCGAGGGTCGTGCCGTCGACCTCCAGACCGTCCTCCCGCAGCTTCTTGACGGTGGAGGCGACGGTCTCGGTGTTGCGGGCGCCGATGTAGACCCGGTGCCCCTGACCGGCCAGCAGCCGGGCGACGGCGAGGCCGATTCCGCTGGTCGCGCCGGTGACGAGGGCGACCCTCTGGTCCTGGATGTGGTGCGTGTCCGTTGGCATGGCTGCTCCCGTGAGCGATGGGCGAGTCGGGCGAGGTGACTGTGGCTCAGGCCGCGGCGCCGTCCGTCAGACGGGCGTTGACGGCGTCGAGCAGCAGACGCGGGGTCGTCGCGTCGGCCAGGATGGTGTCGGAGAGGGTGATGCCGTACTCGCGCTCGATGCGGCTGCTGGTCTCCAGCAGAGCCAGGGACTCGTAGCCCAGCTGCTCGAACTGGGTGTCGAGGATGTCGCGGTCGAGGTCCACGCTCTCGTCGGCGCCGGCGCCCTCCAGAAGGATCCGCTTGAGGTCGTCGATCGTGAACGGCCGAGTGTCCACCGTTCGCTCCTTCCTTTGCGTCGGGTTCAGTCGCTGAGAGAACTCCGCAGCACCAGCGCGGAGTTGAAACCGCCGTACCCTCGGGCCAGCACCAGGGCGGTGCCCACCCGGGCCGGCCGGGCGGCGTCCGTGACCAGGTCGAGGCCGAGGCTCGGATCGGGGTCGACGTTGGTGGTGGGGGGAATCAGCCCGGACTCCATCGCGAGCAGGGCGGTGGCCAGGTCGAGCGGGGCCGCCCCGGAGTACAGCCGGCCGGTCATCGTCTTGGGCGCCGTGACGGGCACCCCGCCCGCACCGAAAACCGTGCGGAGCGCCTCGGCCTCGGCCCGGTCCAGTTCCGGCATCGCCGCCGCGTCGGCGAACACCACGTCGACGTCGTCGGGCGCGCAGCCCGCCTCGGCCAGGGCCAGCTCGATCGCCCTGCGCAAGCCGGGTTCACGTCCGCTGCCCGGCCTGGGGTCGAAGGTGGCGCCGTAACCCGCGACCTCGCCGTACACCCGGGCTCCGCGTTCGTGTGCGTCCGCGGCCCGCTCCATGATCAGGATCGCGCCGCCCTCACCGGCCACATGGCCCGCGGCCCGGGCGTCGAACGGCAGATAGGCGCGGCCGGGATCGTCCGCCGTGCTGAGGCGCCCGCCGGCCAGCTGAGCCACCCAGCCCCACGGGCAGACGGAGGCGTCGATGCCCCCGGAAACGATCATCCGGGTGCCCTTGCGGATCTGACGGCGCGCGTGTGCCACCGCGTCGAGGCCGCCCGCCTGGTCGCTCACCAGAACACCGCTGGGCCCCTTCATTCCGTGCCGGATGGAGATCTGACCGCTGTTGACGGCGTAGAACCAGGCGAAGGACTGGTACGCGCTGACGTACTGGCTGCCCTTGGCCCACAGCTTCTGCAACTCGTTCTGGCCGAACTCGAAGCCGCCGGAGGAACTGGCCGTGACGACACCCATGTCGAATGCCTCGGTGTCCTCGGGCTTGATGCCGGCGTCCGCCAGCGCCCAGTCGGCCGCGACCAGGGCGAGCCGGGTCATCCGGTCCGTCTGCGGCAGCAGCCGGCTCGGCAGGTGCTCCTTCGCCGTGAAACCCGGCACCTCCCCGGCCAGCCGGGCCGGGTAGGGCGAGGCGTCGAACCGTGTGACCGGACCGATACCGCCACGACCGGTGCGGGTGGCGGCCCAGTACTCCTCCTTGCCCAGGCCGTTGGGAGAGGCGATGCCCAGCCCGGTGATCACGACCGATGCCGTCATCGGGTGCCCCCTTCGGCCCGCGTCAGCACCATCGCGCTCTGGAAACCGCCGAAGCCGCTGCCGACCGTGAGGACGGTGTCCGTGCGGTGCTCCCGCGCGGTCAGCGGCACATAGTCCAGGTCGCACTCGGGGTCGGGCGTGCGCAGATTGGCCGTGGGGGGAACGACGTTGTTCTCCATGGCGAGGGCGCAGGCGGCGATCTCGATCGAGCCGATGGCGCCGAGCGAGTGCCCGACCATGGACTTGATGGAGCTGACCGGTGTGCGGTAGGCGTGCTCGCCGAGGCTCTTCTTGAAGGCGGCCGTCTCGTGCCGGTCGTTCTGCTTGGTGCCGGAGCCGTGCGCGTTGATGTAGTCGACGCGTTCGCCGTCGATCCGGGCCTCGTCCAGGGCCACCCGGATGGCTTCGGCCATCTCCGCCCCGTCCGGACGCAGTCCGGTCATGTGGAAGGCGTTGCAGCGGGAGGCGTAGCCGGCGATCTCGGCGTAGATGTGCGCTCCGCGCCGCCTGGCGCTCTGCAGCTCCTCCAGGACGAACACCGCGGAGCCCTCACCCAGCACGAACCCGTTGCGGGTGCCGTCGAACGGCCGCGAGGCGCGCTCGGGTTCCTCGTCGCGCGGGGTGGTCGCCTTGATCGCGTCGAAGCAGGCCATCGTGATCGGGGAGATCGGGGCGTCCGAGGAGCCGGCGATCATCACGTCCGCCGACCCCTCGCGCAGCAGTTCCACCGCATGCCCTACCGAGTCCAGGCCCGAGGTGCAGCCGGTCGACACCACCGTGCTCGGCCCCTGCGCGCCCACGCACCAGGCGACCTCGGCGGCGAAGGAGCTGGGGACGAAGTAGTTGTACAGATGCGGTACGGCGTACTCGTGGTCCACCAGGTCGAGCCGTCCCCGGTCGCTGACCACGCAGTACTCCTGGTCGAGGCCCATGGTCGCCCCGACCGCGCTGCCGATGGTGACACCGATCCGGTACGGGTCCAGGGCCCCGGCGTCGAGACCGCTGTCCGTGACCGCCTCCCGGGTGGCGACGACCGCGAGCTGGGCTGCCCGGTCCATCCGCCGGATCTCCTGCGGGGTCAGCCCGCTCGCCTCGGCGTCGAAGTCGATCTCCGCGGCGACCCGGGACCGGAACGGCGAGGGGTCGAAGAAGGTGATGCCCCGGGTCGCGGTCCGGCCCTCGCTGAGCAGACTCCAGAAGTCCTTCACCCCGATCCCGCCGGGGGCGACGACCCCGATTCCCGTGATGACCACCCTGCGCCCGGTCACGCGGAACCCTCCCAGTGGTAGAAACGGGTCGCCATCGCGTCCGCGGGCGAACGCCAGGTCGCGGGGTCGTAGGCCTCGATGAACGGCTTGAGGTCCTCGCTGATCCCGATGAACCGCGGGTCCGTCTTGGCCTCCTCGATCAGCCGGCCGCCGTTGTCCTGGTCGAAGTCCTGGAGGTGGAAGTACAGGCCGCGGTACGAGAACAGCTGACGGCGCCGGGTACCCATCAGGTGCGGCATCTCCGTCTCGTCGAAGGCGCCGAACAGCCGGGCGACCTCGGCACCGGCGCCGGGCTCCATCCGGGCGACGATCAAGGTGCTGTGCATGGTGTCTTCCTCTTTCTCGGGATGTACGGGGGCTAGCGCGCGGGACCGAACCAGCGCGCCAGGGCCGTCGGCAGGTCGCTGTGGCTGCCGGGCGCGGCCCAGGCCACATAGCCGTCGGGGCGGATGAGGACGGCCGCCGTGCCGTCCAGGGAACCGTCGTCCGGCGGGGTCTGCGGCGCCGCGGTGACCACGTCCACCCGGTCCGTCCAGCCTGCGGCCCGGCGGCGCAGTACGGCGTTGTCGCCGAGGTCGAGCAGCACCCCGCGGCCGCTGTGCAGGGCCTCGGTGCTGCTGTCGGGACCGGTGCCGCTCGTCAGGCGCAGCTGCGGCATCCGGCGGCCGAGCAGCGGGTGGGCGCCGGCGGCGATGTCGTACCGGATCTCCAGACCGCTGACCATGGCGGCCAGATGGCGGCTGACCGGCTCGTACCGGATGAGTTCGGTGAACACGTCACGCAGCGGCTGGACTTCGGCGCCGCTGAGGAAGAGCAGCCCCTGCGCCTGGGTGTTCATCAGCAGCCGCTGCCCGACCGGATGCCGCTCGTCGTGGTACGTGTCCAGGAGCGCCTCGTCCATCCGGCCCCGGACCACGGAAGCCAGTTTCCAGCCGAGGTTGACCGCGTCCTGGATGCTGGTGTTCATCCCCTGGCCGCCGGCCGGCAGATGGATGTGCGCGGAGTCACCGGCCAGCAGGACACGGCCCTGCCGGTAGCGGGTCACCTGGCGGGTGGCGTCTCCGAAGGAGCTGACCCACACCGGCTCGCCGTGCGAGATGTCGTCTCCGGTCAGCCGCTTCCAGGCCGCCGCCACTTCGTCGTACGACGGCGGGACCTCGCGCCGCTGCGGCGGGGTGCCGCGCTCGCACACGATCAGCCGGGTGATTCCCCCCGGCAACGGGCCGACCATGACCATGCCGCCAGGCAGCGTCTCACCGATCATGCGCGGGGCCAGGTCGAGCCCCTTCACATCGGCGAGGAACATCTCCATGGTCGCGGCGCTCCCGGGGAAGCCGAACCCGACGGACTTGCGCACCAGGCTGCGTCCGCCGTCGCAGCCCACGAGGTAGGGCGCGGTCAACCGGTGCGTCCCGTCGGGACCGCGCACCTCCGCCTCGACACGGTCTCCGGCGTCCTTGACGGAGAGCAGCTCGTGGCTGCGCCGGATGTCACCGCCCAGCTCGGTGACCCACTCCTCCAGAACCGTCTCGGTGTGCGACTGAGGGATGGTCTTGGCGGCCTGGTGCGCTCCGTCCAGGACGGCGAAGTCGACGGGCAGACCGCCGAAGTGCCCCTGGTCGCTGACCTCGATCTCACCGAAGCGGGAGAGCAGCCCGCGCTGGTCGAACACCTCCATCGTGCGTGCGGTGAACCCCAGGCCCCGCGATTCACCGGTCCGCCGGGCGAGCTTCTCCAGTACCACGACGTCGACCCCGGCCAGCCGCAGCTCCCCGGCGAGCATCATTCCGGCCGGTCCGGCGCCGACAACGATGACTTGCGTGTCCATGTACCCTCCATGAATTGTTCTGAACCTGACAAAAGAGTTCCGCTGAGGTGCCGGACGCATGGTGGTAGGGGTGCGGCTGTGTCAGTCCTTGATCTCGCAGATCACGGCGCCGGAGGTGAGGGCGGCGCCGACCTCGGCGGCGAGGCCCTTGACGGTGCCGGCCTTGTGCGCGTTGAGCGGCTGTTCCATCTTCATGGCCTCCAGGACGACGATCAGCTCGCCTTCCTTGACCTCCTGGCCCTCCTCGACGGCGACCTTGACGACCGTGCCCTGCATCGGCGAGGCGAGGCTGTCCCCCGACGCGACCGGGCCGGACCTCCTCGCCGCCCGGCGCCGGGGCTTGGCGCCGGCGGCCAGGCCGGTGCGGGCCAGGGTCATGCCGAGCGACGCGGGCAGCGAGACCTCCAGGCGCTTGCCGCCGACCTCGACGACGACCGCCTCGCGGCCCGTCTCGTCCTGGGCCTCGGCGTCGGTATCGGATGCCGGGACCGTGAAGGGCTTGATCTCGTTGACGAACTCGGTCTCGATCCAGCGGGTGTGGACCGTGAAGGGGTCGGCGGAGCCGGTGAGTTCGGGAGCGAAGGCGGGGTCGCGGACGACGGCCCGGTGGAAGGGGATCGCGGTGGCCATGCCCTCGACGGTGAATTCGTCCAGTGCGCGGGCGGCGCGCTG
>NZ_JBEZLQ010000012.1:0-345056 GCF_040652235.1 Streptomyces sp. NPDC048277
AGGCCCGCGTCACGGACCCGGGCGGCGGAAGCGGCGAGGTCGGTCAGTGCCTCACCGCGCGCCTGGAGCAGGACAGCCGCCTCGGCGACGTCGAGCGTGACGCCGTCCCGGGCGCGTTTGAGGGCGCGACGCATGGAGTTCTCGGTGGGGCCGGTTCCGGAGGTCGCGGAAGTCGTCATTCTTTGAGCATACGTTCGGGTCTCACAGGGGTGCGGGGGCTGTGGTGCGCTGCCGGGCGCGGACCGGTTGTGGCTGGTCGCGCAGCTCCCCCGCGCCCCTTGGTCAAAGACTTCGGAGCCCCGGGGTCCTGGGCATTCGGCCCATCAGGTCCCGTCGCGGAGTCGGGAGTTCGGCCCGCCCGGACCGGCACCGCCCTGAGGCCGTTACCGTGCCCGCCGTCGCTGGTTGCCGACATTGCTTGTCCCAGCACGCCTGGCGGAAGAACTGTCGCGGCGGTCAGACGTATGAGGCACAACCGCGGCGGCGGCGATATCCCGCTGCCGCATTTGTGTCTCATATTTATCAGCATCGATCATGACCATGTCCCTACCGTAAATTTTTGCAGTCCTCCTCGGAATGTGATGGGTCTCAAACGCTTCCCGCAGCTGCGGAAGAGATTGCCAGTTCGAAGCACTCAGTCCCGTACCTGCCAGCGTCGTCATTGTACGGTCGAAAAAATCTGGATGCGTTCCCGAACGAAATACCTCGGTTCCCAGCCTCTGATCAGGGGCAGCCGCGACGCGCTCATCAAGTTCGACCGTGATGTAGTCCTCCCAGCCGGTAGGCCGCGGATCGGCACGCTCCAGCCAAAGGCTCCCATCATCGTTTTTTCCCATATAAAACCCGTGATATTCGAACCGATCCAGCGACTCCGGTGTCATGAAATTCGGCCTGAGGCCTCTCTCCTTCTCCACATCGAGTTGGTCCATCAGGGCGCCGAGCGGGACGTATCCGCCATACTCCTGCAAGGCCACCGAGTCATCGCCCGATGGAATACGGTAGTTCGTGGCGGGATTGTCACACCAGATCTTCACCGCTTCCATGAAAAACTCCGGGCGGGTCAATTGCTCAGAGTAACCATGTGCTTCCATGTCGGGCATATCGCCGAGATTCCTTCCTGTAGTTCTCGCCGGCACCAGTGCCGACCTACCACAGCGGCACAACGGGAGGGCTCGGCAGGAGGTTCAACTCGCGAGTCGGCGCAATCCGCTCACAAGTACTCCGCGTACCCGTCCGGCACCCCCAGGACTTCGGCCTCCCCCGCCGGAGGCGGCACCACCTGAAGCGCCGCCGGATCCCGTCCCGCGTCGGCCCACACCGAGCGGAGCGCCGGCAGCGACTCGGTGAGCCCGCGTCCCCCGGTCGGCAGCCACCCGTCCGCATACTCGGCGATGTGCGCGAACGGCTTCGGCGCCGCGGCCCCGCCGATCAGCGCGCGGCCGACTGGCCGGCATCGGACGCCCCGGCCTTCACATCGCTATGCACATGACATATGGATGCCTGTGGATTCCCTGCCCTTCCGGGGGAGTTCACGTCCAGAGGGGAGAGTGACCGGCATGTGTGAGGACACGCACGGCATCGGCAGGCGCGCGCTGTTCGTGACGGGCGCGGCGGCAGCCCTTACGTTGGGACCCGTGAGCTTCGCAGCGGCGGACGGTCAGGACACCGAGACCCGGACGGTACGCGGCACCCTGCCGCCCGGCTCCCCGGACTTCGTGTACGTACCGGTCGAAGTCCCCACCGGCGTACAGGAGATCAAGGTCTCCTACACCTACGACAGACCGAGCGTCCCGGCCGGCACCACGGGCAACGCGCTCGACATCGGCATCTTCGACCAGCACGGCACCGAGCTCGGCGGCAAGGGCTTCCGGGGCTGGTCGGGCGGTGCGCGCACGGAGTTCTTCGTGCGCGCGGACGACGCGACCCCCGGGTACATCCCGGGCCCGGTCGGCGCGGGCACCTGGTACGTCGCCCTGGGCCCGTACACGGTCGCCCCGCAGGGCCTGTCGTACGAGCTGACGATCACCCTCACCTACGGCGAGCCCGGCACCCCGGTCCGCCCGGTCTACCCGCCCTCCCGTGCGAAGGGCCGGGGCCGCGACTGGTACCGCGGCGACTGCCATCTGCACTCCTGGTACTCCGACGGCCGCCGCACCCCGGCCGAGATCGCGGCCCTCGCCCGTGCCGCGGGCCTGGACTTCATCAACTCCTCCGAGCACAACACGCACTCGGCGCACGCGCACTGGGCGGACCAGGCCGGCGACGACCTGCTGATCATGCTGGGCGAGGAGGTCACGACGCGGAACGGCCACGTCGTCGCCCTCGGCACCGACCCGGGGACCTTCGTCGACTGGCGCTACCGGGCCCGGGACAACCGGTTCGGCCACTTCGTCCAGCAGATCCACAAGGCCGGCGGTCTCGTCGTACCGGCGCATCCGCATGCCACCTGCGTGGGCTGCGCCTGGAAGTTCGGGTTCGGGGAGGCGGACGCCGTCGAGGTGTGGAACGGCCCCTACACACCCGACGACGAGGTGGCCCTTTCGGCCTGGGACGCCACGCTGGTGGCGTCGGTGCGGGACAACCGGCAGTGGCTCCCGGGCATGGGCAACAGCGACGCACACCGGGACCCGGACGCGGTCGGCATGCCGCAGACGGTCGTCCTCGCCGACGATCTGTCCCGCGAGGCCATCCAGGAGGGCCTGCGCGCGGGCCGTTCCTACATCGCCGAGTCGAAGTACGTGACGCTGAACTTCACGGTGACGGGCGGGCGCGGCGAGCAGGCCGGGATCGGCGAGCGTCTCTCGGTCGACGCCGACACCCCGGTGACCGTCCGCCTGGAGGCCTCCGGCGTCCCCCGCTGCACGGTCCGCTTCATCACCGACCAGGGCGTCCTGCTCACCAGCGACCCCCTCCCGGTGGCCGGTTCGGGCACGGTGGAGTGGCAGACGACCCCGTCGTACGCGGCGTACGTCCGCGCGGAACTCCGCCACGAGACCGCGGCGGGCACGGTCCCCGGCGCCCTGGCGGCGCTCACCAACCCGATCTTCCTCGGGCACCGCCACGGCTGAGCCCTGCCCGGGCCGCACGGCTCACCGGCGTGCCGCTCTGGCCAGCATGCCGTCGACGACGACGTCGACGGCGAGGTGGAACCGCTCCTCCACGTCGCCGGCGACAAGTTGTGCGGCGTAGGCGGTGACGAGGGGGAACCGGTCGGGCGACTGGGCGGTGAAGTGCCGGTAGAGGGTGTCGGCCTGGTCCCGGTGGTCGGCGTGCCGTGCGTCGGCTTCGATGGCGGCGTGGTTCACGAGCATCGCCAGGAGGTCGGTGGCCCAGGCCGCGTCCTGGGGGGCGAGGCCGCCGGCGAGCAGGATTCCCAGCAGGTTCTCCAGGAGCCGCAGGGTGGCCTCGCTCGACGGCGGCTGGGCGATGGCCGTCACGGCGATCCCGGGGTGCGCGGCCAGCACGCCGCGCAGGCGGTCGAGCAGGGAGTGCAGCTGAGGGCGCCAGCGGGCGGGGTCCACGGTTTCGAGTTCGACCATGGCGAAGATGCGGTCCTGCATCGCCCGCAGCAGTCCCTCGCGGTTGCCGACGTAGACGTAGAGCGAGGCGGGGCCCGTGTCCAGGGCGGTGGCGACCCGCCGCATCGACACGGCGTCCAGACCCTCGGACTTCAGGATCTCCAGGGCCGCGTCCACGACCGCCTCCTCGCTCAGGGGTGACTTCGCGGGGCGGTCCCGGGTCGAGCGGCGGCGGCTCGTGGGGGTCATCGGTGGTGGACCTTCCTGCATCGCTTGTATCGCTTGCATCGCTCGTCCGTTCCTGACGAACACTGTTCGTGAAGAACGACGTTCGTGACGTACGCTGTTCGTGATGTCCCACCCTACGCCAGGGGCCGCTTTCGCGTGCGCTCCGTGCCGCCGGGGCATCCCCCGTGTTCAGATCGGAGCGAAGTGATGAGGGCAGTCCGTTTCAGCCGGTTCGGCGGGCCCGAGGTCCTGGAGATCGCGGATCTCCCCGATCCGCGTCCCGGTCCCGGCCGGATCCGGATCGCGGTGCGCGCGGCCGGCGTCAACGCGAGCGACTGGAAGAAGCGCGCGGGCCTGATGGACGAGGGGCTGCCGCAGACGCTGGGCCACGAGGCGGCCGGCGTCGTGGACGAGGTCGGTGAGGGCGTCACGGGCGTCGCCGTCGGCGATCGCGTGTTCGGCCTCTCCGAGGAGGGGGGCGCGCAGGCGGAGCGGGCACTGCTGTCCCACTGGGCACCGGTCCCGCCGTCGATCGACTTCGCCGGCGCCGCCGCGCTGCCGGCCGCCGTGGAGACGGCCACCCGCTCCCTCGACCGGCTCGGCGTGGGCGGCGGCGACCTGCTGCTCGTCAACGGCGCCTCCGGAAGCGTCGGCAGCGCGGCGGTCCAGCTCGCCGTGGCACGCGGGGCGCGCGTGATCGGCACGGCGGGCCCGGCGAACCACGCGTACGTGAGGGCGCTGGGCGCCGAGCCCGTCGCCTACGGCGAGGGCCTTGTCGAACGGGTTCGCGCGCTCGCGCCCGACGGGGTCGACCTGGCCCTCGACGTCGCGGGGAGCGGGGTGCTGCCCGACCTCGTCGAGCTCGCCGGCACCCCGGACCACGTCGTCACGATCGCCGACTTCACGGGCGCCCGGACGTACGGGGTCACGTTCAGCCGGGGCGAGGACGGCCGCGCCGTCCACGCGCTCGCCGGGATCGGCGAGCTGATCGGGAGCGGCCGCTTCTCGCTGCCCGTCGCACGGACCTTCCCGCTCGACGAGGTCGCACAGGCACACCGCTTCGGCGAGACCGGCCGAGCACGCGGAAAGATCGTCCTGGTGGTCGACTCGCCGGACCAGGGCTTTACGTGCCCTTGAGTCGGTGATCGTTGATCCTTGAAGTAAGTGATCCTTACGATCCTCTCAACTCGGACATGATCCCCATCGGGCGTGAAGTCCGTAAATACACGGGGGTTCACAGATGTGGCAGGCCAAGGCCCGCGCGGCCGTGACGTTCGCCTTGGCGGCGAGCCTTCCGCTCATCTCGGGCTGTACGACGCACAACGACCAGGCCGCCGCACCGGAAAAACATCCAAGAGCCTCCGCAGCCCCCTCCAACTCCCCATCCAGCTCCCCCTCCACCTCCCCTTCCGGCATTGATCCGCCGAAATCTCCACCCGACATCACCGACTCGACCAAGGCCCTCGTCCGCCTGGCGGACAGGACGGGATCGGAAGAGGTGGCCGCGATCGCGACCATCAAGGCCGGGACGGTTGCCGTGGCGACGGACTGCACCGGCGAGGGCAGAACAGTCATAGCCATCGGGAAATCGGCGACGTACACCATCCCGTGCGAGGCCACGCCCTCGTCGACCTACAACGAGATACGACTGAGCAGCAGCGAGCGGAACGTCACCATCACGGTGACAGCCGACACCGGAATCCACTGGGGCCTGTCGGTCGGATGGCGTCCGAGAGCATGACATCACCGTTCGCTCGCGTGAGCCGATTGACGCTGACGGGTGTCACCGCCGCCCTCCTCTGCTCCGCCGCGAGCCCGACGAGTTCCACACCTCCACCAGGGCACGCCCTCACGGCGGACGGACCCCCCGCCTTCGGGATCCTGGGCGTCCCCGACGCAAAACTCGGAACCACCTGGAGATTCGCCTTCCCCCTGTTCGTCAACAACTCGAAGACGACGGTCCGGATCACCTCGGTACGGCTGGACGACGTTCCGACCGGCGCGCGGATCGAGGGATACCCGCTCTACTCGATGAAGGACACCGACGGATACATCCTGGACAGCCTGGAGGGCGACAAGAACGCCCCGGGAACCAGGGACATGACGACAATGCCGGACTACGCCGACAAACCCCTAGTGATACGCGGTCACCAGGACAGTGGTGACTACTACTTCATGGTGACGGTCAGGATTGTCGGGCACATCAAGAAGCACCTCACCGGCTGCCGCGTCAACTACACACAAGGCAGCGGAAAGTACACCCAGAACGTGCGCTGCGAGTACGCACTCGACATGAAGTAGGCACCGGCACGGTGAATGGCGTACTCACCTGACACCCGGTTGCGCGCAACCCTCCGACATCGGCCTCAGCCCGCAATCTGCTGCGATCCTTCGGCGCTCGGGGACACGAGGGGGGCTCAGTCCACCACCTGTGGATCACGGAAGTAGTACACGACGGTCACACCCATTCCTGGGGTGTGTGTATACACGACCGTGATCGCCTCGGCCGAGTCACGGGCGAGAGGTGTCGTGTACGTGTACTCGACGGAAGGAGGGCGCCAGCCAGGAATTTCGCGACCGGCCGACGGATCCCGCGCGATCACGCTCAGCGCGTCCCGGACCACTTCCCGCTCCCCCTCCGTCAGATCGCCGAATGCCTTCCTGGCAGGCTCGGCCTCCTCCAACGGAACTTCGTTCACGCGCCGCCGCCTCCGGCTCGCGCGTCTTCCAGTGCCGTCATGATCTCGGGCGAGTTCCTGATCAGGACCCGGTGCCGGTAGGCGCGGACCACGGCCGCGGCGCCGGCGAAGTCGTTGGTCGGGGAAGCTCCTACGGCGGCAGCCAGCTCCTCCTCGAAACGCTCCCGGTCGCCCGGGAAACCGTAGCGGCTGAGCGCGCTGCGCAGGTCGTCCACGGTCCGGATCTCCGGGAGGGGCATCGTTCCCCAGCCGTGCTCGGGCTGTGCGCTCATGATCAGCTCCTGATGAACGGACATCGCTCCAGCTCCCAGTATGGCCCCGGTCACCACGCTGTCACCCCGCCTCCGCACTCGGCCCACAGCAGCTTGCCCCCGCCCTTCGACACGCCCGGCCCACGCAGGACCGACGCGCCCCACGTGTCCGCACAGGCGCGCACCAAGGGCAGCCCGCGGCCGTGCTCGGCGTCGGGTGGGGGTGGCGGAGCCGGTGCGTTCGAGAAGCCGGGCGGTACGTGCGAGTCGGTGTCCCATACCGCCACGCGGAGGCGACCGGGCTCGGCCGAACGGAGGCGGAGGGCGTACGGCCCCTTCGTATGACAGTGCGCGTTGGCCAGCAGTTCGGCCGCCACCAGCTCCGCGGTCGGGGTCAGCTCCGGCATCTCGTGCGCGGCGAGAATCAGCCTGAGCGTGCCCCGCGCGATACCCGGTGCGCGTGGATCGTGCGGAAGGTGCAGGGTGTAGTTCCAGGACGGGGATACGGTGACCATGGGAAGTCTCCGGTCGCTGAGGGGAGTTGGACAGGTGCCTGGTGTCTCCGCCGTGGCGTCCCACGGTGCGCTTCCAGGTGGGGCGCCTGAGAACGACGATAGAGGCTCAGCAAATGCCATTTGCGGGATCTGGAGATACTTCGATCCATTTCACCTGTGTGAGTGACCTGCCGACGGAACGTACGTCCAAGAGGAGCGCACATGCCCGCAAGACCACCGCTGACGGCCCGTCGTCTCCGGCTCGCCGTGGAACTGCGCAAGATGCGCGAGCGCGCGGGCATGACAGCCACCGAGGCCGCCCGGGAACTCGGCACGAGCCAAGGGCAACTCAGCAATGTGGAGTCGGGCCGGTTCGGAGTGAGCCGCGAGCGCATTGAAGCCCTGGCCAACATCTACTCCTGCTCGGACCGAACGTTCGTCGAAGCCCTGATCGGCATCGCGGCCGACAGGACCTTCGGCTGGTGGGAGACGTACCGCGAGGTACTGCCCTCAGGCCTGCTCGACCTGGCCGAACTCGAGCATCACGCCATCGCTGTGCGGACCGCGTACACCTCGCACATGCCGGGACTGCTCCAAACCGCCGATCACGCGCGGGAGATCTTCCGGCACGTCATCCCCGCACCCACACCACCAGAGGTCGAGCACCGAGTCTCGCACCGGATCAAACGTCAGGGCGTGTTGTACGGGACCGACCCGACCCCCTACCGAACCACTGTCCACGAGGCCGCTCTGCACATGCGGGTCGGCGGCCGGAGCGTGGCCCGTGCCCAGTTGCAGCACCTGCTCGACATGAGCGAACAGGAACACATCGCCATCCGCGTGCTTCCGTTCGACATCGGCGCGTTCCCCGGGTCGGGCCAGTCCATCAACTACTTGTACGGCCCGGTTCCGTTGCTCGACACAGCCCAACTCGATCAGTTCCACGGCCCGGTCCTTCTCGATGCCGAAGCCCTCCTGGACAAGTACCGGAACCTTCTCGACATCGTGGAAGCAACCGCCCTCAGCCCGGAGAAGTCCAGGGACCTGATCCACGCGATTGCCCAGAACCTGTGAAGGAGCCGACATGTCCCCGAACCGCTGGCAGAAGTCGTCCTACTGCCAGGAAGGCGACGCCTGTGTCCACATATCCACCACCCCCGCCTCCCCCGCCACCGTCCACATAGCCGACGCCGACCCGCCCCGGAACATCGTCACCGTCAGCACCGCGGCCTTCGGGGCCCTGCTCGACCTGGTGAAATCTTCCGACGGACAGTGAGACGCCGGCCCGCCTCGGAAACAGAGGAACCATGTCAGACCGCAGATTCCGGATCACCACCGCCTTCCAGCGGAACGTCGCCAACCCGCTGACCCGGCTCCTCCCCTTCCAGACCCTCCTGGAGACCACCGGCCGTACTTCCGGCCTGCCCCGGCGGACGCCGCTCGGGGGGAAGCGGGTCGGGGACTCGTTCTGGCTGGTGTCGGAGTTCGGGGTGAAGTCGCAGTACGTGCGGAACATCCAGGCCGATCCCCGGGTGCGGGTGCGGATCGGTGGGCGGTGGCATCACGGCACCGCCCACCTGCTGCCCGACGACGACCCGGTCGCCCGCCTGCGCACCCTGCCCAAGGGCAACAGCGCGGCCGTGAAGATGCTGGGGACTCAGCTGCTGACGATCCGGGTCGACCTCACCGGCTGACTCAGCTCGCGGCCTTGTAGAACGCGTAGGTCGCGGTGTACCGCACGCCCACCTGCTCCGTGCCGGTGCAGGCGTCGGTCGGCGCCACGCCGCCCGTCGTGTCGAGGCGCTGGACGTAGGTGACGTCCCCGAACACCCCGGTGCCACGGGTGGCCGTGGCCTTCAGGAGCAGCTCCGGGATGGTGCCGTCCTTGGCGGACGAGGCGACCGACGAGGCGTTGACGGCGCTGCCGTCCACCGTCGACACCCACACGGGGCCGCGGGAGTGCAGGGCGACCGGGCGGTGGGCGCGGTCGGAGAGGACGGCGCCGGGCTCCAGGAACTTCCAGGCGCCGTCGGTGCAGGTGTAGGTCTGCACACCCCGGGCGGAGAAGACGGCGGTCAGCTTGTTGCCGGCGGGCACCTGGAGCGCGGCGGGCGCGTGCACGGCCGGAAGGGCGGTGGTCCCCGCGGGCGCGGCCTGGCCCACGCCCGTGCCCAGCAGGGTGGCGGCGGCCCCGGCGGCGAGGGCCGTGGCGGTCAGGGCGATTCTCTTGGCGTGCTTCATGGAGCGTTCTCCGAAGGATTCCGTGCGTGTCAAAGGAAGGGGGCGTCGGCCGGACATCGACAAGCCGGAAACCGGCCGACCCCCTTGTGTCCCGGAGGTTACGGATCCGCCGCCCCTTCCGGAACCGTTTGCCCGATCTCTGCCCGCACGGAACGCCCCTCGATCCCCAAAGGGCAAGTAAACAGGCCTGGTTGACACCTCATCCCGGCCAGACGATCGCCTGCACCTCGCTGTAGGCGTGCAGCGCGTACGAGCCCACGTCCCGTCCCACCCCGCTCTTCTTGAAGCCGCCGAACGGCGCCTCCATGTTCCGGCCGACCGTGTTGATTCCGACGCCCCCGGCCCGCAGCCGCCGTGCCACCCGGAAGGCCCGGGCCACGTCACCGGACCAGACGTAGTCGATGAGGCCGTAGTCGGAGTCGTTGGCGAGGGCGATGCCCTCCTCCTCGTCGTCGAAGGGGACGACGGAGACGACCGGGCCGAAGATCTCCTCCCGGGCCACCCGCATGTCGTTGGTGCAGTCGGCGAGGAGGGTGGGGGCGAGGTAGAAACCCCGGTCCAGGGGCGGGCGTTCGCCGCCTGCCACCACCGTCGCCCCTTCCTTCCGCGCGAGTTCGACGTACGACTCGACGCGCGCCCGGTGCTCGGCGGTGATCACGGGTCCCATCACCGTGTCGGGTTCCGAAGGGTCTCCGACCTTCAACCGGCCCGTGTACGCGGCCAGTTCGTCCACCAGCCGGTCGTACAGGCCCCGCTGCACCAGCACCCGCGTGGGCGCCGTACAGATCTGCCCGCTGTAGAAGGAGAAGGTCGTCCCGATGCCGGCCACCGCCGACCGGACGTCCGCGTCCTCGAAGACGACCGCCGCGCCCTTCCCGCCCAGCTCCATCAACTGGCGTTTCATGTCCCGCCCGCACACCTCGCCGATGCGCTGCCCGACGGCCGTGGACCCGGTGAAGCTCACCATGTCGACGTCGGGCGACGCGACGACGGCCTCGCCCACCCCCACGTCCCGCCCGGAGACCACGTTCACCACCCCGGGCGGGGCGCCCGCCGCCTCCAGCGCCTCCGCCATCCGGTAGACGGAGAGCGGATCCTGCGGAGCGGGCTTCACGACCACCGTGTTGCCCATGGCCAGCGCCGGCGCGACCTTGCCCGCCGGATTGGCCCACGGGTTGTTGTACGAGGTGATGCAGGCGACCACGCCCACCGGCTGCCGCACGGCCAGCGCGCCCATCACCCCGGCCTTCCCCATCGGCCCGGCCTCGTTGATCTGCGGCGGGATCGCCCACTCGGCCGGTTCGACGGTCGCGTAGCGGCGGAAGCGGGCCGCGGCCACCCCCACCTGCATGGCCCGCGCGGTGCCGGTGGTCGCGCCCGTCTCGGCGCGGGCGAGGTCCGCGTACTCGCGCAGCCGCCCCCGGATGATGTCGGCGGCCCGCCCGAGCACCGCCGCCCGCTCCCCCACCGGCGTCCGCGACCAGGCGTCGAAGGCCTCCCGGGCGGCGGCGCAGGCGGCCGCCACCTGCTCCCGGGAGGCCTCGGGGGCTCCGCCGACGGTCTCCTCGGTCGCCGGGTCGACGACCTCGTAGTGCCCGCCGTCGGGCTCCACCCACCGCCCCCCGACGAACAGCCGCTGCCCGTCGGACTCCGCGAAGGCACTCACCGGGTACTCACCGTCTGCGTGTCCCGCCCGGACCGCAGCACGGTCCCCGGTACGGCCCCGCTCACCACGTCGTCCCGGATGGCCTCGACGCCGTTGACCCAGACCGCCCGCACGCCGATCGCCTTCGCGTCCAGGCGCGGGCTGTCTCCCGGCAGGTCGTGCACCAGGGTGGCCTGGCCGGCGGCGATCCGTTCCGGGTCGAAGAGCACGAGGTCCGCATGCCAGCCCTCCGTGATCCGGCCGCGCTCGCGCAGCCCGAAGAGCCGGGCGGGGTCGTCGGTCAGCATCTTCACGGCCTGTTCGAGGCCCAGCAGCTTCCGGCCGCGCAGACAGTCCCCGATGAACCGGGTGGTGTACGGCGCCCCGCACATCCGGTCCAGATGCGCGCCCGCGTCCGAGCCGCCCAGCATCACGTCCTCGTGCTGCCAGGTCTCGGCGCGCAGCGCCCAGGAGGCGGGGTCGTTGTCGGTGGGCATGGGCCACAGGACGGTACGGAGGCCGTCGGCGGCGCAGATCTCGACGAGGCAGTGGAAGGGGTCCTGCCCGCGCTCCTCCGCGATGTCCTTGACCACCCGCCCGCTGAGCCCGGCGTTGGCCTCGCTGTAGGTGTCCCCGATGACGTACCGCCCGAAGTTGGCGAGCCGCCGGAAGACCCCGGCCTCCTTGGAGTGGGCGCGCTCCAGCAGCTCCGCGCGTACGTCGGGGTCCCGGAGCCTGGCGATCCGCTCCGGCACCGGAAGGCCCAGGACCGGTCCCCACCCCGGTATCAGGTTCAGCGCGCAGAAGGTCCCGAGCGACATGTTCATCGGCGTGAGGATGGGCATGGTCAGCGCCACGACCCTGCCGCCCGCCTTCCGGGCCCGTTCACTGGCCTGGAGCTGCCGGGGCACCCGCTCGGGCACGGCGGCGTCGACGGTCAGCACGTTCCAGTTCAGCGGCCGCCCGGCCACCGCGCTCATCTCGGCGAACAGCTCGATCTCGGCGTCGCTGAACTGGTCGAGGCACCCGGCGACGATCGCCTCGATCTGCGTCCCCTCGTGCTCCCCCACCGCCTTGGCCAGGGCCAGCAGTTCCGCGGGCCGGGCGTGCCGGGAGGCGACGGGCTGCCCGTCCCCGTCGGAGTGCGTGCTGGACTGGGTGGTGGAGAACCCCCATGCCCCCGCGTCCATGGCCTCGTGCAACAGCCGTACGATCTCGGCGAGTTGCTCCTCACTCGGCTGCCCTCCGACCGCCTCCGGCCCCATCACGTACCGGCGCAGGGCGCAGTGCCCCACCATGAACCCGGCGTTGACGGCGATCCGCCCTTCGAGCGCGTCCAGGTACTCCCCGAAGGAGTTCCAGCTCCAGGGCGCCCCTTCCTCCAGGGCGACCAGCGACATGCCCTCGACCTTGGACATCATGCGGCGGGTGTAGTCGGCGTCGTCGGGGCGTCCCGGATTCAGGGGCGCGAGGGTGAACCCGCAGTTCCCGGCGGCGACGGTCGTCACCCCGTGGTTGAGGGAGGGCGTCGCGTACGGGTCCCAGAAGAGCTGCGCGTCGTAGTGCGTGTGCGGATCGACGAACCCGGGCGCGAGCACGAGGCCGGTGGCGTCCTCCGCCGTACGTGATTCCTCGGCGACGTCCCCGACGACGGCGATACGACCGTCGCGGATACCGACGTCGGCGACGAAGGCGGGCGCGCCGGTCCCGTCCACGACGGTCGCACCCTTGATGACGTGATCGAGCATGGGGCTCCCTTTTCCACTGTGGGGACTGGTCCCACCTGAAGGGGCGCGGGGCTGTATCGATTTGCGGCTACCGCCGCGCGTGCGCGACCAGCCCCCACACACCCGCAGCCGCCGTACAACCTCAGGAGGCTTCCCGGAACCGCGTAGTCCGGTGAACCGGATCCGTGTCGATCTTCGGAATCACATGCTCCCCGATCAACCGGATCGTCTGCAGCGTCTCCTCCTTCGGCACCCCCACCGGCAGCCCGAAGCTCAACTGGTCCGCCCCGGCCTGCTCCCACCGCTTGCACTGCCGCAGCACCTCGTCCGGGTCCCCGCAGATCAGCAGTTCCTCCTCGACGAGCAGCTCCACGAACTCCGGCGTGTACTCCGGCAGCGTCTCCGGCCACACCGGGAACCCCTCGGGCCGCGGGAACGTGTCGTGGTACCGGAACACCAGCGAGGGCAGATAGTGCAGCCCCCCGGACGCCGCGATCCGGATCGCCTCGTCGTGGGTGGGCGCACAGATCGCCGTGGTCGTCACCATGACGTTGTCGTTGACGAAGTCACCGACCGGCTCGGCGTTCACGATCGCCGTCTTGTACTGCTCGAGCACCCACTCCATGTCGGAGACCTTCTGGATGCTGAACCCGAGGACCCCGAGGCCCTTCCTCGCCGCCATGGCGTACGACGGCGGGGACCCGGCCGCGTACCACATCGCGGGGTGCGACTTGCCGTACGGCTTGGGCAGCACCTTCCGCGGCGGCAGCTGCCAGTGCTTGCCCTGGAAGCCGACGTACTCGTCCTGGAGCCACATCTTGGGGAACTCGGCGATGGTCTCCTCCCAGATCTCCTTGGTGTAGTTCATGTCGGTCACACCAGGGATGAACCCGAGGATCTCGTGCGAGCCGGCGCCGCGCCCGCTGCCGAACTCGAAGCGGTTGCCGGTGAGATGGTCGAGCATGGCGACCTTCTCGGCCACCTTCACGGGGTGGTTCACCTGGGCGAGGGGGTTGAAGATCCCGGAGCCGAGGTGGATCCGCTCGGTGGCGTGGGCGAGGTAGCCCAGGTAGACGTCGTTGGCGGACAGGTGCGAGTACTCGTCGAGGAAGTGGTGCTCGGAGGCCCAGGCGTACTTGAAGCCGGACTGGTCCGCCTGGATGACGTACTCGGTCTCCTCCATCAGTGCCTTGTGCTCGGCAAGCGGGTCGGTCTCGGCTCGCTTGCCCACGTATCCCTGTACAAAGAGCCCGAATTCCAAGGCGGTTCACCGTCCCAAGTCCAGGTGAGTCGTGTGAGTCCTACGACTTCGTGAGTGCTACGACTTTCTGACGTACCGTCAGAAAGGTCAATAGTTGACGGGCCGTCAGATGACACTGACCCCCGCCAGCCACCCCCCGTCGATCACGAACGGCTGCCCGGTGATGTACGAGGAGTCGTCCGAGGTCAGGAAGAGCGCCAGCCTGGCCACCTCCTCCGCCCGTCCGATCCGGCCCAGCGGCACGAGCTTGCGGTACAGCTCGTCCAGGGCGCGGGTCATCTCCTCCGGATCCGCGCCCGGGTCGAGGCGTGCGGGGTTGGACATGGGCGTGTCGATGGCGCCGGGGCAGATCGCGTTGACGCGTATCCGCCGGTCGGCCAGCTCCAGCGCGGCGACCCGGGTGAGCCCGAGCACCGCGTGCTTGGTCGCGGCGTAGGTGCCCACGGCCGCCATCCCCGTCAACGCCGTGTAGGAGGCGGTGTTGACGATGGTCCCGCCGTCGGCCAGCTGGGGCGCGACCGTCTTCATGCCCAGGAAGCAGCCGACCTGGTTGACCTGTATGACCTGCATGAACTCGTCGAGGGGGGTGTCCACGAGCGCGTTGAAGCGCAGGATGCCGGCGTTGTTGACCAGCCCGTCGAGCCGCCCGTACGCCTTCTTCGCGGCGGCGACGGCGGCCTTCCACTCCTCCTCCACGCCCACGTCCAGGTGGACGTAGGCAGCCCCGATCTCCTTGGCGAGGGCCTCGCCCTGGTCGTCCAGCACATCGGCGACGACGACCTGCGCGCCCTCCGCGACGAAGAGCCGCGCCTCCTGCTCGCCCTGTCCGCGCGCCGCCCCGGTGACGATGACGACGCGCCCGTCCAGCTTGCCCATGCCGATCGCTCCTCAGTCCAGAAGGGGCGCGACGGACGCCCCGAACGCGGTGATCTGGTCGACGAGTTCGGTCCGGCTCCGGCTGCGGAACCGCACCTGGATCTGGTGCACGCCCATCGCGCCGTACGCCCGCAGCGACTCGGCGAGGGCGTCGGGGGGCCCGCTGAGGGTGCGGCGGCCCACCTCCCACCCGGGTGTGCCGACGTACAGCGGCTCGGTGATCGCGCCGACGGTGACCGGCTCTTCGACCGCGGCCTCCTCGCGCAGCCGCAGCAGCCGTTCGATCTGTGCCGGGAGCCGGTCCCTCGGGTCGCCCTGCGGGAGCCAGCCGTCGCCCTTGAGCGCGGCCCTGCGCACGGCCGCCGGCGACGACCCGCCGACCCACACCGGCACCCGTTCCTGTGCGGGCCGGGGGCGCTGCCCGAGCCCCTCGAAGTCGTAGAACTTCCCGTGGTGGGAGGGGAATTCGTCGGGGCCCAGCGCCGCCCGCAGCGCGTCGATCGCCTCGTCGAGCACCGCCCCTCGCTGCCGGAAGTCCACCCCCAGCACCTCGAACTCCTCCGCCACGTGCCCGGCGCCGACCCCGAGGATCAGCCGGCCGCCGGAGAGGTGGTCGAGGGTCGCGTACTGCTTGGCGGAGAGCAGGGGGTGCCGCAGGCCGACGACGGCGACATGGCTGAGCAGCCGGACCCGGTCGGTCACGGCGGCCAGGTGGGCGAGGGTGGCGACCGGGTCGTACCAGACCGTGCTCATGGCCTCGGCCAGCCGGCGCGGGATCGCCACGTGGTCGCAGACGGCGAGGTAGGCGAAGCCGGCCCGGTCCACCGCCCGCGCGATCTCGACGAGGTCGGCGGCGCCCGCCCCGGCCTCCCAGCCCTCGGCGTAGATCGTGGACTGGGACTGGACGGGGAGCTGGATGCCGTAGGCGAGGCTCACCGCGGACCGCCGCCCCACAGGCCGTCGGGGGTCAGGCCCAGCAGGTCGATCGCGTTGCCGCGGACGATCCGTTCCACCACGTCCGGGGCCAGGTGGCCCATCTGGGCCTCGCCGACCTCGCGGGACTTGGGCCAGGTGGAGTCGGAGTGCGGGTAGTCGGTCTCGTAGAGGACGTTGCCGAGGCCGATCGCGTCGAGGTTCTTCAGGCCGAAGGCGTCGTCGAAGAAGCAGCCGTAGACGTGGTCGGCGAAGAGTTCGGAGGGCGGGCGGTGCACCTTGTCGGCGACGCCGCCCCAGCCCCGGTTCTCCTCCCAGACGACGTCGGCGCGCTCCAGGATGTAGGGGATCCAGCCGATCTGGCCCTCGGCGTACATCACCCTGAGGCGGGGGAAGCGCTCGAACTTGCCGCTCATCAGCCAGTCGACCATCGAGAAGCAGCAGTTGGCGAAGGTGATGGTGGAGCCGACGGCCGGCGGGGCGTCCTCGGAGGTGGAGGGCATCCTGCTGCTGGAGCCGATGTGCATGGCGACGACCGTGCCGGTCTCGTCGCAGGCGGCGAGGAAGGGGTCCCAGTAGTCGGTGTGGACGGAGGGCAGGCCCAGGTGCGGGGGTATCTCGGAGAAGGCGACGGCCGGGACCCCGCGGGCCGCGTTGCGGCGGACCTCGGCGGCGGCGAGTTCCGCGTCCCAGAGGGGGATGAGCATGAGGGGGATCTGCCGGCCCCGCGCCAGTGGGCCGCACCACTCCTCCACCATCCAGTCGTTGTAGGCCTGGACGCACAGCAGGGCCAGTTCGCGGTCCTTGGCCTCGGTGAAGGTCTGCCCGCAGAACCGGGGGAAGGTCGGGAAGCAGAGGGCGGACTGGACGTGGTTGACGTCCATGTCGGCGAGCCGCTGCGGGATGTCGTACGACCCCGCCCGCATCTGCTCGTACGTGATCACTTCGAGCTTGATCTCGTCACGGGAGTAGCCCACGGCGGTGTCGAGGCGGGTGAGGGGGCGGTGCAGGTCCTCGTAGATCCACCAGTCGCCTGTCGGGCCGTCCTCCCCCGGGCCGCCCATGACCGGCTTGAAGCGTCCGCCGAGGAAGCTCATCTCCCTCAGCGGGGCCCGGACGATGCGCGGCCCGGTGTCCAGGTACTTCTTCGGGAGGCGGGACTGCCAGACGTCCGGCGGCTCCACGGTGTGGTCGTCGACGGAGATGATCAGCGGAAAGGTGCCGTCCTCGGTGTCCATGGCGCTCACGGTAGCGCCGATCTGACGAACCGTCAGCTAGCAGGATGACGGTTCGTCAGGCACTCGCAGTCCGCGTGCCGGGCCAGGACGGCCAGCTCCTCGTCCTCCAGCCTGCGGGTGCGGCGGGCGGTGGGGTCGTAGGCGACACAGGTGCTCACACAGGTGCAGAACACCTGCTCGCCGCGGGTGATCCGGCTGGTCAGCCGGAAGGAGGTACGGCGGATCGTGCTGACGGTGGTGCTGATGACGGCCGGTTCCGGACGGAGGTCGAGCGCCTCGGTGTAGTCGAGTTCGTGGCGGGCGTAGATCACGCGGACGCGCACCGGCTGGCCGGGGTGGCCGCCCTGGAGGTAGAAGAAGTCCACGTGGGCGTCCTGGATCATCTCCAGGAGGCGGACGTTGTTCACGTGGTTCATGGGGTCCAGATCGCTCATCCGGACCGGGCGGCTGTAGAGGTGCGGGCGGTGGTGGTGCTGCTGCTGTGCGGGCACGGGGGCGGGGACGGCCGCCAGGGTCGCATGGCTCACTGTCCGGCTCCCAGCGCGTCCTCGGCCAGGTCGGCGGCGGCCCGCACCCCGCCCGACCGCTCGATCTCCGCGCGCAGGGCGGCGACCCCGGCGCGGACCGCCGGGTCCTTCGACACCCGCAGCACCGCGTCCCGCAGCGACCGCGCGGTGACCTGCTCGCGCGGCAGGTACGCGCCCAGCCCCAGGTCCTCGATCCGGCCCGCGTTGACGCGCTGCTCGGCCATCTGCGGGATCGCCACCATCGGCACCCCGTGCTGGACGGCCTCCATCGTGCCGCCCATCCCGGCGTGGGTCACGAAGACGTCCGTGTGCGCGAGCACGGCGAGCTGCGGGACGTGCGCGTGCACCTCGAAGTGGGCGGGCAGCGGGCCGAGTTGGTCCTCGGTGACATCCGGACCGACGGCCATCACCACATGGTGCGGGAGGTCGGCGAAGGCCTCGGCGCAGGCCCGGTAGAACTCCGGGCGCCGGGTGAACTGGGAGCCCAGCGAGACCAGCAGCACGGGCGCGTCGGGGCGGGGTGGCTGCCAGGACCCCTGGTAGGAGCGGTCGCCGAGGGCGGGCCCGACGTAGGCGACCCGGCGGGCGGTGACGGTCTCCGCGCGGCGCTGGAAGGAGCGGGGCAGGAAGGCGATCGCCCGGTCGGGCCGCTCCACCTCGTGGATGCGGGCGGGGTCGAGGCCGCGCTCGGCGAAGGCGGCGGCGAGGCTGCCGTACCCGGGGAGGGCGGCGAGGCCGGCGGCACCGTCGAAGAACTCGGGGAACAGGCCGTCGTAGGCCATGTGCGTGGGCGAGCACAGGACGGTCGGCACGCCCCACTGCGCGCCCAGCAGCAGCCCCGCGAAGCCGTAGACGTCGTAGAGGACGAGGTCGGGGCGGTCGTGGGCGTACGCGCGGGTCAGCGCGGGCAGGGAGCCCAGCGAGGCGTGCACCGCGCGGGCGAAGCCCTCCGCGAGGCGCTCGGGCGCGTCCGAGCCGTCGCTCTCGACCGGGTAGACGACGGGCTCGGCACCGGCCGCCTTCACCGCGTGCACGAAGTCCTCGGTGATGGCGTAGGTGACCCGGTGGCCCCGGCGCACCAGCTCCGCCACCACGCCCAGGGTCGGGTTCACATGCCCCTGCATCGGCAGGTTCACCACGGCGATGTGCGCCGGGCGCTGGCGGAGGAGCGGGATCGAGGAGGCGGCGGGGCTGGTGCCAGGCACGATGGGCGTTTCCTGTTCCTGTTACGGCGCGTCGGAGGACGCCCGTCGGTTCGTGTGGGGCCGTGGGTGTGGGGAGACGGGGATCGGTACAACGACACCGACACGTGTCACGCGACTGGCATCAGGCGGGAAACAACCCCTTCGTGGTGACCTGCGAGGCGACGGGTTGACCCCGCGGGCGTGACCGCAGGTCACCGGCGGGCGTTGGGCGGTGTGGAGGATCGTCGTCACGACAGGAGCCGCCACATGGCCGGAACGCAGCTGCCCTTCCTGGAGGAGGGGATGGCCCGCTGGCCGTTCGGCCCGCCCAACGCCGGGATCGCGCTGGACTTCGCGGGGCCCGCGCCCCAACTCGGCGAACTGCGGACGCTGGTACGGCAGCGGTGGGCCGATCTGCCGCGGCTGGCCGTGCAGTTGGTCCATGCGGAACGGCGGGCCCTGCCGGGCCGGTCGCGCCGGCACCGCTGGCAGACACGGGCCGGTCACGACCCGGCCGAGCAGGTCCGGGACACGGGCGGGCAGGCTCTGGAGGACGTCGTACGCGACTGGTTCCACACCCCTTTCCCGGCCGGCGCGCCGCCCTGGAACCTGCACCTCCTGCGCGGCCCCTCGGGCGGCGAGTTCACCCTTCTCTTCCGGATGCACCACAGCCTCCTCGACGGACGGTCGGTGACCACCCTGCTGCGCGCCCTCCTGGACGGCTGCGCCCCGGTGGACGCCGCCGCCGCGACGGCCGGGCCGGGCGAGCTGCGCCGGACCCCCGCGCCCGGCACCCAGCCGGGCCTGCTGACGGCGGGCCTCGCGGTGCCGCTGCCGGGCAAGGGCGAGCGGAGGACCGCGTACGCGCTCGTACGGCTGCCCCCCGACCTCGTACGGGCGGCACGCGGCCGTGCCGGTACGACCACCAACACCGTGTTCCTGGCCGCCGTCACCGGCGTACTGCGCTCCTGCCTGCTGGCCTCCGACGCCCCCTCCGAGGTCACCGAACCGGTCTGGCTGTCCGTCCCCATCGACCAACGGCCCGCCGACCGGGGCGACTTCCTCGGCAACGCGTTCTGCAACATCCGGCTGCCCGCGCCGGTCGCCCTGGCCGACCCGGCCGCCCGACTCGAAGCCTGCGCCGGTCTGCTCACGACCGTCACCCGCCCCCGCACCAGGGCGGAGAAACTGTTCGAGGCGGCCGTCACCGCCCTGCCCGGCCCGGCCCAGGCACTCGCCCGCGGCCGCCTGTTCGCCCCGGACTACGCACCGGCCGCCTGCACCTACGTCCATCTCCGCGAGTCGGGCCGTACGCTGGCCGGCCGCCCGCTGCGCCGGATCAGCCTGGTCCCCATGGTGCCGCCGCACGACACGGTCACCTTCGCCCTGGGCGGCTGCGCCCGCGGCCACACCCTGAGCGTGTGCACCAACTCCGGCGCGGAAGACGCGGACCTGCTCGCGGAGTCGTTCCGCCATGAACTGGCGCTGCTGGCCGGATCCGCCGTGTGAAGGCTCTGTGGATCACGGCGTGTCGCCCTGTGATCGGTGTCTCGCCCGGCTGACGCAACCCCCCGGAACAAGGCAAACTGACGGGGTGAATCGGGATGTCTGGGGGACGGGCATGGACGGCGGGCCGCGGGTACCGGAGCAGCGGGGCCCCGACTCCTCGGAGGAGGCGGAGGCACTGCGCTTCAGCGTGCTCGGTCCGGTGCGGGCCTGGCGGGACGAGGAGCCGCTCAACACCGGCTCCCCCCAGCAACGCGCCCTGCTCGCCGCCCTGCTGCTGCGCGAGGGCCGAACGGCGACCGCGGCCGAGCTGATCGACGCGCTGTGGGGCCCCGAACCGCCGTCGCAGGCGCTGGCGGCGGTACGGACGTACGCGTCCCGGCTGCGGAAGGTCCTGGACTCCGGGGTCCTGGTCAGCGAGTCGGGCGGGTACGCGGTGCGGGGGCTGCGCGAGGACGCCCTGGACCTGGCGGTGGCCCAGGAGCTGGCCGCGGAGGCGGAGAAGGCCAAGAGCGCCGGGATCCTGCGCCAGGCCCGGGACGTGCTGAACCGCGCCCTGTCCCTGTGGGACGGCGAGCCGCTGGCGGGAGTGCCCGGCCCGTACGCGGACACCCAGCGGGTCCGCCTGGAGGAGTGGCGCCTCCAACTCCTGGAATCCCGCCTGGACATGGACCTGGAGCAGGGCTACCACGCGGAGGCGGTCTCGGAGCTCACGGCGCTGACCGCCGCCCACCCGCTGCGCGAACTCCTGCGCGAGCTGCTGATGCTGGCCCTGTACCGCAGCGGCCGCCAGGCGGAGGCGCTCGCGGTGTACGCCGACACCCGCCGGCTGCTGGCGGACGAACTGGGCGTGGACCCGCGCCCGGAGCTCCGCGAACTCCAGCAGCGGATCCTGCAGGCCGACCCCTCGCTGGCCGAGCCGTCCGCCCCGGTGGCGGAGCCGGCGGTGGTCCCGGTGCGCCCGGCCCAGCTCCCCGCCACCGTCCCCGACTTCACCGGCCGGGGCGCCTTCGTCACGGAGCTGAGCGAGGTGCTGGCGTCGGCCGAGGGCCGGGTGATGGCCGTGTCGGCGCTGGCGGGCATCGGCGGCGTCGGCAAGACGACCCTGGCGGTGCATGTCGCCCACCAGGCCCGGTCGGTCTTCCCCGACGGCCAGTTGTACGTCGACCTGCAGGGCGCGGGACCGCGCGCGGCCGAACCGGAGACGGTCCTGGGCTCCTTCCTGCGGGCGCTGGGCACCGCGGACTCGGCGATACCGGAGTCCCTGGAGGAGCGGGCGGCCCTGTACCGCTCGGTCCTGGACGGCCGCCGGGTGCTGGTGCTCCTGGACAACGCGCGGGACGCCGCCCAGGTGCGCCCGCTGCTGCCGGGCACGGAGGGCTGCGCGGCGCTGATCACGTCCCGGGTGCGCATGGTCGACCTGGCCGGGGCCCATCTGGTGGACCTCGACGTGATGTCCCCCGAGGAGGCGCTCGCGCTCTTCGTCAGGATCGTCGGCGTGGAGCGGGTGTCGTCGGAGCGGGAGGCGGCGCTGGACGTGGTGGCGGCCTGCGGCTTCCTGCCGCTGGCCATCCGCATCGCCGCGTCCCGCCTCGCGGCCCGCCGCACCTGGACGGTCTCGGTGCTCGCGGCGAAGCTCGCCGACGAACGCCGGCGCCTCGACGAGCTCCAGGCCGGGGACCTGGCGGTGAAGGCGACGTTCGAACTGGGCTACGGCGCCCTGGAACCGGCCCAGGCGCGGGCGTTCCGGCTGCTCGGTCTCGCGGACGGCCCGGACATCTCCCTGGCGGCGGCCGCGGCGGTCCTCGGCCTCCCGCCGGAGGAGACGGAGGACCTCCTGGAGGCCCTGGTCGACACCTCGTTGGTGGAGTCGGCGGCCCCGGGCCGCTACCGGTTCCACGACCTCGTACGGCTCTACGCGCGTTCCTGTGCGGAGCGGGACGAGCAGCGGCCCGGTGAGTGCGAGGCGGCGCTGTCGCGGTTGCTGGACTTCTACCTGGCGAGCGCGGCCCAGGTGTACGCGATCGAGCGGCCCGGCGAGCGCGCGCTGGACCACCTGAGCCGGACCGCGTACCCGGGCCTCGCCTTCACCGACCGGGACAAGGCGCTGGACTGGCTGTTCACCGAGGCGAGCGGACTGCTGGCGGCCATGCAGCAGGCCGGCACGACGGACCGGCTGCGCCGGGCGGCCGACCTCCTCGTCGTGGCCTCCGACCTCGCGGAGTCCGGGATCGGTGCCCGCCAGTACGTCCGGGCGGCCACCGCGGTCATCTCGGCGGCCCAGCGGCACGGCGACGCCTACGCCGAGGGCCGGGCCCGCCTCGTGCACAGCCATGTGCTGGGCGTCTCCGGCCAGTTCGCGGAGTCGGACCGGGAGGCGGGCGCGGCCCTGCGGCTCGGTCTCGCCGCCGAGGATCCCGTGGTGTGCGGCCAGGCACCCAACCAGCAGGGCATCCTCGCCATCTACACCGGGCGGCACGAGGAGGCCGAGCAGCACCTCACCCAGGCCCTGGCCGCGTTCCGGGCCGACGGGAACACGCCCGGCGAGGCCAGCGCCCTGTGCAACCTGTCCCGGGTCCACCTCGCGACCGGCCGCACCGAGAGCGCGGTCTTCCTGGCCCGGCAGGGGGTCACCATCTACGAACGCGACGACAACGGGATGGCCCTGCGGCTCGCCAACGGCAAGTACGCGCTGGGGCTCGCGCTGACCAGCGCCGGAGAGACACGGCTGGCCCTGGAGACCCTCACCGACGCGCTGGCCATGTTCCAGGACGCCCGGCAGCAGCTGTGGCACGGCATGACGCTGTTCCGGCTCGCGGAACTCCACCTGACCGACGACAGCCACGCCCAGGCGGCGGCCTGCGCGGAACAGGCCCTCGCGGTGCTGCACGGCATCGGCGGGGAGTGGCGGCGCGCCAACGTCCTCACGGCCCTGGGCCGCGCCCTGTACGGCATCGGCCAGACCGACCGCGCGAAGGTCTGCTGGCAGGAGGCACTGTCGGTGTTCGAGGAGTCGGGGTCACCGGAGGCGGCGGACGTACGCGGGCTGCTGGCGTCCGCTCCCGTGGGGTAGAGGGCGGGCCCGTTCCGGGACCGGTGACCGCGTTCATCATTCGTTTATCGCCGCCCGGCACTCTCAGTCGTGCCGGACCGTCGCGTCGGGGGGCAGACGGCTCGGTGCGGTGGCCGCACCACTAAGGTGAACGGCCGTGCGATGCCCGCCCGGTGGCACTCGGGGGAGTGACCGGGCGGGCATCCCCACTTCGTTTTCGTGCTGTTTCCCAAGGAGCACCTCATGGCCGACAACACCGGGACCGTCAAGCCCGACGACTACCACGCGACGAGCGCGCCGGCCGACGCCGCGGGCACCGCTCTCGTCGTCGACCCGAAGCCCGACTTCGACCCGGCGGCCGCCCCGGCCACCGCCACGAAGCCGGCCACGGACGCCACGCCCGTCCCGGCCGCCGGCAAGGACGACGTCGCCAGCAAGGACTACCACGCCACGTCAGAGCCCCTGAGCTCGGCCGCCGACTACCACGCGACGGACGAGAAGGGCTGACCGGACCACACCGGGACGGGGAACGGCCGCGACGGCGCGGAGGGGGAGCCGTCGCGGCCGAGGCGTGTCCGGCCACCGAAGCGGCTTCCGCTGCGGGCAGCACCGCCGGGCAACTCGCACGGCTGGGCAGCCGGCACCGCATCGCAGCAGCATCGCCGCATCGTCGGACCGCCTGCACCGCCGGGCAACTCGCGCCACTGCACAGCCTGCTCCGCAACACCGCCGAACCGCAGCACCGCCGAACCGCGCGCACCGCCGCACGCAGCACCGCCGGACAGCTGGCACCACCGCATCGCCCGCACCGCCGAATCGCGCACATCGCCGCACCACCCGCACCACCAGTCAGCCTGGACCACCTGGACCGCCGGCACCGCCGAATCGTCCGCACCAGGCCCGCCTAACCACCCGCCCGTCCCCGCAGCTCCCCCTTCACCACCTTCCCGCTCGCGTTCCGTGGCAGTTCGCCCACGAACTCCACCGTCCTCGGCACCTTGTAGTTCGCCATCTCGCGGCGGGCCCAGGCGATCAGGTCGTCCCCCGTCAGGACCGAGGCCGCCCTGCGTACCACGTACGCCTTGCCGACCTCGCCCAGCCGGGCGTCCGGTACGCCGATCACCGCCACGTCGGCCACCTCGGGGTGCAGGCCCAGCAGTTGCTCTATCTCCGCCGGGTAGGCGTTGAAGCCGCCGACGATGAACATGTCCTTCAGCCGGTCGGTGATCCGCAGGTTCCCGGCCGCGTCCAGGACGCCGACGTCCCCCGTGCGCAGCCAGCCGTCCGCCGTGCGGGTCTCGGCGGTCGCCGCCGCGTCCTCGTAGTAGCCGCGCATCACGTTGAAGCCGCGGACCAGCACCTCCCCCGCCTCGTCCACGCGCACCTCCGTCCCGGGTATCGCCCGCCCGGACGTGGACGCGATCACCGTCGGGTCGTCGCCGCGCCGGCACATGGTCACGATCCCGCTCGCCTCGGAGAGGCCGTACGCCGTCAGGACCGTCTCGACGCCGAGTTCGCCGCGCAGGCGTTCCACGAGCTGCAGGGGTACGACCGCCGCGCCCGTCACCACCAGTCTCAACGCCGAAAGGTCATGCGTATCGCGCGCCGGGTGGTCGAGGAGCGACTGGTGGAGGGTCGGGGGGCCGGGGAGGACCGAGACCCGTTCCGAGGCCACGTTCGCCAGGACCGTCTCCACGTTGAACACCGGCTGCGGGATCATCGTCGCCCCGCGCATCAGGCAGGCGATCACCCCGGCCTTGTAGCCGAAGGTGTGGAAGAAGGGGTTCACGATCAGGTAGCGGTCGTCGATGCGCAGGCCCGCCAGGTCGGCCCAGACCTCGTACGCCCGCAGCGTCTGCGCGTGCGTGATCATCGCGCCCTTCGGACGGCCCGTCGTACCGGAGGTGAAGATGATGTCGGAGAGGCGGTCGCCGTCCAACTCGGCCGCGCGGGAGGCGACATCACGGGCGCCGACGCCCTCGCAGCCCGCGAGGAAGTCCTTCCAGGTGCGGAAGTCCGCCGGCGCGTCCTCCGACAGCACCACGACCTGCTCCAGGGCGGGCAGCCCCGGCAGCGGTCCGGCGCCGCCCACCCCCTCCCCCGCCGCCCTGCGCAGCGACGCCACGTACGACGTGCCCAGGAACGTCCCGGTCACGAACAGCAGCTTCGCCCCGCTCCTGCGCAGTACGTCCGCCGTCTCCGTGCCCTTGAAGCGGGTGTTCAGCGGGACCAGCACCCCGCCCGCGGACACCGCGCCCAGCGCCGCGACGATCCACTCCAGGGAGTTCGGCGCCCAGATGCCCACCCGGTCGCCCGTCCCGACGCCGGAGGCGATGCAGGCGGCCGCCGCCCGTTCCACCCGGGCGCCCAGCTCGGCGTAGGTGATCCGGGTGCGGCCGTCGACCACCGCCTCCACGTCCGCGTACCGCTTCGCCGCCGACCGCACCAGCCCCGGAACGGTCCCCCACTCCATGTCACCGCGCACAACCGGCCTCCCCGGACGCATAGCTGACTGCCCGTCAGATTAGCTGTAGCCTGACGACCTGTCAGCAAACCGCGACAGCCGTGGAGGTGCGGGCTCATGGCCGGTCCCAGAGGCATCAAGGACGCCACCGCCGTCGTCGGGATCGGGCAGACGCCCTTCGCCAGACGGCTCGACGAGGACGAGAAGACCCTTGCCTGCCGTGCCGTCCTCGCCGCCCTCGACGACGCCGGTATCGCCCCCGGCGAGGTCGACGCGCTCGCCTCCTTCACCATGGAGGAGACCGACGAGGTGGAGCTGGCCAAGGCGGTCGGATTCGGCGACCTGACCTTCTTCAGCAAGGTGGGGTACGGGGGCGGCGGCTCCTGTGCGACCGTCGCGCACCTCGCCGCGGCCATCGCCTCCGGCCAGGCCACGGTCGGCGTCGCCTGGCGGTCGCGCAAGCGCGGGTCCGGACCCCGCCCCTGGACCAACACCACCGTCCAGCTCCCCACCCCCGCCCAGTGGACCCGCCCCTTCGGCCTGCTCCGGCCCGCCGACGAGATCGCCATGCTCACCCGCCGCTACATGCACGAGTACGGCGCGACCCGCGACCACCTCTTCAACGTCGCCCTCGCCTGCCGCAACCGCGCCAACCAGAACCCGGCCGCCGTGATGTACGACCGCCCCCTCACCCGCGAGATGTACATGACCTCCCGGTGGATCAGCGAGCCCCTCTGCCTCTTCGACAACTGCCTGGAGACGGACGGGGCGCTGGCCTGCGTGGTCGTCTCCCGGGAGCGGGCCCGGGACTGCGCCAAGGCCCCCGTCTACGTCCACTCCGCCGCCCAGGGCCTCCCCGCCCAGCACCACGGCATGGTCAACTACTGGAACGACGACCCCCTCACCGGCCCCGCCTGGACCGCCGCCCGCCACCTCTGGAAGCACGCCGACATCACCCCGGAGGACGTCGACGTCGCCCAGATCTACGACGCCTTCACGGCCCTCGTACCGCTCTCCCTGGAGGGCTACGGCTTCTGCGGGCGGGGCGAGGGCGGGGCGTTCACGGAGGGGGGCGCCCTGGAGATCGGCGGGCGGCTGCCCGTCAACACGGGGGGCGGCGGGCTCTCCGAGGCCTACGTGCACGGGTTCAACCTCATCACCGAGGGCGTCAAGCAGCTGCGCGGCACCAGTACCGCCCAGGTCCCCGGTGCCGCCACCTGCCTGGTCACCGCCGGTGAGGGCGTCCCGACCTCGGCCCTCCTCCTCACGAACCGGAGCTGAGATGCTGCGACCGGCCACCGACACCGACGGCGCCCCCTTCTGGGAGTACGCGGCACGCGGCGAACTCCGCGTCCAGGCCTGCGCCGACTGCCACGAACCCCGCTTCCCGCCCCGCCCCTGCTGCCCGCACTGCCGGTCCTTCGCGAGCGAGTGGCGGCCGACGAACGGGCGCGGCCGCGTCTGGTCCTACGTCGTCCCGCACCCGCCCCTGCTCCCCGAGTACGCGGCCCAGGCGCCGTACAACGTCGTCGTGGTGGAACTCGACGACGCGCCCCGGATACGGCTGGTCGGCAACGTGGTCGGCGCGGCCGGGGCGGCTCTCGACTCGGTGGCCCCCGAGCGGATCCGGATCGGGGCGCGGGTCCAGGCCGTCTTCGCGGACGGGCTTCCGCAGTGGGTCCTGGAGCGGCCGTGAGCCTGCGCCTGGACGTGGACAAGGAGACGGGGGTCGCCGTCGTCACCCTCGACCGGCCCGAGCGGCTCAACGCCGTCGACGTCGGGACGGCGGCCGAACTCGCCGCCACCTGGCGGGCGTTGCGCTTCGACGACGCGGTGCGGGCGGTCGTCCTCACGGGGGCCGGGGGACGCGCCTTCAGCACCGGCCTCGACCGGGACGCCGTGGTGCCGCAGCCGTCCTCGCCGTACAGCCAGGACGACCCGCTGATCGCGATCGGCCCGAAGACGAACGACCTGTGGAAGCCGGTGATCGCCGCGGTGGCCGGGATGGCCTGCGGGGGTGCCTTCTACCTCCTCGGGGAGGCGGACTTCGTCATCGCCGACGAGACCGCCACGTTCTTCGACCCGCACACCTCCTACGGCATGGTCAGCGCGTACGAGTCCGTGCTGCTGGCGCAGCGGATGCCGTACGGGGAGGTGGCCCGGACGGTGCTGATGGGCAACGCGGAGCGGATGGGGGCGCGCAGGGCGTACGAGGTGGGACTGGTGTCTGAAGTGACGGCCGGCGGAGGGGCGTTGGCGGCTGCGGTGCGCTGCGCGACCGTGATCGCCGGGTATCCGACCGAGGGGGTGCAGGGGAGCGTACGGGCGCTGTGGGCGGCGAAGGAGGCCGCGCGGGACCGGGGGTTCGCCCAGGCCCCGCATCTGATCGCCCTGGGCAACCTGCCCGGTGACCAGCAGAGCGGCCTCTTCCACGACCGGCCCAGGACCCCGCCCCGCATCCGCTGACGCACCGCGTGGCGGGCCGGGGCACCCGGGCGTACCGTTCAAGCGACGGCCGCCGTGCACAGCCCTTCCGTGCGACCAACTGGTACGACGGCCGTCCCGGGGGCGCCGACGCAGTTCGACCGCGGGTGAGTGGGGGTTGCTCGCGCAGTTCCCCGCGCCCCTGAAGGGGCGCGGGGAACTGCGCGACCAGCCACAACGCACCCGCAGCCGCCCGTCAACCGGTCCCGGCACTCACGCCGTGCGCGCCGTCCCGGTCCCCTTCTCCGCGTCCAGCGCGTACACGCACCGGTCCTTGCTGCACGCGTACACGACCCCGTCCCGCACCACCGGCGACCCGGTGATCTCCCCGCCCGTCGCCAGCTTCCACCGCAGCCGGCCGTCGTCGGCCTTCAGCGTGTACAGCAGGTGGTCGGTGGAGCCGAAGTGGATACGGCCCTCGGCCACCGTCGGCGCCCCCACCACGTCGCCGCCCGCCTGGAAGCGCCACTTGGGCGTCCCGGTGACCGCGTCCAGGGTGTAGAGGCCCTTGCCGCTCCCCACATGGACATGCCCCGCGGCGACGAGCACCGGCTCGGTCGACGCGCGGGCCTCCGTCGCGATGCGCCAGCGGTCGCGGCCGTCGGTGGCGTCGAGGGCGTAGACCGTGCCGAGGTAGTCGGCCAGATAGATCCCCCCGCCCGTGACCGCGGGGCCGGGCACGAAGGTCGGCGGGGAGAGGAACACCGCCGGCGCCTCGAAGTGCCAGCGCACGCGTCCCGTCGCGGTGTCGAGGGCGATGACGCGGGTGCCCGCGCAGGCGTACACGAAGCCGTCGTCGGCGTGGGTGAGGCGGACCGGGACGCCCCCGCAGGAGGCCGCGTCGCCGATGGGGTACGACCAGCGTTCGTCGCCGGTACGGGCGTCCAGCGCGCGCAGCCTCGCGTCCTGCCAGACGTACACCGTGCCCTCGTGCAGCGAGGGCCCGGACTCGGGGGCCTCGAAGTCGGTCTGGCAGCCGCTGATCTCCCACAGCTTCTGCCCGTTGGACGCCTCCCAGGCCTGGGCGCCGCCGCCCCGGGTGCCGGTGACGAGGGTGCCGCGGTCGGCCTTGAGGGAGTAGACCCACGCGTCGGTGGACAGCCGCCACAGGTCGCCGCCCTCGCGGGCCTCCAGGGCGAACAGGGTGGGGCCGTCGGAGGCGTGGATACGGCCGTCGGCGACCGCCATGGACCAGGCGACGTCGCGGGTCTTGAAGCGGCGGCGGCCGGTGGCGACGTCGAGGGCGTGCACCTCGAAGGAGGTGACGTAGACGAGGTCGCCGTCGACGGACGGGGTGCCCCAGACGTCGTTGGACATCCGGAACCGCCAGGGGCGCCAGCCGGACGCGGTCTCCGGCGGCAGCGCGGGCACCGGCGGTACGGCGGGGTCGGCGCCGTTGACGCCGGGGTGCGGGCGGGACCAGCTGGCGGCCAGCCCGGCCTCGGGCGGGGGCGCCTTGACGGCGGCGGCGCGGGTGTCGGAGACGCGCAGGCCGGGACCGATCGGCACCTGGGCGCCGGCGAGGCGCACCGGGCCGATGTCGGGGGCGCCGACCGGGACCGGGGCGGGGACCGCGGGGTCGTAGGAGGGCGGCGGCGGAAGCATCGGGCGGCCGCCGCTGCGGGCGCCGGACGGGCTGGCGGAGGGTTTCACGGCCGGCCGGCCGCCGCGGCGGGACTCGATCAGCGCGACCGCCTTCTCGGGCAGCCAGGCGGAGGCCGTACCGCTGTCGTCGGAGCCGGAACCGAAGAGGTGGGGCGCGAGCTGGGCCTGGAGGTCGGCCGGGTTGGGGCGGCCGGCGGCCTCCATCTGCATACAGGACTCGATGAGCGGGCGCAGCTCGTCGGGCAGGCCCTCCAGGTCCGGGCCCTCGCGCAGCAGCATGAAGACGGTCTCGACCGGGTTGGCGCCGTGGAAGGGCGGGTGGCCGGTGGCGGCGAAGACGAGCATGGAGCCGAGGGAGAAGACGTCGCTGGCGCCGGTGACGCTGCGGGAGTCCTTGGCCTGCTCCGGGGACATGTACGCGGGGGTGCCCACCGCCACGTTCGTCATCGTCAGACGGGTGTTCGACACACCCGAGGCGATACCGAAGTCGATCACTCTGGGGCCGTCCTCCACGACGAGGACGTTCGACGGCTTGAGGTCACGGTGGACCAGCCCGGCGCCGTGGATCGACTGGAGCGCCTCGGCGACGCCCGCGGCGAGCCAGCGCACCGCCTGGGCCGGCATCGGCCCGCAGTCGTTCACTATCTCTTCGAGGGACGGCGCGGGCACGTACGCGGTCGCGAGCCACGGCACGGCGGCACGCGGGTCGGCGTCGACGACGGCCGCCGTGTAGAAGCCGGAGACCGCCCGGGCCGCCTCCACCTCACGGGTGAAGCGGACCCGGAACAGCTGGTCCTCGGCGAGCTCGGTCCGGACCGTCTTGATCGCCACGCGCCGGCCGGACGCCGAGCGCGCGAGATAGACCAGCCCCATGCCGCCGGCCCCCAGCCGTCCCAGCACCTCGAACGGCCCGATCCGCCGCGGATCGTGCTGCGTCAGCTGATCCACCACTTGCCTGCCACCTCCCCGTACGGGCCCCGTCCACCCACATATGTACGCGACCCCGTGCAGCGTCTCACCACCGCACCGCCGTGGCGGTACGCACCCTGATTCTTCCTGGCCCGGGCACAGGTTGCGAACCCGGTGACCAATCGGGGTGTCACATGACAAAGTGAGACATTTATCCACTGAGCGCCGGATTTTTCTGGCCTCAGCGTTGCAGCAGCGCGAAGGACGCCCCTTGATTGTCGGTCACGACGGCCACTTTTCCGTACGACGTCTCGAAGGGCGGCGCCTGCACCCGGCCACCGAGCCGCTGCACGGCCCCGACCGCGGCCTCCACGTCCCCGGTGCGGAAGTGGACGACGAACTGGGACGGCATCCCGGCCGCGAACACCTCGGTCACCGGGGCCCGGCCGAAGTCCGGGTCGGCGTCGGTGCCGAAGAGGGCGTCGGCGAAGAGGTGGCCGTAGAAGGCGTTGGCCGCGTCGGTGTCGCTGGTGTAGAGCTGAGCCCAGGCGAAGCTGCCGGGGGCGTGCCGCAGGCCGAAGCCCGGGTGGGCGGCGGCCTGCCAGAGGCCGAAGACCGCGCCCTGCGGGTCGGTGACGAGGGCGGCGGTGCCGAGGTCGCGGACGGGCGCGGGGTCGCTCACCACCTGCCCGCCCGCCGCGAGGATGCGCCGGGCGAGTTCGCGGGCGTCCGGGGCCGCGAAGTACACCGTCCAGACCGTGGGCAGCCGGCCGTCCCGCTTCCGTGCCAGCCGGGCGACGTCCGCACCGGCGAGACGGGCCCACACGGCATCCCCGCCGGCGTCCTCGAAGGTCCACCCGAAGAGCCCACCGTAGAACCGCTTCCCCGCCTCGACGTCGGGAAGCTGCACGTCCACCCAGCACGGGACGCCCTCTGTGTATTCGGATGCCCTGTTTTCGGCCATGTCGTCAAAGTAACCGCCCGGCCCGCACCCCGCAGACCAGCCGCACCAGCCCCCGTACACCCGTGCACCCCATTTGCAGTCGGCCGAATCGCGCTCCGATCACCCCTCGGTAAGCTGACGGCATGACAGGACAAGTGCGTACCGTCGACGGCCGCGTGGCCGGCCGGCGTGGGCAGGCGACCCGGCAGAAGCTGCTCGACTGCCTCAGCGAGATGCTCAGCTCCTCCCCTTACCGGGACGTCAAGGTCATCGATGTCGCCCGGAAAGCGGGGACTTCACCCGCGACCTTCTACCAGTACTTCCCGGACGTCGAGGGTGCCGTCCTGGAGATCGCCGAGCACATGGCCACCGAGGGCGGCCAGTTGACGGAACTGGTCGCGGGACGCTCCTGGGTCGGCAAGGCCGGCTGGGCGACCGCGCAGGAACTCGTGGACGGATTCCTGGAGTTCTGGCGCAGGAACGACGCGATTCTGCGCGTGGTCGACCTGGGCGCGGCCGAGGGCGACAAACGCTTCTACAAGATCCGTATGAAGATCCTGAACTCGGTGAACAACTCCCTGACCGATTCCATCGCGGAGTTGCAGTCCAAGGGCAAGATCGACAAGGACGTGAACCCGGCGGCCGTGGCCGGTTCGCTGGTCGCGATGCTCGCGGCCGTCGCCGCGCACCAGAAGGGCTTCCAGACCTGGGGCGTGAAGCAGGCCGAACTCAAGCCGAACCTCGCGCTGTTGGTGCACCTGGGCGTGACCGGGAAGAAACCCACGAAGTAACGCACCCTGGGTCCTGTCTGGCAGGCGGCGGTTCACCCGAAGTGGGCCGCCGCCTGTTGCGCTATGCCGGCAACGGCCGGTCCCGCACCACGTGTTTCATCACCAGCGTCGAGGTGAGGCGCTGCACCCCCGGCAGGCTCGCGAGCCGTTCGTCGTACAGCCGCTGGAAGGCGGCGAGGTCGGCGGTGGCCACCCGCAGCAGGTAGTCGGGCTCGCCGAACAGCCGCTGCGCGTCCAGCACATGGGGGATCTCCGCGAGCGCGCGCTCGAAGTCGGCGACCGTGTCCCGGTCCTCCTGCCGCATGGACACGAAGACCAGCGCCTCGAAGGTCAGGCCCACGGCGGCCGGGTCCACCACCGCCCGGTACCCGCTGATCGCGCCCGAGCGCTCCAGCTCGCGCAGCCGGCGGTGGCACGGCGAGACACTCAGCCGCACCCGCCCGGCCAGCTCGGTCACGGTCAGCCGCCCGTCCTGCTGCAGCTCGGCAAGGATTTTCCGGTCCACGTCGTCCATGGGGCAGATCTTCCCCCGAAACCGCCGCTCAGGGGCAAATTTCGACAACACTTTCGGGCCATAAGCGCCTAATGTCCCCCGCATGGACACCGGACCCCTGATTTCCTTCCTCGCCGTCGACCTGCTGCTGGTGTGCGTACCGGGCGCCGACTGGGCGTATGTGATCGCCGCCGGGGTGCGCGGCCGCCCGGTCACGCGTGCGGGGGCGGGCCTGGAACGGCCCGATGGAAAGTGTGCGCGAGCTCGGTTAACTCGATCGTGTGATCGTAGGCTCCTGGGCTTGCGGTGCCGTGCGGCGGCCACGCTAGCGTGGTGGGTGCGATCTGGGACGCCGGGTGTGGCGCCAGCGTGCGGGGCCCCTGCTCCACCAGCGAGATGGTTCAGGGCCTCCCCGTCGCCTCTGGCCGTACCCATATGGCCAGGTCGTGAGGGAACCGGCCTCCCGGGATCGGACCACGCACGCGATGCGTGTCGCCGCCTCGGGGACGAGTACGCCGGGGACCAGTGCGCTCAAGACCGTTCGGGGCGTGCCGGTACGCGGGCTCACTCCCGCCCACTGCCGAGGAACGGTACGCGCTGCACACGGCGCTCTGGCGGTCGCGGGCCTCGCGATACTGGTGGCGGGCTCGCGGCAGCGGACGGCCCTGCCCGCGCCAGCACGCGCTGTAGTCAGCGCCGGTCGAGCCGGAAGACCCGCAGTTCCCTCGCCACCCGCTCCTGGTACGTCGCGTACGGCGGCCAGAACACCAGCAGCTCCCGCCAGACGGCCGCCCGCTCCTCCCCCGCCAGCAGCCGGGCGGTGACCGGGACGTCCCGCCCCTTCCAGCTGATCTCGGCGTCCGGATGCCTGAGGAGGTTGTAGGTCCAGGCGGGGTGGTCGGCCCGGCCGTAGTTGGACCCGACGAGGAACCAGCCGTCGTCGCCGTCGGGCATGCACGCGAGCGGCGTACGGCGGGGCCGCCCGCTGCGCGCCCCGGTGGACGTCAGGATCACCCCCGGCAGCATCTGGGCGCTGAGCAGCACCCTGCCCCGGCTGAGCCGGTGCACGGCCCGGTCCAGGGCCGGGACCACGTGCGGGGCGACCTTCAGGAACCCGCGGGTGCCCGCCACCTTCTGCACCAGCCGCTCGCCGATCACACCGCCACCTCCCCTCGCTCGAACAGTCCCGCCGAGGCGGCCGCGTGGCCGCGCAGCCGGTGCACGGGCCCGAAGAGCAGCTCGTCCCCGGCCGCGCGCTTGAAGTACAGATGCGCCTCGTGCTCCCAGGTGAAGCCGATCCCGCCGTGCAGCTGGATCCCCTCCCCGGCGGCGATCCGCAGGGCCTCCAGCGCCTGCGCGAGCGCCAGCCCGCCCACCCGCTCCCCGTGCGCCGTCGCCCAGGCCGCGTAGTAGGCGGCCGACCCGGCCGCCCGCACCGCCACATACACATCGGCCAGCCGGTGCTTGACGGCCTGGAAGGAGCCGATCGCCCGCCCGAACTGCTCGCGCTGCTTCACGTACTCCACGGTCCGTTCCAGCGCCCGGTCGGCGGCTCCCACTGCCTCGCCCGCGAGCACGGCGGCCACCGGGTCGCCCAGGGAGGCGAGGGCGGGCCGGATGTCGGTGTCCTCGTCCGTGCCGAGCAACTCGGCGGGCACGTCCCGCAGTTGCACCCGGGCCTGGCTGCGCGTGGCGTCGAGGGCGGTCCGCCGCGTCCGTACGACCCCGTCCGCGTCGCCCGCCACCAGGAAGAGGAGGACGCGCGAGCGGGCGTACCCCCCTGCGTGGGCCGGGACGAGCAGCAGTCCGGCGCTGTGCCCGTCGAGGACCTGGTCGACCTCCCCGTACAGCCGCCATCCGCTGTTCCTGTGCCTGGCCTGGACCCCGCCGGCCCGCCCGCCGCCGGCCCAGTCGCCGCTCCGGGAGTCGGTGAGGGCGAGGGCGGTGCCGAGCCGGGTGCCGGGGACGGCGAGGGCCGCGGTCAGGCCGCCGCCGGCGATCCTCGGGAGCAGCTCGGCGCGCTGGGCGTCGGAGCCGAGGGCGAGGAGCAGCGGGGCGGCGAGAACGGCGGTGGCGAGGAACGGGGAGGGGGCGAGGGCGCGCCCCAGCTCCTCGGCGGCCAGGGCGACTTCGGTGCCGCCGCAGCCGACACCGCCGTACGTCTCGGGGAGCGCGAGCCCGGGCAGGCCGAGTTGTTCGCTCAGGGCGGTCCACAGGCCGGGGTCATGGCCCTCCGCCCTGGCGACGGCGGCCCGTACGTCCTCCGTACCGCAGCGTTTGTGGAGCAGTTCACGCAGGGCGCGCCGGATCTCGTCCTGCTCGTCGGTGAAGCGGGCGTCCATGACCGGACCTCCTGACGATCTGACGGTCCGTCATATTAAGGGCGCGGGATGCGGATGCACAGGGCCGGAGCCGGGCCGATCCGAACAGATCTGATGTACCGTCAGATTCATGACTGGACCCCGCAAGGTCGCCGTGGTCGGCGTGGCCCTGTCCGACTGCGGCCGGGTGGACGAGGCCACCCCCTACGCCCTGCACGCCCAGGCGGCCCGCCGCGCGCTGGCCGACGCGGGCCTCGGCCGGGAGGTGGTGGACGGCTTCGCCTCGGCGGGGCTCGGCACGCTGGCCCCGGTGGAGGTGGCCGAGTACCTGGGCCTGCGCCCCACCTGGGTCGACTCCACCTCCGTCGGGGGCTCGACCTGGGAGGTCATGGCGGCGCACGCGGCGGACGCGATAGCCGCGGGCCGTGCGAACGCCGTCCTGCTGGTGTACGGGTCGACGGCCCGCGCCGACATCAGGGCGGGGCGGCGGACCGGCGACCTGTCCTTCGGCTCCCGGGGACCGCTCCAGTTCGAGGTCCCCTACGGCCACACCCTCATCGCCAAGTACGCGATGGCGGCCCGCCGCCACATGATCGAACACGGTACGACCATCGAGCAGTTGGCGGAGGTGGCGGTCCAGGCGCGGGCGAACGCGGCGCTGAACCCGGACGCGATGTTCCGCACCCCGATCACCGTCGACGAGGTCCTGTCGGGCCCGATGATCGCCGACCCCTTCACCAAGCTGCACTGCTGCATCCGCTCGGACGGCGGCGCGGCGGTGCTGCTGGCGGCCGAGGAGTACGTCCGCGACTGCCGTACGGCTCCGGTGTGGGTCCTCGGGACGGGCGAGTGCGTGTCCCACGCGACGATGTCGGAGTGGGCGGACTTCACGGTGTCCCCGGCGGCGGTGAGCGGACGGCTGGCGTTCCGGCGGGCGGGGGTCAGCGCCTCCGACATCGACTTCGCGGAGATCTACGACGCGTTCACCTATATGACCCTCGTCACTCTGGAGGACCTGGGCTTCTGCGCGAAGGGCGAGGGCGGGGCGTTCGTGGAGAAGGGCCGGTTGCGGGTCGCGGGCGGGGAACTGCCGGTGAACACGGACGGGGGCGGGCTTTCGGCCCAACACCCGGGGATGCGGGGCCTGTTCCTGCTGGTGGAGGCGGTACGGCAGCTGCGCGGCGAGGGCGGCGACCGGCAGGTGCGGCGGGCCGGCGGGGGGCTGCCGGAGCTGGGGGTGGCGTCCGGGACGGGGGGCTGGTTCTGCTCCTCGGGGACGGTGGTGCTGGGGCGGGGCTGAACCGGGGGCGCGGGCAACCTTTTCCGGAACGGCGGCAACCTTTCGGGCCGCGGCGGCCACTGTCGTACCGGAAGCTTCGACGTTCGAAGGACGTGCACCGCCGAACCGCGTAAGGATCCCTCCGTGGCCTCCTCCTCACATCGCCGTCGCCCGCAGGAACCGGACCAGCACTTCGAATGGCGCCCGGTGCGCGGGCCGTTGCTCGCGGTCGCCGCCGTGGCCGCCGTCGCCCTGGTCGCGACCCTGCTCGTGGCCTTCCGCCCCGGCGACTCGTCCGGCACCGGCCAGGACCGGGCGGTCGCCGCCTCCGCAGCCGCACCGAGCGCGACGCCCACGGAGACGGCCTCCTCCGCCGCGCCGAAGCCGTCGTCGGCGTCGCCGAGCCCCACGGCGAGCAGGCGGGGCACCCCCTCGGCGTCCGCTTCGGCGACCGCGACCGCGACCGGGTCCGCGTCCGCCGCCCCGGCCCGGCGTGCGGTGAGCGGCGCCGCCGGCACCTCGTCCACCACGGCCCCCGCGGCCGGCCGGATCCGCCCCGGGGCGACGTACGACGGGGTCGCCACCTCCTACGACGTCGGCAACGGCGACGGCGCCTGCTCGTTCGGCCCGACCGCCGACGTGATGACCGCGGCGATGAACACCGCGGACTACGAGACGGCGAAGGCGTGCGGGGCGTACATCTCCGTCCGCGCGGGCGGCAAGTCCATCACCGTACGGATCACCAACGAGTGCCCGGCACCCTGCGCGGTCGGCCAACTCGACCTCAGCCGACAGGCGTTCGCGAAGCTGGCGCCGCTCTCCGCGGGCCGGATCCCGATCACCTGGGGCCTCGTCAGCCCGGCCACCTCCGACACCGTCGCCATCCGCTACAAGACCGGCTCCACCCAGTACTGGTGCGGCATCCAGGCGATCGGCCACCGCAACCCGCTGGCCCGCCTGGAGGTCCGCACCGGCGGCGGCTGGCTGGCGCTGACCCGCACCGACTACAACTACTTCCTCTCCGAGCAGGGCACCGGCTGCGGAAGCGAGATCCGCCTCACCGACATCTACGGCGAACAGCTCACGGTGCCCGCCCTGGCCGTACGCCCGGACACGGTCCAGCAGACGGGACTGCAGTTCGCCCGGCACTGACCCGGAGCTAACCGCGTACCGGCACGATCCGGTGGCCGCGGCGGGGCTTGGGGGCGTCGAGCATGGTGACGCCGATGTGGCCGCGGCTCACCGTGAACGCCGTGGGCGCCATCACGAAGCCGACGAAGGCGGCGATCACGCTGATCGGGAAGAGGACCGGCAGGGACTGCCCCTCGGGCAGGGTCTTGCCGCCCTCCTCGATGACGTAGCCGAGGGCGACGACGAAGACGACGAGGGAGATCGCCGACACGGTGGCCCAGACGGTCCGCACGCGCCGGGTCCGCGCGTGGTCGCTGACCTCGGCGAGGATGGACGCCGTACAGACGGGGCACTCCAGTTCGACGCTGTGCCGTCCCTCGGCGGGCCGTACCAGCTGGAACTGGCCGGAGGCCCAGGTGACGGTACGGGTTCTGGGCGTGACGACCCCGCCCTTGACCACGTCGCTGAGTATGTGGCGGACGGCCACTTTCACGGTCCTCTGCGCGTTCATGTTCCCTCCGCGTCGTTCGACCCGGACAGTGTGGGGGCAACGCACACGTGTTCGCAGTGGTTTGCGTTACTTCGCCGTCCATCTGCGGCGGGCGCGGCGCAGTGCGCGGGCGTCGGAGTAGCCGAGGCGGGCGGCGGGGGTGCGGGGCCGGGCGGCGAGGAGTTCCTGCCGGGCGCGGTCGAGCTCCTGCCGCCAGGTGGTGCCGGCTTCCGCGAGCCGGCGTTGCAGCGTGCGGGAGCTGGTGAGCAGGCGGCGGGCGACGGCGTCCAGGGAGGCGTCGTTCTCGGCGAGGGCGACGGCGAGGGTCTGCCGTACCCGGTCGGGCCAGGTGGTGGGCCGGGGTGCGATACGCGGCAGGGAGTCGGCGTAGCGGGTCATGAGCGCGGCGAGCGCCGGGTCGGCGGTGCGCAGCGGCAGCCGTAGGTCGGCGGCGCGCAGCCGGACGCTGTCGACGTCGGCGCCGAAGGTGACGCGGGTGGTGCCGAGGGCCCGGGCGAGCCCGACGGAGCGGCGCGGGGGCGGCTGCCGCAGGGTCACCTCGACGGCGTCCACCCGCCGTCCGGTCGCCCAGCGGGCCCGGCCGAGCACGTCCGCGATCCCTATCTGCACGGCCAGTTCCTTGCCCCGCCCCTCCTCCTCGGACAGGAAGATGCCGACGCGGACGTCCGGTTCGGCGCCGCCCAGCGGGACGTACTTCCCGGCGCCGGTGATCAGGTTCTGGTACCTGACGGTGGTCGCGAGCCCCTCGGCGAGGGTCGGCCCCGAACTGAACAGGTAGTCGTAGACGCCGAGTTGGCCCTGCCGGAAGGTGCTGCCGATGCGCATCACGGTGTCCGGGTCGGCGTTGTGATGCTCGGCCAGTTCCAGAGTCCGCAGAAAGCACTCGTTGGAGACGGTGGTGACGGTGCCGGGACCGTCGTCCACCGCCCAGTCCGGAATCCGCGCCTCCAACGCCAGCCGGCGCGCGTCCCGCAGACCGTGTGCCGCACGCGCGAGCACCATCTTCGGCAGGGCGAGCGAGTACACAGCGGCCACCTCACAGCGCCTGTCCGGCGATTGGCACGTTCGGTCAGCCGCCGACATGTTCGGTCCTCCCCGAACAGCTCCCCAGCGTCGCACTGTTGGCACTGCCCCGGTGCCGCAGGGGAGCACCGGGGCGTTAGAGGTTCGGCAAAAACTCGGGGAGACAGCGTGCCGGAACGCTCGGTCGCGGCGGCGGCGCCCCCTGCCCCGTCCTACCGGTGTCGCGCGGCCGTCCGCGTGATACTCACCCCATGGCAGCAACGGATCTCCACGCACTCCTCAGGCAGCTCCGGGTCTGGGACCCCGGGACGACGGAGCTACGGCCCTTCGACCCGGCGCAGGCGCCCGCGGCCCCGCTTCCCCTCTTCAGCACGTGGTTCGCGGAGGCGGTGACGGCGGGGCAGCCGGAGCCGCACACCATGTCGCTGGCGACGACGGACGAGGAGGGCCGGGCAGACGTACGGATCGTGATGCTGCACGGCGCGGACGCGGCCGGCTGGGCCTTCGGCACGCATGTGACCAGCCGGAAGGGGCACGAGCTGAGCGCCCACCCGTACGCGGCGCTGGCCTTCTACTGGCCGGTGCTGGGCCGCCAGGTCCGGCTCCGGGGCCCGGTCACCGCGGCCCCCTCCCAGGAGAGCCAGGCAGACCTGCACGCCCGCTCGACAGGCGCCCTGGCGGCCGCGCTCACGGGCCTGCAGAGCGGGGTCCTGCCCTCGCTGGAGGAGTTGCGGAAGGCGTCCCGGGCGGCCTGGGAACGGGCCCGCGCCGACCCGGCCGCCCCCTCCCCGACCTGGACCCTCTACCGGCTGCGCCCGGAGGAGATCGAGTTCTTCCAGGGCGACCCGGAACGACAGCACGTGCGGCTCCGGTACGTCGGGGAGGCGGACGGGAGCTGGCGGAAGGAGCTGCTGTGGCCTTGAGCGGCGGCTCTCAGGAAGTCCGCTCCCCGAAGTCGTACACCGCCCAGTCCGCCACCTCCCGGTAGCCGATGCGCTGGTACAGGGCGTTGCTCGTCGGATTGGCGAGGTCCGTGAAGAGGAGGAGCTCGCCGACCCCTCCGGCGAGCGCCGCCCGGCCGGCCTCCGCCGTCACCGCGCCGGCGTAACCGCGGCCGCGCAGGTCCGGCGGGGTGTAGACGGGCGCGATCCGGGCCTGGCCGGCGACCGTCGGGGTGACGCCCGCCATGGAGACGGGGGTGCCGTCGGGGGTCTCCCAGAGGGTGACGCCGCCGTACGAGAGCCGGAAGTCGGCCCAGTCCCCGCCGCCCTGGGCGGCGTGCACACCCGCGTCGGCGTTGAACCCGTCGTACCAGCGGATCAGCAGCTCCCGGTCCGCCTCACCCGCGACCCGCGCCCGCCCCTGGGGCATCGGCGACGGGTCGGTCAACTCGACGAGCCGGTACAGCCGTTGGCGCTCGCTGAGCCGCGCGGGCATCCCCGTGCGCCGCTCCCACACCGCCACGAACGCCTCCGCCGTGGCGCGCTCGGAGGAGAAGCCGGGCACCGGGTGGCCCAGGTCGAGGAGGTCGGAGACCAGCGTCTCGGTCTCGGCGGCCGTCAGCCGGGTGGTGCGCAGCGAGAACGGCGGGGTGTGCAGCAGCGCGGCGCCCACGCCACCGTCCGCCCGGACCAGGTGCCCGAGCAGCGGGGCCTGGTCACCGTAGGCCCGCGGCCCCTTCCGGCGCAGTTGCTCCGTCACCGTCAGATGGACGGTGTGCAGATCGGGACGCGAGTGAAGGAAGTCCCGGGAACGGGCGAGGAATTCCTCGACATCCGAGGTGAAGTGCCAGCCGGATGCGTGTCTTTCGGGGGCCATGGTCGATGGTCGCGTCCTATCGCCTTGTCCCGCACCCGAATTAGGGCGCTGTGGCGGTCCCGGGGTCCGTCGCGAGGCGGGCGTGCAGGTGTACGTCCCGGAACGCGTCCTGCCGGCCCGCCTCGAACATCGCGCCCCTCAGCGTCCCCTCGTACGGGAAACCGCAGGTCTGCGCTATGCGGCAGGACGCCTCGTGGCCGAGGGCGTGTCCCAGCTCCAGGCGGTGCAGGCCCAGCTCGGTGAAGGTCCAGCGGGCGGCCAGGACCAGGGCGCGGGTGGCGACCCGGCGGCCGCGCGCCTCGGGCAGCACCCAGTAGCCGACCCGGGCCGACCGGGACACCCGGTCGATCATGTTGATACCGATGTGACCGAGGGTCGTACCGCTCTCCGCGTCCGTGATGCGGAACGGCGCGCAGGTGCCGTCGGCGGCCTGTTCCCGCTGCCTGACCATGGCGGCGCGGGCGCCCGCGAGGTCCGTCTCCAGCTTGAGCGGGGTGTTCCAGCGGCGGAAGTCCGGGTCGGTACGGCCGCGCAGCCAGGCCTCGGCGTGGGCCTGCGCGTCCGGGTCCCAGCGGTCGAGCCGCAGGTCGTGACCGCGACCGTACGGGATGGCGGAGGTGCGGTGGGCGGAGGGCTGCTCGTCGGTCTGGGCCATGGGGCCATTGAAAGCCCTGCGCCGGGTGGTGGCCCAGCCCGCCTCAGTCCGCCGCGGGGCGGAACACCGGCACGCCCTCCCGGAAGGCGACTGTCAGGTCCAGACCGGCGCGCGGCTCGGGTGCGTCCACCAGCTCGGTCATCATGCGCGGGCCCTCGGCCAGGTCGACGACGGCGGCGACGTACGGGACCCGGCCGCCGAACGGCGGGAGGTCGTTGCGGTGGACGACGGACCAGGTGTAGAGCGTCGCGCGGCCGGTCGCGGGCTCCCAGATGACGTCCTCGCTCCAGCAGTGCGGGCAGAACTCCCGGGGGTAGTGGTGGGCCCGGCCGCAGGAGCGGCAGCGGCGCAGCAGGAGCCGTCCCTCGGCCGCCGCCTGCCAGTAGGGGCGGGTGAAGGCGTCCGGCTCGGGGAGGTCGAAGCGCCGCTCGGCGGTCGTCGCATCCATGAATCTGACGTTATGTCAGATGGAGGGAAAAGCCCAGAGCCGGGTGGGAACCGGATGGGAAGGGGCTGTGCATGCCCCATGCCGCTGTGGGGCACCCATGAATCCCGTAGAATTGTTGACGATTTTGTTGATACTCGCATACGTTCGCAGCCGCAAGGCCAAGGAGTCAGCAGACGAGGGGCAGCAAGGTGAAGCACACGGCAGTGAAGCGCAGGACGATCGTCATGGGCATCGGCGCCACGGCCGGTGTCGCGGCGGTGGGCGGCATCGCGCTCAGCGCGCAGGCGTCGGGCACCTCCTCGTCGGGCTCCTCGGACTCCCTGGCGTTCGACCCGGACGCCTACACGAAGCTGACCAAGACCATCACGGACACGGAGGGCACCGAGCACTCGGTGACCTACCACTTCTGGAAGGCGATCACCTATGTCGCCAACCCCGTGGACGAGACCTACCAGTCCCTGATCGTCAGCGCCCCGGTGGAGATCGACGGCACGGCGGTCGACCCGACGGACGCCCCGATCCTGCTCGCCAACTCCATCGGCGGCTACATGCCCTCCTCCGTGGCGGACGCCACCGAGGTCGGCGGCGGCGGTTCGGCCATGGGCGGCGGCGCGGCCCCCAGCGGTGCGGCCCCCAGCTCCTCCACCAGCGCGGCACCGGGCGCCAACGGCAACACCAACGCCACCGGCGGCGCCACCTCCAGCAACCAGCTCCTCGCGCTCGCCGCCGGGTACGTCGTGATCGAGCCCGGCGCCCGCGGCCGTACCCTCAAGAACTCCGACGGCGAGTACTACGGCACCGCCCCCGCCGCGATCGTCGACCTCAAGGCCGCCGTCCGCTACATCAAGGCGAACAAGGGCGTCATCCCCGGTGACGTCGAGCGGATCGTGTCCGCCGGTACGAGCGCGGGCGGCGCCCTGTCCTCGCTGCTCGGCGCGTCCGGCGACAGCCCGATCTACGACAAGTACCTGAAGGAGCTCGGCGCGGCCGACGCCTCCGACGCGATCTTCGCGGTCGGCGCCTGGTGCCCGATCACCGACCTGGAGCACGCCGACGGCGCCTACGAGTGGAACTGGGGCGCCAACGACCTCTCCACCGGCAAGCAGGTCGACCAGACCGTCTCCAAGGAGCTGAGGGCCCAGTTCGCCGAGTACCAGGCGGGCCTCAAGCTGCGCGGCCTGAACGGCTTCGGTCCGCTGAACGCCCGCAACTACGACGACTACCTGGTCGAGCAGTATCTGCAGCCGTCGGCCACGAAGTACCTGACGGACCTGTCGGACTCGGACCGCGAGACGTACCTCTCGACGAACACCTTCATCACCTGGTCCGGCGGCAAGGCCGCCTTCACCTGGGACGACTTCCTCACCCACGTGGGCGCCCGCAAGAAGGACACCCCGGCCTTCGACGCCTTCGACCTGTCGGCCGGCGAGAACAATGAATTCGGAGCGGGTACGACCGAGACCCGCCACTTCACGGCGTACGGCGCGAAGAATGACTCCACCGGCCTCAGCACCAAGCGGGTCGCCGCCGACATCCCCGAGAAGCTCAGCCTGATGAACCCGATGTACCACCTGGTGGAGAGGGTCAACGACAGCCGTTCCAAGCACTGGTGGATCCGCCTCGGCACCAGCGACTCCGACACCTCGCACGTCATCTCCGCGAACCTGGCCGCCCGCCTGGACAACCTCGGCGACGACGTGAACCACCTCTACTACTGGGACCAGGGCCACGGCGCCAACACCGACCCGGGTGACTTCATCACCTGGATCGCGAAGGTGACGGGCTCCGGCAAGGGCAAGAAGGGCAAGCGGAACCAATAGGCCGCCGCGGAAGTAAGAAGCTCTCACAATCGTGATGGCGCTCTCGAAGCCGCGATAGCCTCCCCGAACGCGGTGTCCTTTCCCGTCTGTCCAAGGACACCGCCCACCCGTGACGTCGGGCCCCAGCGCACCGGGGCCCGACGTCACGGGCCTTTCTTTTTCACGGATGAGCACAGATGAGGTGGGCTACGCCACAAATCCCACCCACTTCTCCTACGGGTGTGATCAATTCGCAACCAATTCCGGTCTTGACCGAGACCCATCAACGTCACCTGTGATTACGCTCCCGCTCATGGCCGTGTTCCCCCCTACCGTCTCGCCCGTCTACGTCATCGGCGCCGGCCCCGGAGGGCTCGCTGCCGCGTACGCGCTGCGAGCCCGGGGCATCCGCGCCGTGATCCTGGAGAAGTCCGACGACGTCGCCGCGTCCTGGCGCCGCCACTACGACCGTCTCCACCTCCACACCACCCGCCGGCTCTCCGCCCTGCCCGGGCTGCCCATGCCGCGCCGCTTCGGCCGCTGGGTCTCCCGCGACGACGTGGTGCGCTATCTGGAGAAGTACGCCGAGCACCACGAGCTGGAGATCGTCACCGGCGTCGAGGTCTCCCGCGTGGAGCGCTCGCCCGACGGTGCCGGCTGGCTGCTGCACGCCTCCGGCGGGCGTGAGCTGACCGGCTCCGCGGTGGTGGTCGCCACCGGCTTCAACCACACCCCGCGCATCCCCGACTGGCCCGGCCTGGACGGCTACGGCGGCCGGTTCCTGCACGCCGGGGAGTACCGCAACGCCGAGCCCTTCGCCGGCCAGGACGTCCTCGTCGTCGGCACCGGCAACACCGGCGCCGAGATAGCCGTCGACCTGGTCGAGGGCGGCGCCTCGCGGGTACGGCTCGCCGTCCGCACGGTCCCGCACCTCGTGCGCCGCTCCACGGCGGGCTGGGCCGCCCAGTACAACTCGATCCTGGTACGGCGCCTGCCGACGGCCCTCGTCGACCGGCTCGCCCGGACCATGGCCAAGGTCAGCGTGCCCGACCTCGCCGCCCAGGGTCTGCCCCGCCCCGACTCCGGCCTCTACAGCCGGGTCAAGCAGGGCTCCATCCCGATCCTGGACGTCGGCCTCATCGACGCGGTGCGCCGGGGCAAGGTCGAGATCGTGGCCGCCGTCGACGGCTTCGAGGACGGCAAGGTCGCCCTCGCCGACGGCACCCGCGTCTCCCCCGACGCGGTGATCGCCGCGACCGGATACGTCCGCGCGCTGGAGGGCCTGGTCGGCCACCTCGACGTGCTCGACGACCGCGGCCGCCCGGTCGCCCACGGCCCCCGCACCCCGAAGAACGCCCCCGGCCTCTACTTCACCGGCTACACCAACCCGATCAGCGGCATGTTCCGCGAGATGGCGATCGACGCGGAGAAGATCGCGAAGGCGGTCGCGAGGACAGCCGCGAAGGCAGCCGCCAAGCGGCAGCGGGTGGCGTAGGAACCCTCAACCTCCTTACGTACGGGCGCCGTTACTCATGTGACTGATGTGACAGGAGCTGTTTGTTACCGGCGGTAGCCCCTTGCGTGCGCGCGGGACCAGAATGTGAGCCCTGCTCAACTTTCCGGCTCCACCCCTCTCGCTCATCACGGAGGACGCACGTGGCACGTGAAAGACAGCTCTCCCCCCGGCCCGCCCCCGCGAGGTCCCTCTCCCGCCGTTCCCTGCTCGGCGGTGCCGCCGCCGGGGCCGCCGGCCTCACCGCGGTCTCCGCCGGTACGGCAGCGGCGGCGACCTCGGCCGCCTCCCGGACCGTCGACGTCGCGATCGTCGGCGGTGGCATCGCCGGGCTCACCGCGGCCCGCGACCTGGTGGCCGGCGGCAGGACGGTCGCCGTCCTGGAGGCCCGGGACCGGGTCGGCGGCCGGGTGGTGAACCTGAAGCTGGCCAACGGAGGCTTCACCGAGGGCGGCGGCGAGTTCATCGGCCCCACCCAGGACCGCATCAAGGCCCTCGCCGACTCCCTGGGCGTGGCGACCTTCACCACGTACAACACAGGCAACAACCTCCTCTACAAGGACGGCACCCGCACCCCGTACGACACCAGCGGTCTGCTCGGCTCGGTCCCGCCGGTGGACGCGGCCGGGCTCGCCAACGCGGCGATCGTGCAGTCCGAGCTGGACAGCATGGCCGCGACCGTGCCGGTGGACACACCCTGGACCGCCGCCAAGGCCGCCGAGTGGGACAAGCAGACCTTCGAGAGCTGGCTGAACGCCAACGCGATCGTCCCCTCCGCCAAGTTCCTCCTGGACCTGGCCTGCACGTCGATCTTCTCGGCCCAGCCCCGCGAACTCTCCCTTCTCTACGTCCTGTACTACATCGCCGCCGCCGGCAACGACTCCAACGCCGGCACCCTGGAACGCCTCACCGACACCGCGAACGGCGCCCAGGAGTCCCGCTTCGTCGGCGGCTCCCAGCAGGTCCCGATCAAGCTCGCCGCGACCCTCGGCGACCGGGTGGTGCTGAGCGCCCCGGTCCGCTCCATCACCAAGTCCGGCAGTTCCTACGTCGTCACGGCGGACGGCATCACGGTCACCGCGACCCGGGTCGTCGTCGCCCTGCCGCCCCCGCTGGCCGCCCGCATCAGCTACGACCCGCTGCTGCCGGCCGCCCGCGACCAGCTCACCCAGCGGATGCCGATGGGCTCGATCGGCAAGGCCATCGCCGTCTACGACACCCCCTTCTGGCGGGCCGACGGCCTCAACGGGCAGGCCGTCAGCGACTCCGGCGTGGTCCGCTCGACCTTCGACAACTCCCCGCCGGACGCCTCCTACGGGGCGCTGATGGGCTTCATCGAGGCCGACGAGATGCGGGCGTACGACGCGGCGAGCGAGGCCGACGTCAGGACCGCCGTGCTGGCCGACTACGTCAACTACTTCGGCAGCAAGGCCAAATCACCTACCTCCTTCGTGCTGCAGCGCTGGGACAATGAAGGCTTCTCACGCGGCGGTCCGGTGGCCTACGCGCCGCCCGGTGTACTGACCGAGTACGGTGCCGCGCTGCGCGAACCGGCGGGCGGGATCCACTGGGCCGGTACGGAGACCTCCACTTTCTGGACGGGCTTCATGGACGGGGCGGTGCGGTCGGGCGAGCGGGTGGCGAAGGAGGTGCTGGCGGCCCTCGGGTAGGGGCGGGAGCCGCCCGCGGCCGGGGTGCCGGTCGTTTTCGGCCTCAACTTTGCGTGCAGACCAGTTCCTGACGCAGTGTCAGTTCAGTAATCTGACACTGCGTCAGTTAATTGTGCTGTCACACAGGAGCGGGCGGAACGATGCTTGGATCAACCCACGGCACCCTCACCACCGACTCCCGCCGGGCCCGGGTCCTCGCCTGCGGTGAGCAGCGTCCGGGACCCACCGTCCACGGCCGGGCGGCCGACGTGGAGGACGAGCTGGACGTCAGCGGGCGGCCGCTGTACGCGGACGTACCCGATCTGGACAGGTTCTTCCGGCCCGAGTCCGTCGCCGTGATCGGCGCCTCGGACACCGAGGGCCGGCCCAACACCGGTATCACCCGGCAGCTGCTGGACTGGGCCGGGCGGGTCGGGGCCCGGGTGCACCCGGTGCATCCGACCCGGCCGTCGGTCTTCGGCATCCCCTGCGTTCCTTCCGTCGCCGGCCTGCCCGAGCAGGTCGATCTCGCCGTACTCCTGGTCGCCGACCCCCTTCCGGTGATCGAGGAACTGTCCGAGGCCAAGGTGAAGTTCGCGGTCGCCTTCGCCTCCGGGTTCGCGGAGACCGGCGAGGAGGGCGCGGCCGCCCAGATCCGCCTCGCGGCCGCCGTACGGCGCTCCGGGCTCCGGCTGCTGGGCCCGAACACCAACCTGAACGCCTTCGAGCGCTTCCGCGACGACCTGGACGGCCCGGCGATCGCCCTGATCACCCAGTCGGGCCACCAGGGCCGGCCCGTCTTCGCCGCCCAGGAGCTGGGCATCCGCCTCTCGCACTGGGCCCCGACCGGCAACGAGGCCGATCTGGAGACCGCCGACTTCATCTCCTACTTCGCCGAACTCCCCGAGGTCGGAGCCATCGCCTGCTACGTCGAGGGCCTCAAGGACGGCCGGGCCTTCCTGCTCGCCGCCGACCGCGCGGCCCGCCGCAGGGTGCCGGTGGTCGCCGTGAAGGTCGGCCGCACCGAGGCCGGCGCCCGCACCGCCGCCTCCCACACCGGCAAGCTGACCGGCGCGGACGACGTGATCGACGCGGCGCTACGGCAGTACGGGGTGATCCGCGTCGACGGCCTGGACGAACTCCAGGACACCGCCGCCCTGCTGGCCCGGGCACGGGCGCCGCACGCCGACGGGGTCGTCGTCTATTCGATCTCGGGCGGCACGGGCGCGCACGTCGCCGACCTGGCCTCCGGGCTGGGGCTCCGGCTGCCGACGCTGTCGCAGGCGCGGCAGGCCGAGCTGCACCAGTGGATACCGGAGTACCTGAACGTGGCCAACCCGGTCGACAACGGCGGGCATCCGGTGGGCGACTGGCGCGGCCGGAAGATCATCGACTCGATCCTCGCCGACCCGGAGGTCGGGGTGCTGATCTGCCCGATCACCGGCCCCTTCCCGCCGCTGAGCGACAAGCTCGTCCGGGACCTGGTCGACGCGGCCGAGGCCAGCGACAAGCTGGTGTGCGTGGTGTGGGGCTCGCCGGTCGGCACGGAGGCCGCCTACCGCGAGGTCCTCCTCGGCTCCTCCCGGGTGGCCACCTTCCGCACGGTCGGCAACTGCCTCACCGCCGTCCGCGCCTACCTCGACCACCACCGCTTCGTCCGCACCTACCGCTCCCCCTTCGACGAGGCCCCGCGCACCCCCTCGCCCTCCTACCGCAAGGCGCTCGCGCTGATGCGGCCGGGACAGCAGCTGAGCGAGCACGCGGCGAAGCAGCTGCTGCGCGCGTACGGCATACGGGTGCCGCGCGAGCAGCTGGTGACCAGCGCGGCGGCGGCCGTGCGCGCGGCCGGGCTGGTCGGCTACCCGGTGGTGATGAAGGCGTCCGGCGGGCAGATCGCGCACAAGACCGAGCTGGGCCTGGTGAAGATCGGACTGACCTCCGCCAGCCAGGTCCGGGATGCCTACCGCGAGTTGACGGACATCGCCCGCTACGAGGGGGTGACCCTCGACGGCGTGCTGGTGTGCCAGATGGTCGAGCGGGGTGTGGAGATGGTCGTCGGGGTCACGCACGACGACCTCTTCGGCCCGACCGTGACGGTGGGACTCGGCGGGGTGCTGGTCGAGGTCCTGCACGACGCCGCCGTACGCGTGCCGCCGTTCGGCGAGGAGCAGGCCCGGGACATGCTCGCCGAACTGCGCGGGCGGGCCCTGCTGGACGGGGTCCGGGGGCGGCCGCCGGCCGATGTCGAGGCCCTCGTCGAGGTGATCCTCCGCGTCCAGCGCATGGCCCTGGAACTCGGGGACCAGCTCGCCGAACTCGACATCAACCCGCTGATGGTGCTGCCCCAGGGGCAGGGCGCGGTGGCGCTGGACGCGCTGGCGGTGTGTCGCTGAGATGACGAACGAGACGACCACTGAGATGAACATGTCCAATTCCCCCGAAGAGCCGGAAATATCCGTTGAGTCATTGGTACTGCACGCCACTGACAATCGGGTCGCCCGCCTCACCCTCAACCGCCCCGAATCCCTCAACGCCATCACCCCTGACCAGCGGGAACGTGTCATCCGACTTCTTTCCGAGGCCTCCGCCGACCCGGAGATCGGAGCCGTGGTCATCACCGGAACGGGCCGGGGTTTCTGCGCGGGCGCCGACCTGCGCGGCGGCGCCACGGCCGAGCGTGTCCCCGGTGACGTGGCCCGCACCATCCGCCTCGGCGCCCAGCGCCTCGTCGCCGCCGTCCTCGACTGCGAGAAGCCCGTGATCGCGGCGGTCAACGGCACCGCCGCCGGTCTCGGCGCCCATCTCGCGCTCGCCTGCGATCTGGTCCTGGCGGCCGAGTCGGCCCGTTTCATCGAGGTGTTCGTCCGCCGCGCCCTGGTCCCCGACGGCGGCGGCGCGTACCTCCTCCCCCGCCTGATCGGGCCGCACCGCGCCAAGGAGCTGATGTTCTTCGGCGACGCCCTCTCCGCCCCGGAGGCGGAACGCCTGGGCCTGGTCAACCGGGTCGTGCCGGACGGGGAGTTGGCGAAGACGGCCCGGGAGTGGGCGGGGCGCCTGGCCATCGGCCCCACCCGCACCCTCGCCCTGACGAAGCAGCTGGTCAACGCGTCGCTGGACAGCGACCGGGCGACCGCTTTCGCCGCCGAGGCCGCCGCGCAGGAGATCAACATGACAACGCGGGACGCCCAGGAGGGGCTGCGGGCCTTCGTGGAGCGCAGAAGCCCCGGTTTCCAGGGCCGATGACAGCGACATACCGGCCGCATCCCTTGATTTACCGGCCGTATCCCTTCCCATCTGACGACCCGTCACTTTCAATGGAGGGGTGATGGGACACGCAGGGGCGGCCGCGGCCGCCGTCCGTTACCTCAGGTCGGCCCCCGCGCCGGGGCCCGTGGAGGCGCTGCCGCGCCCGGAGTTGCGGTGCGTGCGCGCGGACGAGCGGGCGCCGGTCGACCAGACGGAGTTCCGGCGGGTGCTGGGGAACTTCGCGACCGGGGTGACCGTTGTCACCGCACCGGCCGCCGAAGGCGATTCCACCCCCGCCGGTTTCGCCTGCCAGTCCTTCTCCTCCCTCTCCCTCGACCCGCCCCTGATCTGCTTCATGGTCGGCCGTACGTCGACCAGCTGGCCGCGCATCGCCCGCGCCGGCGTCTTCTGCGTCAACGTCCTCGGCGCCGGGCAGGGCGAGCTGTGCCGTGCCTTCGCGGTGAGCGGCGCGGACAAGTTCGCGGGCGTCAGGTACGACGCGGCCCCGGTGTCGGGCGCGCCCCGGCTGGCCGGTGCCGCCGCGTGGATCGACTGTGCGATCCACGCGGTGCACACGGGGGGCGACCATCTGATCGTGGTCGGACGGGTGAACGCGCTGGGCACGGGAGAGAGCCCCGTCGGACCGCTGCTGTTCCACCAGGGGCGGTTCGCCCAACTGGACGGCTAGACCCCCAGGGCGGGCACCGGCGCCACCGGTCGCCGCCGGATCACCAGGGCCATCAGGGCCGCCGCCGCGCACAGGGTGCCGGAGGCGTACCAGACCATGTCGTAGGTGCCGAAGACGTCGCGGGCGACACCGCCGAGGTAGGCGACGAGGGCCGCGCCGACCTGGTGGGAGGCGAGGACCCAGCCGAAGACGATGGCGCTGTCCTCGCCGTAGTGCTCCCGGCACAGGGCGAGGGTGGGCGGGACGGTGGCGACCCAGTCGAGGCCGTAGAAGACGATGAAGAAGATCATCGGGGGGTGGACCGTCGGGGCCAGCAGCATCGGCAGGAAGAGGAGCGAGACGCCGCGCAGGGCGTAGTAGACGGCGAGCAGGCGGCGGGGTTCGAAGCGGTCGGTGAACCAGCCGGAGGCGATCGTGCCGACGACGTCGAAGACGCCGATGACCGCGAGCAGCGAGGCCGCCGCCGTGATCGGCATGCCGTGGTCGTGGGCGGCGGGCACGAAGTGGGTCTGGACCAGGCCGTTGGTGGAGGCCCCGCAGATCGCGAAGGTGCCGGCCAGCAGCCAGAAGGGCCCGGTGCGGACGGCGGAGGACAGCACCGCGAGGGTGCGCCGGGCGGCCCCGGTGACCGGTGCCGGCTTCGGTATGAAATCGACGGCGCCGTACGGCTTCAGGCCCACGTCGGCCGGGTGGTCGCGCAGCAGCAGCCAGACGAAGGGGACGACCGCGAGGGCGGCGAGCGAGACGGTGACGGCGGCCGGGCGCCAGTCGTACGTCTCGACCATCCAGGAGAGGAGAGGGAGGAAGATCAGCTGCCCGGAGGCGGAGGCCGCGGTGAGGATGCCGCTGACCAGGCCGCGGCGGGTGGTGAACCAGCGGTTGGTGACCGTGGCGGCGAAGGCGAGCGCCATCGAGCCCGAGCCGAGGCCGACCAGCAGGCCCCAGCACAGCAGCAGCTGCCAGGCCGCCGTCATCCACACGGTCAGGCCCGAGCCGAGCGCGATGACGGTCAGGGCCACGGCCACCACCCGCCGTATGCCGAACCGGTCCATCAGGGCGGCCGCGAAGGGCGCGGTGAGCCCGTAGAGCGCGAGGTTGATGGAGACGGCCGCGCCGATCGTGCCGCGTGACCAGCCGAACTCCTGATGCAGGGGGTCGATGAGCAGGCCGGGCAGGGAGCGGAAGGCGGCCGCGCCGATGATCGTGACGAAGGTGACGGCGGCGACGAACCAGGCACGGTGGATGCGCGGGGAGCGGGGCGGCTTCGAGTCCGCGACGGCTGCTGCGGGTTCGGTTGTCTGGGTCACGCCATAAAGCTTCGGCCAGCGGATTCACTCCATCGAGTGGCCGGGAGGACAGTATTCGTTAGGATCGGGCCATGAGCAGTGGCCCCGGTTTCCGTCCGCACCGCGTCGTCGTCCTCGCCCTGGACGGCCTGCTCCCCTTCGAGCTGGGCATCCCGCACCGCATCTTCGGCCGCCCCAAGGACGCGCGGGGCCGGCCTCTGTACGAGGTCGTGACCTGCTCGATCCGGCCGCCGGGGCCGGTCGAGACCGAGGCCGACTTCGCGATCCACGTGACGCACGGCCCGGAGGCGCTGGCCACCGCCGACACGGTGATCGTCCCGGCGTCGTACGAGCTGGGCCCGGTCTTCGACGAGGGCGTCCTCACCCCCGAGCTGGCCGCCGCCCTGGCCCGGATCCGCCCCGGCACCCGGCTCGCCTCCATCTGCACCGGCGTCTACGTCCTGGCCGCCGCCGGCTACCTCGACGGCCGCCCGGCGACCACGCACTGGGCCCACGCGGACCACCTGCAGAAGCTGTTCCCGCAGCTGGAGGTGGACGCGGACGTCCTGTTCATCGACGACGGCGACGTGCTGACCTCCGCCGGGGTGGCCGCCGGCATCGACCTGTGCCTGCACATGGTCCGCCGCGACCACGGCACGGCCGTCGCCAACAACGTGGCCCGCAGCACGGTCGTGCCCCCGCACCGGGACGGCGGCCAGGCCCAGTACATCCACCGCCCGGTCCCCGACGCCCAGGTCGCCACCACCACGGCGGCCCGCGCCTGGGCCCTGGGCCGCCTCCACGAGCCCATCCAGCTCCGTGACATGGCCGAACAGGAGGCCATGTCGGTACGGACCTTCACGCGCCGCTTCCGTGAGGAGACCGGCGTCAGCCCCGGCCAGTGGCTCACCCAGCAGCGCGTCGAACGGGCCCGCCACCTCCTGGAGTCCACCGACCTCTCCGTCGACCAGGTGGCCCGCGACGCCGGCTTCGGCACCGCCCAGTCGATGCGCCAGCACCTACAGGCAGTGCTCGGCGTCACCCCGACCGCCTATCGCCGGACCTTCCGCACCGGGGCGAGCACCGGGGCGAGCACCGGTGCCCGCCACGGCGGCGTCGGCGCCCCGCGCTGACCTCCCGGCGCGCCGCACCTCACCCCACCAGCCGACCGCGCTGAGCAGCAGCGTCACCCCCACCCCGGCCAGCACGGCCGTGGACGGCGCCACCACCCGCAGCAGCGCACCGGCGAGGGAGCCGGTCGCCGCGTAACCGGCGCCCGCGGCCGCGTACATGACCGAGTACCCGGCGGCATGGGCACGCGCCGGAAGGGCCGCGCGCAGCGCCAGGTTGCGGGTGAGCATCGCGGCGGACTGGAGCATGCCGCCCACGACGAGCGCGACCGCGATGCCCGCCGTGTGCGGTATCAGCGCGGCGAGCGTCGTGCAGGCCGCCGTACCGGTCATCAGCAGCATGCTGTGGGTGCGCAGCCGGCCCGGCCAGGCGCGCAGGCCGTGCAGGAACGCGCCGAGCCCGCCGCCCACCGCCATCCCGGCCAGCAGCGGACCCGACCAGCCGACGCCGATCCCGCGCTGTTCGAGCAGGGCGGGCAGGACGAGTTCGGACAGCCCGAGCAGGGTCAGACTGGCGGCGCCCGTGACGTACACCGGCCAGGCACCGGCCAGCACGCGCGCGAGGGGTGCGTCGGCCCCGGCCCGCCCGCCCACGCCCCAGGCAGCCGGCAGGAACCACAGCCCGGCCGCCGACGAGGCCATGAGGACGGCCGCAAGCCGCAACGGGACGGCGGGGGCGGCCCCGAGGGCCAGACCGGCCACCGCGGCCGGGGAGGCGGCCCACACGGCGGCCGTCAGGATCGACTCGACGGACAGCGCCTGCGCGGCCGCACGCTCCGGGACCAGCGTGGTGAGCAGGGTCCGCAGGCCCCCGGTGGCGGCGGCCGGTGCGGCACCGGCGACGAACGCGAGCCCGGCGAGGACGGCCGGGTGCGCGTCGGGGAGGCCGCCGAGCCCCGCGAACGCCGCGGCCCCGACCGCGAGTCCGACGGCCAGGTGCAGCCGGGCGCGCTCGGGTCGCAGCCGCATCCCGAGCACGGGCGCGCACAGGATCTCGCCGATCACGTACGCCGCCGCGATCATCGCGCCCAGGGAGTAGCCACCGGGGCGCTCCCGCACCAGGAACACCAGCGCCAACGGGGCCATGGCGACCGGCATCCGGGCACCCACGGCGGTGCAGGCCCAGATCAGGACCTGTTTGGACACGACGTCTCGGTAGGGCATGGGACGACGGTAGGGCCGGGCACCGACAACGCCGAGGGGTTTTCCCGGCCCTGTGGACAACCCGCCCGCCCGCGCTTCCTAGAACGTGAGCACGCCCCGTGCCACCCGTCCCGCCTCCGCGTCGGACCGGGCCTTCTCGAAGTCCTCCACCGGGTAGGTCTCGGTCACCAGTTCGTCGAGCATCAGGCGTCCCTGGCGGTACAGCTCGGCGTACAGGGCGATGTCGTGCTGGGGGCGTGAGGAGCCGTAGCGGCAGCCCAGGATGGACTTGTCGAGGAACATGGAGGCGACGACGAAGGACGCCTCGGCGGTGGCGGCGGGGGTGCCGAGGAGGACGGCCTGGCCGTGCCGGTCCAGGAGGTCGACGGCCTGGCGGACCAGTTCGACCCGGCCGACGCACTCGAAGGCGTGGTCCACCCCGGTCGGCAGCAGGTCCTTGACGCCCTCCGTCGAGGTCAGGAAGTCGGTCGCCCCGAACTGCCGGGCCACCTCCTCCTTGGCCGGGTTGGCGTCCACGGCCACGATCCGCAGGGCGCCCGCGATCCGCGCGCCCTGGATGACGTTCAGCCCGATCCCGCCGGTGCCGATGACCAGCACGGTGTCGCCGCGGTCGACGCGGGCGCGGTTGAGTACGGCGCCCACCCCGGTCAGCACGCCGCAGCCGATCAGCGCGGCCGACGTCAGCGGCACGTCCTTCGGGATCCGCACCGCCTGCACGGCCTTGACGACCGTGCGTTCCGCGAACGCCGAGTTGGACGCGAACTGGTAGATCGCCCGCCCGCCGCGCGTGAACGGCTTCTGCGGGCGCCCTATGGCCTTGCGGCACATGGTCGGCCGGCCCCGGTCGCAGTCGGCGCAGGCACCGCAGTTGGCGAGCGTGGACAGCGCGACATGGTCCCCCGGCACCACATGGCTGACGCCCACACCCACGGCCTCGACCACGCCGGCGCCCTCATGGCCCAGCACCACAGGAACGGGGAAAGGTATGGTCCCGTCCACCACGGACAGATCGCTGTGGCAGAGTCCGGCCGCCGCGACGGCGACGAGCACCTCCCCCGGCCCCGGTTCCCGTACGTCCAGATCGTCGACGACCTGCACCTGCTTGCCGTCGAACACGACACCGCGCATCACGACTCGACCCCCTTCGGTTCCCTCGGCAGGCCGAGCACGCGCTCGGCGATGATCGTGCGCTGGATCTGGTCCGAGCCGCCGTAGACGGTGTCGGCCCGGGAGAAGAGGAACAGGTGCTGGGCGGGGTCCAGCCGGTACGGCGCGGAGGCCGACCAGTCGGCCGGGCCGACGCTCGCGGCCGCGCCGCGCACCTGCACGGCGAGTTCTCCGAGCCGCTGGTGCCAGCCGGCCCACAGCAGCTTGGCCACGCTGGGCGCGCCCGGTTCGGCGGCCGAACCGCCCAGCGTGCGCAGGGCGTTCCACCGCATGACCCGCAACTCCGCCCACTGGCGCACCAGCCGCTCCCGTACGACAGGATCGTCGGCGGCGCCGGTCGCCATGGCGTCCCGCACCACTCGCCCCAACTCCTCAGCGAACCCGATCTGCTGGGCGAGGGTCGACACCCCGCGCTCGAAGCCGAGCAGGCTCATGGCCACGCGCCAGCCGTTGCCCTCGCCGCCGACGACGTGCTCCACGCGCGCGTGCGCCCCGTCGAAGAAGACCTCGTTGAAGTCGCTGGTGCCGGTCATCTGGCGGATGGGGCGGACCTCGATACGGCCCGGCTGGTCCATGGGCACGAGCAGGAAGCTGAGGCCGTGGTGGCGTCGCGAGCCGGGGTCGGTGCGGGCGAGGACGAAGCACCAGTCGGCCTCGTGCGCCAGCGAGGTCCAGATCTTCTGCCCGGAGACGCGGTAGCCGTCCGCGTCCCGTACGGCCGCGGTCCGCACGCCGGCGAGGTCGGACCCGGCACCCGGCTCGCTGTACCCCTGGCACCACAGTTCCTCGCCCGCGGCGACGGGCGGCAGGAAGCGGGCCTTCTGCTCGGCCGTGCCGTGGGCGATGAGCGTCGGGGCGAGCAGGTTCTCCCCGATGTGCCCGGACCGCGGCGGCGCGGCCGACCGCGCGTACTCCTCGGCCCAGACGACCTGCTGGGTGAGCGTGGCGGTGCGGTTGCCGTAGCCGCCCTCCGGCCAGCCGAGCCCTATCCACCCGGCGGCCCCGAGCGTGCACTCCCAACTGCGCCGGTCCATGCCGGATTCGGCATGCTCACCGAGCCAGATCCGGACTTCACTGCGAAACACCTCGTCCTCCGGCTCTGCGCCGAAATCCACGGTGACCTCCAGAGGTGCGTCGGGTTGGGACCGTACGAAAACCGCGGAGCCGACCGAGGCCCCGCACATACACACACCGGCAGCCGCAACACCCCAGGGGCGCGAGGAACTGCGCGACCAGCCACGACGCCGCCGCACCCGCGCACCCACCGCACGCCCCCAGGGGCGCGAGGAACCGCGCGACCGGCCGCAGTGCCGCCGCACCCGCGCACGCGCCGTGACCCGCAACGGCGGGCAGGCGTCCGGCCCGCCGTCTCATGTGTTCGGCCGCTCCCCGGCCCGCGCGGCCGCCTCCATCGCCGCCAGTCGCGCCAGCATCGGCATCGGATCCACCCCCACGCTCCCCGGCAGAGACTCCGCGATGCGCTCCGGAGTCCAGGGCCCTTCCGACGCGTACGCGGCCCGGAGTTCCCTCGGCTGGGCCCATACCGCGATCTTCGGCCCGGCCACCGTGTACACCTGCCCGGTGATTCCCGCGTCCCGCGCGGCGTCCGACAGGAGGTAGACGACGAACGCCGCCACGTCCTCCGGCTCGCCGATCTCCGTCAGTTCCATCGGGACCCCGGCCGACATCCGGGTCCGGGCCACCGGCGCCACCGCGTTCGCGGTCACCCCGTACTTGTGCAGGCCCAGCGCCGCGCTGCGGACCAGCGAGATGATCCCGCCCTTGGCCGCGCTGTAGTTGGCCTGGGAGACCGAGCCCTGGTGGTTGCCGCTGGTGAAGCCGATCAGCGTGCCGGCGCGCTGCTTCCGCATCACCGCCGACGCCGCCCGGAACACCGTGAACGTGCCCTTGAGGTGGGTGGCGACCACGGGGTCCCACTCCTCCTCGGTCATGTTGAACAGCATCCGTTCGCGCAGGATCCCCGCCACGCAGACGACGCCGTCGAGACGGCCGTACGACGACAGCGCGGCGTCCACGACCCGTTGCCCGCCCGCCATCGTGGAGATGTCGTCGGCCACGGCGACCGCGTCCCCGCCGGCCGCCCCGATCTCCTTGACGACGGCCTCGGCGACCTCGCTCGTGGGCGAGCCGCCGTCCATCGAGACGCCGTAGTCGTTGACGACGACCTTGGCTCCCTCGGCGGCCGCCGCCAGCGCCACCGCCCGTCCGATACCGCGCCCCGCACCCGTCACGGCGACGACCTTGCCTGCCAAGAAGTTCCCCACGCCCGGCCCCTTCCCGCGGTTTCTGACGGACCGTTAGATTCTATGGCGCGTCAGATGTGCGGACACAAGCCCCGGGGAGGACCGAGATGTCAGCGCCGACTCTTCATCCCGCGTTTCACGACATCGCCAAGCGCGTCAACAACTGGGGCCGCTGGGGAGCCGACGACGAGATCGGCACGCTGAACCTGATCACCGACGAGGTGGTGCGGGAGGCGGCGGCGACCGTACGGACCGGCCGCCGCGTCCCCCTCGCCCTGCCGCTCCGGGAGGACGGCGTGCAGACCGGGATGATCCCCGGGCGGGTCAACCCCCTGCACGCCATGGTGCAGATCAACCAGGAGCTCTTCGGGCCGGGGACCGTCGCGTGCAGCGACGACGCCGTGACCATGGGGCTGCAGGCCGGCACCCACTGGGACGCGCTGACCCATGTCTCGCACTCGGGGAAGCTGTACAACGGCCGTCCGGCGGACACCGTGACCGCGCACGGCGGCGCGGAGTTCAGCGGGATCGCCACGGCGCGGCACATCGTCTCGCGCGGGGTGCTGCTGGACGTGGCACGCGCGCGTGGCGTGGACCGGCTGGCGGGCGGTCACGCCGTCACGCCGGAGGACCTGGACGCGGCGGAGGAACTCGCCGGGACGACCGTCCGGAGCGGCGACGTCGTCCTCGTGCGGACCGGGCAGGTGCAGGTGTATCTCGCCGGGGACAAGCACGGGTACGGCTATCCGTCACCGGGTCTCTCGGTGCACACCCCGGAGTGGTTCCACGCGCGCGATGTGGCCGCCGTCGCGAACGACACCCTCACGTTCGAGATCTTCCCGCCCGAGATCGAGGACCTGTGGCTGCCCGTGCACGCCCTCGACCTGGTCGAGATGGGGATGCTCCAGGGCCAGAACTGGAATCTCGAAGAGTTGTCCACAGCCTGTGGAGAAACCGGCCGGTACGCGTTCCTGCTGTCGGCGATGCCCGAGCCGTTCGTCGGGGCGACGGGCACTCCGGTGGCACCCGTGGCCGTCCTGTGAGATCGCACGACACCGGACGGCACGGAAGGCCGTCCGGCACGGAAGCCGGTGTCACGCCGAAGCCGGCGTGACACCGACCCTCCCCCATTCCCCCCATACCCGGACGGCCGCACGCACCGGGCGGCCCCGAACCCGGCCCCGCACGCCGCCGTCCGACTCGACCCACACTCGGCGAGGGCGTCCGTCGTCCAGACCCTCGCCGTCCCCTCGCGGCGAATCGCAGACCTCAAGCGTGATCACACGGTCACAAGGCGTCAACACCCGTCCGGCGTTTTATGCCTTATGCCCCGGTTCACCATGGGCGCGCACGGATGCAACCCCCGGCGCATCACCGCACACCGGGATCACACCGCCTCGAACGCCAGCCCCTCGAACGAGGCCAGTCCGCCCCCGTACGCCATGGCCGCGCCCTGCCGGGTCTCCGAACACCGGTCGAGTTCGCACCAGATGCGCTTGCCGGCGCCTTCGGGACTCCAGCCCCAGCGGTCGGCGAGCCCGTCGACAAGGGCGAGGCCGCGGCCGCCGGTCGCGTCACCGCCGGCGCACCGCGGCACGGGCGCGCGATTGCTGGTGTCGGCGACCTCCAGCCGTACGGTGACCGCTTCCTCTTCCTCGGCGCTTCTGCGGTCCGCACCCGGCAGCGAGAGCCGCAGCACGGCCGGACGGCCGGTGTGCACCACCGCGTTGGTGACCAGCTCGGAGACGAGCAGGACGATCGTCTCGGCCAGCGGCTCGTCCGCCGCTATGCCGGACCCGGCGAGGCGCGAGCGGGCCCACCTTCTGGCCCGTCCCACCTCCGCGGGGTCGGGCCGGATCTCCAGCTGCACTTGAAGCACCTGCACCGCTCACACCATCCGAACCGGCGGACACATGAACCCGCGCCGAGCCGGCGCCACGGCCGGAGCCATGACGACCAGTACGACGAAGGCCACGATCGTAGCCATTTTCTGCATGGCCAGAACAACGGCCAGAGCAAGGGTCACAGAACGTGATTCCCTTACGAGACAGCATGGTTGACGTACAGTCACCCCAACAAGCGCTTCGGGCATATTCCAGCGCGAAGGAGTACGCCTACGGCATACTGTGCGACGCTCGCGGCGGGGAGTCGAACAAGCGGGGGCGCAAGCCCTTACCGCCCTGCGAGCAGCGGCGCGCACCATGAGCCGCGGGGCCGCTTCGACGGCACCGCCGGCATGGCTCGTCCTCGGAACCACTCGCATCCCACAGAAGGTACCCGAGGGGACACTCGACTCCAGGCCGTGACGAGTCACGCGTTGGACACAACCCGGTATCAACGCTCCGTGATTCCGGTATGCCACAATCCGCGACATCCGGACCACCCGCACCAGTGATTCCGCAGACCAGAGCCGTTTCGAACGCTCAACCGAGCAGTTCGGCGGCCAACATCTCCTCACTCTCCGTGTTTCCACCACCACGCTGTGCCCGCACCCAGGCCCGTTTCAGGTGGAGATGCACCTCTGCCTCCCAGGTGAAGCCCATCCCGCCGTGCACCTGGAGACAGTCCCGGGCGCCGCGTACGGCGGCCTCGTCGGCGAGCAGCCGGGCCGCCGCGATGTCCACCGGGTCGGCGGTCACGGCGGCCGCGTAGACGGCCGCACGCGCGGTCTCGGCGCGCACCAGCATCTCGGCGCACAGGTGCTTGACCGCCTGGAACGCCCCGATCGGCTGTCCGAACTGTTCGCGCGTCCGCGCGTGTTGCACGGCGAGCTCGCACGCGCGCGTGGCCGTGCCGAGCTGCTCGGCGGCGGTGAGGAGCACGGCCACCGGGTCGGGGGGCGTGGCAGAGGCCGCCCCGGGGATCCGGTGCAGGGGCGTCAGCGGGTCCACCGAGCGCAGCGGTACGGCCCCCGACGCGTCCCCCGTCACCGCGTCCGCCTCGGCCAGCCACTCCACCAGGCCGCCGTCCGCGCGGGCCACCACGGTCGCCCCGTCGGCCGCGCCGGGCACGTCGGCCGCCGCGAGGTGCGTGGCCACCAGCGGGCCGGTCAGCAGTGCCCGCCCGGCCTCCTCGAAGACCAACACGGCCTCGGGCAGCCCCAGTCCGACCCCGCCGTCGGCCTCCGGCAGCCGCAGCGCGAAGAACCCGGCCGCCCCCAGCTCCCGCCACAGGCCCCGGTCGAGCCGCCCCGGCGCGCCGACGGCCGCCCGCAGCACCCCGGGGCCGAACCGCCGGGTGAGCAGCTCCCGCATTCCGTCCCGCAACGACCGCTGGTCGCCGGTCAGTTGAAAGCGCACGTCGCTGCCCCCTCGGCAGTCCGTCGGATACGCACGTCACCGCCCCTTCGGCAGGCCGAGGATCCGCTCGGCCACGATGTTCCGCTGGATCTGCGACGTGCCCGCCGCGATGGTGTACGAGAGGGAGGAGAGGCGGTCGAGGACCCAGGGCCGGTCCAGGTCGAGCGCGTCCGGGCCGAGCACGTCGGCCGCCGCGTCGTACAGCTCCTGCCGCGCGTGCGAGTAGCGCAGCTTGAAGACCGAGCCGCCGACGCCGGGCACGCCCTTGCCCTCCGCCTCGCTGACGTTCCACTGGGTGAGCCGCCGCAGGGCCCGGAACTCGGCGTTCAGCCGGCCGAGGCGGCGGCGCAGCGCCGGGTCGTCCCAGGTGCCGTTCCCACGCGCCACGCGCGCGAGGTCGCCGAGGACACGGCGGCAGGCGACGACCTCGCCGACGAAGGCCGTGCCGCGTTCGAAGGAGAGGGTGACCATGGTGACGCGCCAGCCGTCGTTCTCGTCGCCCACCCGGTTGGCCACGGGCACCCGCACCTCGTCGAGGAACACCTCGGCGAACTCGGCCGACCCGGCGAGCGTGCGCAGCGGCCGTACGGTGACGCCCGGGGCGTCCATGGGCATGGCCAGCCAGGTGATGCCCCGGTGCTTGGGCGCCTCGGGGTCCGTGCGCACCAGCAGCTCGCACCAGTCGGCGACTTCCGCGTGCGAGGTCCAGATCTTGGAACCGCTCACCACGTAGTCGTCGCCGTCGCGCCACGCGCGCGTGCGCAGCGCCGCCAGGTCGGAGCCGGCGCCCGGTTCGCTGAAGCCCTGGCACCACACCTCGTCGCCGCGCAGGATCGGCGCGAGCCAGCGTGCCCGCTGCCGCTCGGTGCCCTCGGCGGCGATGGTCGGGCCTGCGTGCAGGAGGCCCACGAAGTTGGCGCCCACATAGGGCGCGCCGGCCTTCTCGGTCTCCTCCAGGAAGATCAGCCGGACGGTGGGGGAGGCGTCCCAGTGGACGTCGGCGTACCCGGCGTCGTACAGCATCCGCTGCCAGCCGAGGTCGTAGGCGCGGCGGCCCGGCCAGTCCTCGGGCGCCGGCTTCGGCGGGAGGCCGGGCAGCGCCTTGGCGAGCCACTCCCGCAGCCGGGCCCGGAAGTCCTCCTCCTCGGGCGTGTACGACAGGTCCACCGGCAGACACCCCCACGGAGCTGATGGTTCGTCAGATATCGCAGGCTAGCCCCGCGCCTCTGGACCGACAAGGCACCAGGACCTACGATCTGACGACTCGTCAGTAAACGGAGCGAGCAGGGGGCCCGGCCATGGACGCCACGAACGCCACCGCACACGATCCGAAGGCCGTCGCACACGAACTGGGCGCCTCCCGCACGCTCTGGGACCTGGTCGTCCGCCGCGCCGAACTCACCCCTGACCGGCCGGTGTTCCTCCAGGGCGACCGGACCCTGTCCTTCGGCGGGCTGCGCGCGCGTGCCGAACGCGTGGCGGCCGGGCTGTACGGCATGGGTGTGCGCCCCGGCACTGTGGTCGCCTGGCAGCTGCCCACCCGGATCGAGACGGCCGTGCTGTCCTTCGCGCTGGCCCGGCTGGGCGCCGTCCAGTCCCCCGTCATCCCCTTCTACCGGGACCGCGAGGTCGGCTTCGCCCTGCGCGAGTCCAGGGCCGAGTTCTTCGCCGTGCCGGGCGTCTGGCGCGGCTTCGACCACACGGAGATGGCACGGCGGCTGGGCGCGAAGGGAATCTTCGAGGCGTACGACGGCGACCGGCTGCCCGACGGCGATCCGGCCGTGCTGCCCGCCCCGCCCGCCGAGGGCACCTCCGTCCGATGGATCTACTGGACCTCGGGAACCACCTCGGACCCCAAGGGCGTTCTGCATACGGACCGCTCGCTCATCGCGGGCGGTTCGTGCCTCGCGCACGCGCTGCGGCTCACGGCGGACGACGTGGGCTCGATGGCGTTCCCGTACGCGCACATCGCCGGCCCGGACTACACGGTGATGCTGCTGCTGTACGGCTTCCCGGCGGTGATGTTCGAGCAGTTCGCGCTGCCGGACGCGCTGCCGGAGTACCGCGCGCACGGGGTGACGGTGGCGGGCGGCTCGACGGCGTTCTACTCGATGTTCCTGGCCGAGCAGCGCAAGCAGCCGGGGGTTGCGGTGATTCCCTCGCTGCGGCTGCTCGCGGGCGGCGGGGCGCCCAAGCCGCCGGAGGTGTACCACGCGGTGGTACGCGAGATGGGGGTGCAGCTGACGCACGGGTACGGCATGACCGAGGTGCCGATGATCACGATGGGGGCGCCGGACGACACGGCGGAGAACCTGGCGACGACCGAGGGGAAGCCGCCGGAGGGGATGGAGATCCGGATCGCCGAGGGCGGCGAGGTGCGGTTGCGGGGGGAGGCGGTGTGCCAGGGGTATCTGGACCCGGCGCAGACCGCGGAGGCCTTCGACGAGGAAGGGTTCCTGCGGACCGGCGACCTGGGCCGTATGACCGGAACCGGTCACCTGGTCCTCACCGGGCGGCTCAAGGACGTGATCATCCGCAAGGGCGAGAACATCTCGGCGAAGGAGATCGAGGATCTGCTCGCCGCGCATCCCGCGGTCGGCGACGCGGCGGTGGTCGGGCTGCCGGACGCGGAGCGCGGGGAGCTGGTGTGCGCGGTCGTCGAACAGCCGCCGGGAGCAGCCGTGTTGACGCTCCCGGAGGTGGTGGCCCACCTGCGCGCGGAAGGACTGTCGGTGCACAAGCTGCCGGAGCGGCTCGAGGTGGTGGACGCCCTTCCGCGCAACGAGACGCTGCGCAAGGTGCTCAAGTACAAGCTGCGCGAGCGGTTCTCGGGGACGGCCGCGCAGGGCGCGAGCCCTACTCCGGGATCGTGAAGTAGCGGGCGAACGCCGGGACGATCTCCGCCTCCGCGACCCGGCCGTCGCCGTCGATGTCGAGGCCGGCCGCGACCGCCTGCGCGATCTCCGGGGGCACCCCGAGGACGCGCAGCACGCGCGCGGTGTCGGCGACGCTCGCCGTGCCGTCGCCCGCGGTGTCCGCGAGGGCGAGGGCGGCGTGCAGGAAGGGGCGGGCGATCTCGCCGAACCGGTCGGGGTTGTCGTGCAGCCGCTTGACGGCTCCGCTCACGAACTCCTCGCGGGTGATGCGCTGGTCGCCGTCCCGGTCGGCCATGCCGGCCATGCCCTGCCAGAAGGCCTCCGCGCCCGCGTACAGGGCCTGGCCCCGGTCCGAGCGGGCGGGGGTGCCGAACTCGGCGAGCAGGGCCTTGGTCGCCGCGTTGAAGTCCCCGCGGTCGATCCAGCCGTTGCCGTCCTGGTCGAAGGTTGCGAACCGGGCGGCGATCCGTCGCTCGTACTCGGTGCTGACCATGTCTGTTCGGGCCGCCTTACGTGACGTGGGGGTTCATCTCGCAGGGAGCGTACGACGCGGGCGGCGGCCCGGGAGCGCGAAAACGACGGTTGTGCCAAGACCGGGGGAATTCCGCGACAACAATGTGGCACTGTCGTGATCGTCGGCTATGGGCGCTGTCGGCCGTGGGCGCCGCGGACCACCGGCTACGCGGACAGCGGGTCCTCCTCGTCCGCGGTCGCGCTGTCGATGTCGGCGTACACATCGAACAGCCGTCGTACGCCGAGGGCACCGAGGACCCGGTTGACGTGAGAACCGTCACTCGCGCCGTGGGCGGGCAGTATCAGCCGCAGCCGGCCCCGGCAGGAGCGGATCAGCCGGCGGGCGGCGATGAGGACGCCGACACCGCTGGAGTCGCAGAAGAAGACGTCGGAGAGGTCGAGGACCAGGCTGTGGTGCCCCTCGGCCACCGCGTCGTGCACCCGCTGGCGCAGCACCGGTGAGGTCACCAGGTCCAGTTCGCCCGACACCCCGAGAACAGCCCACCCGTCCTGTTCGACGCCGGTCACCTTGAAAGCCACGGCTCAGCCCTCCGCTCGCCGGATCTCCCGGAACCGCCCGGAAACGGAGCCAGTTCCTACGCTTCTTTTCGCGCGGCTGCCCAGCGGCCGTTCCCCGAAACCTTGGATGACAAACGAGCGACGATCAGGAAGGGTCTCGTTTCGGTCACTATCGATCCTGTTCGATCAAGAGCCGGAAGAACACCTGAAAGAACACAAGGAGGGGGCCTCATACCACCCGCAGTCCGTCAGGGGGCGCGCATTGCCACAAAGGGGCGTGCGTGGTCGGACGTGCCGACTACATTCGAGGTGACGGTGGAGACACGCTGGACACGGGCACGGGGAGGGGGCCGCATGGCGAAGAAGGACGTACCGCCCCGCTGGGACCGCACGATGCAGCAGCGGCTCGCGCGCGGCGAGGCGGCCGCCCTCGGTGAGCTCTACGACCGCTTCGCCTCGCTCGTGCACGGCCTCGCCCACCGCGTCCTCGGGGACGAGAGCGCCGCCGACTCCATAACCCGCGAGGTCTTCGCCCATGTCTGGGAGCACCCCGACGCCTACGACCCCCGGCAGGGCCCGCTGCGCTCCTGGGTCGCCGCGCTGACCCACCGGCTCGCCGTGCAGCGCCTGCGTGCCACCGAGACCGCCGCGCTCACCCCGGGCGACCCCGGCTTCGAGGAGGCCGCTCAGGAGCTGGAGCGCAAGGTGCGGCGCGCCTCCGTCGCCGCCCGCGCGGACTACATCGTCCACTCCATGCCGACCCCGCTGCGCACCGCCCTGGAGCTCGCCTACTTCCAGCGCCGCGACTACCGGCAGACCGCGGTGGACCTCGGCGTCACCGAGGACGAGGCCCGCCGCCGGCTGCGCCTGGGCCTGCAGCTGCTGTCCACCGCGCACGACGCCGGCTCACCGCCGGGATACGGGGGTGGCGCGTGAGCGACGCCTTCGAGGCACCGGGCGGCTCCGGGGGCGGTGACGTGCCGCGCGACGGCGGCGGCGAACCCGGCGGCCCGCCGCGCATACCGCTGCCCCGGGCCTCCGTCGAGGACGGCGGGCAGCCGCTGCCCGCACCGGACGACCTGCCGCCCGTACCGCTGGAGTTGCCGCACGACGTCCTGAAGTCGCTGCTCGGGGCATGGGCGCTGGCCGCGTGCTCGACGGCGGAGGCCCTTGCCGTCGAGGTCCACCTCGGCGACTGCGGGGCCTGCGCGGACGAGGCGCGGCGGCTGCGCGAGGCGGTCGGCCTGCTGCACCAGCCGGAGAGCCTCGACCTCGACCCCGGGCTGCGCACCCGCGTCCTGGAGAGCTGCCTGGAGCGCCGGCCGGCCCGGATCCCGGTCCCCGGCTGGGCGGCACCCTACGACGCCGAGACCGCCCGCCTGGACGCGCTGCTCCAGGACATCGGCGACGCGGAGTGGCACACACCGGTGCGGCTGCGCTGGTTCGACGGCGAGGCGCCGACGAGCCGCCGTACGACGGTCGCCGGGGTCATCGCCCATCTGCTGTCGGTGGACGGGCTGGTGGCGGTGGCACTCGGCCTGGACGACCCCCTCGGGGACTCGCCCGCGCCGGGCCCGGCCGCCCGCACCGAGGCCTTCTGGCAGGCCTCGCACTTCCCGCCGACCCGTGCGGTGCGGGTGCCCTGGCGGGAGCAGAGCCACCAGCTCGTGCAGACCGTCTCCTTCACCGGCGGCAGCGCCGGGCGGCTCGGGGTGTCGTACGGCGACTTCGCGCTGCCGTTGCACGACGCGATGCTGGACCGGGCCTTCGAGTGCTGGGTGCACGCGGAGGACATCGCGGAGGCCGTGGACTACCCCTACGGGCCCCCGGCCCCCAGGCACCTGCACGGGATGATCGACCTCGCGGCGCGCATGCTGCCCTCCGTGCTGGCCGAGCGCCGGCGGGCGGGGCTGGCGTCGCCCGGGCAGACCCCCCATCTGGTCCCTGCGGGACGGCCGGGCCGAAGCCTGCGGCTGGAGATCGAGGGCAACGGCGGCGGCGAGTGGCTGATCCCGCTGGACTCGCCGGGGGCGGTGGGCTCGGCGGAGCACGAGGTGGCGCACGTGGCGCTGGACGACGTGGAGTTCTGCCGGCTGGCCGCGGGCCACGTGTCCCCGGAGGAGGCGGCCGCGGGACAGCTCGGGGACCGGGCCGCGATCAGGGACGTCCTTTTCGCGGCGGCGAGCCTGAGCCGTATGTAGCCCACGGGGGAGGTGGGTTGCGCAGTCATCGGCGGCTGCGGGTGGGTGGGAACTGCGCGAGCAACCACGCACCACCCGCACTCGCGCCACGACCGGACCACCTCGCCCTTTGAGCGGCACCTCGCCCTCGCCCGGAAGGGAACCGTCAGGCGAAGACGACCGTCCGGCGGCCGTTCAGCAGGATGCGGCGCTCCGCGTGCCACTTGACCGCCCGCGCCAGCGCCTGGCACTCCACGTCGCGGCCGATCGCGACCAGCTGGTCCGGGGTGACGTCGTGGCCGACCCGCTCGACCTCCTGCTCGATGATCGGGCCCTCGTCGAGGTCGGCCGTCACGTAGTGCGCCGTCGCCCCGATCAGCTTGACGCCCCGCGCGTGCGCCTGGTGGTACGGCTTCGCGCCCTTGAAGCTCGGCAGGAACGAGTGGTGGATGTTGATGATCCGGCCGCTGAGCTGCTTACACAGGTCGTCCGAGAGGACCTGCATATAGCGGGCCAGCACCACCAGTTCGACGTCCTCGTCCCGGACGAGGTCGAGCAGCTCGGCCTCGGCGTCGGACTTCGTCTCCTTCGTCACCGGGATATGGCGGAAGGGAATGTGGTACGACTCCACCAGTTCGGCGAAGTCGGTGTGGTTGGAGACGACGGCCGCGATCTCCACCGGCAGCGCACCGATGCTGGCACGGAAGAGCAGGTCGTTCAGGCAGTGCCCGAACTTGCTGACCATGAGGACGACGCGCATCCTGTCGTCCGCCCGGTTGATCTGCCAGTCCATGCGGAAGGAGTCACCGACCGCCGCGAAGCTCGCCCGGAGTTTGTCGACCGTCACCGGCGCCTCGGCCGAGAAGTGCACGCGCATGAAGAACAGACCAGTGTCGTGGTCCCCGAACTGCTGGCTGTCCTCGATGTTGCAGCCGGTCATGAAGAGGTAGCTCGACACGGCGTGCACGATGCCCTTCTTGTCCGGGCAGGAAAGCGTGAGGACGTACTGGTCGGCCGGGGCGGCCTGGGCTCGGGTGGACTGATCGGTCATGCACCACAGGGTCTCATGCCCCGCCGCCCACGTCGGTTCCTGTCCGCCACGCGGACCTGCACGGGCCTACGCGGCCCGCGTGATGATCCGCAGCACCTCGAGGCTGCGCGGCGGCGTCTCCGGGTCGTCGCCGTCGCTCGTCGCGAGACGTATGTGCGCGTCCCGGGCCGCGCGGACCGCGTCCGGCCACGCCTCGTGGTCGAGGTACACGGAGACCGCCGCGTCCGGCCCCACCTGGTGCATGATCCGCAGCACCCGCAGCACGGCGGTGTCGACGAGCGCCGCCTCCTGCGAGTCGCGGAATATCGTCCCGACGTATTTCTCGGCGGACCAGTTGTCCAGCCAGGTGTCCTCGACCAGCCGGTAGACCGCGTCGGTCACATCGCCGTACCCGTCCTGGCCGGCCAGCCAGACGTTCCGCTGGAACTCCGGGTCGGAGAGCATGTGCAGCGCGGAGCGCACATTGCTGCGCCAGCGCCACCACGGCATGTCATTGAGTGGCATGTCGCCCATGGTGGAGGAGCGACGGCCACGACGGGAAGAGTTCTCCGAACCTTGCACGGTCATCGATCGTACGTTCCCCGCCACCCGCACGCGACAGGCCCCCGCAATTCACCTCCGTGTCACCTCTCGTTGACCATGGGTCACTCCCGGGTTATTGATGTGGCGGAATCGTGCGTGTCCATGACCGGCAGGCGACCCCAGCGCAGCACCTTCCCCCCCTCGACCCGTCGTCCCGTCAGGGCCACCGCCCTGTCGGCGGTGGCCATGGCGGCCTGTGCGTCACTGGCCGCCGGCTGCGGCACCGTCCCAGGGATGTCGGGTTCCGGGAGCGACGAGATCAAGGTCATGACCTGGGCGCCGCAGGGCACCAGCGCCACCAACAAGCCCGGCATGCCCGCCATGGCCTCCGCCATCGTCCGCTGGATCAACTCCCAGGGCGGCATCAGCGGCCACAAACTCAAGCTGCTCACCTGCAACGACCACAACACCAGCGTGGGCGCCGCGAACTGCGCCCAGCGCGCGGTCGACGAGGACGTCGTCGCCGTGGTCGGCTCCTACAGCCAGTACGGCGACTCCTACTTCGCCCCTCTCGAGGGCGCGGCCATCCCCTACATAGGCGGCTACGGGGCGTCGAACGACGAGTTCACCAGCCCCGTCTCCTACCCGGTCAACGGCGGCCAGCTCACCCTGCTGGCCGGGCTCGGAAAGGCGCTCGCCGACACCTGCGGCCCGGTCACCCTGGTCCGCCCCGACAGCATCGCCGGCGACCAGCTGCCCCAGCTGCTCGACTCGGGCCTGAAGGCGGGCGGCCACGCCAAGTCGATCGACCAGCTCGCGGCCGAGGACCTCACCGAGTACGACCAGCAGTCGCAGAAGGCGCTGCAGAGCGCCAGTTCGGACTCGCTGAAGACCGGCTGCGTGGTGCCCGAGCTCGGGGACCGCACGGCCACCTTCATGGACAACTTCCAGCGCGCCCGCAACGACTACCCCAAGGTGAAGACGGCCGCCGAGATCGGCAGCGTCGACCAGACGGTGATCAACTCCACCGGCGGTGCGAGCGGCCCGTACGAGGGGTCGTACATCACCGGCTGGTACCCGGTGGCCTCGGACTCGCGCTGGGACGACATGAAGAAGGTCATCAACAAGGAGGCCTTCGGCGACAACCGGATCGACCCGGCCGACGCCGGGGTGCAGACCACCTGGGTCGCCTTCAAGGTCCTGACGGCCGCCCTGAACAAGATCGGCGGCGGCGAGGTGAGCTCCGACAGCGTGCGCCGTACCCTCAACAACGGCCTGAAGGTATCCACCGGCGACCTCACCCCGACCCTGAGCTGGCCCTACCAGGGCAAGCTGGCCGCGGCCGGCTTCTCCCGGCTGGTCAACGCCGACGTGAACGTCCAGACCGTCAAGGGCGGCCTGCTGCAGTCGGCGAACAAGGGCGCCCTCGACATGACGACGATCCTGGAGAACGCCGACCTCAGCTGAGCCGGCCTGGCCGGCCGCACCGCTCTCAGAGCTGCGTCGGCTGCCGCTGGGTCAGTCCGTACTTGCTCGCGATCGTGTTCCACAGCGCGGCCGCCTTCACCTTCTGGCTGCTGGCGGTGCCGCTCTCGCGGTTGCCGGCGGCGGTCTGGCCGGTGCTGCGGGCCTGGCCCTTGCGGCAGCCGTGCTTCCCGCCCACCTGGTCGGCCCAGGCCGCGTAGTGGTTGTCGGCGTTCGCGGAGGCCTGCCAGGCCTTGGTGAGGGCGGCGGTCAGCTCGGCGTTGTTCGCCAGCTTGTCGACGGACAGCTTCGACAGCCGGGTGACCAGCTCCGTGCGCTGCTGGGCGGCGGTGCGCAGATCCGAGGCGGAACCGTCCAGGTTGTTGCACTGCTTCACACTGGCGACGGCGCTGATCACCGAGGCCCGGCTGCTGCCGCTGTCGGCGAGCAGCTTGTCCAGGGCGACGGCCTGCGCCTTCGCCGGATCGGCCGCGGCCGACGAGGAGCCGCCGGTGGCGGACGCGGAGGCGGACACCGTCTTGCTGTCGCTGCCCGAGCTTCCGTTGCCCCCGCTGAGCAGGGCACCGGCCCCGATCCCGAGGACGGCGATGCCGATCCCGACGGCCGCGATCAGCGGCACCTTCGACTTGGTACGACCGCCCCGGCCGTCACCGTCGCCGTCATGGCCCTGGCCGTAGTGGTCGTACGACGGCGGGGGCGGGGTGTAGGACGGCTGCGGCTGCTGCTGGAAACGGGGCAGCTGGGCCGTGGACGCGGCCGGGGGCTCGCCGCCCGACGCGCTGCGGAAGAGGTTGTCGAACTCCGCGGGCGGCTGCCGGTCGGTGCCCTGCGGGCCGCCGGCCGGGTACGGCGCGATGTACTGCGTGGCCTCGGCGTCGGAGTGCTGCGCGGGCTGCCGGCCCAGGTAGGCGGTCTGCTCGTGCGAGTTCTCCGGCGGCAGCGCACCGGGGCCCACCGGCGGAATCAGCTGGGTGGCCCCCTCGGGGGCGGCCGCCACCGGCGGGATGTACTGCGTGGCGCCCTCGTCCACCGGAGCGGCGGGCACCGGCGGGATGTACTGGGTCGCGCCCTCGTCGGCGGACGGCAGCGCGCCGGGGAGACCCGGGAGACCGCCGTGACCGCCGTGCGGGACGGCGGAGGGCAGCGCGGCACCCGGAGCGCCGTAGGGGTCGGGCCCGGCGGCCGGGGGCAGCGGTGCGCCGTACGACTGCTGGGGCTGGGCGCCGTAGCCGTACGACTGCTCGTAGCCGCCGCCGTACGACGGTGCGGACATCCCCTCCGGCGGGAGCGGGCCGGCTCCCGGGGCCTGCGCCTGGCCGGCGTGCGACTGGCCGTTCCAGGCGGGGGGCTCCTCGGGGGCGATCCACTCCTGGCCGGCCGCCTGCGGCCAGCCCTGCGGGGACTGCGGCGCACCCTGCTGGTGGCCGGGGCCCCACGGCTGCCCCCAGGCCTGGCCCTCGGAGGGCGCCGGGGCGGGGGCGGGCGGGGGCGATATGGGTACGGGACCGGCCGTCATGCCCGGCAACAGGGGCTCGCTACCGTCGGAGGGCAGCACGATGCCTTCGCGCGCGGGCTCGCCCTGTCCACTCTGCGTCACCGGGACTCCTACTAATGGGGGACCTTGTGAATCGTCGGTTCACGCTACCGGGTCCCCTCAGCCAGGTGCCACGCAGCCGAAGGCGCGATCTTGTTCCCTGTGACAGCAGTAACAAACCCGCCCCGCGGTGCGCTGTATATGCCGCTTCTTGCGCGGCAAGGTGTGGTTTCCCACACGTTCACGCATCCGCGGGGCATGAATTCACGCGGCCGCCTGCAGGTCCAGGCGTGCGCCGAACTCCCTGACGACCGGTTCGTCCCGGAACGGCTCCAGCCGCTGCTGGAAGTCGTCCAGGTACTCGGCGCCCCGGTTGGAGCGGACCGTCTCCAGGAGCTCCACCGCCTTCATGCCGGTGGCGCAGGCCTGTTCGATCTCGCGCTGCTGCACCTGGGCTGTGGCGAGGAGCACATAGCCGATCGCCCGGCGCCGCGCCCGGGTCTCCGGGTGGCCGTCCAGCGACTGCCGGGCGCACCTCGCGGCCGCCTCGGCCTGGCCCAGGTCGCGGTGGCAGTGCGCCAACTCGTCGGCCAGATAGGCCTCGTCGAAGTGCGCGATCCACGCCGGGTCGTCCCCGGAGGACGGATCGGCCGCCTCCATCGCCGAGACCGCCCGCCCGGACGCCAGCTGCGCCGCCCGCGCATCGCCCAGTAGGGCGTGGCCGCGGGCCTCGGCCGCGAAGAACATGGCCTCCGCGCGCGGGGTCACGCGACCGCGCGCCCCTTCCTGCGCCGCCCTCGCCAACTGGGAGATCTCCCGCGGGTTTCCGAGCTGCGCGGCGAGGTGGCTCATCGAGGCGGCGAGCACATAACCGCCGTAACCGCGGTCACCGGCCGCCTGCGCGAGGCGCAGGGACTGGATGTAGTAGCGCTGGGCCAGCCCCGGTTGGCCGGTGTCGACGGCCATGTACCCGGCGAGTTCGGTGAGTCGGGCCACCGCGGCGAACAACTCCCGCCCGACCGACTCCCGGTAGGAGCCCGCCAGCAGCCCCGAGACCACGCTGTTGAGGTAGTGCACGACGACCGGGCGCACATGCCCGCTGCCGAACTGGTGGTCCAGGTCCGTCAGCGCCTGTGTCATCGCCTTCACGGCCTCGACGTCGGACGGCCCGACCCGCGGCCCCGCCTGCCGCGCGACCTGCGCGTCCGGTGCCGAGATCAGCCAGTCCCGGCTGGGCTCGACCAGGGCGGACGCGGCGACGGAGGAGCCGGACAGGAAGTCCCGGCGCCCCACGTCGCTGCGCCACAGCTCGCAGACCTGCTCGATGGCCCCCAGTACCGTCGGCGAGAACTGGAGACCGACGCCGGACGCGAGGTTCTTGCCGTTGGCCATGCCGATCTCGTCGATCGTGACCGTACGGCCCAGCTTGCGCCCCAGCGCCTCGGCGATGATCGCGGGCGCCCGGCCCCGCGGCTGCTGGCCGCGCAGCCAGCGGGCCACGGACGTCTTGTCGTACCGCAGGTCGAGACCGTGCTCGGCGCCGCACATGTTGACCCGGCGGGCGAGCCCGGCGTTCGAGCACCCCGCCTCCTGGATGAGCGCCTGCAACCGTTCGTTCGGCTGCCGCGCGACGAGAGGCCTTGCGGCCATGGCGTACCCCCTGCGAACTCCCTGTAGGGAAAAGATCCGGCCTTGCCGATCACTGCCCAGCGGACATACCGAAAATGCAGGACATGCGAGGATTGCCGGGTAAACGCAGCGGAACTGTGAGTACCACCGCTGCCAACCCCCCACTTGTGACTACCCGCTCACGCCCCGGTTCCTCCTGCGCGCCCCCACACGTGCATCCATGCGCCCCAGTTGCGGAAAAGATGCTCCTCCCCCGCGCGCGCTACGCCCGTAACTCCAGGTGGGCGCGGGAGTTGTGTTGAGCGTGGAAGAGACGATCGTGGGCACCGAAGCCGCTCAGATTCCGAAGCAGCGTGGGGAATCGCTGCTGGAGACCGCCGTACGCTACGCCGAGGAGCGCCACTGGGACGTCTTCCCGGGCACCTGGCTGGAAGCGGCCGAGGGGGTGCAGCGCTGCTCCTGCGGGGAGGTCGCGTGCGCGGCGCCCGGCGCGCACGCGGCGCGCACGGACTGGGCGTCGCAGGCGACCGGTAGTGCGACGGTAGCGCGCCGGATGTGGCAGAAGCAGCCGACGGCGTCGATCCTGCTGCCCACGGGACGTACCTTCGACGCGCTGTCCGTCCCGGAGACGGCGGGTTTCCTGGCCCTCGCCCGGATGGAGCGGATGGAGCTGATGCTCGGGCCGGTGACGCTGACGCCCGACCGCCGGATGCAGTTCTTCGTGCTGCCGGGGGCGGCGGTGAAGGTGCCGGAACTGGTACGGAAGCTGGGCTGGTCACCGATGTCGCTGGACCTCACGGCGCTGGGGGAGGGGGCGTACGTCTCCGCGCCGCCGACGCGGTACGGGTCGCGGGGGGCGGTGCAGTGGGCCTGCCGGCCGACGCCGGCGAACCGGTGGCTGCCGGATGCGGAGGAGCTGATCTCGCCGTTGGCTTATGCGTGCGGGAGGGATCGGTAGGCGCCCATCGGGTTGCCGGGTGCCGTGTCGTCGGCGACTGCGGGTACGTCGTGGTTGCTCGCGCCCACGCGGCGGTAGCCGCAAATTCAATACAGCCCCGCGCCCCTACGGGGCGCTGCGGTCCTCCCCGTAGTGTTCGTCCATGACCGATGCCGTTCGTGTTCATGGTCTCTGGAAGCGGTTCGGGCAGCAGGTCGCCGTCGCCGGCATCGATCTGTCCCTGCCCGCCGGGAAGTTCGTCGGCCTTGTCGGGCCCAACGGAGCCGGGAAGACCACCACCCTCTCCATGGTGACCGGGCTGTTGCGGCCGGATCAGGGAAGCGTCGAGGTCGTCGGGCACGACGTGTGGCGTGACCCGGTGGCGGTGAAGGCGCGCATCGGTGTCCTCCCCGAAGGGCTCCGGCTCTTCGAGCGCCTCTCCGGGCGCGAACTGCTCGGCTACTCCGGGCGGCTGCGCGGCCTCCCCGGCGCCGAGGTCGACAAGCGGGCCACCCAGCTCCTCGACGTACTCGATCTCGCCGGTGCCCAGCACAAACTCGTCGTCGACTACTCGACCGGCATGCGCAAGAAGATCGGGCTCGCGGCCGCTCTCCTCCACAATCCCGAAGTCCTCTTCCTGGACGAGCCGTTCGAGGGCGTCGACCCGGTGTCCGCGCAGATCATCCGGGGCGTGCTGGAGCGCTACACGGCCTCCGGCGCGACCGTGGTCTTCTCCTCGCACGTCATGGAACTCGTCGAGTCGCTGTGCGACTGGGTCGCGGTGATGGCCGCCGGGCGGATCCGCGCGACGGGGACCCTGGAGGACGTGCGCGGGGCGCACGCCACCCTGCAGGCCGCGTTCCTGGAGCTGGTCGGGGCGAGCGGCCGGGACGCCGGCTCGGATCTGGACTGGCTGGGCGGCGGGGCGGCCCGATGACGGACGTGACCTCCACCGTCGTACGGCTGAAGCTGTCGCTGCTGCGGAACGGGCTGCGGCAGTCCGGTGGCCGGCGGGCCGCGTTCGTCGCGTCGGCGGTCGTCGCGCTGCTGTTCGGGGTGCTGCAGCTGCTGGGCCTGATCCTGCTGCGCGGGCAGGCGCACGCGGACGCGGTGGCCGTGCTGGGGACGGCCGTACTGGCACTGGGGTGGGCGGTGATGCCGCTGTTCTTCCCGAGCGGCGACGAGACCCTGGACCCGACCCGCCTGGTGATGCTCCCGCTCCGGCCCCGGCCGCTGGTACGGGCTCTCCTCGCCGCCTCCCTCGTCGGCATCGGACCTCTGTTCACGCTGTTGCTGCTGGTGGGCTGTGCGGTGTCCGTGGCGCACGGGGCCGCGGGGTTCGGCGTCGCGGTCGTCGCCGTGGCCCTCGCGCTGCTGATCTGCGTGGCCCTGGCCCGGGCGGTGGCCGCCGCGAACGTACGGCTGCTCACCAGCCGCAAGGGTCGTGACCTCGCCGTACTGAGCGGCCTCGTCATCGCGGTCGGGGCGCAGTTGGTCAACTTCGGCGCGCGGAGCCTGGGTTCGGCCGGGCTCGGACAGCTCGCGCCGGTCGCCGACGTGGTGCGGTGGCTGCCGCCGGCCTCGGCGATCGGGGCGGTGCACTCGGCGAGCGAGGGGGCGTACGGCATGGCCGCCGCCCAACTCGCCGTCTCCGCCGTCGCGCTGTCGCTGCTCGTCGCCGCGTGGGCGCGGACGCTGACCCGGCTGATGACCGCACCGGACGGCTCGACGCTCCAGGCGCCCGACTCCGCCGAGCGGGGCGCGTCGTCGGGTGAGGGGCTGGGCCGGCTGCTCCCCGCCGGACGCACCGGCACGGTCATGGCGCGCAGCCTGCGCTACATCTGGCGCGACCCCAAGACCAAGGCCGCCTGGGTGACCTCGCTGGCCATCGGCCTGATCGTGCCCGTCTTCAACGCGTTGCAGGGCACCGGGTCGATCTACTTCGCGTGCTTCGCGGCCGGGATGCTCGGCATCCAGATGTACAACCAGTTCGGGCAGGACACGTCGGCGTTCTGGATGGTGGCCATGACCATCTCCTCCTCGCGGGACGCCTACGTCGAACTGCGCGGACGGGCGCTGGCCCTGCTGATGATCACCCTGCCGTACGCGACCCTGGTGACCGTCCTGACCACGGCGATGCTGGGCGACTGGCCCCGGCTGCCCGAGGTGCTCGGCCTCTCCTTCGCCCTCCTGGGCGCGATGCTGGCGACCGGCGCCTGGACCTCGGCCCGCTTCCCGTACTCCATCCCCCAGGAGGGCCACCGCAACGTCGCCGCCGGCCAGACCGGCCTGGCCTGGATCGCGATCTTCGGCGGCATGGTGTCGGCGGCCCTGCTGTGCGCCCCCGTCATCGCCCTGACGATCGCGCTGAACGTAAGCGCGGGGGGCGGGGAGTGGACGTGGGTACTGCTCCCGGTGGGCGCGGTGTACGGCGCGACGATCACATGGGCGGGACTACGGCTGGCGGCACCGCGCACGGCGGCCTACTTGCCGGAAATCCTGACGGCTGTCAGCAGGGGGTGACGGAAAGCGCCCCTTTAGGGGCGCGGGGAACTGCGCGATCAGCCACAACGCACCCGCACCCGCCGAAATCGATCATCCCCCTGCCCAAGAGGCGCTACGTCACTCCCCCACCCGATCAAGAAACGGCTCCACCGCCGCCCGCCACGCCTCCGGTCGGTCATACGGCAACAAGTGACCCGCGTCCGCCACCTCGGCATACTCCCCTCGGGGCAGCACCCGAACCATCTCCTGCGCCTCCGCCCGCCCCAGCTCCCCGTCCACCCCGCGCACGACCAGCGCGGGACACAGCACCTGGGCCAGTTCCTCCCAGTGCGCGTCGTACACCCAGGTCTCCCGGGACTTCAGCATCCGGTCGGGGTCGAACACGGGCCGCCAGCCGTCGGCGGACTCGTGCATCACCTCGGCGTAGAACTCCCCGCGCACGGGGTTCGGCCGCTCCACCCAGGGATCGTCCTCGCCGAACCATTTGCGTACGTCGGCGAGCGTGGCGAAGGGGACGGGCCAGGACTTGAACCAGTCGGCCCACTCGCGCTGCGACGCCGCGCCGAGCGCGGACGCCCGCATGTCGCAGATGATCACACCCCGGACCAGTTCGGGGCGCTTCGCGGCGAGCTGCCAGGCGGTCAGCGCGCCCATGGCGTGGCCGATGAGCACGGCGGGCGCGAGGCCCAGCTGCTCCACGGCGGCCGCAGCGTCCTCGACATACGCCTCCCGGGTGTACGCGGCCTGCGGGGGCTTGTCGCTCTGACCGTGGCCGCGCTGGTCGAGGGCGACGGCGCGGTGCCGGTCGGAGAGCCAGCGGGCGGTGGACGCCCAGTGCGAGGCGCGGCCCATCAGGCCGTGCAGTAACAGCACGCCGGGGGACGAGTGGTCCGGATCGTCGTTCTTGGGCGGGTCCGCGAACTCCCAGGCGGCGAGGTGTACGCCGCCGGCTCCTGTCACGTCGATGCGCCGTGCCATGGGCCTGGCACCCCCCTAGCTCCGCGTGCCTAGTGTCGCCTCGTATCGCTTCGTGGTGCGTCGGTACCGCTGCAGACTATCGAATACCTATTCGAAAATCGGGTCCCTGCGGGCAACACCCCTCGTTCGAGTGACCCTCACCCAGGCATGATCGGCGCCGCCGGGGGGATTTGTTCTGCGGGGGGCGGACCGCTCGGGGAAAACGGTCCGAGGGGATGACCCTGAGAGCTCGGGGCTCCGGGTCAGCACTGGGGAGGACAGGCCCCGGCACCGCAAGGTGCCGGGGCCAACCCCATGTCCATGCCCACATCTTCCACGTCTTCGGCACATCCTCCCCGCCCCCCTCAGGTCATATGCCTCCCGCGACAGCCTCGCACGCGAAACGTTCGACCGCTGCGATTCCGCGCACTGAATCTTGGATTCGACGCGTTCGACAAACCCGGGAGGGACGTCGAGGGAAAGCCGGAAAGACACGTCAACTTCCCCACGAGCAACGGAAGTTGAACGAAGCTCCGGATTCAGCGCCCGGCGCTCGACGCCCGGCGCTCAGCGCTTGGCGACGAACACATGGGAGGCGACGTCCGCCTCCAGCTCGGCCGCCTCGCCGCCGCTGCCCACCAGCACCCCGCCGGCCGACTCGGTCACGCTGACCACCGAACCGGGCTGCACACCCGCCCGCCGCAGCGTGTACATCAGCTGCGCGTCGGTCTGGATGGGCTCGCCGATCCGTCGTACGACCACGGTCTTGCCGTCCGCGCCCGGGTCCAGGTCGGCCAGCGACACCATGCCCTCGTCGAGGAACGGGTCCGCGCCGTCCTTCTCCCCCAGCTCCTCCAGACCCGGGATCGGGTTGCCGTACGGCGACTCGGTCGGGTGCCGCAGCAGCTCAAGCACCCGCCGCTCCACCGCCTCGCTCATCACGTGCTCCCAGCGACACGCCTCGGCGTGCACCTGCTCCCACTCCAGGCCGATCACGTCGACCAGCAGGCACTCGGCGAGCCGGTGCTTGCGCATCACGCGCGTCGCCAGCCTGCGGCCCTCGTCGGTCAGCTCCAGATGGCGGTCGCTGGCGACGGACACCAGTCCGTCGCGCTCCATCCGCGCCACCGTCTGGCTCACCGTCGGCCCGCTCTGGTCGAGCCGCTCCGCGATGCGGGCGCGCATGGGGACCACGCCTTCCTCTTCGAGCTCGAGGATGGTGCGGAGATACATCTCCGTGGTGTCGATCAGTCCGGACATACGTGCCCCTCGATTACCTCTGCCGGAAGCCCGGCCGCGTGCGCTGGCCCTGCAACCAATTCTGCCGGATCCCACCGACAACCGGGCGACACCGGAAAGAACGGGGGCCGGGCAACTCGGCCGGCCGCTGCCGCCCCGGCCGTATTGACACCGAGATGGTCCAGACCGGAGGGTGATCCGCGACACGGCACCGCCACACACGCTGACGCTGCGAAGGGGCACCGCATGAGCGACGGCACGCCCGCCGACCTGTTCTTCGACGCCGCCATCGGCCTCCTGCAACGGGTCCGCGACGAGGAGGCCGAGGCCATCGCCACCGCCGGCACCCTCCTCGCCGACACCGTCACGGCCGGCGGCCGGCTGTTCGCCTTCGGCGCCGGGCACTCCTCCCTCGCCGCCCAGGACGTCGTCTACCGCGCCGGCGGCCTCGCCCTCATGAACCTGCTCGCCGTCCCCGGTCTCGTCGGCGTCGACGTGATGCCCGCCACCCTGGGCTCCCGCCTCGAACGCGTCGACGGACTCGCCACCGCCGTCCTCGACACCTCGCCCCTGCGCACCGGCGACGCCCTCGTGATCATCTCGCTCTCCGGCCGCAACGCCATGCCCGTCGAGATGGCCATCGGTGCCCGCGACCGCGGCGCCAAGGTCATCGGCGTGACCTCCGTGGCGTACGCCACGCAGACCAGCTCCCGGCACTCCTCCGGCACCTACCTCAAGGACCACTGCGACGTCGTCCTCGACTCGAAGATCGCCGTCGGGGACGCCGAACTCACCCTCGACACCATCCCGGCGCCCTTCGCACCCGCCTCCACGGTCGTCACCAGCGCCCTGCTCCAGGCGGTCCTCGCCACCACCGCGGCCACCCTCGCCGACCGCGGCACCGAACCCCCGCTGCTGCGCTCCGGCAACGTCGACGGCGGCCACGAGTGGAACGCCCGCGTGTTCGAGGAGTACCGCGACCGGATCTTCTACCAGCACTGAGCGGGCGGGGCGCCCCGAAGGGGCGCGGGGCTGTATTCATGTGCGGCTACCGCCGCGTGGGCGCGACCAGCCCCCACGGCGCCGCAGACGATCAACTGCGCGGCACTTCCAGCGAAGCGCTCAGCGCTCCCTCAGCAGCCCTGTCAGGTCCAGCGCCGCGGCGATCCGTACGGCCACATCCTCCGCGTACGTCGCGTCCGCGCGCTCGAAACGGTTGCGGCCCGGCCCGCGCAGGAACGTCACCACGCCCAGCGTCCGCCCCCGGCTGCGCAGCACCGCGCACAACGCGTGCACCGCGTCACCGGGCCACTGCCGGTCCAGCGCCCACGCCCGCGCACGGTCCGGCGGCACCGACCCGGCATCCGCCCGCACACTCCCGGCCCGCACCACGCACTGCAGCGCCGGATGCCCCTCCTCGTAGCGCACCGGCAGCCCCGCCGCGCCCGTCAGCAGACTCGGCCCCGGCGTCCCGGCGGGCGTGGCCGCGATCCGCACCAGCCGGACCGGCCCCACGTCCCCGTCGGCCCGGGAACCGCCCACCACCCGGTCGATCACCGCGTGATCGGCGAACCCGGCCAGCGCGAAGTCCAGATGGACGGTGGCCGCCTCCGCCGGGTCCTCGCACTCCGCGGCCGCGCGGGCCGCGCGATGCAGCTGGTTGGCGCGGAAGCGCAGCATGGCCGCCTCCTGCTCGCCCTGCTTGGCCTGCGTGACGTCCTGGAACAGCCAGCCGACCCCGAGCGGCACCGGCTCCTCCGCGAGCGGCGACGCCAGCCGCACGAACCCCGAACGCCAGCACTGGCGCTGCTCGCCCTCCGCCGTCCGTACGCTCACCCACATCTCGGCCGGCGCGGGCGGCGCGCCCTCGGCCAGCACGTGCGTGAGCGCGCCCTCCAGGTCCTCCACGCCCTGCGCGAGCAGCTCGCCCAGCGGCCGCCCCAGCGCCGACGTACGCCCGATACCGAGCGCCCGGGCCGCGTGCGCGTTCACGACGGCGGGCCGTAGATCCGCGTCGACGAGTACGACGCCCCAGGCCGCGTCCTCGAACAGGGCCTCGCTCAGCGCGATCGACCGCTCCAGGTCGATCTGCGCGTGCACCTCGCTGAACGCGCAGTACACACCCGCGGGCTTGCCGTCCGGACCGCGCACGGCCGCCGACTGCGTCCGTACGAGCACCCGCCCGCCGTCCTTGGTGAGCAGCGCGAACTCATGCACCTGACGCCCGGGCGCGTGCATGGCGGCCATCAGCCGCCCCTCGACCTCGTCGGCGTCCGCCTCGCGCACCGCCCACCCGGCGAACCCGTGCCGCCCCACCGCCTCGGCCGCGCTCCACCCCAGGATGCGCTCGGCCTCACGGTTCCAATGGGTCACGAACCCGTCCGCGTCGAAGGCACACAGCGCCGCGTCCATGCCGTCGAGCAGCGCGGCGAGCAGGTCGGAGCCACCCGAGTCCTCCGGACCTTCACGCTCCGGTTCCGGCTCGGGCTCGTCGGGCCCCAGCTCGTCCGTGGTCCCACTACGCCGGGAAGCACTCACCTGGACCCCCATCAGGCTGCGTCCGCACGCACGGCGCGTCGGTTCACTCACTCACCTTCATTCAACTGGAACGTGACGCAGCCCACACCGTGTTCCCGCAAGATTGAAGGAATCGTTGCAAGCCGCCGTTCACCGCCCCGCCGTCCGCCGTGCGTACACCTCGATCTCGATCTTCATCCGGGGGTCCGAGAGCCCGCACACCATCATCGTCGCGGCCGGCCGCACGTCCCCGAACACCCGCCGCAGCACCGGCCAGCACGGCTCGAAGTCCTCCCGCGCGGGCAGCAGGTACCGCACCCGGACCACGTCCTTGAACCCACACCCGGCCTCGGCCAGCGCCGACCCGATGTTCCGCAGACACTGCTCGGCCTGCTCGACCACGTCCTCGGAGATGGTCATGGCCGCATAGTCGAACCCGGTCGTCCCCGACACATGAACCCAGTCCCCGTCCACCACCGCCCGCGCATACCCGATCTCTTCCTCGAACACGGACCCACTGAGAATCACCCGCCGCTCTGCCATGCCCGGAACGCTAGGGGGCTCCGCCGCGACACGTCACCTTCAAAAAAATCCCTTGAGCGGTCTCCGTCCGCTTCGTAGGGTGTGGAGCACACGAGAAGGGAGGTGGTTCGGCAGATGTATGACAACCGGACGCGTGAGGTGGCTGCGGGCTAGCGGCCCGACACCACACCAGTGCGGTGCCGGACCAGCACGTGACAGATGCGTACAGCCGGCCCAATCCCAAGCAGTCACCCGACCCGCGAGCTCGCCGGTACGTCCGGCCGGCTTCTTCGTCGTAAGGCGGAGGGACCCGAGCTCGCGGGTCGTCTGTGTGTGCGGGCCCCGCTCAGGGGCTGAGGCGTTCCACGTGCCAGGTGCCGTCGGGGTCGGCGACGTAGCGGAGGCGGTCGTGGAGGCGGTCCTGGCGGCCCTGCCAGAACTCGACCGTCTGGGGGGCGATGCGGAAGCCGCCCCAGTGCGGGGGGACCGGGACCTGTTCGCCCTCGGGGTAGCGGGCGCTCAGTTCGGCGTAGGCGGCGTCGAGTTCCGCGCGGGTGTAGATGACCGAGGACTGGGCGCTGGCCCAGGCGCCGAGCTGGGAGCCGTGCGGGCGGGTGCGGAAGTAGGCGGCGGTCTCGTCGCGGCCGGTGCGGCGGGCGGTGCCGGTGACGACGACCTGGCGGGCGATCGCGTGCCAGGGGAACAGCAGCGAGACGTACGGGTTCGCGGCGAGGTCCTGGGCCTTGCGGGAGTCGTAGTTGGTGTAGAAGACGAAGCCCTGGGCGTCGTACTGCTTCATCAGGACCGTGCGTGAGCTGGGGCGGCCCTCGGCGTCGGCGGTGGAGACGACCATCGCGTTGGGTTCGTAGATCATGCCGTCGCGGGCCGCCCGCGCGGCCTGTTCGAACCAGCGGGTGAACTGGTCCATGGGGTGTGCGGCCAGGTCGTTCTCGTCGAGGCCCTCGGCCCGGTAGTGCTTGCGCATCGCGGCGGGGTCGAGGATGAGGTCGTCGGAGGCGGCGGCGTCGCGGTCGGTCACGCGGTCATCTTGCCGTATCGCCCTGTGCCGCACCGGGGAGTGACGGAGTGGCACTGAGTGCCGTTGGGCTCCCCAACTCTGGCACTCGGGGTTATGGTGCACTTGCCTCCGCCGTACACCTCATGAGGAGCCGCCATGTCCGACTTCGTACCCGGGCTCGAAGGAGTCGTCGCGTTCGAGACGGAGATCGCCGAACCGGACAAGGAGGGGGGCGCCCTGCGGTACCGGGGCGTCGACATCGAGGATCTGGTCGGGCATGTCTCGTTCGGGAACGTCTGGGGGCTGCTCGTCGACGGGGCCTTCAATCCCGGGCTGCCGCCGGCCGAGCCGTTCCCGATCCCCGTCCATTCGGGTGACATCCGGGTGGATGTCCAGTCCGCTCTCGCCATGCTCGCACCCGTGTGGGGGCTCAAGCCCCTCCTCGACATCGACGCGGCGCAGGCCAGGGACGACCTGGCGCGGGCCGCGGTCATGGCACTGTCGTACGTCGCCCAGTCCGCCCGTGGGCAGGGGCTGGCGATGGTGCCGCAGCGGGAGATCGACAAGGCGCACTCGGTCGTCGAGCGGTTCATGATCCGGTGGCGGGGGGAGCCGGACCCGAAGCATGTCGCCGCCGTGGACGCGTACTGGACTTCGGCCGCCGAGCACGGCATGAACGCGTCGACCTTCACGGCGCGTGTGATCGCTTCCACCGGCGCGGACGTCGCCGCCGCGCTGTCCGGTGCGGTGGGGGCCATGTCGGGGCCGCTGCACGGCGGTGCGCCTTCCCGGGTGCTCGGGATGATCGAGGAGATCGAGCGGACCGGGGACGCGGTCGGGTACGTCAGGAAGGCGCTGGACCGGGGTGAGCGGCTGATGGGGTTCGGGCACCGGGTGTACCGGGCCGAGGATCCTCGGGCGCGGGTGCTGCGGCGGACGGCGCGGGAGCTGGGTGCGCCGCGGTTCGAGATCGCGGAGGCGTTGGAGAAGGCGGCACTGGAGGAGCTCCACAACCGTCGGCCGGACCGGGTGCTCGCCACGAACGTGGAGTTCTGGGCCGCGATCATGCTGGACTTCGCGGAGGTGCCGGCGCACATGTTCACGTCGATGTTCACGTGTGCGCGGACGGCGGGGTGGTCGGCGCACATTCTTGAGCAGAAGCGGACGGGGCGGTTGGTGCGGCCGTCGGCGGAGTATGTGGGGCCGGGGGTGCGGAAGCCTCAGGACATCGAGGGGTATGTGGATATCGCCCACTGAGTTGCCTGATAACGCCCCGCGCCCCTGAGAATCAGGCGCTTCGCGCCCTGATTCTCATAGAACCTCGTCCAGCAGCGCCGCCCACTGCTCCACCACCCGCCGCCGCCTCGCCCTGTCGTCCGTCAGGAGGTTCGCCAGGCCCAGGCCTCTCGCCATGTCCAGGAGTCCCTGGACGGTCTCTCGGGCGCCGGGGCGGGTCTCGTCGGCGCCCAGGAGGTCCACGGCGATGCGGTGGGTCTCGCGGCCGACCCGGGCCTCCAGTTCGGTGACCCGGGGGCGGAGCTGGGCCTCGTTGGAGGCGGCGACCCAGAGGTGGAGGGCGGCGCGGAAGAGGGGGCCGGTGTAGAGGTCGACCAGGGCCGAGACGACGGCTCTGCGGTCGCCCGCGGCTCCCTGGGGGAACAGGGCGCGGAGGGCCGTGGAGCGTTCCTCGGCGACGTACTCGACGGCCGCCGTGAAGAGGTCCTCGCGGGTCGGGAAGTGGTGCTGGGCGGCGCCCCGGGAGACGCCGGCGCGTTCGGCTACGACGGCGACCGTGGAGCCCGCCCAGCCGTGCTCGGCGAGGCAGGCCACGGCGGCCTCCAGGAGCCGTTGCCGGGTGGCCCGGCTGCGGTCCTGTTTCGGCGCGCGTTCCGCCGTACCCGCACTCGTGTTCACACCACCCACGCCGCATCCCGTCGTTCGAGGAAGGCCGTCATCCCCTCGCGCGCGTGGTCGGAGGCGAACAGCCGGGCCGAGAGCGCGGTCAGGTGGGCCGCGTCCCGGTCGAATGTTTCCAGCACCCTAGCTGTGAGCAGCTGTTTCGTCTCGGCCAGGGCCTGGGGGGAGGAGCGGCGGATGCCGTCGAGGATGGGTGTGAGGGCGGCGTCCACGTCGTCGGAGGCCGTGGTCAGCAGGCCCAGGCGGACGGCTTCCGCGGGATCGAAGCGTTCGCCGGTGAGGTAGTGGCGGGCGAGGGCCCTGGGGTCGGTGCGGGGGAGGAGGGGGAGGGAGATCACCGCGGGGGCGACGCCGATGCGCACCTCCGTGAAGGCGAAGGTGGACCCGGTCGACGCGGCGGCGATGTCGCAGGCGGCGAGCAGGCCCAGGCCGCCCGCGCGGACATGGCCGGTGACGCGGGCGACGACCGGTTTCGGCAGCTCGACGATCTGGCGCAGGAGGTGGACGAGGGCGTCGGGGTCGGGCGGGTCGCGCAGGTCGGCGCCGGCGCTGAAGGTCGTACCGGTGTGGGTGAGGACGACCGCGCGGACGTCGGGGTCCTTGGCGCAGTCGGTGAGGGCCTCGGCCAGTTCGGTGACGAGGGCGGCGGACAGGGCGTTGCGGGTGTCGGAGGCGTCGAGGCTGAGGGAGGCGACGGCACGCGCGCGCGTGTGTCCGATCAACGTCATGGGCCCTCCTCGGGTTCCCCGGTCTTCGCGAGTTCGCGCAGTTCGCGGCGGAGTATCTTTCCGGAGGCCGCGCGGGGCACGCCGGTGATGAAGGTGACCTTGCGGACGCGCTTGTAGGGCGCGACGCGTTCGGCGACGTAGAGCATGGTCTCGTTCTCGGTGAGGCCGTCGGCGGTGGGCCGGCGGACGACGAAGGCGTGCGGGATCTCGTTGCCGTCCTCGTTGTAGGCGCCGATGACGGCGGCGTCGGCGATGTCCGGGTGGGTGAGCAGGAGTGCCTCCAGTTCGGCGGGGGCCACCTGGAAGCCCTTGTACTTGATGAGCTCCTTGACGCGGTCGACGACGTAGAGCCAGCCGTCGGCGTCGACATGGCCGACGTCGCCGGTGTGCAGCCAGCCGTCGGGGTCGATCATCGCGGCGGTGGCGTCGGGTTTGCCGAGGTAGCCCTTCATGACCTGGGGGCCGCGGATGGCGATCTCGCCGGGTTCGCCGACGCCGACGTCCTTGTGCGGGTCGTCGAGCGACACGATCCGCATCTCGGTGCCGGCGATGAGCTTGCCGACGGTGCCGGGCGGTGCCTGGCGCAGGGCGTCGAGGGGGACGATGTGCGTGCCGGGGGAGAGTTCCGTCATGCCGTAGCCCTGCGCGACGGGCGGCAGGCCCAGGCGCTGTCCGCCGGCGATGGCGAGCTGGGCGTCCAGGGGTGCGGCGGCGCTCATGACGTACTTCAGCGAGGACAGGTCGTACTGCTCGACCAGCGGGTGCTTGGCGAGGGCGAGGACGATCGGCGGGGCGACCCACAGGCCGGTGATGCGGTGGTTCTGGATCGCGGAGAGGAAGCTCTGCAGCTCGAAGCGGGGCAGCACGACGACGGTGGCGCCGTTGCGCAGGGGCACGTTCATGAGCGCGGTGAGGCCGTAGATGTGGAAGAACGGCAGGACGGCGAGGATGCGGTCGCCGGGGCCCGAGGGGACGGAGACGTCCAGCTGGGCGAGGTTGGTGGCGATCTGCCGGTGGGTGAGCATCACGCCCTTGGGGATGCCGGTGGTGCCGGAGGAGTACGGCAGCGCGGCGACGTCCTCGGCCGGGTCGATGTCGACCTGTGGCTCCGGGGCGGTGGAGCCCAGCATGTCGAGCAGGCTTCGGTGCCCGGGCGCGCTGTCGCAGACGAATATCTCCTCCACGCCGCCCGCGAGTTCGGCCGCCCGGCGGGCCGCCTCCAGGAGCGGCGAGACGGTGACGATCCAGCGGGCGGCGGAGTCCCTGAGCTGTTTGGCGAACTCCTCGGGCGTGGCGAGCGGGTGCACGGTGGTGACGGAGGCCCCCGCGCGCGTGGCCGCGTAGAACGCCGTCGGGAAGGCGACCGTGTTCGGGCTGTGCAGGGCGAGGACGTCGCCCTTGCGGACGCCGGCGTCGGCGAGGGCGGCCGCGATCCGCCGGTGGAACCGGTCCAGTTGTGCGTACGTGAGGGTGGTGCCGTCGGTGCCGTCGATCAGGGCGGGCGTGTCACCGAACTCGGCGGCCCGGCCGAGCACCGCCTCGTGGATGGGGAGTTCTACGGGCGGAACGTCTGCGTACTCACTGCGGAACACGGTTCCTCCAAGGCGGGCGCGGCGGCCTAGTACGACTTGGGCAGGCCCAGGGTCTGGTGGGAGACGTAGTTGAGAATCATCTCCCTGCTCACCGGAGCAATACGAGCCACGCGCGCGGCTGTTATCAAAGACGCGAGCCCGAATTCACGGGTGAGACCGTTGCCGCCGAGGGTGTGCACGGCCTGGTCGACCGCCCTGACGCACGCCTCGCCCGCCGCGTACTTCGCCATGTTGGCGGCCTCACCTGCGCCGATGTCGTCCCCGGCGTCGTACAGGTATGCCGCTTTCTGCATCATCAGGCGGGCGAGTTCGAGGTCGATGTGCGCCTGGGCGAGCGGGTGCGCGATGGCCTGGTGGGCGCCGATGGGCGTTTTCCAGACAGTACGGTCGCGCGCGTACTCGATGGCCCTGGAGAGCGCGTAGCGGCCCATGCCGATCGCGAACGCGGCCGTCATGATCCGCTCCGGGTTGAGACCGGCGAACAGTTGCAGCAGGCCCGCGTCCTCGTCGCCGACGAGCGCGTCCGCGGGCAGCCGTACGTCGTCCAGGGTCAGCTCGAACTGCTTCTCGGCCGCGGTGAGTTCCATGTCGATCGGGTGCTTGTGGAAGCCCTCGGCGTCCGTCGGGACGATGAACAGGCAGGGCTTGAGGCTGCCGGTGCGGGCGTCCTCGGTGCGGCCGACGATCAGGACCGCGTCGGCCATGTCGACGCCGGAGATGAAGACCTTGCGGCCGGTGAGCAGCCAGTCGCCGGTGTCCGGGTCGCGGCGGGCGGTGGTGGTGATGCGGTGGGAGTTGGAGCCGGCGTCGGGTTCGGTGATGCCGAAGGCCATGAGGAGCGAGCCGTCGGAGAGTCCGGGAAGCCAGGCCCGCTTCTGTTCCTCGGTGCCGAAGCGGGAGATCACGGTGCCGCAGATGGCCGGCGAGACCACGAGCATGAGCAGGGGTGAGCCTGCCGCGCCGAGTTCTTCGAGGACGATGGAGAGCTCGGTGATGCCGCTGCCTCCGCCGCCGTACCCTTCCGGGAGATTGACGCCGAGGTAACCGAGTTTGCCCGCCTCTTGCCAGAGTTCGGTGGGGTGCCGACCCTCGGCGATGACTCGGGTGATGTAGTCGCGGCCGTATTTGGCGCCGAGGGTGGCTACCGCTGCGCGGAGTGCCTTGTGTTCGTCGGATTCGATTTGGGGGGGCATGGTGGCTCCTTCGGGTGCGGGATCGTCGTGGCTGGTCGCGCAGTTCCCCGCGCCCCTAAAAGGGCGCTTGTACTACCGCCAATAGGGAGCCGGGGTCTACCTGTTGTCCGACCACGACCCGCAACTCGCTCAGCGTTCCCGTCACCGGCGCCGTGATCTGGTGCTGCATCTTCATCGCCTCCAGCCAGAGGAGGGGCTGGCCGGCCTCCACCGCCGAACCGGCCTCCAGGCCGTCCGCCACGCGTACGACCGTTCCCGGCATCGGGGCCAGCAAGGAACCCGGTGCCAGTTGGGCCTTCGGGTCGGGGAAGCGGGGCAGGGCGGTGAGGGCCGTGTTGTTGACGTGGACCTGGTCGCCGTACCTGGACACCTCGAACTTCCGGCGTACGCCGTCGATGTCCAGTACGACCAGACGCGCGCCCGCGTGCACGACCCGTACGCCGTCTGCCGTGAGGCCCTCGCGGGTGTGCCGGTAGTGGACCTCGTGCTCCTCGTCGGCCATGAGGTAGCGCTTGGTCCCCGGCTGCGAGGGGACATTGCGCCAGCCGCCGAAGCGGGAGCGGCCGTGGGCATCGGCCAGGGCGGCCGCGAGCGGGGCGTACGGGTCGGGGGCGGGCGCCGTGAGGGTGGTGAGGTGGCGCTCGTAGAAGCCGGTGTCCATGCGGGCCGTCGTGAACTCCTCGTGGCGCAGGGAGCGGACGAGGAGGTCGCGGTTGGTGGTGGGGCCGTGCAGGGTGGCGTTCTCGAGCGCGTGCGCCAGTTTGCGCAGCGCCTCGGCGCGTGTGGGGGCGTGTGCGACGGCTTTCGCGAGCATCGCGTCGTAGTGGACGCCGATGTCGTCGCCGTCGGTGTAGCCGGTGTCCAGGCGGACGCTGTCGGGTACGGCGAGCCGGTGCAGGGTGCCGGTCTGCGGGGCCCAGTCGCGGGCGGGGTCCTCGGCGTAGAGGCGGGCCTCGACGGCGTGGCCACGCGCGCGTGGTGCGTCGGGCGGGAGGGGGTGGCCCTCGGCGACGCGGAGCTGTTCGGCGACCAGGTCGATGCCGAACACCGCCTCGGTGACGGGGTGTTCGACCTGGAGGCGGGTGTTCATCTCCAGGAAGTGCGCCCTGCCGTCGGCGACGAGGAACTCTACGGTGCCCGCGCCGACGTAGGAGACGGCGCGGGCGGCGCGCACGGCCTGCGCGTGCAGTTCCTTCTCCAGTCCCTCGGGGAGCCCGGGGGCCGGTGCTTCCTCGATCACCTTCTGGTGTCTGCGCTGGAGCGAGCAGTCGCGCGTGCCCAGTGGCCGCACCGTGCCGTGCGTGTCGGCGAGGATCTGCACCTCCACATGGCGGCCGCGCTCGATGTAGGGCTCGACGAAGACCTCGCCGTCGCCGAAGGCGCTCGTGGCCTCGGCGCGGGCGCCCTCCAGTGCGGCGCTCAGCTCTTCGAGGCGGCGCACGATGCGCATTCCGCGCCCGCCGCCGCCCGCGGCCGCCTTCACCAGCACCGGCAGGTCGGACTCGGTGACGTCACCGAGCGGCGCGATCCCCATCAGTTCCTTGGCGCGCGTCTTGGACGCCATCGCCTCGATCGCCTCGGGGGGCGGCCCGATCCAGAGCAGGCCGGCGTCGAGGACCGCACGGGCGAAGTCCGCGTTCTCGGAGAGGAAGCCGTAGCCGGGGTGCACGGCGTCCGCGCCGGCGCTCACGGCGGCCTTCACCACCAGGTCGCCGCGCAGGTAGGTGTGGGCGGGTGTGGCGCCCGGCAGTCGTACCGCCGTGTCGGCCACGCGCGCGTGGAGCGCGTTCTCGTCGGCGTCCGAGTGCACGGCGACGGTCCGGATGCCGAGTTCGGCGCAGGTGCGGAAGATCCGGCAGGCGATCTCGCCGCGGTTGGCGACCAGCAGGGTGGAAATCATGAGCCTCACATCCGGAAGACGCCGAAGCCGCCCCGCGCGCCCTCGTAGGGGGCGGTGTGGAGGGCGGACAGGCACAGGCCGAGGACGGTGCGGGTGTCGCGCGGGTCGATGACGCCGTCGTCGTACAGCCGCCCGGACAGGAACATCGGCAGCGACTCGGACTCGATCTGCTGCTCGACCATGGCGCGCAGGGCGGCGTCGCCCTCCTCGTCGTACGGCAGCCCCTTCGCGGCGGCCGACTGGCGGGCGACGATCGAGAGGACGCCGGCGAGCTGCTGCGGGCCCATGACGGCCGACTTGGCGCTGGGCCAGGCGAACAGGAAACGGGGGTCGTAGGCGCGCCCGCACATGCCGTAGTGGCCGGCGCCGTAGGAGGCGCCCATGAGGACGGAGAGGTGCGGTACGCGGCTGTTGCTGACCGCGTTGATCATCATCGCGCCGTGCTTGATGATCCCGCCCTGTTCGTACTCCTTGCCGACCATGTAGCCGGTGGTGTTGTGGAGGAAGAGGAGCGGGATGTCGCGCTGGTTGGCGAGCTGGATGAACTGGGCGGCTTTCTGGGACTCCTCGGAGAAAAGGACGCCCTGGGCGTTCGCCAGGATGCCGACCGGGTAGCCGTGCAGGCTCGCCCAGCCGGTGGCGAGGCTGCTGCCGTACAGCGGTTTGAACTCGTCGAAGTCGGAGGCGTCGACGAGCCGGGCGACGACCTCGCGCGGGTCGAAGGGGATCTTGAGGTCGCCGGGGACGATGCCCAGCAGTTCGTCGGCGGGGTACTTGGGCGGTTCGGCCGGGCCCGGATCCGGGTGTGCCTTGCGGTGGTTGAGGCGGGCGACCACTCGCCGGGCCTGCCGCAGCGCGTCCGGTTCGTCGACGGCGAAGTAGTCGGCGAGACCCGACACGCGCGCGTGCATCTCCGCACCGCCCAGGGACTCGTCGTCGCTCTCCTCGCCGGTCGCCATCTTCACCAGGGGCGGTCCGCCGAGGAAGACCTTGGCGCGCTCCTTGACCATGATCACGTGGTCGGACATGCCGGGGATGTAGGCGCCGCCGGCCGTGGAGTTGCCGAAGACGACGGCGATGGTGGGGATTCCGGCGGCCGAGAGGCGGGTCAGGTCGCGGAAGATGGCCCCGCCGGGGATGAAGATCTCCTTCTGCGAGGGCAGGTCGGCGCCGCCGGACTCGACCAGGCTGATGCAGGGCAGCCGGTTGGCGAGGGCGATGTCGTTGGCGCGCAGGGCCTTCTTCAGCGACCAGGGGTTGCTGGCGCCGCCGCGCACGGTCGGGTCGTTGGCGGTGATCAGGCACTCGACGCCCTCGACGGTCCCGATCCCGGTGACGAGCGAGGCGCCGACGGCGTAGTCGCTGCCCCAGGCCGCGAGCGGCGACAGCTCCAGGAAGGGGGTGTCGGGGTCGAGGAGGAGTTCGATGCGCTCGCGGGCGAGGAGCTTGCCGCGCTTCCGGTGCCGTTCGACGTACTTCGCGCCGCCGCCCGCGAGGGCCTTGGCGTGCTCGGTCTCCAGGTCGGTGAGCTTGGCGAGCATGGCGTCGCGGTTCGCCCGGTAGTCGGGGGCGCGGGTGTCGAGCGTGGTCTCGATGACCGTCACAGCAGGGCCTCCGGGATGTCCAGGTGGCGGGAGCGGAGCCATTCGCCGAGGGCCTTGGCCTGGGGGTCGAAACGGTGCTGGGCTGCCACGCCCCGGCCGAGGATGCCCTCGACGGTGAAGTTGAGGGCGCGCAGGTTCGGGAGGAGGTGCCGGGTGACCGTCAGCTCGCGGCTCTCGGGGATGAGGTGGCGGAACGTGTCGACGGTGAGGGTGTGCGCCAGCCACCGCCAGGCCTCCTCCGACCGCACCCAGACGCCGACGTTGGCGTTGCCGCCCTTGTCGCCGCTGCGCGCCCCGGCGACGAGTCCGAGGGGCGCCCGTCGGGTGGGGCCCACGGGGAGCGGCTCGGGCAGGGGTGGTGCGGGCGGATCCTGGAGTACGAGGGTGTCCTGGGCCGGTGCCACAGGGATCCGTCGCCCGTCGTGGAGGACGGCCACATGGGGCACCTCCTCCTGAGGGACGTAGACATCCTCGAAGACCCCATAGGGCGAGCCCTTCCCAGGTGGTGCGAGCACATGGAAGCCGGGGTAGCCGGCGAGCGCCAGTTCCACGGCGGCTCCGCTCAGCGCCCGGCCCACGGCCTCCTGGTCACGGTCCCGTACGACGAGGCGGAGCAGCGCGCTGGCCGTCTCCTCGGTGTCCGCGTCGGGGCGGTCGGTGCGGACGAGTTCCCAGCGGATCTCCGACGGGGGCGCCTTGGTGAACGCCTCGCCCATCTGTTCCCGCACGAGCGCGGCCTTCGCCTCGATGTCGAGCCCGGTGAGCACGAAGACGACCTCGTTGCGGAAGCCGCCGAGCTTGTTGCGGCCGACCTTGAGGGTCGGGGGCGGTGCCTCGCCGCGTACCCCCTCGATCCGCACCCGGTCGGGGCCGTCCTGGCTCAGCCGGACGCTGTCCAGGCGGGCGGTGACATCGGGTCCGGCGTACCGGGCGCCGCCGGTCTCGTACAGGAGCTGGGCGGTCACCGTGCCGACGTCGACGAGACCGCCGGTGCCGGGATGCTTGGTGATGACGCAGCTGCCGTCCTCGTGGAGTTCGGCGAGCGGGAAGCCGGGGCGCCGCATGTCCCGGCCGGCGGCCTCCGCTTCGGCGAAGAAGGCGTAGTTGCCGCCGGTGGCCTGGGTCCCGCACTCCAGGACGTGGCCGGCGACCACGGCACCCGCGAGCCGGTCGTACTCCCCGGGCCGCCAGCCGAAGTGGGCGGCGGCCGGCCCGGTGACCAGGGCCGCGTCGGTGACCCGGCCGGTGACCACGATGTCGGCGCCGGCCCGCAGGCACTCGGCGATCCCGAACCCGCCGAGGTAGGCGTGGGCGGCGAGGCTGCCGGGGTGGGCCGCGGTGAGGTCGTCGCCCTCCACATGTGCGACGCGCACAGGGATGCCGAGCCGGTCGGCCAGCTTCCGTACGGCGTCGGCGAGTCCGGCGGGGTTGAGGCCGCCCGCGTTGGTGACGATCCGCACGCCCCGCTCGTGGGCCAGGCCCAGGCAGTCCTCCAGCTGGCGCAGGAAGGTGCGGGCGTATCCGGCGCCGGGGTCCTTGAGGCGGTCGCGGCCCAGGATGAGCATGGTCAGCTCGGCGAGGTAGTCGCCGGTGAGGACGTCGAGTTCGCCGCCGTCGAGCATCTCGCGCAGCGCGTCGAAGCGGTCGCCGTAGAAGCCGGAGGCGTTGCCTATGCGCAGGGTCACTCGGGGCCGCCCTTCGGGGTGCGGCCGGGGCCGGGCGGGCCCGCGAAGGCCTGGGCGATGTCCAGCCAGCGGTCGGCTTCGGGGCCCTCGGCGCGAAGGGCGAGGTCGGCGCGGTGGGCGCGCTGGGTGACCAGGAGGCAGAAGTCGAGGGCGGGGCCGGTGACACGGTCGTCGGCGTCCTCGGGACCGTAGGTCCACGGCTCGCCGGACGGGGCGGTCAGTTCGACGCGGAACTCCTCGAACGGCACGGGCAGTCCGTGCACGCCGAAGGCGAAGTCGCGGGTGCGGACGCCGAGCCGGACGATGTGCCGGAGCCGGTCGGTGGGGGTGCGGGTCACGCCCAGCGCGTCCGCGATGTCCAGGCCGTGCGCCCAGGTCTCCATCAGCCGGGCGGTGGCCATGGAGGCGACCGACATGGGCGGGCCGTACCAGGGGAAACGCGCCCGCTCGGGCGCCGCGCGCAGCGCCTCCGCCAGGGCGTCGCGCCCGGCCCGCCAGTCCGCGAGCAACTGTGCGGGGGGCTTGGCGGCGCCGTCCTCCGCCCCGTTGTCCACGAAGTCCCCGGGCGCGGTCAGCGCCTTCTCGACCTCGCGGGCGAAGGCGTCCCGGTCGGTCACGGCCAGCAGCGAGGAGTGGTCGGTCCAGGCGAGGTGGGCGATCTGGTGGGCGACGGTCCAGCGGGGCGCGGGGGTGGCGAGAGCCCACTGCTCGGTTCCCAACTCGGCTACGAGCCGGTCGAGTTCCGCGCTCTCCTCACGCAGGTCGTCGATGACGGGCGTCGGGTCGGACATGGGGAGGAGCATGGCAGCGGCGACAGAAACAATCAAGCGTGCTTGCATGAATTTGCCCCGCCGGCCCGCCCCGGGATCTGCCCTGCTTGGGGCTCCTTGGGGACATCTGGGGCGACCCTGGGGCAATCCTTGGGGCGGCCCGCCGTTCCACCGCTGTCCCCATGCCCTATGTTCGATGCGAACATCCGGCGATGGAGTGATGTGTGAGGCGTGCGGGGCGTGCGGAGGACTGACGAACTCGCCATGGGGCCGGAGGCGACGGTCGTCGTAGAGCCCCCGGCAGGCGGTTACGCGGTGGCCACGACGGTCGACGACGCACCCGCGCGTGGACTCCCCCGCCTCTGGCCGCTGCTCCTGGTGGCCGCCGCCGTGCTGCCCGGCACCGCCCTCTTCCTCCTCGGCCAGGGCGTGAGCAAGGCCGCGCTGCAGGCCTGGCAGACGGTGTGTCTGGCCGTGGCCGTGCAGGCGACACCGTTTCTGCTGCTCGGTACGGCGCTGTCGGGGGCGATCAACGCGTTCGTGCCGGAGCGGGTGTTCACCCGGCTGCTGCCGAAGCGGCCCGCGCTGGCCGTGCCGGTCGCCGGGATCGCCGGGGTGGTGCTGCCGGGGTGCGAGTGCGCGTCGGTGCCGGTGGCGAACAGCCTGATCGGGCGCGGGGTCGCGCCGGCCGCCGCGTTCGCGTTCCTGCTCTCCGCGCCCGCCATCAACCCGGTCGTCCTGACCGCCACCGCCATCGCCTTCCCGGGCAGCCCCCTGATGGTGCTGGCCCGGCTGCTCGCCTCGCTGGTCACCGCCGCCGTGATGGGCTGGCTGTGGCTCTGGCTGGGCCGGGAGGAGTGGCTGCGGCCCGCCGTACGGCACACCGGGCACCAGCCGGGGCACAGCCGCTGGACGGAGTTCCGGCGCGCCTTCCAGCACGACTTCCTGCAGGCGGGCGGTTTCCTGGTGGTCGGCGCGATGGCCGCGGCCACCTTCAACGTGGCCGTACCGCGCTCGGTGCTCGACACCTTCTCCGGTTCGCCGTGGCTGTCGGTGCTGTTCCTGGCCGCGCTGGCGATCATCCTGGCGGTGTGTTCGGAGGCGGACGCGTTCGTGGCGTCCTCGCTCACGGGGTTCTCCCCCACCGCCCGGCTGGCGTTCATGGTGGTCGGCCCCATGGTCGACCTCAAGCTGATCGCGTTGCAGGCGGGCACCTTCGGCCGGGCCTTCGCCGCGCGCTTCTCGGCCGCCACGACGGTCGTCGCGGTCCTGTGCAGTGTGGTGGTCGGAGGGGTGCTGCTGTGAGACGTCCGCTTCAGGTGACCCTGCTGGTCCTCAGCGGCCTGGGCCTGCTGCACGCCTCCCTCTTCACCGACCTGTGCCTGCGCTACGTCAAGCCCGGGATGCGTCCGCTGCTGATCGTGTCCGGGTTCGTGCTGCTGGTGCTGGGCATCGTGGAGGCGGCGGCGCGGGAGGGAAGGAAGGGACACGGGAAGCATGGGGGCCAACCACATGGCGCCGGACCACATGACAACGACGGGCAGCACCACGGTCACGACCACTCGGCCGTCCCCCGTGTCGCCTGGCTGCTGCTGTTCCCCGCGCTGAGCCTGCTCTTCTACGCCCCGCCGGCGCTCGGCGCGTACACCGCCGCCCGGCAGCCCGCCAAGGTGGTGGCGGAGCAGGACAGCTTCGATCCGCTGCCCGGGACCTCACCCCTGCCCATCACGCTCACGGACTTCACCACCCGCGTGCAACAGGACCGTTCGCTGGCCATCAAGGGGCGGACCGTGCAGATGAGCGGGCTGGTCACGCCCGTCGCGGGGGGCGGGAGCTGGGATCTGACCCGGATCATCATCTCGTGCTGCGCGGCCGACGCTCAGTCCGTGAAGGTGCGGATCTACGGCAGCAGCATCCCGCCCGCCAACACCTGGGTGTCGGTCACGGGGAACTGGCATCCCGGCGGGAGGCTGGGCACGAAGTCGGCGCCGGTCGCGCTGGACGCCGAGACCGTGAAGAAGATCCAGCGGCCGCTGAACGGCTATCAGGACGCGCTGCCGTTCCCCTCCGGCTGAGGGCCGGTCACCGGCTCCGGCCGGGAGCCGCCCGCCGGATCCGGCTGCGAGCCACTGGCCGCCCTGCGGCCGCGGCCCACCTGGGTGCGGACGGCGCCGATGCTCGCCGCGATCACGAGGGCGATGGCGGCCGCTTCGGTGGCCGTGAGGGCCTGGTCGAGGATGAGGAAGCCGGCGGTGGCGGCGATGGCCGGTTCCAGGCTCATGAGGACGGCGAAGGTGTGGGCGGGGAGGCGGCGCAGGGCGAGGAGTTCGAGGGTGTAGGGCAGGACGGAGGAGAGGACCGCGATCGCCGAGCCCAGGGCGAGGGTGGTCGGGTCCAGGAGCCTGGTGCCCGCCTCGGCGATGCCCAGCGGCAGGAACAGCAGGGCCGCGACCGCCATGGCCAGCGCCAGACCGTCGGCCTGCGGGAAACGGCGGCCGGTACGGGCGCTGAAGATGATGTAGGTAGCCCACATGGCGCCGGCGCCCAGGGCGAGGGCGACACCTATGGGGTCGAGATCACTGAAGCCTCCCCCGCCGAGCAGGAAGACACCGCCCAGCGCGAGTCCCGCCCAGAGGGTGTTGATCAGGCGCCGGGAGGCCAGCACGGACAGGGCGAGCGGTCCGAGCACTTCGAGGGTGACGGCGAGGCCCAGCGGGATGCGGTCGACGGCCTCGTAGAAGAGGCCGTTCATCGCGCCCATGGTGATGCCGAAGACGATCACCGTGCCCCAGTCGGTGCGGGAGTGGCCGCGCAGCCGCGGCCGGCAGACGACGAGCAGGATCACCGCGGCCGCGAGGAGCCGCAGGGTCACCACGCCGAGCGCGCCCGCCCTGGGCATCAGGGTGACGGCGAGGGCGCCACCGAACTGCACGGAGATCCCGCCGGCCAGCACCAGCCCGACGGGCCCGAGCGAGCCGAACCGGCCCGCGATGCCGGTGGCGGCGGGCACGGACACCGGGGCCGGTATGGACGTCGACGTCGGCTGTGAGGTGCTGGGGGTGGTCACGGGCGGTCCAGGGGATTCGTTGTTCATTACGATGCACTTCTCAGTCCAGGGTAATGGACTGAGACAGGCGTGCGAACCCCTTATGGGACTGTCCTGGATGGTGAGATGCGAGCCACATCAAGCGCCGGGGCCCCGGGACGCAGGGGTTGAGGGCCCGGCCCACATTCCGGTGATTCCGGGACGAGCGGCGACGTCAGGTGGTCACCTCCTCGCCGTTCGCGTTCCAGGCCCGGGTGAACCCTGGTGCGTCCGAGGAGGCGAACACGGTCGCCATGCCCGGCACGTACGCGACATGGCCACCGACCTGGTCATCGGGCGCGGGCGGGAAAAGGACGTCGAGGTGGTCTCCCAAGGACAGTTCGTACTCCATGCCCGAAGGCTCGAACTGCACGGTGAGCGGCCCCTCGTAGGCGCTGATTCGGATACGCATCGGCTACCGGTTCTCCAGGATGTACCGCATCAGGTCGGCGCGCGGTCCGGCGCTGGGGTTCTGCGGGGTCACGGTACGGACCTGGTCGTCGTAGTCGTACAGACGTCATCAGCGCGCAGTTCTCAGTCTTGTTCGCCCGCAGGACGTCCTTGCCCAGGCCTGCGACCGTGGTGCCTCGTGCCTTGGCTGTGGCGTCCACCGAGGTGTCGCCCACGCAGTCGGCGAGTGCGGTGTCCGGGAAGTCACAGGTCAGGAGGGAGTCACAGCCGTTGGTACCGGTGCAGAACCCGTCCGAGGACGCGGTGGAGGTGACGTCGTACGGCGCACCGACCACGTCCGGCCAGGAGCTGATGCGCGTGCTGACCTCAGGAAGCCAAGCCCGGCGCAGACGCCATCACACAACAGCCCGGTACGCCGAACACGGTCGCGGGCCAGGCTGCCGAAGCCGTGAGGTCTCGGCTTCGGCAACCTGACGCCGGAAATCAGGGGCGCATTATGCGTGGATGCCCTTGACGAGGACCGCTCTCCCATGTGTGTGCGGATCGGCCTCCTGGACCTCGAATCCCGCCGAGGCCAGAATTCCCGCGAGAGCCGCGGCCATGCACTGGACGACGGTTTCGTGATGCCGGAGCGCCGGAGGGATGCTTGAGAAGTCGCCCCTTTCGAGAATCTCCACAGCAGCGTCTCTCAGATCTTCACCCGTGCACCATTCGGCGAAGACGCCACCGCTGATGGACGGGTCGACGTGCACGCACGTGCCGGATGCCTCGTGTGACGAGTCGCCTTCGACATCGCCCCGATGGACGGGAAGCCCGCCCCGCTCCAGTTCCCGGCATACCTTGTCAGCCAGTACATTTCGTGCGGCGATGACGTCCGGTGATGCTTTCGGCGGTATGCCGAATCCGCTCTTGCCCACTCGTTTCTCACTCTCTCGTTCTGGCGGGCCCCGTCGGGGCGGGGCTGCCACCCAACAGTCCCCCGAGAACCGCGGTGATGACGACCAGCGGAACGAGAGAGCCGTTGACGCGGCGTCGCCGCGCGAGCCGGCCACCGGGTGAGGCACCCGCCGGCCGCTCGGCCGTGGGCGGGTGGTGGAAGGGTCTCAGGCGCGGAGGGCGGCCCGGATGCCGGGCCGGGGCCGCTCAGATGCCCGGCCAGGGTTCCTCGTCGCGGAACAGTGGGCGGCCGTCGGAGAGGGTGGTCGGGACGGTTGCGCCGTATCCGGCGTCCATATGGGCCGCCTCCATGGGTACCGCCTCCATGGGCATCGCCGATTCCATGGGTGCCTGGTACATGGGCTGGGGCCATAGCCCGGCGGCCGCGTACGCGTCGTAGTCGTAGTCGTACACGTTCCCGTACGGCTGCTGGTAGGCGTACCCGCCGCCGGCGCCCTGAGCCGCGGCCGCCGCGTACGGAGCCTGCGCCGCGGTCGCCGCGTACGGAGCCTGTGCCGCCGCTTCCGCCGGTGCTCCCTGTTCGACGAACAGCGGCAGGCGCAGTTCGCCGGTGTCCATGATCGCGTTGTTCTGGGAGCGGTGGAGCCGGGAGTAGGCGCCGCCGCGGGCGAGGAGTTCGTCGTGGCGGCCGGTCTCGACGATGCGGCCTCGGTCGACGACGAGGATGCGGTCGGCGTCGGGGGCGAGGTTGAGGTCGTGGGTGATCATGATGGTCGTACGGCCGGTCATCAGGCGGCGCAGCGGCTTGACGACCCGGCGGGCGGCCATCGCGTCCAGGCCGGTGGTCGGCTCGTCGAGGACGAGGACGGGGGCGTCGCGCAGGATCGCGCGGGCGATGGCGAGGCGCTGGAGCTGGCCGCCGGAGAGACGGGCCGAGTTGGGGTCGACCCTCGTGTCGTAGGCCTCGGGGAGCTTCATGATGAAGTCATGTGCGTCGGCGGCCTTCGCCGCGTCCTCGATGGCCTGGTCGCTGGCGCCGGGACGGCCGCAGGCGATGTTGGCGCGGACGGTGTCGTGCAGGACCAGGGTCTCCTGCGGGAGAAGGGTGATGTACTCGCGCAAGCGGTCGAGCGGGAAGTCGCGGATCGGGACGCCGTCGAGGAGGACCTCGCCGCTGTCCGGGTCGTAGAAGCGGAGCAGCATCTTGGAGACGGTGGACTTGCCCGCGCCGCTGGGGCCGGTGATGATCACGAGTTCGCCGGGGCTGACGCTGAAGGAGAGTCCCTCCAGCGCGGTCTTGTCCGCGCCGGGGTAGCGGAAGCCGACGTCGCGGAGCTCGACCGTGCCGTCGGGGCGGCCGGCGTCGGTGCCGGAGCCGCGCCGGGGGTCGGTGACCGACGGCTCCACGTCCAGGATCTCGATCAGCCGCTCCGCGCCCGCCGTCGCGGCGGTGATCGTGAGCCCGAGCTGGGCGAGGCCGCGCACCGGCGGGTAGAGGTAGCCGAGGAAGGCGGAGAAGGCGAGGAGCTGGCCGAGGGTCATGCGGCCGGTGGAGATCTCCCAGGCGCCGATGCCGATGACCGCGAGGACGCAGACGGTCTCGATGACCGCGACGAGCTGTCCGTAGGCCTCGTTGAGGCGGGTGGAGCGGACGGAGGCGCGGAACCAGGCGTTGGCCTCCTCGTTCAGACGGCGGCGCTCGGCGTCGCGGCGGCCGTACGCCTGCGTCAGCACGATGTTGCCGAGCGACTCCTCGACCACGGACGTGATCGCGCCGTCGGCGACCCGGCCGTCCCGTGACACGTCCTTGATGGAGCCGGAGAAACGGCGGGCGGCCAGCCAGAACAGCGGGGCGAGGACGAAGGTGGCGGCGGCCAGGTCCCAGCGCAGCCAGAACGCGGCGGCCGCGTAGAACAGGGCGCTGAACAGGGCCGACGCGGCGCCGATGAGCCCGGAGACGACCATGGTCTCGATGGCCTCGACGTCGCTGGTCAGACGGGAGAGCAGGTCGCCCTGGCGGTGGCGCTGGAAGAAGTGCGGGGGCAGCTGCTGGACATGGTCGAAGATGTGTTCGCGCAGCCGCATGACGAAGCGTTCGGTGACCCAGGCGGCAAGGGAGTTGCCGGCGTACGCGACGATCGCGCCGACGATCGCGATGCCCAGCCATTTGCCGGCCGGGCTCCAGAAGGCGCTGAGGGAGCCCTTCTGCAGGGCGTGGTCGGTGAGGTCGCTGAAGAGGAGGATGGCCTCGGTCTCGGCGAGCGCGGCGATCACCGTGCACACCCAGACGATCACCAGCCAGCCGCGCAGCCCCTTGGTCAGCGGCCAGAAGCGGCGGAAGGCGGTGCGGGACGGGATGGTGGGCGTGTACTCGTCGTCATCGTCGTCGTCCTCGTATTCCGAGTCGTCGACTTCGTACTCGTATTCTGCGCCCTCACTCTCCTTCACGCGCATTTCACATACCTCCACTCTCCGACACTGGAATCACGGAAATTCAGGAGCGAAAAAGGACCGACGGCGAACCGTCGGTCCTTTTTATGGCTGACTCAGTTGTCCTGGTCGCCGGGGATCGGCTTGGGGGCCGGCTTCGGAGCCTTCTTCTTGGGCTTCGGCAGCGGCGGCGGGGGGACCTGCTTCTTCGGCTTGGGGGGCAGCGGGGCCAGCTTCTTGAAGCTCATTCCGACTCCTTGAGAGTTTCGAAGTGCAATAGTGCAAGTGGTGCGAGAATTCTCTTGGGCTGTTGTACGGGGATTTCGGATCGTCATCCTCGGCAATCCCCGCCGCCCGACACCGATGAACTTACACGGCCCAGACCTCAAGGAACGGCAAAGTCGGCTTTCGAAAGGCAAACAGGCGCTGTGAATACCTGGGTAACAGCTGTATAACGACCCCGAACCTGAGAGTTCTCTTACGAACCTGAGAGTCTCCTTATGAGACTGAGGAAGCTGAACGCTCCGGCCGGCCCGAACGTGGGTCAGCGGCGGGCCATGTACACGTCGAACGCCTTGTGGAGCAGCTTGTTGAGCGGAAAGTCCCACTCGCCCAGGTACTCCACGGCCTCCCCGCCGGCGCCCACCTTGAAACGGAGCAGCCCCAGCAGGTGGTTGGACTCCTCCAGCGTGTCGGTGATGCCCCGGAAGTCGTAGACGGCGGCGCCGAGCTCGTGGGCGTCGCACATCATCCGCCACTGCATGGCGTTGTTCGGCTGGACCTCGCGCTTGTGGCCGGTGGAGGCGCCGTAGGAGTACCAGACGTGCGCACCGACGGTGATCATGGTCGCGGCGGCGAGGACATCGCCCTCGTGGTGGGCGAGGTAGAGGCGCATACGGTCGGGGTGCTCGGCGGTCAGCGCGGTCCACATGCGCTGGAAGTAGGAGAGGGGACGTGCGATGAAACGGTCGCGCTCGGCGGTCTCCGCGTACAGGGTGTAGAAGGCGGGCAGGTCCTCGTACCCGCCGCGGACCACCTTGACGCCCGCCTTCTCCGCCTTCTTCACATTGCGCCGCCACTGCTGGTTGAGCCCGCGCTGGACGTCGTCCAACGACCGCCCGGCGAACGGCACCTGGAACACGTACCGGGGCTGGCCCACCGCGAACCCCTCCTCGCCGCCCGCCTCCGCCTGCCGCCAGCCCGTCCGGCGCAGCCGTTCGGCGAGGTCGAGGGCGTGGGGTTCGTACGAGGTCGGTTCGGCGTCCCGCAGCCGCCGGGCCGCCGGATCGGCGATCGCCGCCTTGACCGCCTCCGCGCTCCACCGTCGTACGACGACGGGCGGCCCCATCTTCACGGAGAACGCCCCGCGCTCCTTCAGATACGCCAGCAGCGGATCGAGCCAGCGGTCCAGGTCGGGGTCGTGCCAGTCGATGACGGGCCCCTCGGGCAGATAGGCCAGATAGCGCTTCACCTTGGGCAACGGCCGCAACAGCACCAGCCCGGCCCCGACCATCCGCCCCTCCCCGTCGAACCACCCCAGACTCTCCGCCTCCCAGTCGGGCTTCACGTCTCCCCAGGACGGCAGCTGCATATGGCTGGCGGAGGAACGGGAGCCGACGAAGGCGAGGTGCTCGGCACGGGACACGGGCTGGAGGCGGAGGTGGAGGCGGTGGCGGAGGTCTGCGGTCATGCGCGGGGGCTCCTCGGGTTCTCGGACCGATGATGCGATCAAGAACAACAGACGCGCGGTGCTCCCCACCCGTTTCCGCACAGCGCGGAGGGCGTGTCGCTCACGGCCACTCCAGCACGGTCAGCTCGGGCCACCACGCGCGCCAGCGGGCCGTCTTCTCCTCGTAGACGGACCGCGGGGCGAGCACCGGATTGGGCCGGACGACGAGGTTGAACACGTCCGACAGCCCGTGCGGGGCGTACACCCGCCATCGGCCGCCCTCCTCCAGCCGGACGCCCAGGCAGCAGGTGGTCGCCGCGAAGCTGTCGATCGCGGCCTCGGTCGACCCGTACGGCGGACAGGGCACCCCGAACTTCTCCGCGTACCAGAGGTGCACCCGGGCCTCGTTCCGCACCTCGACCTCGGCCGGCACCCCGGCGAACGCCTCCCGCCCGCGCCGGATCACCCGGTCCTCCGCCTCCCAGGACAGGTCGTCACCGTCGAAGTAGAAGAGGTCGTAGTCCTTGATGCCGTTGGCAGGCGGTCTCCCCGTGACCACGTTCCACACGGTCTGGAACAGGCACCCCGCCGTCACGTACCACCCGGGCAGCCCGAGCGCCGCACTCCGCTCCAGCACCTCCACGAGGACGTCGTTACGGCTCAACACACCACGCAGGGCGTCGAGTTGGTCATCCAGAGGCAGCCGACCGATCATCTCCCCTCCCTACCACGGCACCTCCTGCCATCGTGTCGCCATGAGCGAACCGAGTGAGCTGGGCGAACTGGGTGAACTGGTCGATCAGGTGGACGAGCGGGACCGAGTGGTGGGCGTGGTGGAGCGGGGCGCGGCGATCCGGTGCCGACTGCTGCATCGGATCGCGACGACCGTGTGCCGGGATGCCGACGGGCGGTTCCTCGTGCACCGCAGGGCCGACACCATTCCTCTCTTCCCCGGGCAGTTCAACTGGATGCTCGGCGGAGCCGTCGCCGCGGGCGAGTCGTACGAGGCCGCGGTCGCACGGGAGTTGGCCGAGGAGCTGGGGGTCGTGGCCCGGCCCCGCTTCCTGCTCAAGTTCCTGTGCGAGGGCGTGATCTCCCCCTACTGGCTGGGCCTGCACGAGGTCGTCGTCACGGGACCGGTCCGGCCCGATCCCTCGGAGGTCGCCTGGCACGCCTGGGTGACGCCCGCCGAACTGTCCGGCCTGGCCGCCCGGGACTCCTTCGTCCCGGACGCCCGCGAGGCCCTGGCCCGCTACCGTGCCCTGGCTCTCTAGTCCCTAGCTCTCCAGGGCCTCCGCCAGCACTTCCGCCAGGTGTCTTCCCCGCACCCCCGCCAGCTGCTCCAGCTGGGTCCGGCAGGAGAAGCCGTCCGCCAGGACCACCGTGCCCGGGTCCGCCTCCCTCACCGCGGGCAGCAACTGTTCCTCCGCGCAAGCTCTCGACACCTCGAAGTGGCCCTTCTCGAAGCCGAAGTTGCCCGCCAGGCCGCAGCAGCCGCCGACGAGGTCCCCGGTGAGGGCGGCGGCCTCGCGGAGGCGGCGGTCCGGGGCGTCGCCGAGTACCGCGTGCTGGTGGCAGTGGGTCTGCCCCGTGACCGGGCGGTCCAGGCGGGGCGGGGTCCAGTCGGGGGCCAGGCGCTCCAGAGCCTCCGCGAAGGTGAGCACCCTCGCGGCGAGACGGGCCGCTCGGGGGTCGTCGGGGAGCAGCTCCGGCAGGTCGGACCGGAGGGCGGCGGCACAGCTGGGCTCCAGGACGACGAACGGCGGCGGGTACCGGAACTCTTCGTCCGACTCCAGCTCCGGGGCCGGGTCCGGGTCCGGGTCCGACTCTGGCTCCACGTCCAGGTCCGAGCCCAGCAGGAGGAACGGCTCCAGCAGGTCCAGCGTCTGGCGCAACACCGCTCTGGCGCGGTCCAGTTGGCCCGTCGAAAGGTATGTGAGGCCGCAGCAGGCGCGGGGCCGGCGAGGGTTCAGGACGGACATGCCGTAGCCTTCCAGCCCGCCGTCGTTCGATCGACGTGCCTTCCACCGCCGCGCAGGCAGCTCCAGCACGGCCACTCCCGCCGCCTCCAGCACCCGTACGGCCGCCCGCCCCACGGACGGTGACAGGTACTCCGTGAAGGTGTCCGGCCAGAGGAAGGCCGTCTGCGCCGGGAGGTCCGGTCGGCGTCCCGCCTGCGCGGCCGTCACCCACTCCCCCAGCCGCTTCCGCTGCCGTCGCCGCTCCCACCGGCTGAAGGGTTCCCTCGCGAGGCGCGGGATCCTCCGCTCGGGCGCGATCCCGCCCAGGCGTTTCGCCAGTGCCGCCAGCGGTCGTACGGAAGCCAGCGCGTTGACGACCGCCGCCGTACGGGTGCGGGCCACCAGGCGCAGCCACACCGGCAGCCGGCCCATGCTGTAGTGGGCGGCCGGGCGGCGCCGGCCCGCGTAGTGGTGGTGCAGGAACTCCGCCTTGTACGTCGCCATGTCCACCCCCACCGGGCAGTCCGAGCGGCACCCCTTGCAGGACAGGCAGAGGTCGAGGGCGTCTCTGACCTCCGTCGAACGCCAGCCGTCCGTCACCACCTCACCCGCCAGCATCTCGTGCAGCAGCCGGGCCCGGCCCCGCGTCGAGTGCTCCTCCTCGCCCGTCGCCCGGAAGGACGGGCACATGACGGACGGGCCGGAGACCTCGGTCGTACGGCATTTCGCCACGCCCACGCAGCGGCGGACCGCCGCCGAGAAGTCGCCGCCGTCGGACGGGTAGCCGAAGGCCACGTCCACCGATTCGCGGGGGAGGACGGAGAAACGGAGGTTCGCGTCCAGGGGGGCCGGCCTGACCAGGACGCCGGGGTTGAGGAGATCGTCGGGGTCCCACACCCCCTTCGCCCGCTCGAACAGCGCCACCATCTCCGTGCCGTACATCCTGGGCAGCAGCTCCGCCCTCGCCAGGCCGTCCCCGTGCTCCCCGGAGAGGGAGCCGCCATGCGCCACCACCACCCCGGCCAGCTCCTCCGAGAAGCGGCGGAAGCAGGCCACGCCCTCCTCGCCGAGCAGGTCGAAGTCGATACGGACGTGGATGCAGCCGTCGCCGAAGTGGCCGTACGGGGTGCCTCGCAGGCCGTGGGCGGACAGCAGGCTTCTGAAGTCCCGGAGGTACGCGCCCAGCCGGGCCGGCGGTACCGCGCAGTCCTCCCAGCCCGGCCAGGCCTCGGAGCCGTCCGGCATGCGTGTCGCCGTACCGGCCGCGTCCTCGCGGATGCGCCACAGGGCCCGTTGCTCCGCCGGGTCGGTGATCACCGTCGTGTCCAGCGCGTCGGCCGCGCGGACGATCGTCTCCGCACGCGCGCGTGCCTCTTCCCCCGTCTCCCCGCCCGTCTCGACGAACAGCCAGGCCCCGCCGCGCGGCAGTCCGGCCGGGGACCGCACCAGGTCGGCGGCCATGCCCTCCACCGTCAGCGGGCCGAAGGCCAGCAGACCGGCCGCCGCCTCCGCGGCCGCGCTCTCGTCGGCGTACCCCAGCACGGCCAGCGCACGCGCGCGCGGTGACGCGACCAGGCGGACGGTCGCCTCCGTGAGGATCCCGAGCGTGCCCTCGCTCCCGCAGAAGGAGCGGGCCACGTCCGCGCCCCTCTCGGGCAGCAGCGCGTCCAGCGCGTACCCGGAGATACGGCGGGGCAGGTCAGGGAAGCCGGTGCGCAGCCGGGCGAGTTCCCCGTCCACGAGGGCACGCAGGCCGTCCGGGGCGCCCGACCAGCCCTGCCCCAGCCGCAGCCGCCGTCCGCTCACGGTGATCACGTCCAGCTCGCGCACACTGTCCGCGGTCGTCCCCCAGGCCACGCTGTGCGATCCGCAGGAGTTGTTGCCGATCATGCCGCCGAGCGTGCAGCGGCCGTGGGTGGAGGGGTCCGGGCCGAAGCGCAGGCCGTGCGGGGCGGCGGCCTCCTGGAGGCGGTCCAGGACCAGGCCCGGCTGGACCACGGCCGTACATCCGATCGGGTCGAGATCGACCAGTCGGTTCATATGGCGGGTGAAGTCCAGCACCACACCCGTGCCCGTCGCCTGCCCGGCGATCGACGTGCCCCCGCCGCGCGCGACCACCGGCACTCCGCGTGACCGGCACACCTCCAGCGCGGCCGCCACATCGTCGGCGTCTCTGGGCGCCACCACCCCCACCGGCACCCGCCGGTAGTTGGACGCGTCCATCGTGACCAGCGCCCGGGACGTGACATCGAAGCCGACGTCGCCCCGGACGGCACTCCGCAATTCCGCCGCCAGTTCCGTCATGCGTCCAGGATGCATCCGATCACACTCAGTCACCGAGACTTTTCCACAGCCGGGCCAATATCGTCGTACAACCTCACAAGTCCACGGCTTGGCGATCTCGTCTCATCGGACGGACACGTTTCCGTCCCGTTTCAGCGAAGGGATACCCTCCGGCTCGTGGCTGACATCCAGATTCCTGCTGACATCAAGCCCGCGGACGGTCGGTTCGGCGCGGGTCCCTCCAAGGTCCGGGTGGAGGCGCTGGACGCGCTGGCCGCCACCGGTACGTCCCTCCTCGGGACCTCCCACCGCCAGGCCCCGGTCAAGAACCTGGTCGGCCAGGTCCGTGAGGGCATCAGCTCCCTGTTCTCCCTCCCGGACGGCTACGAGGTCATCCTCGGCAACGGCGGATCCACCGCCTTCTGGGACGTCGCCACCCACGGTCTGATCGACAACAAGTCGCAGCACCTCAATTTCGGCGAGTTCTCGTCGAAGTTCGCCAAGGCCGCCAAGCTCGCCCCCTGGCTGGCCGAGCCCACCGTCATCGCCTCCGACCCGGGCACCCACCCGGAGCCGCAGGCCGAGGCCGGCGTCGACGTCTACGCGTTCACCCACAACGAGACCTCGACCGGTGTCGCCATGCCGATCAAGCGGGTCGCGGGCGCCGACGAGGGCGCGCTGGTCCTCGTGGACGCCACCTCCGGCGCCGGCGGCCTCCCGGTCGACATCGCCGAGGCCGACGTCTACTACTTCGCCCCGCAGAAGTCCTTCGCCTCCGACGGCGGCCTGTGGATCGGCGTCTTCTCCCCGGCCGCGATCGAGCGCGCCGAGCGCGTCCACGCGTCCGGCCGCCACGTGCCGGAGTTCTTCTCGCTTCCCACGGCGATCGACAACTCCCGCAAGAACCAGACGTACAACACCCCGGCCCTCGCCACCCTCTTCCTGCTCAACCAGCAGCTGGAGTGGCTGAACGGCCAGGGCGGCCTCGCCTTCTCCACCGGCCGCACGAAGGACTCCTCGACCCGGCTGTACACCTGGGCGGAGGAGTCGAAGTACGCCACCCCGTTCGTCTCCGACCCGGCCAAGCGCTCCCAGGTCATCGGCACGATCGACTTCGCCGACGAGATCGACGCGGCCGCCGTCGCCAAGGTGCTGCGCGCCAACGGCATCGTCGACACGGAGCCCTACCGCAAGCTCGGCCGCAACCAGCTCCGCGTCGCCATGTTCCCGGCGATCGACCCGGCGGACGTCGAGGCGCTGACGAAGTGCGTCGACTACGTGATCGAGAAGCTGTAGCGCGTACAGCGGTGAAGGGCGCCCGGTGCACGGACAAGGCACCGGGCGCCCTTCTTTGACATCACGTCACCTCATGTCGCCGTACAGCTCACACTCGGCACACCCCCGCCGCCCGGCGCGCCCCCGAACCCGAAGCTCGCCGAACCGCCCACCGCGACAGCCCCGTTGTGCGAGGCGTTCACCGCCGTCACCGTCTGTCCGCTCTGGGTGTACGACGCGTTCCACATGTTCGTCACCTGTTGCGAGCCGCTCCAGATCCAGGTCACCGTCCATGAACCGATCGCGGTCGTACCGGTGTTGGTGACCGTCACGTCGGCGTTGAAGCCGCTCCCCCAGTCGCTGCTCACGGCGTAGGAGGCCGAGCAGGCGGCGGACGTACCCCCGCCGCCGCTTCCGCCCCCGCCGCTCCCGCCGCCCCCGCTGCTCGGGAACAACGGCGCCTTGACGCTGGCCAGATACCCGTCCTTCACCGTGTCCACGGTCACCCAGTCGTCCTTCAGGATCCCGCCCGTGTCACCGGAGTTGGGGTTCCAGGACCAGAAGGTCCACTGGAAGGAGTCGGCGCCGTAGGTCGCGGTCGGACGCAGGTAACTCACCAGCGCCGCGAGCCACTTCTGGTCCACGGTCGAGGCGAGCGTCGTACCGAACTCGCCGACCCACACGGGCGCGAGATTCTGCTTGAAGATGTAGCCCCAGTACCTGTCCCACACCCCCGGCATGTTGTCCGGGAACGTCGGATCGCTGAACCAGCTCTGCTGGGCCACGCTCGTGGCGTAGTCGTGGGCCGAGTACACCACCCGGTTCGCCACGGACAGCTGCACCGGGTACTGGGCGACGCCCATCAGGTTGCCGCCCCACCAGCCCGAGACGCCGTTGTACGTCTGCACGCCCTCGACGAAGATCAGCAGGTCGGGATTGACGGACAGGACGGCGTTCCCGGCGCGCTCGGCGGCCAGCCGCCAGTCGAGGGAGGCGTCCCCGCAGCCCCAACAGGCCGGATCGTGCGGCTCGTTGTGGAGGTCGATGCCGATGACGGTCGGATCGGACGCGTAACGCGCCGCCAGCGCCTTCAGGTCGGCGATCCACGTCGACTCGGGGACCGCCGACGTGTACCAGAGCGCCGACTGGCCGCCGGCGTCCGGGCGGTGCCGGTCGAGGATGACCCTGAGGCCGTCCTGGCCGGCGTACGCCACGATCCGGTCGAGCACGCCCAGTGAATTCAGCCCCTGCAGATCGGCGTTCTTGCCGTTGCTGAAGTCGATGCTGTTGGGGACGGTCGTGCTCTTGAGGATGTCGTCGCTGTAGGGCAGCCGGATGGTGTTGTAGCCCAGCGACCTCATCTGGTCGATCATGCTCTTGTAGTCGCGCGACCAGAGGCCGTGCACCACGTAGTTGGCGGTCTCGAAGCCGAACCAGTTGATCCCGGCGATCCGGACCGGCTGCCCGGCCGCGTCCAGGATCTGCCGGCCGCTGGTGTGCCAGTAGCCGGCCCCGGCGTTCGCCTCGACGGCGGCGCCGGCGGTGGTGGCCGCGGTGGTGGCCCTGGTGGGGGCCCCGACAGCGGTCGTCGTCGCGTGCGCGGAGTCCGCGCCGGCGAGCGACACCAGGGGCAGGAGGAGCGCGGCGGCGGCAGCACACAGCGCTCTTCGCAGGCTGCGTAAGCGGAACATGGCATGTTCCTCTCGGGAGGGGGCGCGGCCCCGGAACCGATGGGAGCGCTCCCATGCGCCGCGTACCTCCCAGGAAACTGACGCACCATCATCACGTCAAGACGTACGGCGACCCGTTCCCCGTCCGGATCAGTGACGGCGCGCAGGGGTGCGCCGCAGTCGCCGGAGCCCGAAGAGCGCGAGCACGACGACGCCGACGGCGATCGCGCCGGTCTTGACCCCGCCGGTCACGGGACTGCCGCTGCCCCCACCGGAGGCCGAACTCCCGCTGCTGGAAGCAGACTTACCGCTTCCGCCGGGAACGTCCTCGGCCTGCACGGGGCTGTCGGACCCCTCGCTGCCGTACATCAGCCTGGTTCCGTCGGTGGAGTAGCTCACCGACTCGCCCTGCTTCTGCAGCGGCACGTCGAGCCGCCCCTCCCGCTTGATCTCGCCGCCGTTCCAGTCGTAGTAGATGCCGCCGAAGTAGCCGCGTACGACGAGTTGCTTGCCGTCGGGCGAGAAGGCGGCGTCGGTGGCCCAGAGGTCGACGGTGGCGATGGGCTTGAAGATGTTGGCGCCGGAGGAGGAAAGGGTGGCCGGGCCCTCGTAGAGATGCCCGCCGTCCTCCTTCTTGTCGATGATGTACACGCGCCCGGTCTTGGGATGGACGATGAGCGACTCGGCGTTACGGGGGCCGTTGGCGTACTTGACGACGTACTGCGTGGCGCGGACGGTCTGGTCGACTAGCTTCTTGGGCTCGGGCAGCTTGTAGATCCACTCGTACGGCCACCGGCCGTCGAAGTTGTCGCCGATGTCACCGACGTAGATCTGGTTGTCGGGCCCTATCGAGATGGCCTCGACGTCACGGGGTGTGCCGACGCCGGTGAGCGTGACCTTCGCGACCGTCTTCCCGGTCGCGCTGTCGACGGCGTAGATGTACGGGCCGTCACCGCTGTCGTTGTGCGTCCAGTAGATGCCAGGATGGAGGTGGGAGGCAGCGAGACCACTGGACTCGGTGATGCGCGGATCCTTGATGGTGAACCCCTCGTCGCCGGTGCCGTCCGTGGCGGAGGCGGCGGGTGCGGAGGCGAGGGCACCCGTGAGCAGGAGCCCGGCGAGAAGAGCGAGTGATCGTCGGCGCATGGGCCCAAGCCTGCCATCCCGCCCTGTGTTTCATGACGGGGGACGTGGCGGTACTCACACCCCGCCCCTCCCCCTGATCGTCCATCATGAGCGGATGCTCAGGTTCATGCCCGTCGGGGACTCGATGACGATCGGCAGCACGGGTGAACACACATGGCGGTACCGCATGTGGCAGCACCTGTGCGCGACGTACGGCGGCCCGTTCACGCTGGTCGGCCCGCGCGAGGCGCTGTACGACAAGCTCGCCGACGCGCCCACGTCGTACGCCTACGCCGATCCCGACTTCCCCCGCGCGCACCTGGCCGGCTGGGGCGAGGGCTGGCTGCACATGGCCCCGCTGATCGGGGAGGCGGTGCGGTCCTGTCGCGCCGATGTCCTGCTGGTCTCCCTCGGCCTGATCGACCTGGGCTTCTACACGAACGCGGAGCAGACGGCGGCGAACGTACGGTCCTTCGTCGCGGCGGCGCGGGAGACCAGGCCGCGTGTCCGCATGGTCGTGCTGCCGGTGATCCCTAACGTCCGGGCCACGTCGGACGAGCCGTTCGCCGAACAAGTGGCGCTCTTCAACGACCTGTTGGCGAAAGCCGTGGCCGACCTGGACGAACCCCGGTCCCCTCTCCTGCTCGCGTCACCGCCGGAGTCGTACGACATCCACACCGACACCTACGACGGCACGCATCCGAACGCGAGCGGCGAGCACCGGATAGCGGAGGCGTTCGCGAAGGCGATGTGGCAGGGGTGGGGGGTCGGACAGGAGTACGAGGCCGGAACGGATTGACCGATTTCCGCCGTTGCCCGGTCACCGTGCGTATCGTTGAACCGCGCGGCCGCACCCGACCTGGGCAGCCGGGGAGGAGCGCCACGATGACCGTCCTTGAAGACAGGATCGAGATGGCCGACGACAGCGGCGAGCTGACTCTGGACAGCCTGTTCGAGTCGCTTGAGCGGACGACCCCCGAGGGCTACAAGGTCGAGATCGTCGAGGGGGCCATCTTCATGTCGCCGCAGCGGGACACGCACTGGGAGATCATCGCCGACATCTACGAGCAACTGCGCACCAAGTACCCGCGCAAGCGCGTGAAGTCCGATGTCCGCATCGACTATCCAGGGCACCTCAACGGCTTCGCCACCGACGTGACCCTCGTGACCGAGGCCGCACAGAAGGACGAGAAGGGCCTCTGGAACTGCCGAGACGTCGCATTCGTGGCCGAGGTCATCTCGAAAGGCACCGCGGCCAATGACTACGGCCCCAAAAAGACCGCCTACGCCGTCGCCGAAGTCCCCGTCTACCTCATCGCCGACCCCTACCAGGGCAAGTGCCACCTGTACACCCAGCCCAAGGACGGCGACTACATCACGGAGACGACGGTCACCTTCGGCGGCGATGTCGACCTCACCGTCACGGACCTCGGCCTCACCCTCAAGACCGACGAGTTCCCCCGCGACTGACCGCCCGGGGGCTGCCGTCACCCAATGCCTCAGGCGCCGAAGGGCGGCCCGGTCGTCGGGTTCCGTTGGCAGGACGGCTGACGCGGTGCTTGCCTAGAGCGCACTCCACGCCGTTGGGTGGGTGACCATGAAGTACACGCAGCTCGGACGCACCGGACTCAAGGTCAGCCGACTCGTCCTCGGCACCATGAACTTCGGCCCCCAGACCGACGAGGCCGACAGTCACGCGATCATGGACGCGGCGCTGGACGCCGGCATCAACTTCTTCGACACCGCCAATGTGTACGGGTGGGGTGAGAACAAGGGGCGGACCGAGGAGATCATCGGCACCTGGTTCGCCAAGAGCCCCGCGCACCGCGACAAGGTCGTGCTCGCGACCAAGGTGTACGGCAACATGGCCGGCGACGGCGACTCCTGGCCCAACCACGACAAACTGTCCGCCCTCAACATCCGACGGGCCGTCGACGCCAGCCTGAAGCGGCTACAGACCGACTACATCGACGTCTACCAGTTCCACCACATCGACCGGCGGACTCCCTTCGAGGAGATCTGGCAGGCCATCGACGTGCTGGTGCAGCAGGGGAAGATCCTCTACGCCGGGTCCTCGAACTTCCCCGGCTACAAGATCGCCCAGGCCAACGAGATCGCCGCCCGGCGCGGCGGGACCATCGGGCTCGTCAGTGAGCAGTGCCTCTACAACCTCGCCGAGCGGCGCGCCGAGATGGAGGTCATCCCGGCCGCCCAGGACTACGGCCTCGGCGTCATCCCCTGGTCGCCGCTGCACGGCGGACTGCTGGGCGGCGTGATCAAGAAGGAGGTCGAGGGCGGGCGCCGGGCCGGCGGACGGGCCGCCGACTCCCTCGCCAACACCACCATCCGCGCCCAGATCCAGGCCTACGAGGACCTGCTGGACAAGCACGGGGTGGAGCCCGGTGAGGCGGCCCTGGCCTGGCTGCTCACCCGGCCGGGTGTGACCGGCCCGATCGTCGGCCCGCGGACCGGCGAGCAGCTGGAGTCGGCGCTGCGGGCGGTGGAGCTCGAACTCGGCGAGGAGCTCCTGGCCGGCCTGGACGAGATCTTCCCGGGCCCGGGGCCGTCCCCGGAGGCCTTCGCCTGGTAAGGCTGACGTCAAGGGCAGCGCCCCGTCAGGGGCACGGGGCTGGGTCGATATGCGGTTACCGCCGCGTGGGCGCGCCCAGCCCCCCACCGGCCCGCAGCCGCGAACCGGCCGGCCGCAGCTCCCCAGCCCTCACCTCATCGCCGACGCCACCGCGACGACGACGAACAACAGCACGAGCGCACCGGCCATGATCCGGTTCCGGGTCTTCGGGTCCACGGCAACGAGCCTAACCGGCTCCCCCCAGCCCCCAGCGGGCGACCACCTCGTACCGCGGCTGCTCCCCCGGCACCCCCGACGTCGGGAGATTGCTGCGCACCAGCGCCAGCTCCCCCACCGTCCAGGTCCGGCTCGCGAACTCGGCGAGCAGCTCGACGTACGGCCGTACCCGCACCGCGTCCCGGCTGCGGGCCACCGTCAGGTGGGCCTTGTAGCGGCGGTGCTCCCCCATCGGCACCCCCGCCTTCCGTGCCGCCGCCTCCGCGCGGTCGGCCAGCAGGCGCAGGGTCTCCAGGTCTCCGTCGGCGCCCGCCCACAGGGCCCGGCCGTGGCCGAACTGCCCGCCGCCCACGACGGCCAGCGGGAAGGGGGCGGTGCGGTGGGCCGCGCGGGCCAGCCGGTCCGACAGGTCCGGTACGACGGCCTCCTCGACCTCGCCGTAGAACGCGAGCGTGAAGTGCCAGCCGGGGCGGCCGGTCCAGCGCAGCGCCCCGGCGCCGGGCAGCTTCTTCAACCGGTCTACCTCGACGGCGAGTTCGGCGACCACCTCCGGCGGGGGCAGCACGGCTGCGAAGAGTCTCATGCCGACCACCCTGTCATCATGGGGAGATGCGGATCACCATCAGAGAAGGCGGGCCCGACGACATACCCGCGATCCTCGGCATGCTCGACAGCTGCGTGGAATGGCTGGTGGGGCAGGGGCGGACCGGGCAGTGGGGGACCGAGCCGCTGTCGCAGCGCGAGAAGACGGTGGAGTCGGTCGTCCGGGCCATGGACGAGGGTGTGACCTACATCGCCGAGGCCGACGGGGTACCGGCCGCCACGCTGACCCTCACCGACGGGCCCGGCGCCTATCTGGCCCATGTGCCGGCGCCCGGTGAGCCCGAGCGGTACATCCACTGGCTCGCCTCCGACCGCCGGTTCAAGGGGCACGGAGTCGGCAGCGCCCTGCTGGTGCACGCGGCCGAGGAGACCGCGCGGGCCGGGGTCTCGCTGCTGCGGGTGGACTGCTACGCGGGCGCCGACGGCAGACTGGTCCGCTACTACGAGAGCAACGGCTTCAGCCGCACCGACACCTACACCGCCCTGGACGACTGGCCGGGGCAGGTGCTCGCCCGGCGGGTGTGACCGCCCGGCGAGCACCCGGGGTGCGGTGACGGAAGGCCGGAATCGCCCGCCGTGGCCGCCGAGTGTAACCGCGGCGGCCGCCTCAGGGCTCGGCGCGCAGGGTGCCGAGCAGCCCGTGCGCCTCGTCCTCGATGCCCGCGGAGAACCAGACGCTGTCCTTGCCGCCGGACAGCGGAGTGCCGCGCTGCAAGCCCCACAGGCCGTCGATCTCGATCGGCTGCCCGTTGCGGTCCCGGAGGGTCCCCTCGAACCTGCCGGTCCGCAGGTCGAAGGCGTTGATACGGCCGTCGCCGAAGTTGCCGACGAGCAGGTCACCCGCGAACTTCCCGAACCCTCTGGGCGCGGTCTCCAGGCCCCAGGGCGAGTTGAGCACGCCCCGGCTCGCGAAGCGCCCGAGGAGCCTGCCCCTGGTGGTGAACACGTCGATGAAGCCGTGGCCCGCGCCGGGGACGTCGTCGTGCTTGGCCGCGTCCTGCAGGGCGTAGGTCACGAAGACGCGCTCGCCGAACTTCTTGACGTCGAAGGGTGCGTAGCCGGCCGGGAGACGCGGGTCGCGGAACGCGTCGGCGGGCAGGTTCAGCTGGTTGAAGTCGGCGTCGAAGGCGTCGATGCGCGCGTCGCGGAAGTTCGCCACGAGGATGCGCGACCGCCGCTCGCCGCCCTTGCGGCAGTCCGTGCCCTTCTTGTCGCACTCCACCAGCGTCAGGCCCTTGAAGACGGCGTCGTCCTCCTGCACGACCTGGGCGGCGTTCGTCGGGTCCACGTCCGGGTTGAAGGCGAAGAGGCCGCCGTTCTCCCCCGCGAAGATGTACCGCGCGGGGCCGGACCGGTTGTTGGCGGTGTAACGGAAGGCGTCGCTGTCGTTGCGCACGATGCCGGTCGGGTCGGCGGTGTCGGGCAGTTGCACGACGGGCGCGAGGACTCTGACCGGCCGCCCGACCCGCGCGCCCGCGTACACCGTGGACGTGTTGGATCCGTTGTTCGAGACCCTGATCGCGCCTCTCGGCGTGCTGACCAGACCCCAGGGGTTCACGAGGTTCTGGTCCTGCAGTTCCGCCCGGCCCGGAAGGTCGGAGACGAGGTCGCGCTCCAGGAAGCCGTGATCGCCCTTGCGCGGTGCGTCTGCGATCCCGGGCGGCGCCGCGCCGGCGAGCGCGCCGACCGTGCCCAGAGCCAGCACGACCGCGGCCAGCCGCCGTGCGCGGGGCCGGGGTCCCGGGGTCGATACCGGTGTTGCCTTGGGTGCCTTGGACGCCGTAGATGCCGTGGACGCCGTGGATGCCATGCGGATGCTCCTGTTTCCCGTAAAGGCCCTGTGCAGGACATGGGACATAACGGGAGAAGTCATCTCATGCGACTTCCATCACACCCGTGATCAACACGCGGGTCACGCCACCGTGGCCAGCTGCTCCTGCTCGCGCGGCACGAACCGCACCCGCGGGTGGCCGTGGTTCCAGGCCACCGACACGCGCAGGTCGCCGACGCGGGCGAGGACCAGGCCGATGCCGATCGCGGCGGACGCGGCGATCGCACCGCCGACGGCCAGGCCCGCCCGGACGCCGTACGCGTCCGTGATCCAGCCGGCGATGGGCGCGCCGATCGGCGAGCCGCCCATGAACACCATCATGTAGAGGGACATCACCCGGCCGCGCATGGCGGGATCGGTGCCCATCTGGACGGTGGTGTTGCCGGTGACGTTGACGGTCATGCCGAACATGCCGATCGGCACCATGAGCAGGGCGAACAGCCACAGCGACGGGGCCGTGGCGGCCACCACCTCAAGGGCGCCGAAGGCCACCGCGGCCGCGATCATCACCCGCATCCTGGCCGTGCCGCGTCTGGCCGCGAGCAGGGCGCCGACCAGGGAGCCGACCGCCATCAGCGTGTTGAAGGCACTGTAGGAACCGGCGCCGGCGTGGAAGACGTCGTCGGCGAAGGCGGAGAGGTAGACCGGGAAGTTGAAGCCGAAGGTGCCGACGAACCCGATCAGGACGATCGTCCAGATGAGGTCGGGGCGGCCGGCGACGTAGTGCAGGCCCTCCCGCAGCTGGCCCTTGCCTCGCGGCGCGCGCTCGACGACGTGCAGGTCACGTGCGCGCATCAGCAGCAGGCCGACGATCGGGGCGACGAAGGACAGGCCGTTGAAGAGGAACGCCCAGCCGGTGCCCACACCGGTGATCATCAGACCGGCGACGGCCGGGCCGACCAGGCGGGCGGACTGGAAGTTCGCGGAGTTCAGGCTGACCGCGTTCTGCAGCTGGTCCGGGCCGACCATCTCGGAGACGAAGGACTGGCGGGCCGGGTTGTCGACGACCGTGGCGAGGCCGACGGCGAAGGCGGCGAGGTAGACGTGCCAGACCTGGACATGGCCGGAGAGGGTCAGCAGCGCGAGCGCGATGCCGGTGAGGGCCATCGAGGTCTGGGTGACGAGGAGGGCGCGTCGCTTGTTCAGCCGGTCGACCAGGACTCCGCCGTAGAGGCCGAAGAGCAGCATCGGCAGGAACTGCAGGGCGGTGGTGACGCCGACGGCGGTCGCGGAGCCGGTGAGGCCGAGGACCAGCCAGTCCTGGGCGATGCGCTGCATCCAGGTGCCGATGTTCGAGACGACCTGGCCCGCGAAGAACAGGCGGTAGTTCCTGACCCGCAGCGAGCTGAACATCGAGGACTTGCGGGGTGTGGGGGTAGTAGGGGCGGTCGGTGCGGGGGCGGAAGGTACTCCGGATCCCGTACTCAAAGTGGGTTCGCCTCCTCGGTAGAGCGTCTTACAGATGTGCGAGCTTCTCCAGCACGGGGGCGGCGGCGCGGAGTTTCGCCCACTCGTCCTCGTCGAGGCCGTCGACCAGGCCGGCCAGGAACGCGTTGCGCTTGCGGCGGCTCTCCTCGAGCATCGCCTCGGCCTGCTCGGTTCTGCTGACGACCTTCTGGCGGCGGTCCTCGGGATGCGGCTCCAGACGGACCAGCCCCTTGGCCTCCAGCAGGGCCACGATGCGGGTCATCGAGGGCGGCTGGACGTGCTCCTTGCGGGCAAGCTCACCGGGGGTGGCCTGGCCGCAGCGGGAAAGGGTGCCCAGCACCGACATCTCGGTGGGGCTCAGTGACTCGTCGACCCGCTGGTGCTTGAGCCGTCGCGAGAGTCGCATCACGGCGGAGCGGAGGTCGTTCACGGCGGCTGCGTCGTCGCCATGGGTAAGGTCCGGCATGTTCTTTAGAGTAACTCATTACCCTAACTAAAGACCACCCGGGACACGCCGTATGCCCGTGACCTCGGCCACTGAACCTGAACATCACCCGTACGAGTGAGACAAGTCCGGAAAGTGACGCGCCGGGCGCGCGGATGTGGCGCCCTCGTAGGCATGGGGACCAGTGTGCTCAGCCTGCGGATGGACAAGGAGCTGCTCGACCGGCTCCGGCATCACGCGGCCAGAAGAGGAATGAGCGTCCAGGACTATGTGGTCCGGACGCTCATTCGAGACGACTTCGACGAGCGGTTCTCGGCCGCCGTCGAGGAGACGGAGAGGTTCTACGGGGTCACCTGACCTCCAGGGGCAGGCGACCCCCGGGGATCACGTGAGGCCGAGGGCCGGCATCAGGTAGTAGAACGCGAACACCGCCGAGACGACGTACATCGCGGCCGGGATCTCCTTGGCCCGGCCCGCCGCCAGTCGCAGCAGCACGAAGGTGATGAAGCCCATGCCGATGCCGTTCGTGATCGAGTAGGTGAACGGCATCATCACCATGGTCACGAAGGCCGGGACCGCCAGGGTGTAGTCCGCCCAGTCGATCTCCTTGACCGAACCGGCCAGGATCAGGAAGCCGACCGCGATCAGCGCGGGGGTGGCCGCCTGGGACGGGACCATCGTGGCGACGGGGGTGAGGAACAGCGCGACGGCGAAGAGCCCACCGGTGACGACGTTGGCGAAGCCGGTGCGCGCGCCCTCGCCGACGCCGGCCGTCGACTCGACGAAGCAGGTGGTGGCCGAGGAGGAGCTGGCACCGCCGGCGGCCACCGCGACACCGTCGATGAAGAGGACCTTGTTGATGCCCGGCATATAGCCCTGGGCGTCGGTCAGCTTGGCCTCGTCGCTGACGCCCATGATCGTGCCCATGGCGTCGAAGAAGCAGGACAGCAGCACGGTGAAGACGAAGAGGATGCCGGTCAGCAGGCCGACCTTGTCGAAGCCGCCGAAGAGGCTGACCTTGCCGAGCAGGCCGAAGTCCGGGGTGGCGACGGGGTTGCCGGGCCACTTCGGGACGGTCAGGCCCCAGTTCGTCACATGGGCGACCGCGTTGATGATCAGCGCGAGCACGGTCATCGCGACGATCGAGATCAGGATCGCGCCGGAGACCTTGCGGACGATCAGCGCGAGGGTGAGCAGCGTGCCGAGGACGAAGACCAGGACCGGCCAGCCGTTGAGGTGGCCGTCGGCGCCGAGCTGGAGCGGGACGGTGGTCTGGGCGACGTCCGGGATACGGGTGACGAAGCCGGAGTCCACCAGACCGATCAGCATGATGAACAGGCCGATACCGATCGAGATCGCCTTGCGCAGGCTGTAGGGCACGGCGTTCATCACGCGCTCGCGCAGCCCGCTGGCGACCAGCAGCATCACGATGAAGCCGGCCAGGACCACCATGCCCATGGCGTCCGGCCAGGACATCCGGGGCGCCAGCTGGAGCGCGACGACGGAGTTCACGCCGAGACCGGCGGCGAGCGCGATCGGGACGTTGCCGATGACGCCCATGAGCAGCGTCGTGAAGGCGGCGGTGATGACGGTGGCCGTGACCAGCTGACCGTGGTCGAGCTGGTGGCCGTACATGTCCTTCGCGCTGCCGAGGATGATCGGGTTCAGCACGATGATGTACGCCATCGCGAAGAACGTGGCGAATCCGCCGCGCACCTCGCGGGCCAGGGTGCTGCCCCGCTCGGAGATCTTGAAGTAACGGTCGAGAGCGCCGTACGCGGGAGTCGCACCCGGCTGTTCGGGAGCGGGGGCCTTGGTGGAAGCCGGGGTCGACATTGGAGGTTCCTACGAGCAGAAGTGGCCAGACACAAACGGTTTCAGTATGAACGTATGAGTTCTAGATCGCTATCTCCGCGCGTAGACACCTGAGGTGCGTAAGCTGAGCGCCATGGCGAAGTGGACCCCCAAGCACGAGGCACCGGAACCCCTGGAGGGGCCCGTGGTGCCGACGATCATCGGCGGCACGATCGTCTGGTTCGCCCTCTTCCTGGTCCAGCTCCCCTTCTACAGCTGGTTCTGCGACCACGGCCACACCTGGTGGCTGTGGACCTGCCTGGCGGGCGGCGGCCTGGGCCTGATCGGCATCTGGTACGTGAAGAAGCGGGACGCGGCGATCAAGCGGGCGGCACTGCAAGCGCCCCTTTAGGGGCGCGGGGCTGTGTCCGATATGCGGCTCCGCCGCGTGGGCGCGCTCAGCCCCCCACGGCGCCGGACCCGTACAACCACGGCACGACCTTGCTCCTCCCCAGGTCGGATCTTTCGCCCACCCAGCAGGTGAACGCGCAAATCCGCACGTACCGTCGAATGCATGACGCACATCGACGCGGGCGCGGAGCTCGACCCTGTGCATCCGGTACCGCTGCCGGCACCGATCCGGACGACCGGCCTGACATCGGCCGAGGTCGCACAGCGCATCGCGCGCGGCCAGGTGAACGACGTACCGCTGCGCAGCAGCCGCTCGCTCGGCGAGATCGTGCACGCGAACGTCTTCACCCGGTTCAACGCGATCATCGGCGTGCTGTGGCTGATCATGCTGTTCGTGGCGCCGATCCAGGACAGCCTGTTCGGGTTCGTGATCCTCGCCAACACGGGCATCGGCATCGTGCAGGAGTGGCGGGCGAAGCAGACCCTGGACTCGCTCGCGGTGATCGGCGAGGCGCGGCCGACCGTGCGCCGGGACGGGGCCGCCGTCGAAGTGAGCACGAGCGAGATCGTGCTCGGCGACCTCATAGAGATAGGCCCCGGCGACAAGATCGTCGTGGACGGGGTGTGTGCCGAGGCCGACGGCCTGGAGATCGACGAGTCGCTGCTCACCGGTGAGGCCGACCCGGTCGTCAAACGCCGCGGCGACCAGGTGATGTCGGGCTCCTTCGTGGTGGCCGGCGGTGGCGCGTTCGCCGCGACCAAGGTGGGCCGGGAGGCCTACGCGGCGCAGCTCGCCGAGGAGGCCTCCCGCTTCACGCTCGTCCACTCCGAACTGCGCACCGGCATCTCGACCATCCTCAAGTACGTGACCTGGATGATGGTCCCGGCCGCGATCGGCCTGGTGGCCACCCAGCTGGTCGTCAAGAACGACGACTTCAAGGACGCCGTCGCCCGCACGGTCGGCGGCATCGTCCCGATGGTCCCCGAGGGCCTGGTCCTGCTCACCTCCGTCGCCTTCGCGATCGGCGTGATCCGGCTGGGCCGCCAGCAGTGCCTGGTCCAGGAACTCCCCGCGATCGAGGGCCTCGCCCGTATCGACACCGTCTGCCTCGACAAGACCGGCACGCTCACCGAGGGCGGCATGGACGTCACCGAGCTGCGGACGCTCAACGGGTTCGACGAGACGTACGTACGCAAGGTGCTGGGCTCGCTCGGTGAGTCCGACCCGCGCCCCAACGCCTCCCTCCAGGCGATCATCGACGCCTACCCCGACAGCGAGGACTGGCGGTGCGTGGAGTCACTGCCCTTCTCCTCCGCCCGCAAGTACAGCGGGGCGACCTTCAGCGAGGGCGACGGGGAGCTGAGTACCTGGCTGCTGGGGGCGCCGGACGTGCTGCTCGGCGCCGACGACCCGGCGTTGGCCGAAACCGTACGCCTCAACGAGGAAGGACTGCGGGTGCTGCTCCTCGCCCGCGCCACCCGGGACCTCGACGACCCGAAGGTGGTGCAGGGCGCGGGACCCACCGCCCTGGTGGTCCTGGAGCAGCGGCTGCGCCCCGACGCCGCCGACACGCTTCGCTACTTCGCCGACCAGGAGGTCCGGGCGAAGGTCATCTCCGGGGACAACGCGGTGTCGGTCGGTGCCGTGGCCGCGAAGCTCGGCCTCAGCGGTACGGCGGTGGACGCGCGCCGGCTGCCCACGGAGCCGGATGCGATGGCCGAGGCCCTCGACGAGGGCACGGTCTTCGGGCGGGTCACCCCGCAGCAGAAGCGGGACATGGTGGGGGCGTTGCAGTCGCGCGGGCACACGGTCGCGATGACCGGGGACGGCGTGAACGACGTGCTCGCCCTCAAGGACGCCGACATCGGTGTCTCGATGGGCTCGGGTTCCGAGGCCACCCGGGCGGTCGCCCAGATCGTGCTGCTCAACAACAGCTTCGCCACGCTGCCTTCGGTGGTGGCCGAGGGGCGCCGGGTGATCGGCAACATCACCCGGGTGGCCACGCTGTTCCTGGTCAAGACGGTCTACTCGGTGCTGCTGGCGGTGCTGGTGGTCTGCTGGCAGGTGGAATACCCCTTCCTGCCGAGGCACTTGACCCTGCTGTCGACGCTCACGATCGGTATCCCGGCGTTCTTCCTCGCCCTCGCCCCGAACACGGAGCGCGCCCAACCGCACTTCGTGCGGCGCGTGATGCGGTACTCGATCCCGGGCGGGGTGGTGGCCGGTGCCGCGACCTTCGTGACGTATCTGATCGCCCGTCACTACTACACGGGTACGGGGACGTTGGAGGCGGAGACCAGTGCGGCGACGCTCACGCTCTTCCTGATCTCGATGTGGGTCCTGGCGATCGTCGCGCGGCCGTACAACTGGTGGCGGGTGGCCCTGGTGGCGTCGATGGGCGTGGCGTTCGTGTTCGTGCTGGCGGTGCCGGCGCTGCAGAGCTTCTTCGCGTTGAAGCTGGTGGGGGTGGTGATGCCGTGGACTGCCGTCGGCGTGGCCGTGGTGGGGTCGGCTGTGCTGGAGCTTCTGTGGAAGTGGGTGGAGCGGAAGTATCCGGTGTGATGCGGTGGTGGGGAACCGCGCGGGCCCGGTGGGGGCTGGGCGCGCCCACGCGGCGGTAGCCGCATGTCGACCCAGCCCCGCGCCCCTGACGGGGCGCTGTCCCTAAGGGACTTACTGCACGTCGACGTAGTCGCCCGTGGCGTTGACCGCCGGGGTCGTCGAGCTGCCCGCGAAGGAGTAGCGGTAGTAGCCGTCCACCGTCGCGGTGGTCGTGGTCTTCAGGGCGCCCGTCGAGGACGACTTGATGGTCTTCAGCGTGGTGTAGGTGCTGGAGCCCTTCTTGCGGAACTGCAGCTTCACCGACTGGCTGCCGAAGCCCGCGTACTTGTTGGTGTCCCAGTTGGCGCGGGTCAGGGAGCCGGTGACCGTGATGGTCTTGCCCTTCTTCACCGGCTCGGGGGCGGCGTCGGCCGTCAGCTTGGACGCGCGCTGGACCAAGGTGGTGGCGAGGCCGCTCTGGTCCTTGTAGCCGACCTTGCTCAGGTCGGGGTTGGTCATGCTCTGGCCGTTGAAGGCGACGGCCTCGGCGGCCACGTTCCAGCTGCCGGCCCAGGCGCTCTCCAGGTCGCCGTCGGCCGGGTGGATGTTGACGTAACCCGTGCAGTTGGCGGTGGTCGAGGAGGTGGCGGTGCAGGTCGCCGAGTCGGCGTCGCCGTACAGCTCGGGGGCCGAGTCGCTGTAGGAGCCGTGGTAGAGGAAGGCGTCCGTGTAGAAGTCCTTCGCGGTGATGTCCACGTCGGCGCCGTGCGTCAGCTTGTACGTGTACTTGACGCTGGCCTTGGCGGTGGGGCCGACCGTGACGGCCTTGACGATCGACAGGTTCGAGAAGCTGACGTTCAGCGTGTACGGCGTGCCCGAGTCGCCTGCGGCCTGTGCGGCCGGGACTGCGAGGGCGGAGAGGGCCAGGGCGCCGGAGACGGCGGCCACAGTGGCACGAATACGCATGGATTCCCCAGGTGGAGAACAGTGGGCGCGGGGCCCAAGTGATCTAGGGAGTCTGTTGACTCACGCGATCAGATCCACGCGGCGTGGGAATGGTTGTACGAGGAAGACGTAATCCGGTCGGATTTTACGAGCTTTGCGACCGGATTACGTCCCCATGGGATTACTACTTCACGTCGACGTAGTCACCCGTGGCGCTGACCGCCGGAGTGGTGGACGTGCCCGCGAAGGAGTAGCGGTAGTAGCCGTCCACCGTCGCCTTGGTCGTCGTCTTCAGGGTGCCGGTCGAGGACGTCTTGATGGTCTTCAGCGTGGTGTAGGTGCTGGAGCCCTTCTTACGGAACTGCAGCTTCACCGACTGGCCGGCGTACCCCGCGTACTTGCCGGTGTCCCAGTTGGCGCGGGACAGCTTGCCGGTGACCGTGATGGTCTTGCCCTTCTTCACCGGCTCCGGGGTGGCGTCGACCGTCAGCTTGGACAGGCGCTGGAGCTTGGTGGTGGCGAGGCCGTCCTGGCTGGCGACACCGACCTTGCTCCAGTCGATGTCCTCGGAGGTCAGGTCCTGGCCGTTGAGGGCGACGGCGATGCCCTCCGCCTTCCAGGTGGTGGCGTCGGCGTTCGTGAGCTCCTCGTCGGCGTAGATGTCGATGGTGCCCTTGCAGCTGGCGGTGGTCGCCGAGGTGTCCGTGCAGGACGGCCAGTCGTCGCCGACGAGGATGTTCGCCGGGTCGTCGAAGGAGCCGCGGTAGATGTCGACGTCCATCAGGAAGTCGGAGGCGTGGATGTCGACGTCGGCGGCGTGCGTCACGGTGAAGGTGACCGGGGCCTTCACGTGGGTGGTGGTGCCGGCGACGATCGGCTTGCCGTTGTTGACCTTCACGTTGGAGAAGGACAGGTCCAGCGTGTAGGGCACGCCGGTGTCGTCGGCGGTCGACGCGGTGTACGCGGACCGGCCGGACGCGGCCTGCTGCGCGGCGGCGGCGAACTTCGCCAGGTCCGAGGGGCTGTACGAAGAACCGCCGGCGGCCTGCGCGGCGGGCACGGCGAAAGCGGAGAGGGCCAGGGCGCCGGAGACGGCGGCCACAGTGGCACGTATGCGCATGCGTTCCCCTGCATGTGGTGGGACCCCGGCGGCGGTCGTACCTCACGGCTCAAACGCGCCGCCGGGGCCCAGGTTCTGGGAGTCAGTCGACTCGCCAGATCAGATCCACGAGGGAAGGTAAGGGTTGTACAGGATTTGAAAGTTCTGTGCACTCTGTGAAATTCAGTCGAACCAGCGATCCCGCGCCAGTTCCTCCGTCCTCGACGGGTCCTCCAGCAGGGCGGCCACCTCGAAGCGGCGCGGCCACTGTCCCGCCGCCCAGGCGAGGCCTGCGGCCACCCCCTCCAGGGTCGCCGCGTGCAGGACGCCGTCCCCGGTGAGCCGCCAGTCGATCTCGACGCCGTCGACCACCAACTCCTCGTGTTCGACGTAGGTCTCGGGGGTGCGCGGGCCGAGCAGGACGTGCACCGGCTCGGGGACGTCGTGCTCCGTGCCCTCCGAGTCGACCGACCCCGTCACCGACTCGCTCAGCCGCCGTACCTGGAACAGTTCGGCCAGCTCCGCGGCCCGGGAGGGCCGGGCCGGCAGCAACGGCACGCCGGTCGTGAACGGCAGCAGGTCCGGTGAGTCCACGACCACCGCGTCCGCCGCGTCCACGACCTCCACCCGGCCGTCGACCACGGCCCGCAGGTCGTCGGGGAGGGTGACCTGTTCGGGGTCGAGGTCCGCCAGCGCGCCGTAGAGGGCGTGCAGTTGGGCGGAGGTGACGGACCGGTCCGGGTCGGCGAGCCGGTCGAGGAGTTCGGCGGCACCGCCGGGCTCGTCGAGGAGCGCGGCCACGGACGTCCGTACCCCCAGCGCCCGCAGCACCTGCTCGTCCTCGAAGCCGGTCGCGTCGGCCTCCTCGTAGAGGCCGCGCAGCAGCGGGTCGCCGCCTGAGGCCAGCAGGCCGGCGGGGCGGCGGCCGTCGAGGACCGGGTGGCCGCGCAGCCACCACGCCGTGTACGGCCGTACGACCTCGTGCGTGCCGTCGGGCAGCAGGATGCGGACCGGCTGGGTGAGGGCGTCGCGCAGCGGCGGCTGGGCGAGCAGGGCGAGGGCCTCGGGCCAGTGGTCCTCGTCCACGAGGTCGAGGTCGCGGACGGCGATCAGCTCGGTGGCGACCGGGGGCACGGGCGTGTCCGGGAAGCGGTCGAGGATGTCCTCGCACCAGACGTCGACGGCGTCGAGCAGGCCCGCGTCGTCGGGCTCGGCGAAGTCGCCCTCGCGCGGCTCCAGTTCGTCCGGGTCGAGTACGACGTCCGTGGCGCGGACGAGGGCGAAGTTGGCCAGCACCCCGCAGGCGGCCAGCGGCTGTTCGCCCCACTTCTCCGCCAGCTCGGCGTCCACGGCGGCCAGTTCGCCCTCTCTGATCACGCGGGCGAAGGCGCTGCCGGGGAGGACGAGTTCGCCCGCCGGTGCCAACTCGCCGTCCTCGTCGGGCAGGGCGAGGGCACCCAGCCAGGGCTCGTCACCGGGCTCCAGACCGGCGTCCCGGACCAGCGCCAGCACGGTGTCCGCCAGCTCCTCGGCGTCCGGGGCGTCCTCCTCCCAGTTCACACCGCCCTCGTCGTCCAGGGAGGCGGCCACGGCGGCCCGCACCTGCGGGGTGGTGAGCACCGCGCGCGGGGACGCCGGGAGGGCGCCGAGCTTCTCCAGGAGAGGATGGGCGGCGTCCTGATGGGCGACCTTGAGACCGAGCCGGGCGAGGACCTCGGGGTCGATGACGGTCGCGTCGGGGGTGGGGAGCAGGACCTGGCGGGGCCCGATGGTCGTACGCCCGTCGGCGAGCGGCACCGGCAGCCCTGACAGCCGCTCCGGGTCGACGCCCGCGAGGCTGTCGTAGAGCCGCCACCACCAGTCCGGGTCCTTCTCCAGCCCGGCCAGCCGGTCGACGGCGTCGGCGAGCGGAAGCCGGGCGACGGACAACGTCCGCAGCTCCACGCGGCGTTCGAGTCCGGCGGGCAGGAGCGTCGGCAGGACCTCCGCGAGGACCCGGACCGTGTCGGCGCCCGCCCCCTCCACGATCTCGGCGTCGCGCGGACGCAGTGCCTCGGGAAGGTCGGCGTCGTCCGTCGTGTCGACGGCGGGCGGCAGGAAGGCGGTGCGCGGCAGCCGCTCCAGGATCGCCTGGCGCAGCGCGCCGTCCAGTTCGCCCTTGCCGAGCGGGCCGGGCACGAGGTGGATGATGCCCTCCCCCACCGGCCGCCAGTCGGCGAGGAGTTCGGCGTACGCGTCGGCCGCGCGCTGCACCAGGAAGTCGGTGAGCGGGCCGGGGGCGGCATGCCGGCGGGTGGTGTCGAGGGGGAAGGAGGCAATGAGGAGGGCGGGGACGCCGAGGGGTTCGTCGCTGGGGGTGGGGGCGTGCACGACGGCGGCGGTGCGCGGCCGGTCGGGGGCGCCCGCGGCGTCCGCGGGCACGGCCCAGGTCAGCGACCAGTGCGGGCGCAGCCGCTCCTCGACCGGGCGGTCGGCGAGCAGGTCGGGGGTGAGCGGGCCGTGCGCGGAGACGGTACGCCAGCGGGTCGTACCCTCCTGGGAATCCTCTACGACGGTGAGCGCGCCGTCGGTGCGGCGGCGCAGGGTGCGCACGGTGTCCTTCTCGATGACGACCTCCTCCAGGCCCGGCAGGGCGAGCAGGAGGGCGTCGTCCACGGCGTCGAGGAGGCGCTCGGCGAGATCGGTGGCCGCGGTATCCCGCAACGGCAGGATCACGACGGTGTCGTACGGATCCGGGGCGGTGCCCTCGGCGGCGAACGGGAGCCGGAGGAGGGGGACATGGCCGTCCCGGCGCCGGATCTCGTCGCCGAGTCCGGGGCGTCCGGGGCTCTGCGCGGCGGTCTCCTCGGCCAGTTGCCGGCCCTCGGCGAGGGACCAGCGCACTCCGCCGTGCCGTCCGACGACCGCGGGCTCGTCCGTCACGGCCAGCACGGCGGCGAAACCGACGCCGAACCGTCCGACGGAGCTGGTGTCGCCCTCCTCCCGCTTCGCGGAGGCGCGCAGGGTGGAGAGGGACTCGACGCCGGCCGCGTCCAGCGGGGCGCCGGTGTTGGCGGCGAACAGGACGCCGTCGCGGAGGGTGAGCCGGAACCGGCCCGGGACGCCGGCGCGGGCGGCCGCGTCGGCGGCGTTCTGGGCGAGCTCCACGACGAGCCGGTCCCGGTAGCCGCCGAGGACCAGGTCCTCCTCGGCGTTGGCGTCCTCACGGAAGCGGGCGGGGCTGGTGGCCCAGGCGTCGAGAACGCCTCGCCGGAGACGGGCGGTCCCGAACGGGTCGGCACCCTCGGCTGCGGGCCGCACGAACTTGCTCACGTTCACTCTCCATCATCGGCGTGAGCACGAAGGTACCGCGCGCCGACCACTCGCCCACCCGCCCACCCGACCCGGTCGGCCGAGAAGCGAGCGTCCGTGATCGAGGCCGGGGAACGGGGTCGGCACAAGGACCTCCGTGTCCGCCCATGAGGTCAACGACTCGTGCCTGCACGACGTCGTCCTCGACGAGGAGAGGGCCCGCCGCCGCCCGCAGAAACGCCCCCTGGAATTCGCCCTCATGCGAGGGCGCCGGTGTCGCGCAGGCGCTTAAAGGCGACCGTCCTCACCGCGTCCTCCACCGCCGGGTGGGCGGGGACGGCGGCTCTCCCCTTGATCAACTCGAAGCCGTTCCGGGTGCCCGTGCACACACCCGCCGAAAAGACGACGGCGAGAACCTCGGCCAGCATGCCGTTGACCCCTCCTTGCGGAAACGGCGTGACCGCGTGGAACGCCTCGTGGACGCGGTTTTCCAGCCAGTCCTGGTCCGCGGTCACGGTGAGCCACTCCCCGTCGGACAGGATCTGGACTCTTCCGGCCCCCGAGGTCAGGGCCTCGGTGGCGATCATTCCCGCCAGTTCGACGGGGTCGTAGACGCCCGAGCGGAAGAACCGGTGTTCGTTGCGCCGCAGGTAATCCATGGCATCGAGCGGGGAGATGTCGTCAGGTCCGAATATCACCTCACTGATTCTCGCCTTCCGGGACGGGGGAGACGGCGGACCTGGGTGACGTTCCCGCGCGCGTCACCGGAGCCCGCTGGAGCGGGCTCCGGTCGCGAGGACTGTCATTGCCAAAGGAACGCCGGGGAGAAAGAACCCCACCAAACCCCACCCCTCCCGCCCGTCGCGCAGAGTCACTCCCGCGAGTGAATATGCCCAAGTGGGCTGGATTTGGGGAGGGTTGCGTGCCCTACGCTCAGCGCAACACAACCGCAGAAAGACTTCGGCCCCCGCCGGGACGGCAATCCCAGTGCGAGGGCCTGACCACCTAGGAAGAACCGCTTCCCGATGGATACGAAAAACCCTAGCGCGCCCTCGTGCGCCCAGCCCCGCGTTGGTGCCAAGAAGCACCCGAATCGGGGGTCCGGCGGCGGGCTCGTTCACGAGAACTTCCGCCACACCTCGCGCTTCACGGTGGTCGGCAACCACCTCGCCCAGCACCCCACCCTCTCGGGGCTCGCGATCGGCATCGCTACGCACATCCAGTCGCTTCCGGCCAGTTCCCCCGTCGACATCAGGACGCTGGCGGCCCGTCTCAAGGAGGGACGGACCCGGGTCGCCGCCGCGCTGCGGGAACTCGAGGCCGAAGGGTACCTGCGCCGCGAACGCGTACGGCTGCCCGACGGCCGCATCATCACCCGCACGGTGTTCTGCAACCAACCTGGACAGCGCGGCCGCCCCACCCACGACGAGGCCGCCCGGCCGAAGGCACCGAAGCAGAAGCCGGCGCGCACGGCGCTCCCGCCCGTCCCGCGTCCGGCGGTCCCCGCCGCCGTGCTGCTCCAGAAGGCCACCGACCTGCTCGCGGGACTGCGCGTCCACGACTCCCGGCTGCTGCTGTCCGCCTGCGACACCGCCCATCTGGCACCCGGAGTCGCCGCCTGGCTGGAACGGGACGTCAGCCCCAGCGCCGTACGCCACGCCCTCACCGCAGGCCTCCCGCCCGAGGAACTGCGCCGCCCCGCCGCCCTGCTGGCCCACCGGCTGGCGGCACAGCTGCCGCCATCACCGCCGTTCCGGGTCCCGGCTCCGACTCCGGCGGAACCGCGCCCGGCTCCGGCCCGGCTCCAGAACTGCGAAGGCTGCGACCGCGGCTTCCGGTCCCCCGCACCCGGACTCTGCCGTGACTGCCGAACCGATCTCCTGGAGGCCGCCTAGCATGAAAGCGACGATCCTTGCCCCGGGGCACAGACGAGGAGCGAGCGCCATGAGCACTCAGGCCGCACACGGGCACGAGCTGATCCCGCGCCCCGAGCTCACTCCTGACGCCTTGCGCGCAGCCCTTGCCATCGTCGCTCCAGGTCGCCTGGACGAGATGCAGGCGATGAAGGACGAGGCCTTTGCCAAAGCCGTCGAATGGCAGTCGCTCAGCCCGGTGCAGAGCTGGGTCCTCATCTGGGCCAGGACCATCGAGATCGCCCGTCGACCGGACCTGTCGACCCGATACGCACAGGCAAAGAACAGCCTGGAGGACGAGGATCCGGTCGTCGCCCATGAAGCCCTTCGCGAGCTGAGCTCGGTCCTGGACGAGGCGCTGAAGGCTGTTCGCGAGTGAGCTGGAAATGGGAGTACGCCTTCGGGGCGGAAGCAGCCGCTCGCACCGCTCCGGCGGATTTCCTGGCCGCCGTTTCACAGCAGGCCGAGGAACTGGTCAGGGCAGCGGAAGCCCTTCATGTGCATGGCCGGGGCGATGAGGGGACCGATCCGGAGGGCGGCGACATCATCGTCTCCGGCGGCATGTTCGAGTACCAGGTCGTCGTGCGCAGCGAGCGTGTCTACGTCGTCCAGATCACGTACCTGGGTTTCTGAGCCGCCCGCACACCGCGGGCGGCCCCGTATACCGCACCCTTCCCTACGAGTGCCCCAGTTCCGCCGACTCCTCGTCCGCCGAGGCGGCCGGGACCGAGCCCGAGTCCGGGGACGGGCGGAGTGGGAAGGGGTCGACCCGGGTCTCGTCGATGACCGGAGGGGCCACCTCCGGGGGCTTCGGCATGACCGCGGCCTCCGAGTGGCCGCCGCAGCCGTAGGAGAGGGAGACGACCCGGCCGTCGGCCGGGGAGAACTCGTTGGCGCAGACGCCGAAGGCCTGGCCGAGGGAGCCGCCGATGGGGCTCAGGAAGCCGCAGCTGACGCAGGTCGCGGGGGCCGCCTGGGCCATCGGGGTCTTGGCGCCGAACGCCTCTTCCCAGCGGTCGGCGGCGGTGTGCAGGCCGTAGCGGGAGAGGACCCGGGCGCGGCGCATGCCGAGTTCCTCGGCGACCGACGCGATCGTGCCGCGGGCGGGGACCGTGGGGAGGTGCGCGGGGGTGCCCGCGGTGACCTCGGCGTCCTCCGACTCCGCCAGTTCCTCCATCTCCGCCGAGACCGGGGAGTCCGCGGCCGGCTCGTCCTCGCCGCTGTAGCCGGGCTCCAGACGGAGGTCCTCGGCCTCGGTGGGGAGCAGGTCGCCCGGGCCCATGTCGCCGGGGCGCAGCCGCTCGCTCCACGGGACCCACTCGGGGGCGAGAAGGGCGTCGGAGCCGGGGAGGAGGACCACCTCGTCCAGCGTCACGACCTTGGCGCGGGAGGCCCGGGCCACCGTCACCGCCCAGCGCCAGCCCCGGTACCCGAGTTCCTTGCACTCGAAGAAGTGCGTGACCACGCGATCACCTTCGGCCACCGCTCCGGCGTGCTCACCCACCACTCCGGGCGCTGCGGCCTCCTCGGCGGCGGCACGGGCGAGGTCGACCGCCTCCGCGCACAGACGGTCGGGGATGCGGCTTCGCGTTGTCGCTGCGCTCACAGGTATCGCTTCTCTCCTACGCCGTCTCACGAGTGCGGCTGCCTCCGGCGGTGGGGCGGACGGAGCGGACCTGGGGGCCGCATCGACGTCCGCGTCCGATCGCTCTCGGGCGCACCTCTGCCATCCATTGTGCGTTATGTATGGCTGAGATAGGCACGCTACCCCGTCGTCGGTGGTGGGGGACAGTCCGGCACGGTGCCTGGGCGGCGGCCCGGAGTCGAAGGCGGTGCGGGGAGGGGGCGAACCGCGTCGTCGCGGGGTGCGGGTGAGTGGGGGTTGAGCACACAGTTCCCCGCGCCCCCAAGGGGCGCTGCGCACCCGCTTGGCCACAAAGTGCAGTAGGAGCAGTCCGGTCAGGGCACTATGAAGCACGTGGCAACCGCGAAATCCCCCCAACGAGCCGTCGGGGTCGGTAGCGGTGCGGGCCGGGTGCGCGGTGCCGTCCGCTCGGTCGGGCGTGCCCTGCACTTCCCGGTGACCGGTACCGCCCGGGGTATCCGCAAGGCCACCCACGCGCACGGCGCCGGCGAGTCCGGGCTCGGCAAGCTGATCGAGCTGCACGCGGTCAACGGCGCCGGGGACGTCATGATCACCGTGGCTCTCGCCTCCACCGTGTTCTTCTCCGTGCCCACCGACGAGGCCCGTGGGCGCGTCGCGCTCTATCTCGCCATCACCATGGCGCCCTTCACCGTCCTCGCCCCCGTCGTCGGCCCGCTCCTCGACCGGCTCCCGCACGGCCGCCGCGCCGCGATGGCCGGTTCGATGCTCGCCCGGGCGCTGCTCGCGCTGGTCATCTCCGGGGCGGTGGCGAGCGGCAGCCTGGAGCTGTACCCGGCCGCGCTCGGCGTGCTGGTGGCCTCCAGGGCGTACGGCGTGATCCGCAGTGCCGTCGTGCCCCGGCTGCTGCCGCCCCGGTTCTCGCTCGTGAAGGCCAACTCCCGGGTCACGCTTGCCGGGCTGCTCGCCACGGGTGTGGCCGCCCCGGTCGCGGCGGGGCTGCACGCCATCGGCGATCCCTGGCCGCTCTACGGCGCCTTCGTCATCTTCGTCGCCGGAACCTTTCTCTCCTTCTCGCTCCCCCCGAAGGTCGACTCGGCCAAGGGCGAGGACGTGGCGCTGCTCGCCGCCGACGAGGAGCATCTGCACGGCCCGCACCGCAAGGAGGCGAAGCGGCCGGGGCTGCGGACCGTCGGCCCCGCCGTCACCCACGCCCTCGGCGCCAACGCGGCCCTGCGCTGCCTCTCCGGCTTCCTGATCTTCTTCCTGGCGTTCCTGCTCCGCGAGCACCCGCTGACCGGCGAGAGCGCGGCGGTGTCGCTGGGGATCGTGGGCGTCGCGGCGGGCGTGGGCAACGCGCTCGGTACGGCGGTGGGCGCGTGGCTGCGCTCCCGGGCGCCGGAGCTCATCATCGTGGCGGCGGTGGCCCTGGTGCTGGGTACGGCGATCGTCGCGGCCCTGTTCTTCGGTGCCTTCCTGGTGGCCGTCCTCGCCGGAGTGGCCGGTTTCGGGCAGGCGCTGGCCAAGCTGTCCCTGGACGCGCTGATCCAGCGGGACGTCCCGGAACTGGTGCGGACGTCGGCGTTCGCGCGCTCGGAGACGTTGCTCCAGGTGGCCTGGGTGTTCGGCGGCGCGGTGGGCATCGTGATGCCGCTGAACGGCACCCTGGGCCTGGTGGTGGCCGCCGCGATCGTGGCCGCCGGCTGGCTGGCCACCCTGCGCGGCCTGCTCGACTCCGCCCGGCACGGGACCCGTACCCGGCCGAGAGTGGCATAGGGGGCGCGCCTGGCGTAACGAACCGGGCACGCCGTACCCCACATGGGGAGACGGCCGGGAGCGCCCGATAGCCTTCGGCCATGACCACGCTGCACTCCCGCTCGCGACGCCGCCGCGTCGTCGCCGCCGCCGGCGCCGTTTCCGCCGGACTGCTCGTCCTGTCGGCCTGTGACAAGCCGACGCCGATCGCCACGATCACCGTCGGCACGAACTCGGTCAACTCCGAAGCCACCTGCTACAACGACGGTAAGGCCCTGGACACGGCCGCCCTCACCGCCTGCCTGAAGGACACCGGGATCAAGTCCATCAAGGTGGACCCGGACGACACCGTCCGCTTCGGTGTCGACCCGAAGATCGCGGACAACGGCTGGACGATCCTGATGAACGGTCAGGCGCTCACCGACTCCAGCAAGAAGACCTACCGCACCATCCCGGGCAGCGTGTTCTTCAACGCCCAGTACGGCGCCTCCGGCAACTCGACGCTCGTCTCCATCAAGGAGGGCGACAAGTCGGTGCTGGGTCTGTGGTCCTTCAAGCTGAAGAAGGACGCCTGACAGCCATCGGAGCGACCACGTCCGCCGCGCGCATCCTCGTAGCCACCGCCGTCCCGGCCGAACGGGACGCGGCGGCACGGGCGTTCACGGACGGTACGGCCGAGCCGCGAACGCTGCGCCTGCCGGGCGCGACGCTGCTGCGCACCGCCGGGGCGTACGACCTCCTCGCCGCCGGGGTCGGCCCGGCCCTGGCCGCCGCGGGCACCGCGACCGCCCTCACGGCCGCCGCCCTGGAGGGCCGCCCCTACACGCTGGTCGTCTCCGCCGGTATCGGGGGCGGTTTCCAGCCGGAGGCGCCCGTCGGCTCCCTGGTCGTCGCCGACGAGATCACCGCGGCCGATCTGGGCGCCGAGACGGCCGACGGGTTCGTGCCGGTCACCGAGCTCGGTTTCGGGACCGTCAGCCACCGTCCACCGGATTCGCTCGTACGAGCGACCGCCGAGGCGACCGGGGCTCACCCCGGAGCGGTATTGACCGTCTCCACCGTGACCGGTACGGCCACCCGCGCACACGACCTGCGCGCCCGGCACCCCCGCGCCCTCGCCGAGGCGATGGAGGGCTTCGGCGTCGCCGAGGCCGCCGCCTCCCACGGAGTGCCCGTGCTGGAGATACGCGCGGTCTCCAACCCCGTCGGCCCCCGCGACCGCGCCGCCTGGCGCATCGGCGACGCGCTGGCCGCCCTGACCGAGGCCTTCGGGAAGCTCGCGCCCGTATTGGAGAGTTGGCACCCACATGACCAGTGACCTGCTGCGCATCGCGTACTCGCCCTGCCCGAACGACACGTTCGTCTTCGACGCCCTCGCCCACGGACGGGTGCCGGGCGCGCCCGCGCTGGACGTGACCTTCGCGGACATCGACATCACCAACGGCATGGCCGAGCGCGGCGAGTCGGACGCGCTGAAGGTGTCGTACGCCGTGCTGCCGTACGTCCTCGACGAGTACGCCCTGCTGCCCTGCGGCGGCGCGCTGGGCCGGGGCTGCGGGCCGCTGGTGCTGACGAGGGAGGCGGGGGTCGACCTCACCGGCCGGACCGTCGCCGTACCGAGCGAGAAGTCGACGGCGTACCTGCTGTTCCGCCTCTGGGCCGCGGACACCCTGTCGGACGGCGGCGTGGGCGAGATCGTGGTCATGCCCTTCCACGAGATCATGCCGGCCGTGCGGGACGGGAAGGTCGACGCGGGGCTGGTGATCCACGAGGCGCGTTTCACGTACCAGAACTACGGGCTGCACAAGCTCGCCGACATGGGCGAGCACTGGGAGAACACGACGGGTCTGCCGATCCCGCTGGGCGCGATCATCGCGAAGCGCTCGCTCGGCGCCGAGACGCTCACCCGGCTCGCCGACTCGATCCGTACGTCCGTCCACGCGGCCTGGGACGATCCCGAGGTCTCCCGGCCGTATGTCATGGCCCACGCCCAGGAGATGGACCCGGCGGTCGCCGACCAGCACATCGGGCTCTACGTCAACGAGTTCACCTCGGAACTCGGCGAGGACGGCTACGCGGCGGTCCGCGGACTGCTCACCCGCGCCGCGGCCGAAGGACTCGTCCCGCCCCTCGGCCCGCACGCGCTCGACTTCCCGTAAGCGGTCCGGGCGGCTACTTGTACGAGCCCTCGCCGTCGCCGTCGGTGAGACGGTCGGCCGGCGGCCACTCGGCCAGGGCCAGCATCCGCAGGACCGTCCAGGCGAGGAAGCCGGCCAGCGGCAGTTCGACACAGACCGCCAGCGCGACCGACATCCACACGTCCGAGGTGCCGAGAGCGAGCGAAACGTCGAACCAGGCGTCGCAGACCAGCAGTGCCGCCGTGGCGACGGCCGCCACCACGACGGCCCGGTGCCGACGCCAGCCGAGCAGCGCGGTGGCCGCCATCGCCAGCACGAGCAGCACGTCGAAGCCGACCCAGGAGGTCCGCCACTGGCGGACCGTGTACCCGCTCGGCAGCGTGAACGCCAGCAGGACCGTCCACGGCACCAGTCCGATGGCGCAGACGACGATCAGCTGCAGGGTGTTGCGCCGCTGCCGCCGAATCCGCTCCAGCAGTTCGGGCGACGGCCGCTCCGTCCGTATGTCGCTCACTTGCTCAGTTCGGCTTTCTCCGGCGGTCGACCGCCGGTCTACACGTCCAATTGGTCGGCGACCGCGCGCAGCAATCCGGCGATCTTCTTCCCGGCCGTCTTCTCGGGGTAGCGGCCGCGCTCCAGCATCGGTGTGATGTTTTCCAGCAGGGTTGTCAGGTCCTGCACGATGGAGGCCAGCTCGTCCGGCTTCTTGCGCTGGGCCGCGGCGACCGACGGGGTGGGGTCGAGAAGGACCACCGACAGTGCCTGATCACCGCGTTGACCGGCGACGACGCCGAACTCCACGCGCTGTCCCGGCTTGAGTGCGTCGACCCCGTCGGGGAGAACCGAGGAATGGACGAAGACGTCACCGCCGTCGTCGCGGGAGAGAAAGCCGAAGCCCTTCTCACTGTTGAACCACTTGACCTTGCCGGTAGGCACGTCTGTCCTCGTCCTCGTATCTCGTCGGAAACTGCTCGGGAAACTTCTGAATGCAACAGCTCTGGAACGGGCCTTGATAGCACTCGGGCGGGTCGACCATGACCCGCCGGTACCAAGGCTAATGGTCTTCGGGCGCGTGACAAGACGTCGCCCGGTTGTTCCTTCGGGCAGGGAACTACCCTGGTCGAGTGCGTGACAAAACCCAAGCGAATTCCGCCGGGCCCGGTGACCGACTGATCCGCGCCGGTGCCGTGGTCTTCTTCGTCGGTACGGTGGCCACACTCGTCACCGTGATACCGCTGTTCCTCGGTGCGAAGCCTTTTCCGACCTACATGTACCTGCTGAGCATGCTCATGGGCGTCGGCTTCCTCGTCGCGGCCGCCGGAGTGCTCCAGTCGATCGCGGCGGGGCGCCGTCAGGCGCGGGAGGCGTCCTCGCGGTAGCGGGTGAGCCAGGCGGGAAGCTCGGTGAGGTCCGCGAGGACCACGTCGGCTCCCGCCGCGCGCAGCTCGTCCGCGTCACAGGGCCCGGTGGGCACGGCCACGGACAGGGCTCCCGCCGTACGGGCTCCCCGCACGTCTCCGACATGGTCGCCGACGTACACGCTCGCGCCGTGCTCCCGCAGCGCCCCGGCCTTCTGCTCGGCCCACAGGTCCCCGACGACGGCGTCCGGGACCATGCCGAGGTGGCTGAGGTGCAGCTTCGCGTTGGGCTCGTACTTCGCGGTCACCACGACCGTCTTGCCCCCGGCGTCCCGCACGGCGGCGATGGCCTCCCGCGCGCCGGGCATGGCGGGCGTCGCGGCGATGGCGATCTCCGGGTACATGGCCCGGTACAGATCACTCATCTCCGCGATCCGCTCGGCCGGAAACCAGTGCACCAGCTCCTCGGCGAGCGGCGGCCCCAATCGGGTGATCGCCAGATCGGCGTCGATGTACGTCCCGGTCCGCTCGGCGAGCGCCGTGTAGGTGGCGTGGATACCGGGCCGGGAATCGATGAGGGTCATGTCGAGGTCGAAACCGACGGTAAGGGCGTGATCAGTCATATGGCCCATTGTGCAGGGCCCTGCGGGGCTGGGGCCGAGGTGCGTCCGCGGGTGCGTGGGGGCTGAGCGCGCAGTTCCCCGCGCCCCTTACAGGGGCGTGTGTGCAGCGCCCCGTCAGGGGCGCGGGGAACTGCGCGAACGGCCCCCACCGGCCCGCAGCCGCCCGGCAACCCCCCGTCCCTCCCCCTACCGCGTCCGCTGCGACCGCCACACCAGATACACCGCCGAGGCGACCGCCGCCCCCCTCACCACCCACGGCCACGTCTCCCCCACCGCACCGCTCATCTGCCCCTGCGCGATCGGCGCACCCCACCGTCCGTCGCTCCGCCCCCACAGCCAGACCACCCCGGCCGCGACGGAGAGCCCCGGTACCCACATCACCGCCAGCTTCGTCTCCGCCGGGGTCAGCCGCCGGGAGCCGTACGCGATCAGCCAGCCGAGCAACAACGCGAACCAGTTCCCGAGCACCGCGCCCACGACGAGTGCGGCCGCGGCGAGCAGGAGCAGCGGGTTGCTCCAGCCGCCCGCGCCGGGGCCGGGCAGGAGACGGCGGCGTGCGGCCACGGTCTCCTCGGCCTTCGCCGCCGGAGGCACCGGCGCCGCCGCCTCCTCCGGCCCGGCCGCCGCGTCCTCCGGCTCCTCCTTCCGGAGCCGCGGCTTCCTGAGCAGCTCGGGGATCTCCACGCCGCCCACGAACCCGGGCACACCGTCGCCGTCCCCGAACGGGCTGCTGTCCACCCGCCACCAGTCGGGCTGTCCCGGACCGCCGCCGGGACCGGCGGGCCGGGGCAGCCGTACGGCACGGTGCAGGTCTTCGGCGGGCGGCCCGGCCGCTTCCGGGTCCCGCTGGGCGGGGACCGCGGCCGCCGGCGGCCGCGGGGCGGTGTCCGTCGTGCCCCCCGCCGCCTCCACGACCTCGTCGGGCGTGCCCATCCGGTCCAGGATGCGCCGTACCGCGGCGGGACTGTCGACGGTCGCCTTCGCCCGGTGCCGGTCGATCTCGTTGCGCAGTCCCGACACCAGCCGCATCCGGTCACCCGACGACAACTGGCGCTGCTGCGCGATGTCCCCGACCCGGCTCAGATACTCGTAGACGACCTGATCGCTCTCGATACCCACGAAGTCCCCTCCGGGGCGAATGGGTTGATTACCCCGTCGGGATGACGGTAGCTCACGTCGGGGTGCACACCAGCGGGTAGCGCGTCTCCGAGCAGGGGCGGTTGCCGTACTCGCGGAGGATGTCCTTGCCGCCCTGGTCGGTGAGGTAGCGCAGGAAGGCCGCGGCGATGGAGCCGGCGGGCGGTTCGCCGTAGGTGTAGGCGTACTCGGTCTGCCAGTACGGGTACGTGCCGTGCTCGACGCCTTCGATGGTGGGCGGCATTCCGCCGATCTCCAGCTTGACCAGGTCGGCGGAGGTGACGCTGGCCGCCTCGCTGTAGCCGAGGGCGCCGGGTTGCGCGGACACGGTCTGCAGCATGCTGTCGGTGGTGGAGACCTCGCAGACGCCGTACCGGTCCGGAGCCAGGCCCGTGCAGTCGCCGGTGGCGCCCTGCGGCACCGACCTGCCCGCGAGGACCCGCTGTTCGAGGGCGCCACGGGTGCCGGAGCCGACGTGGCGGTTGATGAGGTGGACGGGCTTGTCGGCGCCCCCCACCTCGGACCATTTCCTGATCTTGCCCGCGTAGATGTCGCGGACCTGCTGGAGCGAGAGGGTGCGGACGTGCGCGTCCTGGTTCACGACGAGGGTGAACAGGGAGTAGACCACCGGCCGGGGCAGCAGCTGGGGGTGGTGGCCCTCCGTCGGGCCGTCGGTGAAGGTGAGGTGGTCGCCGAGGCCCGCGTTGCCCTTGATCCCGGCGGCGTCGCCGGCCTGCTGCAGCGTGTTGAGACCGTCCGTGCTGCTCTGGAACGTGCCGTCGCCGATGGGGATGTCCGCGCCCTTGGCATGGCACAGTTTCGTGTACTCCTGCGCCGCCGCCGTCACCGCGGGCGCGAACGCGGTCGAGCCCGACAGGTGCAGCGTGCCGCCGACACAGTCCAGCGGCGCGGGCTTGGTGGGCCAGAACAGGGTCAGGCTCGCCTGGACGAGGACCGCCACCGCCAGCAGGGCCATTCCGCCGAGCGCCGGCCGGGAGGCGAAGGTGTGGCTCTCGGTGTGGGCCAGCTTGAGCCGGGCGAGCCAGCGGACCCAGGCGAAGGAGTGGTCCAGGTCCCCGGTCATCGCGGCCTGGAACTCCGGTTCCGGGAAGGGCGCGTGCTCGCCGCCGCCCCGGCGTTCCAGCACCGCCAGCACCTTGTAGTGGGCGCCGGGGTTCAGCGTCACCTTGGGCAGCCGGATGACACCGGCGCCGTCCTCCCAGTCGATGCCGAAGCCCTCGGTCTCCCGGGTCCTGCCCTCCTGGGTGGTGACGAAGAAACGGCGCAGCGTGGGCTGGCTGAGTTCGGTGACCGCCATGCCGACGACCCGGCGGTCCCGGAACAGCACCCGGATCCCGGTCTTGTCGTCGGGCGGGGTCAGATAGTCCCCCGGGACGATCTCCCGCCAGCCGGCGTTCTCGATCCGCACCAGCACGAACGACGGCTCCACCAGCTCCCGGCCGGCGTCCTCCATCCGCGCCAGCACCTCGGCGCTCGGCGCGTGCGCGGTGTCGGTGGCCAGGGTGTCCATCTGGAGCCGGTAGCCGAGCCGCTTGCGGCGGATGACGACGAACTCCCAGAAGAACGCCAGCACGGGGATCGCGACGCTGACGATCGCGACGACATTGTTGAAATCGAGCTCGACGCCGAACACGCCCACGGCCGCATCCCCCGAATCGCCATGTCCCACCGCGCTGTTGACATCACGCGGTGGCCAGGGAGCCCAGGGTGACGACTGCGTGCCGAGTGTTGCCAGAGCTGTCGCGATCCTCCCGCTGAAATTCATGCGGTGGCCATCTACGCAACGTTCCGTTCTCCCGGTGACCGCCTCTTCCGCGGAAGCAGCCGCGGGACAGGTGATCCCGGTCCCGACCCGGTACCCGCTACCGTGGGTCGGATGAGCAACCCGGCCACTCCGCCGCGCTCCCTCGCGGAGGCGCTTCGCGCCAGGGACGACACCTCCCTGGCCGTGCTGCTGCGCGCCCGCCCCGACCTCATCACCCCCGTCCCCACCGACCTCACCCAGTTGGCCACCCGGGCCGGTACCCGCGCCTCGGTGCTGCGCGCCCTGGAACGCCTGGACCGGTTCGCCCTCCAGACCGCGGAGGCGCTGGCCGTGGCGGCCGATCCGGCGTCGTACGACGACCTGCTGGGGCTGATGGCCGGTGACGCCGGGGACCCGCCGGTCACCGCGGCCCTGCCGCGCGCCCTCGGCGCGCTCCGCGACCAGGCGCTGGTGTGGGGCGACGACGACCGGCTGCGGCTGGTGCGGACCGCGCGCGAGGTCCTCGCGCCGTCCGCGCAGTACCCCTCGCCGACCGGGCTGGGCCCGACCGTGCGGGAGGCCACCTCGGGCATGTCGCCGGGCCGGATCCAGGAGATCGTCGCCGGCGCCGGGCTGCCCTCGACACATGACCCGGTGTCCGCCGTGGACGCGCTCACCAAGTTGTTCGGGCACCGGAAGAAGATGGCCAGGCTGCTGGCCGCCGCGCCCGCCGAGTCCCGCGAGGTGCTGGGCCGGCTGGTCTGGGGGCCGCCGTACGGCCAGATCACCCCCGAACCCGCCGCCCATCTGCGCTGGCTCCTCGACCGCGGCCTGCTGCTGCCGACCGCGCCCGGCACGGTGGTGCTCCCCCGCGAGGTCGCCCTGCACCTGCGCGAGGGCCGCGCCCACCGCGAGCCGGAGCCCGCGCCCCCCGCCGTCGAGCCGACGGCGACGCACCGTCCACAGGTTGTGGACGCGACCGCGGCCGGGCAGGCCTACACCGCGCTCGCGACCGTCGAGGAACTGCTGAAGGACTGGGACGAGGGCGGCCCGGCCGTCCTGCGGGCCGGCGGGCTCAGTGTCCGGGACCTCAAGCGGACGGCCGTGGCCCTGGACGTGCCCGAGCCGATCGCCGCCTTCTGGGTCGAGCTGGCCTACGCGGCCGGGCTGCTCGCCTCCGACGGCGAGGCCGACGAACGCTACGCCGCCACCCCCGCCTACGACGAGTGGCTGGACCGCCCGCCCGCCGAGCGCTGGGCCCTGCTGGCGGAGGCCTGGCTCACCGCCACCCGCACCTCCGGCCTGGTCGGCGGCCGGGACGCCAAGGACCGCGCCCTGTCGGCGCTCGGCCCCGGCCTCGACCGCTCGGCGGCGCCCGAGGTACGGCACCGGGTGCTGACCCTCCTCGCCGCGCTCCCGGAGGGCACCGCCCCGGCCGCCGAGTCGGTGCTGGCCCGGCTGCGCTGGGAACGCCCGCTGCGCGGTCCCCAGGTGGGGGTCCCCCCGCGCGAGCGAAGCCGAGCGTGGGGGAGGGAGGACGACCTGCGCAGCCGGCTGGCCCGCTGGACCCTGACGGAGGCCGAGCTGCTGGGCGTGACGGGCCGCGGGGCGCTGTCGGCACACGGCAGGGCACTCCTCGGCGCACCGCCCGTGGAGAAGACCCCCGGGAAGACGCCTGAGCAGCCCGCCGGCCCCGGTGACAAGCTCCCCGTGCACCACCACCATCCCCTCACCGCCCTCGAAGCCCTCGAACCCCTCTCCCCGCCCGAGCAGGCCGCGGCCACCGCGAACGCCGTCCGCCTCCTCGCCCCGCTCCTCCCCGAGCCCCTCGACCACGTCCTCCTCCAGGCCGACCTGACGGCGGTCGCCCCGGGCCCGCTGCGCCGCCCGCTCGCGGACGCGCTGGGCGTGCTGGCCGACGTCGAGTCGAAGGGCGGCGCGACCGTCTACCGCTTCACGCCCGCCTCGGTCCGCCGCGCCCTGGACGCCGGCCGCACCGCCTCCGACCTGCACGCCTTCCTCACCACCCACTCCCGCACACCGGTCCCGCAACCGCTCGCGTACCTGATCGACGACGTGGCCCGCAAACACGGCCACCTACGGGTGGGCGCCGCCTCGGCGTACGTCCGCTGCGACGACGACACGGTCCTCAACGAGATCATGGCCGACAAGCGCGCCGCCGCCCTCCGTCTGCGCCGCCTGGCCCCGACGGTGCTGGCCACCCAGGCCGACCCGGCCACCCTCCTGGAAGGCCTGCGCGCGATGGGCTACGCGCCCGCCGCCGAGTCCGCCGAGGGCGACGTCCTGATCACCCGCGCCCACGCCCACCGCACCCCGCCGCGCACGGCCCCCGAACCGGTCCCGGACGGCCCGCCGCCGCCCGACACCACCCTCCTCTCTGCGGCGATCCGCGCGATCCGCGCCGGCGACCTGGCCGCCACCGCCCCGCGCAAGCCGACCGGCACCGCGGTCAAGGGCGGCGAACTCCCGCGCACCACCCCGGCCGAGACCCTCGCCACCGTGCAGGCCGCCGTCCTCACCGGCGACACCCTCTGGATCGGCTACGTCAACGCCGAGGGCACCGCCAGCCAGCGCGTCATCGCCCCCATCCGCGTCGAGGGCGGCTTCGTCACGGCGTACGACCACACGGCCGACGAGGTACGCACCTACCCCCTGCACCGGGTGACGGGAGTGGCGGAACTCGCGGAGGAATAGCGCCCCAAAGGGGCGCGGGGCTGTGTTGATATGCGGCTACCGCCGCGTGGGCGCGACCAGCCACAACGGCGCCGCACACGACCGACGGCCTATCGGCGCCCGGCACTACCCGCGGACCCCGCGCTCAACACTCCCGCACCGGCGCCGTGGCCGGCAGGCCGAAGTGGGCGAGGGCCACGGTCCGCAGCCCGGCGGACTCCGTCTCCATCCCCTGGTTGATGCGGGACTCGGCGTAGTAGCTGAAGTGGCTGTCCTCCCAGTCGGCGCCGTCGTCCGGCGCCTCCTCCTGGGAGACGATGCGGTAGCGGCCGCTGGCCGTGTCCCGCTCCAGCCGCACCACCTGCGGTATCTGCGCGCCGCTGCACGACATCAGGGCGCCCGCCCGGGTGCCGTACTCCTCGCACAGGGTGTTGATGCCGGCCCGCACCCGGTTCCCGCTCTCCTCCAGGTCCAGCGCCTCCGCACGGCAGAACCACCGCGACCTGAGAGCGGGCTCGGTCTCCCCCAGCCCGTTCCCGGCGGACTGCGCCACGAGCCGGGCCTCGATCACGGGACGTACGTCGGCCCACAGACCGGCGTCCACAGCGCTCGACCCGCGCGCCCACATCCCGGCCGCCACCAGCACCAGCACAGCCCCGGCGCCGGGTCCCCAGATGCGTACGGACGTCACCGCGCCCCTCCTCACCGAGCCACGCGCGCTGCGCGGTCTCCCCTGGACATGACACTCGAAACGGGCCCAAGGTTGCACCGGACGATCAACCGGGGTGCGTGCGAAGACGAAGGTGATCGCTCGCGCATGAGGCACACTGGAACTTTGGCCCGTGACGACGGCCGCATGAACGGCCTCATGGGCCGAAGGGAAAGGGTGCCGCGCGTGAATGGTCCGTTGATCGTCCAGTCCGACAAGACCCTGCTCCTGGAGGTCGACCATGAGCGGGCCGACGACTGCCGTCGGGCCATCGCGCCCTTCGCGGAGCTGGAGCGGGCGCCGGAGCACATCCACACCTACCGGGTGACCCCGCTGGGCCTGTGGAACGCGCGTGCGGCCGGGCACGACGCCGAGCAGGTCGTGGACGCGCTGGTGGAGTACAGCCGTTACCCGGTGCCGCACGCGCTGCTGGTCGACATCGCCGAGACGATGGACCGGTACGGGCGGCTGACGCTCAGCAAGCACCCGGCGCACGGGCTGGTGCTCACCACCACCGACCGGCCGGTCCTCGAGGAGATCCTGCGCTCCAAGCGGATCATCCCGCTGGTCGGCGCCCGGATCGACCCCGACAGCGTCGTCGTGCACCCCTCCGAGCGCGGGCAGATCAAGCAGACGCTGCTGAAGCTGGGCTGGCCGGCCGAGGACCTCGCCGGGTACGTGGACGGCGAGGCGCACCCCATCGAGCTCGCCGAGGACGGCTGGGCGCTGCGGCCGTACCAGAAGCAGGCCGTGGAGAACTTCTGGCACGGCGGCAGCGGTGTCGTGGTCCTGCCCTGCGGGGCCGGGAAGACGCTGGTCGGTGCCGGGTCCATGGCCCAGGCCAAGTCGACGACCCTGATCCTCGTCACCAACACCGTCTCCGCGCGGCAGTGGAAGCACGAGCTGGTGAAGCGGACGAGTCTCACCGAGGACGAGATCGGTGAGTACAGCGGGACGCGCAAGGAGATCCGGCCCGTCACGATCGCCACGTACCAGGTGCTGACGACCAAGCGGAAGGGCGTCTACCCGCACCTCGAACTCTTCGACTCCCGTGACTGGGGTCTGATCGTCTACGACGAGGTCCATCTGCTGCCGGCTCCTGTCTTCAAGTTCACCGCCGATCTGCAGGCGCGCCGGCGGCTGGGGCTGACGGCCACCCTCGTGCGCGAGGACGGCCGGGAATCGGACGTGTTCTCCCTCATCGGGCCCAAGCGCTTCGACGCTCCGTGGAAGGAGATCGAGGCGCAGGGCTACATCGCGCCCGCCGACTGTGTCGAGGTGCGGGTGAACCTCACGGACTCGGAGCGGCTGGCGTACGCCACCGCCGAGACCGAGGAGAAGTACCGCTTCTGTGCGACCACCGCGACCAAGCGGAAGGTCACGGAGGCGATCGTGAAGCGCTTCGCGGGCCAGCAGATCCTGGTCATCGGCCAGTACATCGACCAGCTCGACGAGCTGGGCGAGCACTTGAACGCCCCCGTCATCAAGGGCGAGACCTCCAACGCCCAGCGCGAGAAGCTCTTCGACGCCTTCCGCGAGGGCGAGATCAGCGTGCTGGTCGTCTCGAAGGTCGCCAACTTCTCCATCGACCTGCCGGAGGCCACGGTCGCGATCCAGGTGTCGGGCACCTTCGGCTCCCGCCAGGAGGAGGCCCAGCGGCTCGGGCGTGTCCTGCGCCCCAAGGCCGACGGCCACCAGGCCCACTTCTACTCGGTCGTCGCCCGCGACACCATCGACCAGGACTTCGCCGCCCACCGGCAGCGCTTCCTGGCCGAACAGGGGTACGCCTACCGGATCGTGGACGCCGACGAGATCCTCGCGGAGGGCTGAGGAACACCACCGCGCAGGGCGCGGCTGTGCCGTCGTAGGGCGACGGCCGCGACCGCCAGCAGCGCCAGCCCCAGGAGCGGGTACGGCGAGGCGAACGGCTGTTGCCACCACGGGAGGTACAGGTCGCGGTCGCCCTCGTGGGGCAGCAGCCACATCGTGCGGGCGGTGAAGAGGGCCGCCGTGGTGAGGGCGAGGGCCGCTCGGGCTTCGGCGAGGAGGACCGCCAGGAGCGGGACGCACCACACCCAGTGGTGGGACCAGCTGATCGGGCAGACCAGCAGGGCCGTGAACGCGGTGAGCAGGACGCCCCAGCGATCCCCGCGCACGCGGTCGGTCCGGCCGGCGCGGGTCGCCAGCCACAGGCCCGTCGCCGCCAGCCCGGCCGCCGGGATCGCCCAGGTCAGGCCCGGGGTCTCCGTGACCGACACCCTGGCGACCAGGCCCTGGAGAGACTGGTTGTCGACGATCCACGCCTTGCCGACCCGGCCCGTCTCGAACAGGCGCCGCGTCCAGAAGTCCACGGTGGCCGAAGGGAGGAGAAGGGCACCGAGCAGGGCCGTGCCCACGAAGGACGCCGTCGCAACGCCTGCCTCCTTTCTGCGTGCGGTGAGGAACAGGTAGGCGATGAAGATCGCCGGGGTGAGTTTGATGCCCGTCGCGATGCCCAGGGCCACGCCCCTGGCGCGGGCGCCGGGCGGTCGGGTGAGGTCCCAGAGGACCAGGCAGGCGATCGCCAGGTTGATCTGGCCGAAGAGAAGCGTCTGGAAGACGGGCTCCAGCCACAGCGCGAGGGCGGTGGCCGCGCACAGCGGCGGGAGGCGTGCCGGGCGGCCGGCCAGCCGGGCGGAGAGGGCGACGAGACACGCGAGCAGGAGCGCGTTGCCCGCGAGGAACGCCACCTTCAGGGCCGGGACGGGGATCCAGGTCGTCGGGACGAACAGGACCGCCGCGAAGGGCGGATACGTCGCCGGCAGCCGCCACTCGGTGACCGTGAAGCCGTACAGATCACCGCCGTGGACCACGGCCTCGCCCTCGGCCCGGTAGACCAGCAGATCGGCCATCGGGGCGTGCAGCAGGACGCAGAGGGCGGCGAAGGAGGAGAGGGAGACTGTCAGGAGGGAGATGGACAGTAGGAGAGAGGGAGACGTCACCGTCCGTTTCGGCACGGAGGCGACCCTATGCCGTTACTTGCGGTGTATGCCCGCTTCCTCGCCGTACTCGCCGAGTATCACGACGCTGAACGCCGCGCCGACGAAGACCTTGACGGCACGGAGGGCGTCGCCCAGGCGGTGGTGGGGGACTCCGTCCACGGCTGTGGCGCCCGGGGGACGGCTGGGGGCTGGTGTGATGGTTGCTGCGCTCATGCCTCAATGGTGGAACTTCGGGCATAAGGACGTCATCGGTCCACGGGTCCAATTTCCGGCATCCGCCAGTCCACCCTCGGATGGACCTTGACCCCTGGATCCGACCAGCCCCCAGGGGGACGCTCCCCCTAGGGGACGAGGCCCGGCAGCCGGGCCGGCGGCCGGACGGGGGAAAATCCATTGGCTTCCCCCGCCCCCACCTCACTAGACTCTCCGCTCTTGCCCGCCTCCCTCCCCGGAGTGCCGCCGCCCGGACGGAAACCGGTCGGCTCAGCGCCACCTGCGCGCCACCCACACCTGAGCGCCATCCACCCGCAGGCCTTCGGAGGCACCCCCTTGTCCACGCCCGCCCACGACCCGCTCACGGACCCGCACACGGCCCCCGGCGACAACCCCCTCTCCCGCGAGCGCTCCCACCTCGCCGAGTCCCGCGCCGCCCTGCGCGCCATGCGCGAGGACGCCGAGTCGCTGGACATCAGGGACGTCACCGCGAACTGGGTCAACGCCGAGGTCCTGGCCCGCCAGATCGACGAGCGCATCAAGGCGCTGGCCGACCTCAGCGACACGCCTCTCTTCTTCGGCCGCCTCGACTACCTGCACGCCCCCGGCGCCGACCAGGCCGAGGGCGCGTACGGCGAGCGCTTCTACATCGGGCGCCGGCACGTGCACGACCACGACGGCGACCCGATGGTCATCGACTGGCGGGCGCCGGTCTCGCAGCCGTTCTACCGGGCGTCCAAGAAGGACCCGATGGACATCGCGCTGCGCCGCCGCTTCGGGTACACCCGGGGCGACATCACGGCGTACGAGGACGAACATCTGTCCGACCCGGCGGAGACGGCCCGTACCAGCAAGCTGCTCCAGCAGGAGATCGAGCGGCCGCGCGTCGGCCCGATGCGCGACATCGTCGCGACCATCCAGCCCGAGCAGGACGAGATCGTGCGCAGCGGACTGGGCGGCACCGTCTGCGTACAGGGAGGCCCGGGAACCGGGAAGACGGCCGTCGGCCTGCACCGGGTGGCCTACCTCCTCTACGCCCACCGGGACCGGCTCGCCCGCACCGGCACGCTCGTCATCGGCCCGAACCGGTCCTTCCTCCACTACATCGAGCAGGTGCTGCCCGCGCTGGGCGAGTTGAGCGTGCAGCAGGCGACGGTGGACGACCTGGTGGCGGCCGGCGTCGACGTACGCGGCAGCGACGACGCGCCCGCCGCGATCATCAAGGGCGACGCGCGGATGGCGGAGGTGCTGCGCAGGGCCGTCTACTCGCACGTCACCCTGCCCACCGAGCCGGTCGTGGTGGTCCGCGGCTCCCGTCGCTGGCGCGTCCCGGCGTACGAACTGGAGGACATCGTCCGGGAGTTGCTGGACCGGGGCATCCGGTACGGCGCCGCGCGCGAGGCCCTGCCGCAGCGCATCGCGCACGCGGTGCTGGTCCAGATGGAGCGCTCCGGTGAGGCACCGGACGACCGGGTGCAGGACTCGGTGGCGCGCAACGCGGCGGTGAAGGCGGCCGTCAAGCAGGTCTGGCCGCCGGTCGATCCCGCGAAACTGGTCCTCCGCCTGCTCACGGACGCGGACTTCCTCGCGGAGCACGCCGCCGGGATCCTCGACGAGGACGAGCAGAAGACGATCGTCCGGGCGAAGCCGGTACGGAGCGTGAAGTCGGCCAAGTGGTCGGCCGCGGACGCCGTGTTGATCGACGAGACGACGGATCTCGTCGAGCGCACGCACTCCCTCGGCCATGTGGTCCTGGACGAGGCGCAGGACCTGTCCCCCATGCAGTACCGCGCGGTCGGCCGCCGCTGCACCACCGGCTCGGCGACCGTCCTCGGCGACCTGGCGCAGGGCACCACACCCTGGGCGACCAGGAGTTGGGACGAGGCCCTGTCGCACCTCGGCAAGACGGACGGCGTGATCGAGGAACTGACGGCCGGTTTCCGCGTCCCGACCGACGTCATCACCTATGCCTCCCGCCTCCTCCCCCACATCGCGCCCGGCCTCACCCCGGTCGCCTCGGTCCGTGAGAACCCCGGCTTCTTCGAGGTCCGTACCGCCGAGGACACCGCCGAAGTGGTGCTCGCCTGCGAGGAGTTGCTGCGCAACGAGGGTTCGACGGGCCTGATCGCGGCGGACGCGCGCGTGCCCGCACTCGCCGATGCACTCGCCGCGGCCGGGCTGACCTATCTGAACCCCGGCGAGGAGACCACCGCCGAAACCCGCCTCACCCTGGTCCCGGCGTCACTCGCCAAGGGCCTGGAGTACGACTACGTGGTCCTCGACGAGCCCCAGGCGGTGGTCGACGGCGAACCGGACGAGCGGACGGGGCTACGACGGCTGTACGTGGCCCTGACCCGAGCGGTGTCCGGCCTGATCGTGACCCACGGGGCCGCGCTGCCGTCTCAGCTGGCCTGAGCGGCTAGTGGGGTGCCGCTTGGCGGTCGTCGCCGGGTGCGGGTGCGTGGGGGCCGGGCGCGCCCACGCGGCGGAGCCGCACATCAATGCAGCCCCGCGCCCCTGGGGAGGTCCAGTGCCCGGCGCCAAGCTCGCACCGCCTCCTCCGACACCGGTCCGGTCCACCCGTCCGGTCTCGCCGCGCCGCCGATGTGGAACGCGTCGATTCCTGCCGTCAGGAGGTCGGGGACGTGGTCGAGCCGTAGTCCTCCGCCCACCAGGATCGTCTGCCCGTACCCGGGCTCCCCGCCCCGGCGCGCCTCCGCCAGGAGGGTGGGGAGGCCCTCGTCCACGCCCTGCGCGGCGCCCGCCGTGAGGTAGGTGTCCAGGCCCGGGAGGTCGGCGAGCTCCTTGCGCAGCGCGTCGCGGTCGGCGGCGCGGTCGATGGCCCGGTGGAAGGTCCAGCGGCCGCCGTCCAGCGCGGTCACCACGCGCTCCACCGCGGTCAGGTCCACCCCGCCCGCCGTGTCGAGGAACCCGAGCACGAACTGGTCCGCCCCCGCCGCCCGCAGCTCCCCGGCCACCGCCACCAGGCGGTCCGCGTCGCCCGCCGCGAACCCGTCCGCCAGCCGCAGCATCACGCGCAGGTCGATGTCGACGGCGGCCCGGATCGCGGTGAAGGTCCGGGTCGGCGGGGTCAGGCCGTCGGCCGCCATGTCGGTGACCAGTTCGAGGCGGTCCGCGCCTCCGGCCTGGGCGGCGACCGCGTCCTCGGCGTCGAGGGCGATCACCTCCAGGACTGCACGCGTGCTCATAGGACCCCTTCCGTCGGTGTTCCCCTGGAACGACTACAGGAGGTCTAGTCCAGGAGGTCTAGTCCAATCCCAGGGTACGTGGGGATCGCATGAAGCCGCGAGACCGCCCTCGGCCGCTCACCCGTACAGATTCAGCTCCCTTGCCTCCGCCCCCATCAGCTCGTAGGGCACCCCGTCGGCCGACCGCCCGGTGTACAGCCGTACGAGCGTCGCCGCGTCCCCGAGGAAACGGGCCGGTGTCCGTGTGCCGCTCGGCTCGCCCAGGTGCAGCGGCTCGTCGACGTCGTCCAGATCGGCCTGCAACCGCAGATGTCCGCGCTCACGGGTCACCCGGGCCAGCAGGGAGAGGGCGTGGGGCAGGCCCGCGCCCGCGTAGGCCCCGGGTTCCCCGAGCGTCTCGCGGACGTCGCCGGCGTGCACCCACTCACCCAGGGCTATCGGGTCCAGGATCCCGTCCGCGCGCCCCGCGATCACCGCCCCGGCCTCGGTCATCCCGCGCTCCAGTTCGTCCACGACCCGTGCGTTCGTCCAGTCGGCGCGCTCAGCGATGTCCCGGTCGTTCGACTCGGGCGAGAACACCCCCGGCCCGAAACGGCTCTCCACCACCCTGATCAGCGCGGACGAACAGTGCGCGAGCACATCCCGCACCGACCACCCCGGACACGCGGCGGTCGGCAGCGCGAAATCCGCGTCCGGCCTGGCGCGGAGCAGGGGGATCAGCGCGTCGCGCTCGACGGTGAGAAGACGTCCGGGCAGCAGCGGGTCACGTGCGTCGGCAGCAGTCATGGGTTCCACGCCAGGGGGATGTCAGTGGCGCGCGGGAGAATGAGCGCATGGCCGATCTCGACGCCCTGCGCTCCCGCTGGCTGACCGCCTTCCTCAGGTCGCGGGACGACGACTCCTGCGCGCCTTCCCCGTACCGGTACGCCGACGAGCTGCTCCGCCGCTGGCAGGAGCCCCAGCGCCGGTACCACACGCTCGCGCACCTCACCGCGGTCCTGGACCACGTCGACGTGCTGGAGACGTACGCGGACGACCCGGACCTGGTCCGGCTCGCCGCCTGGTTCCACGACGCGGTGTATCTGCCGGACCGGTCGGAGAACGAGGAGCGCTCGGCCCGCCTCGCCGAGCGCGCCCTCGCCGAGGCCGGGGTGTCCGTGGCCAAGGCCGCCGAGGTCGCCCGGCTGGTCCGGCTCACCGTCACCCACGACCCGGCCGACGGCGACCGCAACGGCGAGGTGCTGTGCGACGCCGACCTCGCGATCCTCGCCGCCCCGCCCTCCGGGTACGCCGCCTACACCGCCGCCGTACGCGAGGAGTACCACTTCGTGCCGAACGACGCCTTCCGCGAGGGCCGTTCCGCGATCCTCCGCCAACTCCTCGACCTGCCCGCGCTGTTCAGAACGCCGTACGGCCGCACGGAGTGGGAGCCGACCGCCCGCTACAACCTCATGGCCGAGCTGGAAATGCTGTCGACCGCGGCGGATCCGGCGTCCTAGGGTGCGCCCATGCAACGGGTAGACGGGGAAGACGTGAAAGAGGCCGTCGCGGGCTCCGTGGCGGTACTGCGACCGGTGGCGGACCGGGACTGGGAGGAGGTCAGGGCCGGACGGCTGGAGTGGAGCTGCCGCACCACGGCGTTCCACCTCACCGAGAGCTTCGTCGGCTACTCCTCCCGTCTCGCGGGCGGCGTGGTGGACGGCCGGCTCCCGCTGCGCCTGGGCCTCGTCGACGGCACCGACAACCACGGCCTGCTGGACGTCGTCGAAGCGACCGCGGCCCTGCTGGCGGCCACCCTCCGCGCCACCCCTCCGAGAGTCCGCGCCTTCCACGCGCAGCCCTTCGGGAGCGCCGACCGCGCGGGCTTCGCCGCGATGGCCGTCGCCGAAGTACTGCTGCACACCCACGACGTGGCGGAAGGACTCGGTATCCGCTACCGGCCCGCCGAGGAACTCGCCGAGTCCGTCCTGACCTGGATCTTCCCGCACGTCCAGCCGGGCCCGGCCGCCTGGCCGACCCTCCTGTGGGCCACCGGCCGCGGCGAGCTGCCCGGCCGCGCCCCGGTCACCGACTGGCGCTGGTACAACAACCTCGTCATACCCGCCGAACGCCTCGACCTCGTCGGCATCCGCCCGGCCGAGGCCCGCGACCTGCGGCTCGGCGGCGACGGCGGCTTCGAGTGGATCGAGGGCGGCCCCTACGAGGGCACCCGGGACGCCGCGGGCTTCCTGCTGAAGGCGTACGAAGGGGGCGTGCACCGGCCGGAGTTCGGCGTCTTCGCCCTGGTCCGCCGGGAGGACGGCCGCGCGATCGGCGGCATGGGCTTCCACTCCGCGCCGGACGAGGAGGGCCGGGTGGAGATCGGCTACGACCTGACCGAGGCCGCCCGCGGCAACGGCTACGCGACCGAAGCGGTCCGCGCACTGGCCGACTGGGCGCTGGCCCGCGACGACGTACGCTCCCTGTTCGCGACCGTCGACGCGGCCAACACCCCCTCCCAGGCGGTCGTCACACGCGCCGGCTTCACCAAGGTGAGCGAGGACGAGGAGGGGATGGCCTTCGAACTGCGGGCGCGGTAGCGGCGACAGCCGCAGTTGCGGTCACTCGGCCACTCCGTCAGTCAGGCGCCGTCATCGGGCCACGTCGCTCTTGCGTCTGCGCAGCCCCGCGCCGTGCAGCAGCCGCACCACCTCGCGGCTGCTGACCTCCACGGCACCGGCCCGCACGGCGTCCGCGTAGCGGTGGGACGGGAGGTCGTAGTGGTCGCGCTCGAAGCCGCGCCGCGGCACGCCCAACCCCTCCGCGAAGACGTGCAGTTCGGCGTAGGACACATCGCTGACCAGGTGGGACCACATCCGGCCGTGCCCCGGCCAGTTCGGTGGGTCGATGTACACCGTCACGAGGAGGCCGCCCCGCTTCCGGTGGCCTGCCCCAGGAAGCCGACGGAGGCGACCTTCACGCCCGCCTTGTGGCAGACCCAGTGCGGGTCCGGGCCGAGTTCCGGTTCGACGTCCAGGGCATGCGGGTCACCGGCGCCGCACACCGGGCACAGCGGCCAGCGGCCGTACCGCTCCAGCAGCGCGTCCTGCACGTCCTGAGCCACCAGCCCCGCCACGTACTGCACGCCGTCCGGCCACTGCTGGACCCACCACCTGCGCTGTACGACGGAGTCCTCGACCAGCGAGACCACGTCCGCCTCGGCGACCTGGCCCGCGACCAGATCGGCGAGCACGAGGGCGCGCGCTGCGTGCAGCGCCTGTTCCAGGGGGCTTACGGGGTCCATGGTCCCATTGTGCGCGGTCTTGACCGGGACACCGAGGCGAAAATATCTTTCAAGGGTGACCGAGAACGTGAAGGAAATTTTCGGAAACCGCTCCGGAAGGGCGACCCCACCGGCTCCCGCCGCCCTCGCGGCCAAGGTCCGTACCCTCGCCCCCTCCATGACCCGTTCCATGCAGCGCGTCGCCGAGGCCGTCGCGGGCGACCCCGCCGGCTGCGCCGCCCTCACGGTCACCGGTCTCGCGGAACTCACGGGCACGAGCGAGGCGACCGTCGTACGCACCGCCCGCGTGCTGGGCTACCCCGGCTACCGCGACCTGCGGCTCGCCCTCGCCGGGCTCGCCGCGCAGCAGCAGTCGGGGCGGGCGCCCGCGATCACCACGGACATCGCCGTCGACGATCCGATCGCCGACGTCGTCGCGAAGCTCGCCCACGACGAGCGGCAGACCCTCGCGGACACGGCGGCCGGCCTCGACACGGCGCAGCTGGGAGCGGCCGTCGGCGCGCTCGCCGGGGCACGGCGGACGGACGTGTACGGCATCGGGGCGTCCGGGCTGGTCGCCCAGGACCTCACGCAGAAGCTGCTGCGGATAGGGCTGATAGCCCACGCGCACAGTGATCCGCATCTGGCGGTCACCAACGCGGTGCAGTTGCGGGCCGGGGACGTCGCGATCGCGATCACGCACTCCGGGTCCACCGGGGATGTCATAGAGCCGTTGCGGGTCGCGTTCGAACGCGGGGCCACGACCGTGGCGATCACCGGGCGGCCGGATTCGTCGGTGACGCAGTACGCCGATCATGTGCTGACGACGTCGACGTCGCGGGAGAGCGAGCTGCGGCCGGCGGCGATGTCCTCCCGGACCGGTCAGCTGCTTGTCGTGGACTGCCTGTTCGTGGGGGTTGCCCAGCGGACTTATGAGGCGGCGGCGCCGGCGTTGGCGGCGTCGTACGAGGCGTTGGCTCATCGGCACGCGAACGTGACCCGATAGACCGTAGGGCTGGCTGTTGTCGGGCGACTGCGGGCCGGATGTGGCTGATCGCGCCCACGCGGCGGTAGCCGCAAATTCAGCACAGCCCCGCGCCCCTGGGGGGTTGCACTCGACCTAGTCAGAAAGAACCGTTTTCCATGACCACCGAACGACACTCCCTCCGTTCCGAACTCGAAGCGCTCACCACCGAGGCGTTTCGGTCCGAGTTCGCCGAGATCGACACGCTGCCCACGCTCGACATCGCCCGGCTCATGAACGGTGAGGACGCCGGAGTGGCCGCCGCTGTCGCGCTGCGTCTCCCCGAGATCTCCGGTGCCATCGACGCCATCGCCGCCCGGATGACCCGTGGCGGCCGGCTGGTCTACGCCGGTGCCGGTACCGCCGGGCGGCTCGGGGTCCTCGACGCCTCCGAGTGTCCGCCCACCTTCGACACCGACCCGGGTCAGGTCGTCGGTGTCATCGCGGGCGGGCCGGAGGCCCTGGTCACGTCGGTGGAAGGCGCCGAGGACTCCGTGGACCTGGCCCGGAAGGACCTCGACGCACTCGGGATCGGCGCGTCCGACACCGTCGTCGGCGTCTCCGCCTCCGGCCGTACCCCCTATGCCGTCGCCGCCGTCGAACACGCCCGCGCCCTCGGTGCCCTGACCGTCGGCCTCTCCTGCAACGCGGGCAGCGCGCTCGCGGCCGCCGCCGAGCACGGCATCGAGGTGGTCGTCGGCCCGGAACTGCTCACCGGGTCGACCCGCCTCAAGGCCGGCACCGCCCAGAAACTGGTCCTCAACATGCTGTCGACGATCACGATGATCCGGCTCGGCAAGACCTACGGGAACCTGATGGTCGACGTCCGCGCGTCGAACGACAAGCTCCGGGCCCGTTCCCGGCGGATCGTCGCCCTGGCCACCGGGGCGGGGGACGAGGAGATCGAGAACGCCCTCACCGCCACCGGCGGCGAGGTGAAGAACGCCGTCCTGGTGATCCTCGCGGGCGTCGACGGGCCCTCCGCAGCCCGCCTTCTGGAGGAGTCCGGCGGCCATCTGCGCGCGGCGCTCACCTCGGCGGGCGGCTGACCCGCACGCTCGGGGAGTGCAGAGATCGCCGTACGACACCGCCGCCGCGCTCCTGCCCCTCGTCGGCGGGCCCGCGAACATCACCTCCGTCGCCCACTGCATGACCCGGCTCCGGCTGGGGATCGCGGACCGGTCGACGGTGGACGAGGAGACGGTACGGGCGGTGCCGGGGGTGCTCGGGGTGGTGGCCGACCGGGACACCCTCCAGATCGTCATCGGCCCGGGGGCGGTGGTGGCGGTGACCGCCGAGTTCGAGCAACTGCTGTCCGCCCAGCGGCTCGCCGCCCGTGGTGCCGAGTTGCGGGTGGACCGTGCCCGGCGCAACGCGACGCCCTTCAAGACCGCCCTCCGCCGTATCGCCGACGTCTTCGTCCCGCTCATCCCCGCCCTGATCGGTTGCGGTGTGCTCGCCGGGTTCAACGGGCTGCTCGTCAACGCCGGTTGGCTGCCCTGGCTCACCCCCGCCCTCGCCGCCATCGCCTCCGGCTTCATGGCCCTGATCAGTGTCTTCGTCGGGTACAACACGGCGAAGGTGTTCGGCGGGACGCCCGTCCTCGGCGGTGCGGTCGCCGCGATCACCGTCTATCCGGGCGTCGCCAAGGTCACCGCCTTCGGTGTCACCCTGGCGCCCGGTCAGGGCGGCGTCCTCGGAGCACTCGCCGCCGCGCTGCTCGCCACCTACGTCGAACGAACGTGCCGAGGCCGCATCCCCGACGCCCTCGACGTCCTCCTCACCCCCACCATCACCGTCCTCGTCGCCGGACTGGCCACGCTCTACGGCCTCATGTACGCGGCCGGTCTCGTCTCCACCGCCATCGGCACCGCCGCGAACTGGCTCCTCGCCACCACCGGCCCCCTCGCCGGACTCGTCCTCGGCGGCCTCTTCCTCCCCCTCGTCATGCTCGGCCTGCACCAGGCCCTGATCCCCATCCACACCACCCTCATCCAGCAGCAGGGCTACACCGTCCTGCTCCCCCTCCTCGCCATGGCGGGCGCCGGCCAGGTGGGCGCCGCGCTGGCCGTCTACGTCCGCCTCCGCCACGACACCTCACTCCGTTCACTCCGTACGACCATCAAGTCGGCCCTCCCGGCGGGCCTGCTGGGCGTCGGCGAACCCCTCATCTACGGCGTGTCCCTGCCGTTGGGCCGCCCCTTCCTCACCGCCTGCGCGGGCGGGGCGGCCGGCGGGGCCTTCGTGGGGTTCTTCGCGGTGCTCGGCGACCGCGTGGGCGCGACGGCCATCGGCCCCTCGGGCTGGGCCCTGTTCCCCCTGCTCAACGGGAACAGGGGCCCGGCCCCCGCGGCGGCGATCTACGCGGGCGGCCTGCTGACCGGCTACGCCGTCGGCTTCCTGGCCACGTACGTCGGCTTCAACGGCGGTGGGCGAGGGGATGCCCCGTCACCTGCGCGATCCAGGTGATGAAGTCCCCGGGGTCGTTGTCGGCGCCGTGCCCGGCGTCCCAGTAGTACGTGATGTCGACGTCGTCGCCGAGGTTCTTCAGACGGGCGGCGAGGTTGGCGGCGACGGTCAGCGAGGTGTCGCTGTCCTTCGTGCCGAGGCGGATCCACCAGTGCCTGGTCCGGTTCGGGTTGACCCGCTGCACCAGGTGGTACATCGGGTTCATCCGGGCCAGCTTCCCGGGGATGTCGCTGTCGAGACGCGCGCTCGCACCCTCCTCGTGGCGCAGGCTGTAGAGGGTGAAGTGGCGGGCGGCGGTGGTGCCGGTGCCGAACTCGTTGCACTCCGGGGTCGACAGGTCGAACGCGTCGAAGGACGGCGCGCCCTTCTTGCGGGCGCCGACATGGGTGAGGAAGTCCGCCCAGGAGAAGGTGGCGTTCGTACCGTCCCAGGTGATGAAGGTGTTCGCGGCGAGGTACGTGTCCCGGTCGGCGTCCGAGAGGGCGGTGAGGTAGGCGGTGGCCGAGGGCTCCAGATGGGTCCTCACCAGGTACGCGTCGAGGTTGCGGTCGGTCAGCCGCCCGAAGCCGGGCGCGCTGAGGCGCAGCGAGGCGAAGTAGTCCGTGAACTCGGCCCTGAGGTCGGCGGAGACGGTCGCGTCGACGGTCGTACCGTCGGCGAGCGGGTTGGTCCCCCAGCACCACTCGTACGACGCGTCGGCATGCTCCAGGTCGGTGATCGGGCACCAGTCGCCGCTCGCGAAGACCGCGTCGCTCGCGTCGGCCGCGCCCAGCGCCGCGAGTTCCGCCGCGTACAGGGGGCTGTCGCCGGACGCGCCGAGCAGAGCGGAGAGCGCGCCACCGGCACTCGTACCCGCCGAGACGATCCGGTCCACGTTGCCCGGTATCCGCCCCCGGTTGAACTTCACGTACCGCACCGCCGCCTTGAGGTCGACGACGGCCGCGGGCGCGCAGCCGTAGTAGACGCCGTTCGCGTCGACGAGGGTGCGGCCCCGGGCGCCCGGCTCGACGACGACGTACCCGGCGAGCAGCGCCAGCATCGTCCGGTTGGGCCCGCTTCCACCGGGTCCACCCGGGCCGCCGGGACCGCCCGGACCACCCGCGCCGCCGCCCCCGCCGATGCCGGTGGCGCCGGCCACCGAGGACGGCATGTAACCGCCGACGTTGTTGGCCAGCAGGATCGGCGCGCCGGTCGCGTCGACGGCCGTCCCGTCCACCGACACCGGAACGCTGACGTTGAGCCCCTGGTAGGTGGCGTCCACCGGGGCGGCCACATAACTGGTGACCTTGTAGAAGTGGTACGTGACATCGTGGGCGGTGCCCTCGGTGTCGGTGATGCTGGTGGTCAGCTCGGTGTACGCGCTCGGGTCGAAGACCAGGACGGAGTCCGTGCTCGTCTTCGTCCGGGTCGTGGCCTGCGCGTCCGTCGCGAACCCGACGGACGGGACCGCGGCGGCCGCGGTGAGCCCCATGACCACAGTTCTGCGCTTCACTCGCTTCACTTCCGTCTCTCCACTAGGCGGCTCGGACAACAGGCGCTAGTGCAGCACTGGTTCACAAAATTGTCAGCAATATTGCGCGAAACCCAGGCTGTTCTCGGCCACCGCCGGGGCAGCCGCCCTCAACAGGGCAGCCTCCGCGCCCTGTTGGCCCACCGCACCTGCGCCCGCAGCACCTCCTCCGGCGGCGCGGGCTCCAGCGACTCCTTCGGACAGTCCCACTCCCGCCCACCGGCCGGCGGCCGCAGCTGCACCTGGCCGCCGACATGCCCCCTCACCTCACCGATCCGCCCGTCCCGCACGTCGGCCACATACGTCCCGAGCGGCGGGCGCTCCCCACGCACCACGGAGGCGAGCCGCTCCGCGACCCGGACGTTGCACCGCCCCAGCTCGACCAGAGCGAACGGCTCGTCGCTCGCGCCGGTCACCGGGTCGACGCAGAGCGACGGCAGCACGACACCGGCATCTCTCAGGGCCACCCGCAACGACTCCACGACTTCCTCGGTCGACCGCACCTTCCGCCACCTCCACGCTGAGTTTCCGGTTCGCCACCCAGCGTGTCCGTCACGCTTCTAACCTGGCTAGATACGGCATCCCAACAACCTCGTCTGTTGGACAGGGGCGTGCACATGGCAGAGCCGAGGGACCTGGACCCGTCGTCATCACCGCGCGGCATGCTGGGCGCGGAGTTACGGCACACACGCGAGCGGAAAGGGCTGAGCCAGGCGGAGCTGGGCCGACGCGTGTTCGTGAGCGGGTCGTACATCGGGCAACTGGAGGCGGGGACGCGGCGGATGCTGCCGGATCTCGCGCACCTGCTGGACGAAGCCCTGGAGACGGACGGCTTCTTCGGGCGGAACTGCAAGGCGGCGGCCAAATCGAGGTACCCAGAGCACTTCGCCGAGGTCGCGGAGGCCGAAGCGCTCGCCACGGCGATCAGGCAGTACACACCGCAGCTGATCCCCGGACTGCTCCAGACGCCCGCGTACGTACGGGCCCTGAACCGCGCGTACGACCCGACGATCCCGGAAGAGACCATCGAGGAGTGGGTGGAAGACCGGATGGCGCGGGCCCGCCTGCTGGACCACCCAACAAGGCCGGTGTTGTGGGTGGTGCTCGACGAGGCGGCGTTGCGCCGGGAGACCGGCGGCCGAGCGGTGATGACGGAGACGTTGCACCACATCGCCGGTCTGGCACGTCGGGGCCGGGTCATCGTGCAGGTGCTGCCGTTCAGCGCGGGTGCTCATTCGGCGATGCAGGGTGCCCTGAAGCTGATGGAGTTCGAGGACGCCCCTCCGCTGGTCTACTTCGAGGGAGTGCGTACCGGGCGGCTGGAGGACGACCCAGCCACTGTCGCCCGACTGAGGTTCGTGTTCGATCTGCTCGTCGCCTCGGCCCTCCCACAGGAGAAGTCCCTGGCCTTGATTGAGGAGTTGGCGCAGGATTACGCCCATGAGGAACATCCCTGACGACGACCTGAACACGGCCGTGTGGCACAAGTCGAGCTACAGCGGCGGTGGCAACGACGACTGCCTCGAAGTCACCCACGACTTCCCCGCCCTCATCCCCGTCCGCGACTCCAAGACGGCCCCCCTCGGCCCGAAGCTCGTGTTCCGGCCGATGACCTGGTCCGCCTTCATCGAAAACCTCAAGAACCTCGGCGTCTAGGGCCGACCCTCCTCGACCTGGATCAGCGGGGCAATCCAAAAAGGCGCCGCCAGCGTACTCAATAGAGAGGTGCAATCCAGGGGGGAGGAAAGGTGCGTCCATCATGCGAGCACAACGCGCGAGGCGTCTCGCCGCGGTGTCCGCGACCGGCATTCTGATGGCCGGCGGCGCCGCGACAGGTGCGGCGGGCACGGCCTCGGCAGCCCCATCCCTGGCAGCCCCCGCCGTGCACACCCAGGTGACCACGAACGGGTGGTGCGGCGACGGTGGTGACTGGGGCGGGCGCTGCTTCGGCCACAACGGGTTCGGCTTCGACAACCGCTTCGACAACGGCTTCCGTTTCGACAACCGCTTCGACAACGGATTCCGCTTCGACAACGGGTTCGATCACGGCTTCGACAACGGTTTCAACCACCACGGCTTCTTCTTCAACCCCGGAGGTTTCCTGATCGTCCTGCCCTGAGCCCTCTTGAGCCTCGGGCTCCCAGCTCCGAGCGCTCTTTTCAAGGAATGGGCAGGGGCCTCAACCCACCCTCCCACCCGGAGAGTTGACTTTGAGCGTTCGGGTTGCGACGCACAGTCACGATCGTCTAGCGTGCCCGCATAACGAACAGAACAGCCCCCGTCAGGTGCTACCAACACCTGCGGGGGCTTGACCAACGAGATCGGAACAAGCGATCCCATGGCTGACAGCCAGCTTAGTGCTACCTTCCTGCCCGCGCACGCTTCCCCGCACCCCATGGCCAACCCCGGCTACGGAAAGCGCTCGGCACCGGACCAACACCGCCGTACCGCCCACGACTTCGCCCACCTGCCACCCCGCGAAGCCGCCATCGCCGCGTATGTCGACCGCCTTCCCGACGGCGCCGACATCTCCGTAAAGACGCTGGCCAAGCAGCTCCCGTACGGGCAGTGCGCACTCCGTACCGCCCTCAACAACCTCCAGCGGGCGGGGCACCTGCGGCGGGGCCGGGAGCATCTCGCCGGCTCGGGCAGCCGGCGCTGGATCACCCGTTCGTGGTGGTCCCGTACCGCTCGCGACGATGACTGGTGGGCGGCGTTCACCCGGGGCGACGTACCGGAGCCGGAGTCTGCGCAGCCACCGGACGCGCCCCGCGGTCGCCCCACCCGCTCCCGCGCCCACATCCTCCTCGCCGCGCTCGGCCGGACGGCCCCCGCGCTCTCCCTCTCGCAGGCCGACTGCGCGGCCCTCGCCCCGCTGCTGGCGGAGTGGTTCGCGCGAGGTGCCACGGACGAGTACGTACGCCAGGCCCTGACCAGCGGTCTCCCCTCCCCCGTCCACCACCCGGCCGCCCTCCTCCGCACACGCCTCGTCGACAAACTCCCGCCCGAGCCGGTGCGGCCGCCTGCTCGCCCGCCGCTCCGCATCCTGGAGTGCGCGAAGTGCGGCACCCCCGGCCGCCCGGAGGCACTACCGGGCGGCATCTGCCGCGCATGCCGGGGCGAACGCGCCCCCAGCAGCCACAACACGCCCCTGTCGGCTCCCGAGGTCCACTCCCGCGCCGCCGAGATCCGTGGCGCGATGACCACACGACGAGAAAGGACACCCGTATGACGGCTCCTACGGTCCGGCGGCGCACCCCCGAGGCACGATGGAGGGGAGGAGGCGACCCCATGACCCCTGACACCGAAGAACGCCCGCAGATGTCCGTCGAGGACTTCGAGGAACTCGTCCGGAGGGCTCCGAGGGAACTGCGGAACCGGCTGGAGTTCCTTGGCGGCCGCCTCTGCGTAAGGCATGGGCCGCTCGACGTCGAGGAGTTCGAGGAACTGGCCGCTTCGGCCCCAGAGACCGTGCGGCTTGAGTACATCGACGGAAAGGTAGTCGTCAAACCCATGCCGGACGGCAATCACCGGGAGATCCTCGTCTGGCTGCAGGAGCAGTGCATGCAGCACCGTCCTGATCTCCGCGTCTACGGCGAGTCCGGAGTCCAGACCGAGGCCTACCGCAAGGGACGTGCCCGATCGGACGGAGCCGTCGCACGCAAGGGTCACTTCACGGGGCACGGCGAGTGGTCCGCGTCCAACGGCATCCTCATGGTCGTCGAGATCACCTCACACGACCGCGACACCCATCAGCGAGACCGTGTCGACAAACCCGTCGGCTACGCGGCGGTCGACATCCCCGTCTACCTGCTCATCGACCGTGACAGCAACACCGTGGTCGTCTACAGCGAACCCCAGGACAGCCGCTACCAGGAGATCGCCTCCCACCCTTGGGGTACCTCCGTCGAACTTCCCGCCCCTCTCGGCTTCACCCTGGACACCGAAGAGCTCAAGGACTACGCCGACTGATCTCACGAACGCGTTGTCGGCGCCGTATGCCACGCTGGTTCACATGAACCACTCCCAGCTCACCGCCCTGGGTCGCGCCCTCCGTGTCATCGGCGAGCACGGGGAGGCCCTGACCGGGGACACGCCCGATGCCAAGCTGCACGAGGTGAAGGACGACCTCAAGCGGGCGCTCGACCTGCTGGAGGAGAGCGTCAGCGCGGCCGCGCCCACCACCCGGTGCGCCGAGCATCCGCAGGGACCCGTGGACGAGAGCGCCCCCGATCTGTGCCTGCTCTGCGAGACGCGGCGGCGGGCCGCACGGCGGTCGGAGTACGCGGGTGGGCCGCGCCCCGTGCCGGGGGAGGCCGTCAGTCCGTCCATGTCGCGTTACGGAGTGCGGGCCGACCGGCCGCAGCCGCAGCAGCGGTGGCTGCCGGAGGCGTGGAACGGGCGGGAGTGGGAGCTGTGCGGCACACCTCGCCGTGACCGGCGCGAGGCCGAGCTGTACATCGCGGCCCAGCGGCGCGGGTCCCGGCCCGCCATGGCCTACCGGCTCGTCCACGAGTTCACCGACTACGAGGTGCTCCGGGTCTGGGGCACCCCCGTGCACGTGGACATCGAGCCCCTCGGCAACCTCTAGCTGTGCCGGCGCGCGGAGGACGCGAGGCGATCCGCGAGGCCGATGACGAGATCGCGGAGTTCATCGGGGCGCTCGATGACGAACGGCCGGTCGAGCGAGGCGAGTAGCGGAGGCAACCAGTCGAGCCGCTCCGCCCGCAGCTCGACACGCAGCCAGCGCTCGCTCGCCCGGTCCTCGCCTGCCGTGGGCTCGTGCTCCGCCAGGCTCGCGACGCCGGCGGGAAGGCGGGCGCGGATCTGCTCGGCCGTCCCGTGGATCCGCAAGGTCACCTCATGCCGGTACTCGGCCGTGGCGAACCCCGACAGCACGCGCTGTGCCGGACCGGGACCCGTCGGCGCCTCGAACGAGCCGGGCAGGGTCCGCGCGTCCGCGACGCGATCGAGCCGGAAGGTCCGGTCCTCGCCGATCCGGGCGTCCTTGCCCGTGACGTACCACCGGCCCGCATGGGCGACGATCCCGTACGCGTGCAGTGTGCGTTCGCTGCGCCGTCCGTCGCGGTCGGTGTAACGGATCGAGACCGGTCGGCGGTGGCGCACCGCGTCGGCGACGGCGAGCAGCACCCCGGCGTCCGGGATGTCGGCCCTTCCGGGCTCCCCGGGCGCCCCGGGCTGTTCCGTGAAGGAGAGGGACTCCAGGAGTGTGTCGAGACGGCGGGCGAGGTGCTTGGGCAGCACCCGCCGGATCTTCGCCGATGCCGTCTCGTTCGCCGTGTGCTGCGCCGTCGTCAGCCCTGCCCGGCGGCCGGCGACCAGGCCGAGCAGCACGGCCAGCGCCTCGTCGTCGCTGAGCATGAGCGGAGGCAAGCGGTACCCGGGAGCGAGCCGGTACCCACCGTAGCGGCCGCGCACCGATTCCACGGGCACGTCGAGGTCGATCAGCTGGCCCACGTACCGCCGCACGGTGCGCCCTTCGACGCCCAGCCGGTCGGCGAGTTCGGCCACGGTCCGGGTGCCGCCCGACTGCAGCAGCTCCAGGAGAGTCAGCACGCGGCCGGTGGGGCGAGACATGGGGACAACATAACGCGAATACAGGACCGATTCTGTCCGCTATCTCTCCTAGCCTGCGACGTGCACGCCTCCAGCACAGCCAAGGAGATCCCCATGGACTTCGTCTCGATCCGCATCATCACCAGCGACGTCGCACGCCTCGTCGAGTTCTACGAACGAGCCACAGAAGTGCGGGCGACCTGGGCCAACGAGGACTTCGCCGAGCTCAGGACCCCGGGCGCCACCCTCGCGATCGGCAGCACCCGCACCGTCCCGCTGTTCGCCCCGGGCTCCGCCCGCCCGGCGGACAACCACAGCGTGATCACCGAGTTCCTCGTCGACGACGTGGACCGCGTGCACCAGAACCTGACCGGCTTCGTCACCGACTTCGTCAACGAGCCCACCACGATGCCCTGGGGCAACCGGTCACTCCTGTTCCGCGACCCCGACGGCAACCTCGTCAATTTCTTCACCCCCGTCACCCCGGCGGCCATCGAAAAGTTCACCCGCTGACGCCGTCCCATGAGCGCCGTCACCCGCGGGTCGGCCACCCCTCCGGGTCCCTGCCCAGCAGCCGCAGCGTCTCCTCCAGCGGACCGGACCCCGCGGGCACCTCCCGCGCGGGCGCGAAGGCGAAGCCCGGTCCGCGCTGTGCCGGATCGGCCGGGACCAGGCGGGCGACGGCGAGGGCCGCGGCGAGTACGTCGTCCGGCAGTTCCAGCGCCGTTCCGAGGGTGGCGGCGACGTCCCAGGCGTGCACCACGTAGTCGATGAAGTGGAAGCCGATCGCCATCCGCCCGGGAAAGCTCCCGCCCAGTTCCGGCAGCGCGAACTCCCGTCCGTCCGCGCCCGGTGCGCCGAACGCGCCGAGCACCTGCGCGGCGGCCGCCCGGTGCACCCGCGCCGGTTCGCTCATGTCCTCCGGCTCGCGCCAGTGGGCGGCGCCCTCCCCCGCGCCCCGCGCGGCCGCCGCGAAGCCGTGGTGCTGAGCCGTCATGTGCGCGACGAGCCGGCGCAGTGTCCACCCCGCACACGGCGTGTCCCGCTCCCAGTCCCCGCCGTCCGCCAGATCCACCACCCGAACCGCCTCGCTCACTGCGATCCGGTCCAGTTCGACGATGTCCGCTCCTGTGACAGTCATGGCCCGAGCCTAAAACTGTGCGAACGATCGTGCTAGTTGTTTGGGGCGGTTCAGGCCATCTCAATACGCCGTGGAATCAAGAGACTTGGGGGACTTGGGGAACTTGGGGTACCGGAACCAGATCGGCCGCCGCCGCCCGTAGCCGGGCCGCGATCCCGACCCGGGCCCGCCGGTACGCGGTCTCCTCGCCGTGCAGCACCGCGACCCCGTTCGCCGTCTCCATCAACGCGATGAGCTCGAAGGCGAGTTGGGGTACGTCGGTGTCGGCGTGCAGCTGGCCCGCGTCACGCGCCTCGGCGACAGTGCGCTCCACATGGGCCGACCAGTCGCGCTGGGCCCGGACCACGGCGTCGTGCACCGGCCCCGAGCGGGCGTCGAACTCGGCGATGACCTCGTAGAAGAAGCAGCCGCCCGGGAAGATCCGCCCCCGGGAGTATTCGAGCCATGTCTCGCACAGCCGCCATACCCGCAGGACCCCCGCAGGGTGCGTCAGCACCGGGCGGACCACCCGCTCGGTGAAGATGCGCTCCGCCTCCCGCAGGGTGGCGAGCTGCAGTTCCTCCTTGGATCCGAAGAGCGCGAACACCCCGCTCTTGCTGAGCCCCAGCTCCGTCGCCAACCGCCCGACGGACAACGCCTCCAGCCCTTCGACGGACGCGATCCCCACGGTCCGGTCCAGCACCAACTGGCGCGTCCTGTTGCCTCGTTCGACCCGTCCGTCCAGTCGGGGCATGGAGATGTCCTTGTCCGTCACGCAGGGAACAGTAGTGCGCGATCCCGGTGATCCGGGGTGATCCGACCCGCCCGGACCTGTCCGGTCAGCCCAGCAGCGGTGAGGGCACGAAGTCGTACCCCTCCCACAGTTGCCTGCTCGTCTCCTCCGGGTACGCCGTGACCGTCGGGGTCGTGTCCAGGATCTGCGTGCTGCGGTCCGTCGTGTCGTACGCCGGCCAGCCCGGGTCGCCCGTCCTCGCGAACGCCGTCCACGCCGTGCGGAAGCGGGTGGACAGGGCCTCGGCCTCGGGGGTGACGCCCGTGCCCGCCCAGAGGAGGTTGGCGAGGTCCGCCTCGAACGTGCCGAAGAGGAGGGGGATGTCCAGGCCGTGGCAGGCACCCAGCACGCCGCCGCTGCCGGGGGCGCCCCAGGTCAGTTCGTACAGGTGCGCCCGGCCGCCGCCGGCCACCTGCGCCTCCGCCAGCCGCAGGGAGGGCATGGCGAACAGCCAGTCCGTCTGCACCCGTTCGTACAGCTCGCCCGCCGATGCCTCGGGGAAGGCCGCGCGGTAGGCCCGCTCCCCCGCCTCGCCGCCCGGTGCGAACAGCCGCAGCGCGCCGGTCGCCTGCTCCTCCGTGATGCTGCCGTACATCCCGGCCATGACCAGGAAGAGCCGGAACTCGTCGCGGTTGTGGCCCACCAGGAGGTCCACGTCCCGTGCGGAGCCGGAGGCGAGCGCCTGCCAGGGGGCGGTGGGCAGGACGTCACCGTCGACCACCGGGGAGAAGGGGGTGACCGTGGGCGCTATCTGGCCCCAGCGGTCCACGTTCTGGAGCATCTTGGCGCCGAGCGCCTGTCCGACGTCCGGCAGCCGGCGCGGGTCGGTCGTCGCCAGGTCGGCCACTGTGGGGCGCAGGCCGGCCTCGGCCGCGAGGGCCCTGCCGATGTCCTCGGCGAGTTCACGGGAGAAGAACGTGCCGGGCACGCTCTGGGCGACCGCCCGCCGGAACAGGCCCCGCGCCCTCGGCATGGCGAGCAGCGAGGCGACCGACCCGGCGCCCGCCGACTCGCCCATGACCGTGACCTGGTCGGGGTCGCCGCCGAAGGCCGTGACGTTCTCCCGCACCCACTCCAGCGCCGCCACCTGGTCCAGCAGGCCCCGGTTCGCGGGCGCCCCCTCGATCTGGGCGAAACCCTCCATGCCGACGCGGTAGTTGAGGGTGACCACAACCACGTCGCCCTCGCGGGCGATGCGCTGGGCGTCGTAGCCCGGGCTGCCGGAGTGGCCCAGCTTGTAGGCGCCGCCGTAGATCCACACCATGACCGGGCGGCGGGCGGACGGGTCCGGGGCGGGTGTCCACACGTTGACCGTCAGCCAGTCGTCGCCCTCGGGGGCGTCCAGTACGCCCGTGCGCCCCTGGATGCCGAGGTCCTGCGGGGGCGGGGGGCCGAAGGCGTACGCCTCGCGTGTGCCGTCCCATGCCGTCGCCGGGCGCGGCGCCGCGAACCTCAGCTCTCCCACGGGGGGTTCGGCGAACGGTATGCCCCGGAAGACCGCGAGGCCGTTCTCCTGCAGGCCGCGTACGGGGCCGGTGGCCGTCCGGACGACAGGGCCGTCGGAGGGAGTGGCCGACTGCGGGGCGTTGTTCGTCGTCATCGTCGCTCGCTTTCGCGTCGGGGGGCGCAGAGTGGTCAGGTGCGGGTGGGTGGGGGCTGGTCGCGCCCACGCGGCGGTAGCCGCATATCGAATACAGCCCCGCGCCCCTTCGGGGCGCTTCAGCAGGGGCGTTCCGAAAAGTCAGGGCCGGTTACTCGTGAAACGGGTGGGGGTGCGTGGAAGTGCCGGGTGGGCCTCACTCGTTGGAGTGAGACCCACCCGGCACCTAGGTTCTTCAGGCCTTCGCGCCGACCGTCTCGATCTCGCGGTCGTCGTCCGTCGCGGCCGCCGCGGCCGTCTTCTGGCGCGGGATGAACGTGGCGACGAGGAAGGCGAGCAGCGCGGCTCCGGCGCCGATGGCCATGACGACCTTGAAGCCGTTCTCCGAAGCGAGCGCGTGGCCGCCGAAGTCCGTGGTCATCTGCGACAGGATGACGCCGGCGATGGCGCTGGCGAAGCTGGTGCCGAGGGAGCGCATCAGGGTGTTGAGGCTGTTGGCCGCGGCCGTCTCCGACGGGTCGACCGCGCCCATGATCAGGGCGGGCAGGGCGCCGTAGGTGAAGCCGACGCCGGCGCCGATGATGCAGGAGACCAGGATGAGGTGCCAGACCTCGGACATCAGGACGATGTTCAGGGCGTAGCCGGCGGAGACGATCAGCGCGCCGATCATCAGGGTGACCTTGGGGCCCTTGGCCTGGGTGAGCTTGGCGGAGGCCGCGGACATGGCCATCATGACCAGGCCCTGGGGGGCGAGCACCAGGCCGACGGTGAGCATGGACTTGCCGAGGCCGTAGCCGGTCTGCTCGGGCAGCTGGAGCAGCTGCGGCAGGACCAGGGACATCGCGAACATCGAGAAGCCGAGGGCGATCGAGGCGAGGTTGGTGAAGAGGACCTGCGGCTTGGCGGTCGTACGGAGGTCGACCAGCGGCTGCCTGGAGCGCATCTCCCAGAAGCCCCAGGCGAGCAGGATCACGACGGCGGCGGTGCCCAGGCCGAGGGTGGTGCCGGAGGTCCAGCCCCAGGTGGCGCCCTTGGAGACGGCGAGCAGCAGCGCGACCAGACCGGCGGACAGGCCGAGCGCTCCGGCGATGTCGAAGCGGCCGCCGGTGCGGACCTTGGACTCGGGCACGATCAGGAGGACCAGGACGAAGGCGACGGCGCCCAGGGCGGCCGAGGTCCAGAACAGGATGTGCCAGTCCCACTTGTCGGCGATGAACGCGGCGGAGGGCAGGCCCAGCGCGCCGCCGACGCCGAGCGAGGCGCTCATCAGGGCGGTGGAGCCGGCCAGCCGGTCGGCGGGCAGGGCGTCACGCATGATGCTGATGCCGAGCGGGACGACGGCGGCCGCGAGGCCCTGCAGCGTACGGCCGATGATCATCGGGACCAGGGAGTCGGCGAGGGCGCAGACGACCGAGCCGGAGACCAGGAGCACGATGCTCGTCAGGAGCATGCGCCGCTTGCCGATCATGTCGCCGAGGCGGCCGACGACCGGGGTGGCCACCGCGGCGGCCAGCAGGGTGGCGGTGACGGCCCAGGCGGTGTTCGAGGCCGAGGCGTGCAGCAGGGTGGGCAGTTCCGGGACGATCGGGATGACCAGGGTCTGCATCAGCGAGACGACGATCCCGGCCAGGGCCAGCACCGCCACCACGGCGTTCGGCCGCGGCGGGGCGGATGTTCCCGCCGCGGCGGGTCGGGTGAGGGCGTCGGACATGGGAGCGGGCCTCCATCGGACGGGCTCGATGAGCGAAGCTTGACTGCTTGACTTAAGCAACCTTATGTCGATTGATTGAGTTAAGCAAGTTAATTCCAGGAAAACAGCGCTGACCTGCGACAACGCGGCTACTTGGAGGCGAAGAGGCGGCTAATGAGGCGGCTAAACCCCTCAGCCGTGCTCGGCGACGAACGTCCGGGCCTGCTCCTCGTCGATCTCGTAGACCGTCTCGTGGGCCCGCGGATCGCGCGCGTGGAAGGTGTGGAACATCGGGCTCGCGGGCCCGTCCAGCTCCACCAGCGAGGCCGACGCCCCGCGCACCGCCCGCTCTCCCCCGGCCGCCACGGTCAGGTCGATCCGGTTGACGACCCCGGGCGTCACCCACACCGGCACCGACTCCAGCAGGCCGAAGAGCTGGAGGTGGTAGTGCCCGGTGAGGATCACCCGTACGTCACTCCCCCGGAGCACCGCCGCCAGGTCGCCGGGGTCACGGAGCCCGAAGGCCTGCTGGGTCGCCGAGAGGCCGAGGGTGAAGGGCGGGTGGTGAAAGGCGAGGACCGTGCCGCGCCCGGCCGGGGTGCGCAGCACCTCGCGCAGCCACTCCAGCTGGGGCGCGCCCAGACGGCCGTGGACCTTCCCGGGCACGAGCGAGTCCAGGGTGACGAAGCGCCGGCCGCCGACCGTACTGACGGCGGCGCGCTCCTCCGGCCCGAACACCAGCTCCGCGCGGTCGCTGCCGTCGGCGGCCAGATGCCCGCTGCCCAGCACCTTGGCGAAGGCCTCGCGCTCGTCGTGGTTGCCGGTGGTGTAGAAGGCGGGGATGTTCCTGGCCTGCGCGTACTCCCCGATCAGCGCGCGCAGGGTCGTGTACGCCTCCACCGCGCCGTCGTCCGCGAGGTCGCCGGTGACGACGACCGCGTCCAGGCCCTGGAGATGGCGGAGTTCGTCGAGCATCAGCCGCAGGGACGCAGTGGCGTTCACGCCGCGCTTGTCGGGGGCGTCGGTGCGGTCCAGGTGGGTGTCGGAGAGATGCAGGATCCTCATCTTCCGGAGATTATCCGGAGATTGGACGCCGGACATGGCGGCGGTCAGCGGGCCGGGCGCCACATCGTCGTCACGGTCCGGCCGCCCGGCGTGACGAGCTCGCCCCGCGGGACGAAGCCCACGCTCTCGTACCGGCGGTCGTTGGCGGGGTTCGTGGACTCCAGATACGCGTTCGCGCCGATGGCGTCGAGCCGGGCCAGCGTGTCGGACAGGAGCGCCATGCCGAGCCCCCGGCCCCGGTGGTCGGCGTGGGTGCCGAGGATGGTCAGATGGAAGAAGGGCTCCTCCGGATGGGCGGCCCCGAAGCTCTCCTCGGTCGCCTCGACGGCCCGCGCCACCCCGGCCCCGGCGACCTTCTCCATCACCTCTCCCCGCTCCCGCTCCTCCGCCTCGGTCAGCTCGACACCGCCCGGCGGAATCCAGACGGCCACCGCCTCCACGCCCGGCGTCACGAACGTCCACGGATACCGCAGCGCGCCACGGGCGTACACCCGCCACAGCTCCCCCATCTGCCGGGCCCGCCGCGCCTCGTCGGGAAAGACCGGACCCCACACCGGGTCCTGGAGGAAGGCGCTGGTCAGCGTGGACACGACGGCATCGAGATCGGCGGGGGTGGCCGGGCGCGAGGAATGGCTCATGGGCACGACGCTAACGGTGACACCACCGGCCGCTTCCTTCAGGTTGACCCGGTATACAGCGGAAGTGCACATACCTATGACGTCGGCGTCGTGATGAGCGGCCTGATCAAGCAGCTGCGTTTCTCGATGCTGTTCGTACTCGGGATCCGAGCCTTCGACCTCGTGGTGAGCGTCGTCGAGAACCCGCGGTCGGGAGACTTCCCGGGGACCCTGGCCGACTGGGCCCTGACCACAGTCGTCTTCTGCATCGTGGTGGCCCTGGTGCACTCCGTGATCTACGGCGCCAGGCACCGCGGCCGCCTCCTCCTCGGCCGGGGTACCGGGCTGCTCAAGCAGTTGCGCATGTCGTTTCTGATCACTCTCGGACTGAGCACCTTCGGCCTGGCGTCCGACCTCGTGCGCGCCATGTCGCCGGCGGAGTTCCTGAGCGCGTTGGGGGACGGGGTCGGGGTGACGGCCCTCCTGTGCGCCTTCGTGGCCCTGGCGCACACCGTGATCTACACCGCCGCGCACCTCGGACGGCCCGAGGGCAGGGAAGTCCGCGGGGCCGCGGCCGGGCTGCTGGTCATGCTCGCGGTCGACACGCTCTACACCCAGCCGCTGTGGACGAGGGCCGCCGACGACACCCGGACGCCGTTCCGGCTGGCGTGCGCGCTGATCGCCCTGCTTCCGGTGTTCACCGGCCTGGTCTCAGTGGTCCGGGCGAGACGGCGATGGCCCGAGCCGGCCGTCGCGTGGAACCGGGCGCTGCTCTTCGGGATCGTGTCCTTGCCGATCCAGGCGGTGGTGGCCCTGGTCTTCCTCGCGGTGGCCTGACCGTGGCCGTACTCGACGCGCTCTCCCCGGCCGTGCTGGTCGTCACCCTCGTCATGACCGTGCACGTCCTCGGTCTGCGGTTCTTCTGGCGGCGGGGAAAGAGCCGGTTCCGCGCGTCCGACCTCGACTGGCGTTCCTCGCCGCCCTTCCTGACGGCCGCGGCCGTGGGCGGCCTCTGCGGTTTCGTGCTCGGCGGCCACCCGCACGGCTGGTTCGACACCGTGGGTCTGGCCGTGCGTGCGGTCGCCGCGGCCTGGCCGCTGGAGTCCTGGTACCGCCTGCACGCCCCGTCGGCACGCTGGCTGGGGCCGGCACAGACAGCCGCCTTCGCGGTGCTGACCACGGCGGGCATCCTCTGACGGACCTGACGAACGGCGGACATGATGAACGGCCGGGACACTCCGCGTCCCGGCCGTTCATCATGTCCGCGCGCCGCGCGGGTGCTCAGCTCAGCGTCTTCAGCGCCGACGCGTCGTACGCCGACAGCTCCTCCGTGCGGCCGGCCAGGACCTTCGCCGCCCACTCGGGGTCCTGGAGGAGGGCGCGGCCGACGGCCACCATGTCGTACTCCTCGCGCTCCAGGCTGTCGAGGAGGTCGTCGATGCTCTTGAGCGGGGAGCCCTCGCCCATGAAGCCCTTGATGAAGTCGCCGTCGAGGCCGACCGAGCCGACGGTGATGGTCGGCCTGCCGGTGAGCTTCTTGGTCCAGCCGGCCAGGTTGAGGTCGGAGCCCTCGAACTCGGGGAGCCAGTAGCGGCGGGTGGAGGCGTGGAAGGCGTCGACGCCGGCGGCGGCCAGCGGGGTGAGGATGGCCTCCAGCTCCTCGGGGGTCTCGGCGAGACGGGCGTCGTAGTTGTCGGACTTCCACTGCGAGTAGCGGAAGAGGACGGGGAAGTCGGCCGAGACCGAGTCCCGTACGGCCGCCACGATCTCCGCCGCGAACTTCGTGCGGGCGACCGGGTCGCCGCCGTACGCGTCGGTACGGCGGTTGGTGCCCGCCCACAGGAACTGGTCGAGGAGGTAGCCGTGGGCGCCGTGCAGTTCCACGCCGTCGAAGCCGATGCGCTCGGCGGCGGCCGCGGCCTCGGCGAACGCGCGGATCACGTCGTCCAGGTCCTGCCGGGTCATCTCCTTGCCCTCGCCCTCGGTGCCGTCCAGGCGGACGCCGGAGGGGCCGACGGCGGGGGCGTCCGCGAAGGGCGGCTGGCCCTGCTTGCGGACCATGCCGATGTGCCACAGCTGCGGGACGATCGTGCCACCCGCCGCGTGCACGCCCTCGGCGACCTTCGCCCAGCCCGCCAGCTGCTCCTCGCCGTGGAACCGCGGGATACGGCTGCTCTGCCCGGCCGAGTCGTGGCCGACGTACGTCCCCTCGGTCACGATCAGACCGACACCCGCGGCGGCCCGGCGGGAGTAGTACGAGACCACGTCCTCGCCGGGGACGCCGCCGGGGCTGAACTGGCGGGTCATCGGCGCCATCACGATCCGGTTGGGGACCGTGAGCCCGTTCAGGGCGATGGGGCGGGAGAGGATCTCGGCCGCGCGGGAGGCGGGAGGCGTGGTGACGGTCACGTGGGGGGCTCCTCGTAAGTAGGGCGTGTCATTGACCAGACGGTATGTGCACATGCATCGAGTGCACACACGTGACCAACGAACTGCCCGGACGTGCGCATTCCCGTTCCCGCGCGGATGGCGTGTGACCCCGGACACGGGAAACAGGGAGACAAACAGGGAGGGGAAACGCCCGAGGGCGGCACCCCCTGCCTGTGGCAGGGGGTGCCGCCCTCGGAAAAGGACGAGCCGATCCGTGACGGATCAGAAGTCCATGTCACCGCCCGGCATGCCGCCCGGAGCGGCCGCGGCGGCCTTCTCCGGCTTGTCGGCGATGACGGCCTCGGTGGTGAGGAACAGCGCGGCGATGGAGGCGGCGTTCTGCAGGGCAGAGCGCGTCACCTTCGCCGGGTCGATGATGCCCTCGGCGACCAGGTCGACGTACTCACCGGTCGCGGCGTTCAGACCGTGGCCCGGGGTGAGGTTGCGGACCTTCTCCACCACGACGCCACCCTCAAGGCCGGCGTTGACGGCGATCTGCTTCAGCGGGGCCTCGAGGGCGAGCTTCACGGCCTGCGCGCCGGTCGCCTCGTCACCCTCCAGGTCCAGCTTCTCGAAGACGGTGGACGCCTGGATGAGCGCCACGCCGCCACCGGCGACGATGCCCTCCTCGACGGCCGCCTTCGCGTTGCGAACGGCGTCCTCGATGCGGTGCTTGCGCTCCTTGAGCTCGACCTCGGTCGCGGCACCGGCCTTGATGACGGCGACGCCACCGGCGAGCTTGGCCAGGCGCTCCTGGAGCTTCTCGCGGTCGTAGTCCGAGTCGCTGTTCTCGATCTCGGCGCGGATCTGGTTGACCCGGCCCTGGACCTGCTCGGAGGAGCCGGCGCCGTCGACGATGGTGGTCTCGTCCTTGGTGATGACCACCTTGCGGGCCTTGCCCAGCAGGTCGAGCGTGGTGTTCTCCAGCTTGAGGCCGACCTCCTCGGAGATCACCTCGCCGCCGGTGAGGATGGCGATGTCGTTCAGCATCGCCTTGCGGCGGTCGCCGAAGCCCGGGGCCTTGACGGCGACGGACTTGAAGGTGCCGCGGATCTTGTTGACGACCAGGGTCGACAGGGCCTCGCCCTCGACGTCCTCGGCGATGATCAGCAGCGGCTTGCCCGACTGCATGACCTTCTCCAGGAGCGGGAGCAGGTCCTTGACGGAGCCGATCTTCGAGTTGGCGATCAGGATGTACGGGTCGTCCAGGGACGCCTCCATACGCTCCATGTCGGTGGCGAAGTACGCCGAGATGTAGCCCTTGTCGAAGCGCATACCCTCGGTGAGCTCCAGCTCCAGACCGAAGGTCTGGGACTCCTCGACGGTGATGACGCCTTCCTTGCCGACCTTGTCCATGGCCTCGGCGATGAGCTCGCCGATCTGGGTGTCGGCGGCGGAGATGGAGGCCGTGGAAGCGATCTGCTCCTTGGTCTCGACATCCTTCGCCTGCTCCAGCAGGGCACCGGAGACGGCCTCGACGGCCTTCTCGATACCGCGCTTCAGGGCCATCGGGTTGGCGCCGGCGGCCACGTTGCGCAGACCCTCGCGGACCAGGGCCTGGGCGAGAACGGTCGCGGTGGTCGTACCGTCACCGGCGACGTCGTCCGTCTTCTTGGCGACTTCCTTGACCAGCTCGGCGCCGATCTTCTCGTACGGGTCCTCGAGCTCGATCTCCTTGGCGATGGAGACACCATCGTTGGTGATCGTGGGGGCGCCCCACTTCTTCTCGAGGACGACGTTGCGGCCCTTGGGGCCGAGCGTCACCTTCACGGCGTCCGCGAGCTGGTTCATGCCGCGCTCGAGGCCGCGCCGCGCCTCCTCGTCGAACGCGATGATCTTGGCCATGTGAAGTGGTCCCTCCAGGACTGGGGGTGATTCCTTCGGACCGCGCCCGCGCCCGCGACGGACGGCTCACATGCCTCGTGGTTCCTTGCCCCACCCGGCCTGCGGGCCTCACCGACCCGGTCCTTCTTTGTCACTCTCACCTTCAGAGTGCTAACGCCAATGATTAGCACTCGGGGTTGGAGAGTGCAAGGCGCGCTCGCGAAGCGAGTGCTCGTTGAGGGGTGGTGGTCGGGCGACGGGCGGGCGCAAGCGCCTCCCGGGGATCGGGCATGCGCGGCCCGGCCCGGCCCGGGCATGCCGAAGGGCTCGTGCCCCGGGAGGCACGAGCCCTTCGAAGATGTACAGAAGAACGTCGCTGTCAGTCGGCGCGTGCTTCAGCTGGTCGCCAGCCGGACCATGTCCGCCTGCGGCCCCTTCTGGCCCTGCGAGATCTCGAAATCGACTCGCTGACCTTCCTCCAGGGTGCGGTACCCGTCCATCTGGATCGCGCTGTAGTGGACGAAAACATCCGCACCACCGTCGACCGCGATGAAGCCGTACCCCTTCTCCGCGTTGAACCACTTGACGGTGCCCTGAGCCATGCCTAACTCCCCTATTACTGGCCCTTGCACAGATCCACACTTCGCGGATCCGGGTCAGACCTCACCCCCCAATGGTTGGGGGCGTGCGCCGGAACGCGTCGACCGCGGCTGAATGTATCTGTCCAACTGCCGTCTGCAACAGGTCAATCGGACGAGAATTCTGGACGGAAGGGGTCCGGAATGTAGCGAGAATTCGGCCGAATTCAGGGCAAGTCGGGCCCTATAAAGGCCACAAAAGCCGCATTTAACCCGCACACTTTGGCTACTTCTTGCCGGGCTCGCGGTATCGAATACAGGGCCCCCGACCTGGAGATCGGGACCGTGTTCCCCAACTGTACCGCGCTCAACCACACAGAATTGCCCCCTCCGCTTCTCTCGCGGAGGGGGCAATCAGATGAACAGTCGGTGATGGCTGTTACCGAAGGTAATGTTCGGTCATTCGGACGTCAGCCGCCTGCGACGGCCGGGATGATGGAGACGCCGGCCCCGTCCGGGGTGGCCGTCTCCAGGCCCTGCTCGAATCGCACATCGTCGTCATTCACGTAAACGTTGACGAACCGGCGCAGCTTGCCCTGGTCGTCGAGAACACGGGCGGCGATTCCCGTGTGGTTCTTCTCCAGGTCGGCGATGACCTCACCGAGGTTCGCGCCTTCGGCACTGACTTCGGCCTGGCCACCGGTGTAGGTGCGCAGGATGGTGGGGATGCGAACGTTGACGCTCACGGTTTGAACCTCCGGACAGGGCGGCGCCCCGGTTTTTTTACGGCCGACTTAGGCGAGCCCGGCCTCGTGGAACGACTCGAGATTGGGCCGAATGGTCGCGGTGAGACCCGTACCCGCGACCGCGTCCAGCGTCTTCAGTCCATCACCGGTGTTGAGTACAACGACCGACTTCGACGGATCAATGAGCCCATTCTCAATGAGCTTCCTGGTGACTCCAACCGTCACACCGCCGGCGGTCTCCGCGAAGATTCCCTCGGTCCGCGCGAGCAGCTTGATCGCGTCGACGACCTGCTCGTCGGTGACGTCCTCCACCGCGCCGCCGGTACGGCGGGCGATGTCGAGGACGTACGGACCGTCGGCCGGGTTGCCGATCGCCAGCGACTTGGCGATGGTGTTCGGCTTCTGCGGCCGGACCACGTCGTGCCCCGCCTTGTACGCGGTCGACACCGGCGAGCACCCCTCCGCCTGCGCACCGAAGATCTTGTACGGCTTGTCCTCGACGAGCCCGAGCTTGATCAGCTCCTGGAGGCCCTTGTCGATCTTGGTGAGCTGCGAGCCGGAGGCGATCGGGATGACGAGCTGGTCCGGGAGCTGCCAGCCGAGCTGCTCGCAGATCTCGTACGCCAGGGTCTTCGACCCCTCCGCGTAGTACGGCCGCAGGTTGACGTTGACGAAGCCCCAGCCCTCGCCGGCCGGGTCGCCGATCAGCTCGGAGCAGAAACGGTTCACGTCGTCGTAGTTGCCCTCGATGCCGACGAGCTCGCCGCCGTAGATCGCGGCCATGACGACCTTGCCCTGCTCCAGGTCGTGCGGGATGAACACGCAGGAGCGGAAGCCGGCCCGGGCGGCGGCGGCGCCGACCGCGCCGGCCAGGTTGCCGGTGGAGGAGCAGGAGAGCGTGGTGTAGCCGAAGGCGCGCGCGGCCTCGACGGCCTGGGCGACGACGCGGTCCTTGAAGGAGTGCGTCGGGTTTCCGGAGTCGTCCTTGACGTACAGGCCGCCGGTGACGCCCAGTTCCTTCGCCAGGTTGTCGGCCTTGACGAGCTTGGTCCAGCCGGGGTTGATGTTCGGCTTGGTCGCCACGTCCGCGGGGACGGGCAGCAGCGGCGCGTAGCGCCAGATGTTCGCGGGACCCGCCTCGATCCGCTTCCGCAGCTCCTCGGTGTCGTAGGCCGAGAAGTCGTACGCGATCTCGAGCGGGCCGAAACACTCCTCGCAGGCGAACACCGGGCCGAGCGGCACCCGGTGGCCACACTCGCGGCAGCTGAGCGCTGCGGCGGGACCGAGGTCTACGGTGGAATCGGTGCTGGTGGCAACAGTCTGCACAGCCATGTGAGGCGAGGCCCTTTCTCCTCATCTTCCTCACGACGCATCTCGCCGTGAGACGGATTTGGCACCTTCCCTAGCCGGGAGCCTCGCGATGATCAACAGTGATCTACGAGTACCGACTGGAGGGTTGCCGGGGCTTCATCGGGCCGTTTCCCTCTGCCCCTCTGGATGAGCTGTATGCGGTTGTCAACACACGGTGACCACAGGACATGCGATGGTCATCGGCGTTGTTCAAGACTGTAACCGAAGGCCAGGACAGTTGAGAGAGTCGTCCGAACCGCGAGATGGATCACACGTGGCAGTGTGGTCGTGACAGTGAGGAGCCGCTGACTGTGCTGGAAGAAGTCGAGCGCTGGCTGGCCACCCGCTCCTGGTCCGTGAACGATCGCCCGCTGCACCGGATACTCGCCGCCAAGCAGCGGTCGGGTCAGTCCGTCTCCGTCGTGCTGCCCGCGCTCAACGAGGAGGAGACGGTCGGTGACATCGTCGCGGTCATCCGCCACGACCTGATGCGGCAGGCGCCGCTCGTCGACGAGATCGTGGTCGTCGACTCCGGCTCCACCGACCGTACGGCGGCGGTGGCCGCGGCGGCGGGCGCGCGCGTCGTCCACCGCGACGAGATCCTCCCCCGTATCCCGGCCGTCCCCGGCAAGGGCGAGGTCCTCTGGCGCTCCCTGCTCGTGACCACCGGGGACATCGTCTGCTTCATCGACGCCGACCTGAGGGACTTCTCCTCCGACTTCGTCTCCGGGATCGTCGGCCCGCTGCTGACCGACCCCGACGTGGACCTGGTCAAGGCGATGTACGACCGCCCGCTCGCCGGCGCGGCCGGGCAGGGCGGCCGGGTCACCGAACTGATGGCCCGCCCGCTGCTGAACATGCACTGGCCGCAGCTGGCCGGTTTCGTCCAGCCGCTGGGCGGCGAGTACGCGGCCCGCCGCTCCCTGCTGGAACAGCTCCCCTTCCCGGTCGGCTACGGCGTGGAGCTGGGCATGCTGGTCGACGCCCTGCACCTGGTCGGCCTGGACGCCCTCGCCCAGGTGGACGTCGGTGTCCGCAAGCACCGCCACCAGGACGGCCAGGCGCTGGGCCGGATGTCCGCCGCGATCTACCGCACGGCACAGCTCCGGCTGGCCCGCGGGCATCTGATCCGGCCCTCGCTGACCCAGTTCGAACGGGGTGAGGACGGCTTCGAACCGCGCACGTACTCCGTGGACACGGAGGAACGGCCGCCGATGGCGGAGATCGCGGAGTACGCCGAGCGCCGGGTGGCGTGACTTCGACGTGCGTTCCGTATACGGCCGCTCGTCGGGCGTAGCCGTACGTTTGAGCGTTTCCGGGCCGGGCTAGGTTGAGGCGTGTGACTCCACCCACGCGTAAACGCGCGGGCTTCCTGCGTCGGCAGCTAGGCCACGTCGCAGAGGACCAGCCCGGCCCTGTTGAGGACGTTCGTCGCGCCGACGTGGTCCGCGTTCGCGGTGAAGCCGCACGCCGTGCATTCGAACTTCGCCTGGGTGACGCGGTTCTCCTTCGCGGCGTGCCCGCATGCGAGGCACGTGCGGGAGGTGTTGCGGGCATCCACTTCGACCACGTGGCGGCCGGCGCTTTCAGCCTTGTTCGCCAGGATCGAGAGGAACTGCGCCCAGCCCGCGTCGAGGATGCTGCGGTTGAGCGCGGCCTTGGTGGCGGCGCCGTTCGGCAGGAAGGCGCCGTTGTTGTCGGGGGCGGGCTTGGGTTTGGGGGTGCGGGTCATGCCCGCGGTGTTCAGTCGCTCGTGAGCGATCGTGTCGTACTCGCGGACCAGGGCGAGTGCGGTCTTGTGGTGGAAGTCGGCGCGCTGGCGTCGGATCTTGGCGTGCAGCTTGGCGACCTTGCGGGCTGCGGCGCGGTGACACTTGCTGCGCTGCCGGGTCCGCGGGGGGAACGTCGCGAGGTGCTGCTGGGCTTCGGCGAGTTCGTCGGCCATCCGGTCGAGGAACTTCGGGTTGGCAATGTGCTCACCGTCAGAGTTGGTCAGGAAGTGCGTGGTGCCCATGTCGATCCCGACCACGGCGCCCGTGGCGGGCAAGGGCGCCGCTGGTACGTCGTCGCAGGAGAGGACGACGTACCAGCGGCGCCCTTCACGCTTGACGCTGATCGTTTTCACGCGGCCCCGGACAAGCCGGTGCTGGTGCACGCGGACGTGACCGACACCTTGCAGGCGTACACGGGTGTGCCGGTCGTAGGGGGTGGAGTCCCAGCGGCAGCCGTCGCCGTCCTTCGGGAAGATGACGGTGTCGAAGTGGCCGACGCCCTTGAAACGCGGGTAGCCGGGCGTCTCGCCGCTCTTGACACGGCGGAAGAACGCCTGGAACGCCTTGTCCAGACGGCGCAGGGTGGCCTGCTGGGAGGAGAACGACCAACGCCCCTGGCGTTCCGGATCGAACGCCCGGATCTCCCTGAGCTGGGCGGACTGGTCGCCGTACCGCACGGACGTCCTGGAGACGTGCCGGTAGGCGTCCCGCCGTTCCTGCAAAGCGCCGTTATAGAGCGAGCAGTGGTCGGTCAGCATGTCCCGCAGGGTGACGGCCTGACGTGCCGTGGGGCGCAGCAGGAACTTGTACGCGCGGATCACCGCTCGCGCCTTCGCTCCACCCGAAGAGCCTCGGCGAGGAGAACGCACGCAGCAGCGTTGATCGAGATGCCGACGCGCTCGGCATATTCCTCGACCTGCCGCTTCAGCTCAGGAGCGACGCGAAGGTTCAGCGACTCCCGGAGATCACCTCTAGCCACAACCAAGATGCTACCACTTCTGATGATGGCTCAGGTCCAGGACCGACTGCTGCGCGGCTCCTCAGCGCGCCCGCAGCTTCGATTCCACCACCGGCCAAGGCCAGTGGTCTCCTCGAAGGGAATCTGATGGCTGCTACCACCGGCGGTGCCGAGGTGCTGGTCGCCTCGAACCGTGGCCCGGTCTCGTACGAAGTGCGCGAAGGCGGTGCGCTGCACGCCAAGCGGGGCGGCGGCGGGCTGGTCTCCGGGCTGTCGGCGATCGGGCCGGACGCGAACGCGGTGTGGGTGTGCGCGGCGCTGGGCGAGGGCGACCGCGAGGCGGTCCGGCGGGCCGAGGGCGGCCTGCTGCCGGTGGCGGACACCGGCGGGCAGCGGGTCCGGATGCTCGACATCGACGCGGACGTGTTCTCCGACGCGTACAACGGGATCGCCAACTCGGTGCTCTGGTTCGTCCACCACATGCTGTACCAGACCCCGCTGGAGCCGGTCTTCGACGCGGAGTTCCGGCGGCAGTGGGGTGCGTACGAGGCCTACAACCGGGCGTTCGCCCAGGCGCTGGCCGAGGAAGCGGGGCAGGGGGCGGCGGTCGTCATCCAGGACTACCACCTGGCGCTGGCGCCGCGGATGCTGCGCCGGCTGCGGCCGGACCTCCGTATCGGCCATTTCTCGCACACGCCCTGGGCGCCGCCGGACTACTTCCGGCTCCTCCCCGACGACATCGCGGCGGAGCTGCTGAGCGGGATCCTCGGCGCCGACCACGCGGCGTTCCTGACGCGGCGGTGGGCGGACGCGTTCGTCGACTGCTGCCATGCGGTGCTGGGGCCGGGGATTCCGGTGGCCGGGGAGACCCGGATCGGGGTGCACGGGCTGGGGGCCGACGCGGACTTCCTGCGGAAGCGGTCGCACGAGCCCGATGTGGACGAGCGGATGGCCGCGCTGCGGGAGGAGGTCGGCGAGGGCCGGAAGACCATCGTCCGCGTCGACCGTACGGAACTCTCGAAGAACATCGTGCGGGGGCTGCTGGCGTACCGGCAGCTGCTCGACGACCACCCCGAGTGGCGGGAGCGGGTGGTGCATGTCGCGTTCGCGTATCCCTCGCGGCAGGACCTCGCGGTGTACCGCGACTACACGGCCGAGGTGCAGCGGCTCGCGGATGACATCAACTCGGCGTACGGGACGGCGGGTTGGACGCCGGTGGTACTGCATGTGAAGGACGACTTCGCACGGTCGCTGGCGGCGTACCGGCTGGCCGACGTGGCGTTGGTGAACCCGATCCGCGACGGCATGAATCTCGTGGCGAAGGAGATCCCGGTGGTTTCGGACGAGGGGTGTGTGCTGGTGCTCTCGCGGGAGGCGGGGGCGTTCGAGGAGTTGGGGGAGGACGCGGTGGTCGTGAACCCGTACGACATCGGGGGGACGGCCGAGGCGTTGGCGCGGGCGCTGGCCGTGCCGGCGGAGGAGCGGGCGGAGACGTGCAAGCGGCTTGCCGCGGCGGCTACGGCGTTGCCTCCTGCGGCCTGGTTTCTTGAGCAGTTGGGGGCGTTGGGCGCGTGATCTGCGGGCCCGGTGGGGGCTGGTCGCGCAGTTCCCCGCGCCCCTAAGGGGCGCTGCCCCTTACGGGGCGCTTCGTGCAGCCAGATTTCCCAGTAGCCGTACAACCCCTTCCGGTCCGTTCACCACCAGGTCGGCCCGGTCCGCCAGTTCTGTGACCTCCTCGCTGCCGCTGCACACCAGGACGCCCGGGACGTCTTCCTCTCGGAGCTTCTCCACTGCGGCGAAGGCCGGGATGTCGCCCAGGTCGTCGCCTGCGTACAGCACCGACCCCGCGCCGATCTCTCGCGCGTACTCGCGCAGCGCGACCCCCTTGTCCATGCCCGGGGGGCGGAGTTCCAGGACCAGGCGGCCCGGTTCGACGATCAGGGCGTGGCGGGTGGCCAGGTCGGTCAGGGGGGCGCGGAGGGCGTCGAGGGCGGCCTGGGGGTCGTCGGCCCGGCGGGTGTGGACGGCCATCGCGAAGCCCTTCTCCTCGATCCAGGTGCCGTGCGCGGCGCCGACGCGGTCGAGGAGGGCGGGGAGTTCGGCGCGGGCGGCGGCGATGCCGGGGTGGGGCGGCGGGGCGGTGATCTCGCCTGTGGCCGCTTCCCAGCGCTCGGCGCCGTAGTGGCCGAGGACGACGAGGTGCTCCAGGCCCGGCACACCGGCGAAGCCGCCGTAGCGGACGGCGACCTCGGCCGGGCGGCCGGTGACGACGGCCACGGCGGCCACCTTCGGGGCGAGGGCGGCGAGGGCCGCTACGGCGTCCGGGTGGGCCCGGGCCTGCTCGGGGTCGGCGACGATGGGGGCCAGGGTCCCGTCGAAGTCGAGGCCGATCAGCGCGGTGCGCGGCTGCGCGAGGAGGGCGGCAAGGCCGTCGCGACCGGCCGCGGTGCGGGGTGAAGGGAGGGGATCCGTGATGTGGGTGCCCATGTAGCCGACAGTATCTGAGCGCCCCCTGGGGGCGCGGGGCTGTGTCAATTTGCGGCTCCGCCGCGTGGGCGCGACCAGCCCCCACCGGGCCCGCAGATACATGTCCGCGGAACGGTCAGCGCTCCGATCGCCGCGCGTCCCGCACCCGCCGCAGCCTGTTCACCGTCACCGGATCGTGCGCGAGGGCCCGCTCGTCGTCCAGCAGGGCGTTGAGCAGCTGGTAGTAGCGCACCGGCGCCAGGTCCAGTTCCTCCCGTATCGCTCGTTCCTTCGCGCCGGGGCTCGGGAAGCCCCGGCGTTCGAGGGCGAGGATGGCCTGCTCGCGCACGCCCAGTTCTTGCCGGTCCATGCCGAGAACCGTAGCGCTCAGCCCGTCGTCGTACGGCTGTCGGCCGCCGCCGCCTCGGCCTGGAGCCGCGTGAGGATCGTGGTCGGACTGCCCGTCGAGGTGACCGCCGTACCGATCCGCTTCTTGATGTCGGCGCTGACGGCGGCCCAGGACGTCTTGCCCGCCGGGTACAGCGCGGAGGTCGGCAGCTGGTCGAGGAAGGGGCGGAGCTGCTCGTCCCCCGCCCGGGTGGAGTCGGTCATCGTCTGGGACGCGGACGTGGTGACGGGGAGCAGTCCGTACTCGCGGGAGAACGACAGGACGTTCTTCTCGCTGTAGACGTAGTCGAGGAAGTCGCCGACCTGGTCCGCGTGGCCGTTCTGCTTGAACGCCGCCATCCAGTCGGTGACGCCCATGGACGCGGTGGAGGTCGTCTGGCCGGCGCGGCCGGGCATCGCGACCATGCCGAACTTCACGCCCTTCGCCTCGGCCTGCTTCATCAGGGTCGGGTGACCGTTGACCATGCCGACCTGGCCGTTCGCGAACGCGGCGAACGCCGTGGCGCGGTTCAGCTTGCCGGGCGCCGTCGGGCCGGTCAGCCCCTTGCCCACCAGTTCGTCCCTGAGCCAGGTGAAGGTGTCGATGTTCTGCGTGGAGTTGATCGTGTACGTGCCGGTGTCGTCGGTGTAGCCGCTGCCGCCGCTGAGCAGCCACTGCATCGTCTCCGCCTGGGCCTCCTCGGGACCGAGCGGCAGCGCGTACGGGTAGGTCACGCCCTGCGCCTTGAGCGCCTCCGCGTCGGCCGCCAGGTCCTTCCAGGTGGTGGGCGCGGTGGTGATGCCGGCCTTGGCGAAGAGGGTCTTGTTGTAGAAGAGGACGCGCGTGGACGCGGCGAACGGGATGCCGTACTGCGCGTGGTTCCACTGGCCCGCCTCGGCGAGCTGGGAGGGGAAGTCGGCCTGGACCGGGATGGAGAGCAGGTCACCGGCCTCGTACAGCTTGCCGGCGGCCGCGTAGTCGGCGTACGAGCCGATCTGCGCCAGGTCGGGCGCCTTGCCCGCGGCGACCATGTCCTTGACCTTGCGGTCGACGTCGTTCCAGGAGTAGACGGTGACGTCGATCTTCACGCCGGAGTGCTGGGCCTCGTACGCCTTGGCCAGCTCGTCCCAGTACTTCTGGGAGCTGTTGGCGGCCGAGTCGCCGTAGTCGGCAGCGACGAGTCTGAGGGTGACGTCCGAGGATCCGGTCGTCCCACAGCCACCGAGGACCGCCGTCATGCCCAGGGTGGACACCACCGCGATCATTCCTGCCTTACGCCGCCGCACCTGTACTACCTCGATCTAACTGTCTCGCCGTTCAATATGTGGACCCATAAGGTCTACACCACGTAAGTGGACTAGACCTCTTGCGGGTCCGCGGGCCACACTGTCCTTGTGAGACATGTCATCGCCCTGGACGTGGGCGGCACCGGAATGAAGGCCGCGCTGGTCGGGCCGGACGGCGAGCTGCTCCACCAGGACCGCCGGGCGACCGGCCGCGACCGCGGCCCCGACGCCGTCGTCACCGCCATCCTCGACTTCGCCACCGAGCTGTACGCGTACGGCGGGAAGCACCTCGGCGAGCCCGCGTCGGCGGCCGGCGTGGCGGTCCCCGGAATCGTGGACGAGCACGCCGGCATCGCGGTCTACGCGGCCAACCTCGCCTGGCGCGACGTCCCGCTGCGCGCCCTCCTCGCCGACCGCCTCGGCATCCCGGTCGCCCTCGGCCACGACGTGCGCACCGGCGGCCTGGCGGAGGGCCGGCTGGGTGCGGGCCGGGGAGCGGACCGCTTCTTCTTCGTGGCGCTCGGCACGGGGATCGCGGGCGGCTTCGGCCTGGACGGCCGGGTGGAGTCGGGCGCGCACGGTTTCGCGGGCGAGATCGGCCATGTCGTCGTACGGCCGCAGGGTGCCCCTTGCCCGTGCGGGCAGCGCGGCTGCCTGGAGCGGTACGCGTCGGCGGCCGCGGTGAGCGAGGCGTGGGCGCAGGCCTGCGGTGACCCGGACGCGGACGCGGCGGACTGCGCGAAGGCCGTCACGTCCGGCGACCCGAACGCCGTCCGGGTGTGGGGAGAGGCGGTGGGGGCGCTGGCCGACGGCCTGGTCACGGCCCTCACCCTGCTGGACCCGCGCGTCCTGATCGTCGGCGGTGGACTGGCGGAGGCGGGAGACGTGCTGTTCGAGCCGCTGCGGGAGGCGGTGCAGGACCGGGTGACCTTCCAGAAACTCCCGACGATCGTTCCGGCCGCACTGGGAGACACGGCCGGTTGCCTGGGGGCGGGCTTGCTCGCCCAGGACCTGTTGACTACGACGACCACTCCGGAGGTAGCCCCCTGATGGCTGCGAAAGAGCCGCACTACAACGCCCCGTCAGGGGCGCGGGGCCGTGTTGAATCTGCGGCTGCCGCCGCGTGGGCGCGATCAGCCACAACGCACCCGCAGCCGGGCCCGAACGGTCTGGTCCTCGACGGGGCCCGGGTAGTCCTCCCGACCGGAGTGGTCGACAAGGGCCAAGTGGTCGTCGAGGGCACGAAAATCACCGCCCACGCCCCCGAGAACGCCCAGGTGATCGACGTCTCCGGCCACTGGCTGCTGCCGGGGTTCGTCGACATCCACAACCACGGCGGCGGCGGAGCCTCCTTCAGCTCGGGCACGGCGGAACAGATCCTCACCGGCGTCCACACGCACCGCAGGCACGGCACGACCACCCTCGTCGCGTCCACCGTCACCGACGACATGGATGTCCTCGCCCGTCAGGCCGGCCTGCTCTCGGAGCTCGCCGAGCAGGGCGAGATCGCCGGTATCCACTTCGAGGGCCCGTTCATCTCCCCGTGCCGCAAGGGCGCCCACTCCGAGGCGCTGCTGCGGGACCCGGACCCGGCGGAGGTCCGCAAGCTGATCGACGCGGCGCGCGGGCACGCGACGATGGTCACGCTGGCCACCGAACTCCCCGGCGGCATCGAGTCGGTACGGCTCCTCGCCGAGCACGGCGTGATCGCCGCCGTCGGCCACACGGACGCGACGTACGAGCAGACGGTCGAGGCCATCGACGCGGGCGCGACCGTCGCCACCCACCTCTTCAACGCGATGCCGCCGCTGGGCCACCGCACCCCCGGCCCGATCGCCGCGCTCCTGGAGGACGAGCGGATCACGGTCGAGCTGATCGACGACGGCACCCATCTCCACCCCGCCGCACTGCAGTTGGCGTTCCATCACGCGGGCCCCGAGCGCGTCGCGTTCATCACGGACGCCATGGACGCGGCGGGTGGCGGTGACGGCCGCTACCTCCTCGGCCCGCTGGAGGTCGAGGTGACCGACGGGGTGGCCCGGCTGGTGGAGGGCGGTTCGATCGCCGGCTCCACGCTGACGCTGGACCGCGCGCTGAAGCGGGCGGTGACCGTCGACAGGCTTCCCGTCGAGCACGCCGTCGCCGCGCTGTCCGCCAACCCGGCCCGGCTGCTGGGCCGCTACGACCGTGTCGGCTCCCTGGAGCCCGGCAAGGACGCGGACCTCGTGCTGCTGGACGAGAACTTCGACCTCAAGGGCGTGATGCGCCAGGGCACTTGGGTGGTGGCACCGGAGCTGGTTCCCCAACTGCCCTGACTGCCTTGTGCGATTACGCACTTATTGCACAGAGGATCTTCATTGATCCAGAGCCGGGTCCATATGATGCGAAGATCAACAGGCCCGGCTCGAAGGCGACTTCGGCGGGCCCCTCACATCCCAGTGGGGGGATTCATATGCGTATACGTGTCGCGGCCGCCGTGGTCTCCGGTGCCGTCGTTCTGTCCGCGCTCGCTCTTCCCGTCGCCGCCCAGGCCGCGGAGCGTCCGGACGTGTCGGCGAGACTCGGCGCCTTCGCCTCGAAGACCGTCCGTCCGGACGACTCGGGGGGCAACACCAAGTTCTCGGACGCGGTCGTCAACGGCGGCAAGGACATCGTCCTCGGCACCACCGGCAAGAAGTCCGTCACCGTCACCTACACCGCCACGGACCAGAGCGGCATCGCCCTCACCGAGGCCTTCCTGTGGCAGGGCACCGACAGCTCGACCCCGGAGGGCATCACCGGCGGCCTGGGGACGGACGACGACCCCGACTGCACGGAGACGGCGACCCAGGGCGTCTACCACTGCACGGCCGTCTTCAACATCCACCCGGCCACCGACATGAAGGACAACGGCGTGGCCGGGACCTGGAAGCTGTTCCTGGGCGCCTGGGACCTGTACGCGAACCCCAGCTTCAACAACGAGGTCACCTCCGCCTCGATCAAGAAGCTCTCCACGCTCACGGCCGACGCCACCCCCGAGCCCGTCAAGAAGGGCAGCACCATCACGGTCACGGGCAAGCTCGCCCGCGCGAACTGGTCGACGGGCACGTACGCGGGCTACGCCTCCCAGCCCGCGAAGCTGCAGTTCCGCAAGAAGGGCAGCAGCACCTACACCACCCTCAAGACGGTCAGGACCAACAGCACCGGCGTCCTGAAGACCACCACCAAGGCCACGGTCGACGGTTACTACCGCTACGTCTTCGCGGGCACCACGACCACCGCCGCCTCGACGGCGACCGGCGACTTCGTCGACGTCAGGTAGGCGCCAGGCAGGCACCCTCTAGGCCCGGCCGCCGTCTCTTGGCATGATCGAGCCCCCGAAAGACGGCGGCACAGGCATGCGAGGGAGGCCGGCACGGTGATCCTCACGGTCACTCTGAACACCGCTCTCGACATCACCTACCGGGTCGGCGCGCTGCGCCCGCACTCCTCGCACCGCGTCTCCGACGTGACCGAACGGCCCGGCGGCAAGGGTGTGAACGTGGCCCGGGTGCTGGCCGCCCTCGGGCACGAGACGACCGTGACCGGTTTCGCGGGCGGGGCCACCGGGCGGGCGGTGCGGGAGCGCCTCGCGGACACCCCGGGCGTGCGGGACGCGCTGCTGCCGGTGGCCGGGGCGACCCGCCGGACCATCGCCGTGGTGGACGAACTGACCGGCGACACGACCCAGTTGAACGAGCCCGGGCTGCAGATAGCCCCCGCCGAGTGGGGTGCCTTCCTCGACCACTACGAGGAACTGCTGCCCGGCGCCTCGGCGGTGGCGCTGTGCGGGAGTCTGCCGCCGGGGGTGCCGGTGGGGGCGTACGCGGGGCTGGTGAAGGCGGCCCGGTCCGCCGGTGTCCCGGTGCTCCTCGACACCAGCGGGGAACCCCTGCGCCGCGGTGTCGCCGCCCGCCCCGACCTGGTCAAGCCGAACGCCGACGAACTGGCCGAACTCACCGGCTCCCACGACCCGGCACGCGCCACCCAGGACGCCCGCCGGCGCGGCGCCCGCGCGGTCGTGGCCTCACTGGGCCCGCAGGGCCTGCTGGCGCTCACCCCGGAAGGCCGCTGGCGCGCGGCCCCACCGGCCCGGGAACACGGCAACCCCACCGGCGCGGGCGACTCGGCGGTCGCCGGCCTGCTCTCCGCCCTGGTGGAACAACTCCCCTGGCCGGCCCGCCTGACCCGCGCGGTGGCCCTGTCGGCGGCGACGGTACGCGCCCCGGCGGCGGGCGAGTTCGACCGCGCGGCGTACGAGAAGCTGCGCGGCCGGGTCACGGTGACCGGTGGGCCTACGGCCGCTTAGTCCTTGTTCGTGTGCTTGCCCTGCCTCAGCCACATCTGGTCCAGCAGGATGTCGCAGCTGTCGCCGCTCTGGCAGGACAGGGAGATGACGTTGGTGCCCTTGGTGAGGGTGGGGTACGTGTAGCTGGTCGTCCAGGCCTTGGTCGGATCGCTCTGGCCCGTGTAGTTGTCCAGGGGGAACTTGCTGCCGAACGTCTTGCCGTTGATGGACAGAGTCATGCTCTGGTCCTGTACGGCGCTGTAGTGCGCGTAGACGGTGTAGAGGCCGTCCGCCGGGATGCCGTCGACCGTCCAGGTGACGCCGGCGCCGGTCTGGCTGAAGTTGGTGACGTAGATGCCGCCCTGGGCGTTCGCGCCCTTGACGTCCGAGGCCGTGCTCGCGCCGCCGTCCAGACGGAAGGTCTTCGCGTCGACCGGCGAGATGTCACCCGAAGCCGACACCGAGCTGGTGCTCGACGGGCTCGGGGACGCGCTCTGGGACTGGGTCGGGGAGCTGGAGGAGCCGCTGCTCGCCTTGTTGTCGTCGCCGTTGCCGTTCATCATCGCGACGCTGATGCCGATGACGACCGCGGCGACCACCGCGATGGCGCCGATCAGGAGGCCCTTGGTGTTCGGGCCCCGGCCGCGGCCGCCGCCCGAGGACGGCATCTGCTGGCGGGTGGTCGTTGCGCCGCCCGGGAAGGTCTCCGGGGCCTGGTAGGCCGCGTTCGGCTGGCCGTAGCCGCCGGGCTGCTGCTGCGGGATGGTCTGGCCGCCGCCGTACTGCGGCGCCTGCTGCTGTCCGCCGTACGTGCGCTCGCCGACCGGGCGCACCCTGCTGACCGCGTTCGGGTAGCCGTAGCCACCGGAGCCGGACGGCGGCTGAGCGCCTCTGGCCTGACCGTCGGCGTACAGATAGCCGAACGGGTCGTCTTCCTCGGGCGTGCTCGCGCCGTTGTCGCCGGGCGTCATCCCTGGTACTCCTCAGCAGGTGCGGGCGGATCCAGTACACGTATTGAGAGTCGAGCCTACCCGGTCCTGCTGAGCCAAACGGGTGACTCGGCTCGCATCAGCGCGATGACCTGCGCAATGACCTGCGGTTCAGCCGGCACGGCGGTGCGCTTTGGGACGAGATCGTTTCTCTACGTACATGCGCTCGTCGGCGGATTTCAGGACTTCGTCCGCCGTCATGCCGCAGTGTGCCCAGCCGATGCCGAAACTGGCGCCCACCCGGACGGCCCGGCCCTCGGCGCGGATCGGCTGGATGATCTCGTTGCGCAGGCGTGCGGCGAGGTCCTGGGCGTCGGCCTTGCCGAGGCCGTCGGCGAGGATCACGAACTCGTCGCCGCCGAGGCGGGCCACCGTGTCGCCGTCCCGGACGCCCCGGGACAGCCGGCGTGCGACCTCGATGAGGACCGCGTCGCCCGCGTTGTGCCCGAACCGGTCGTTGATCGACTTGAAGCCGTCGAGGTCGCAGAAGAGCACCGCGAGCCCCTTGGCGCCGTCGTCACGGTTCTCCTCGGGGGCGACGGTGTGCACATGGTGGTCGTAGCCACCGTCGTACGACTGTGACGTGCCGGCGAAGTCGAAGCCGTGACCGTTCACGTCGTAGGCGGGGTGGCCGTAGGCCGCGTCCAGGGACTCCAGGCCGCCGGTGTCGGCGCGCCGGCAGAGCCGGGAGGAGAGGCGGGAGCGGAGCTCGGCGGAGTTCGGGAGGCCGGTGAGGGAGTCGTGGGAGGCGCGGTGGGCGAGCTGGAGCTCGCGGCGCTTGCGTTCCTCTATGTCCTCGACGTGGGTGAGGAGGAAGCGGGGGCCGTCGGCGGCGTCCGCGACGACGGAGTTGCGGAGCGAGACCCAGACGTAGGTGCCGTCGCGGCGGCCCAGACGGAGCTCGGCACGGCCGCCCTCCGCCGACGTGCGGAGCAGGGTGCCTATGTCCTCGGGGTGGACCAGGTCGGAGAAGGAGTAGCGGCGCATCGCGGAGGCGGGGCGGCCCAGGAGGCGGCACAGGGCGTCGTTGGTGCGCAGTATTCGGCCGTGCTGGTCGCCGCCCATCTCGGCTATCGCCATGCCGGAGGGGGCGTACTCGAAGGCCTGCCGGAAGCTCTCCTCGCTGGCGCGCAGGGCCTGCTGCTCGCGCTCCAGCCTGACCAGGGCCCGCTGCATGTTCGCGCGCAGACGCGCGTTGCTGATCGCGATGGCGGCCTGGAAGGCGTACATCTGGAGGGCCTCGCGGCCCCAGGCGCCGGGGTGACGGCCGTTGCGCGGGCGGTCGACGGAGATCACGCCGAGCAGTTCACCGCAGGAGCTGCCCGATATGCCGGGCGTGTACATCGGGGCGAAGAGCCGGTCGGAGGGGTGCCACTCGTCCTCGAAGCGGGGCGCGGGACCGTCGGTGTACCACTGCGGGACGTCGTCGTCGTCGAGGACCCAGCCCTCGGTGTGCGGTATGAAGACGAGGTCGCCCCAGTTCTCGCCCATGCCCAGCCGCCGGTCCCAGGAGTCACGGGAGCCGACCCGGCCGGTGATCAGGGCCTCGGCGGCGGAGTTCCCGGAGAAGGCGGCGACCACGAGATCGCCGTCGGGGCGTACGAGGTTGACGCACGCCATCTCGTAGCCGAGGGCGGTGATCACGCCGTCGGCGACCGTCTGCAGTGTGTCCGCCAGGCTCCGGGCCGTGTTCATGTCGGCCATGACCTGGTGCAGCTGTCGCAGGGACGCAAGACGGACGTAAGGCTCCGACTCGGTCTCCATGCTCGCCCTCCCCCCGAGACCTCGCAGCGAATCAAGGGTCTGCTTCAACGCTACTTTTCCCCGCCACTGAATCACAGCGCGCTGCCCACTCGGTACACAGGGTCAACAATTCATGCCCCTTGTGACTCAAGTCACAGGAGAACGTGAACAATTGAGTGGAGTTTCTGCGTTTTCCCTGTGCGTTTACTGAACACAGCCTTTGGGCGTGTGCGGACATGATGCACACAACTCCGGCGGCCGTGGTTCTCGAGTCCTAGGACCCGGCTCGGGCCGATGGCCGATGCGGTCGCACAAGGGCCGACATTAGCGTTTCCGGTGTGCTGAAGACTCCCTCCCCCGCCGCCGCAGAAGCCACCGGGCATGCTGTGGGGGTGAGCAACGATGCGTTCAAGGCCGCCATGTCCCAGCTCGCCGCGGGCGTGGTCCTGGTGACCGCGCAGGAGCCGCCGCTCGACCCGGACGACCCGCTGGCGCCGGCCGGCGAGGACGTCGGCATGACCGCGACGGCGTTCATGTCGGTCTCGCTCGACCCGCCATTGGTGCTGGTCAGCCTGCGCACCGGCGCCCGGATGGACGACCTGCTCGACGAACAGCCGCTGTGGGCGGTCTCCGTGCTCACCGAGAGCCAGCGGCACATCGCCGGCCGCTTCGCGATGAAGGGCCGCATCAGCGACCGCCTGCTCTTCGAGGACATCCCGTACGACCGCGGCGAGGCCAGCGGCGCCCCGCTCGTCGGCGGCGCCCTCGCCTCCCTGGAGTGCCGCACCGAACAGCGGGTGACGGCGGGCGACCACACCCTGGTGATCGGCCGTGTCCTCACCGCCCGTCTGCCGAGCGCGGAAGGCGGGCCGCTGATGTATTTCCGCGGCCGGTACCGGCAGTTGGGATGAGACCGCGCGGTCCGTACGGAAATTCCGTGGGCACATGCTGAACACCCCTTCTAAAGTGCGCGGATGACAACACCCCGGCCGCGCCTCGAAGAAGTCACGACCCGGAATTTGGAAGCGGCTCTCGCCATTCGCGTCCGTCCCGACCAGGAACACAACGTCGAACCCGTCGCCCATTCCCTCGCCGAGGCGTACGTCCGTCCTCCCGGAGTCGCCTGGCCGCGCCTGATTGTCGATGGCAAAGAGAACCGGCCGGTCGGCTTTCTGATGGCTTTCTTCGACATCGACTGGCACGCCGACGGCACCCTGTTCCGCTCCGGCCTGTGGCGCCTCAACATCGACGCCGGGGAACAGGGCAGGGGCCTGTCTTTCGGATCAGTCGCAGAGAATCGACGATGCCTGGCCAGCGCCGGTGAGCGGGGCTTGGTGCGTGCAGCTGCAAGGCGGAGGAGGGAGTCGACGCGGAGCGTCGGCGACCGACGACAACGCCGCAGATGCGCGTGCCAAGCCCCGCGTCTGCGAGTGATCCGAAAGACAGGCCCTTGGGGCTACGGCCGGTTCGCGGTCGAGGCGGTCGCCGCGGAGGTCCGCCGCCGGAGCGGCACCCGGATGTACGTCACCTGGCACGCCGGCCCGGACGGCCCCGAGGAGTTCTATCTGCGACTGGGCTTCCGGCGGACCGGCGAGGTCAGCGGGGACCAGCCGGTCGGGGTGCTGGAGCTCTAGGCCCTGTCCTAGCCGATCTCGATGTCGAGTTCCGCCAGTCGGCCCGGGTCGGTCACGATGTCCAGTACGGCGATGCGGTCGCGCACGACGGTGAAGGCCAGGGCCCGTTCCGGGCGGCCGTCGGCGAGGACGACGAGGCCCGGTGCGCCGTTGACGAGTGCCGGGACCGCGGGACCGACGAAGGGCGCGTAGCGCGCGGCACCGGAGGCGACCGCGGCGGCGCCCGTGGTCACGCCGGCCTCGGTACGGGCCACCACGTCCGGGTCCAGCACCTCCAGCAGCCCCTCGAAGTCGCCGTCGCGCGCGGCCGTCATGAAGGCGTCGACGAGTTCCCGCTGCCGGGCCGGACCGGCCTCCGGGGTACCGTGCGGGCCGCGCACCCGGCGCCGGGCCCGGCTGGCCAGCTGGCGTGCGGCGGCGGGGTTGCGGCCGAGGATCCCGGCGATCTCCTCGAACGGCACCGCGAACAGGTCGTGCAGCACGAACGCGAGCCGTTCGGCGGGGGTGAGGGTGTCCAGGACGACCAGGAGCGCGACCCCGACCGTGTCGGCGAGGAGGGCGTCCTGTTCGGGGTCGGCGGGCGCCGGAAGGTCCGTCGGGCCGCCGGATTCCAGGGGCTCCTCGGCGCGCGACTTCCGGGACCGCAGCATGTCCAGGCAGACCCGGCCGACGACGGTGGTGAGCCAGCCGCCCAGGTTCGCCACCCGCCCCTCACCGGTCCGGCTCAGCCGGAACCAGGCCTCCTGCACGGCGTCGTCGGCCTCGGCGACCGAGCCCAGCATGCGGTGGGCCACGGCGCGCAGCCGCGGGCGGTGCGCCTCGAAGCGCTCGGCGAGGAAGTCGTCGTCGGTACTGCTCATGCCGGTGCCACTCCGTCGTCGTAGTCCCTCCGCCCGCGACTGCGCGGGCGGCTTCGCTGGACTGACGGAGCGGAGCACGGGGATGTGACACGAGGCTTCGTACGACCGGTTTCACGACCGGTTCTACGACCAGTCGCGGCCCGTCCGTCCCCGCTTGGTCTCCGACCGCTGCTTCTTCTCCCGCAGCCGGCGTTCGTTGATCCCGCGCGGGATGCGGGTCGGTGTGCGGGGCTTGGGCGGGGGCGCGGTGGCCTCCGCGAGGAGCGCGGCGAGGCGTACGGCGGCGGTCTCGCGGTTGCGCCACTGGGAGCGGTGCTCGGAGGAGCGCACGGTGACGACCCCGTCGACGAGCCGCCCGGCCAGCCGCGCCAGCGCCCGCTCCTTCCACACCCGCGGCAGCGCCTCGGTGCCGGCCAGGTCGAAGCGGAGCTCCACCTGCGAGTCGCTGGTGTTGACGTGCTGCCCGCCGGGCCCGGACGACCGCGAGAAACGCCAGTTGAGCTCGGCCTCCGGGAGGGAGACGGAGCCTCTGATGACGTAAGGACCGGACATGCCCCTATGGTCGCGCGGCTGACCGGCACACGTCACGCGAATATCGTTCACCGAGATTTCGGTAAAGAAGGTAAAGAGAGTTGGAACCTTCGGTACCCCTCGTGGCGTTCATACAGGTAGCTGTAGCTTCAGCCCGTACGCCGCACGGCCGTACGGCCGTATGCAAACAAGGGAAAGGACTCCCGACCATGGCTGTAAGCCTGTCCAAGGGTGGCAACGTCTCGCTCACCAAGGAGGCACCGGGCCTGACCGCCGTCACCGTGGGCCTCGGCTGGGACGTCCGCACCACCACCGGCACGGACTTCGACCTGGACGCCTCCGCGATCGCGGTCAACACGCAGGGCAAGGTCTACTCCGACGCCCACTTCGTCTTCTTCAACAACAAGCAGACGCCGGACCAGACCATCGTCCACACGGGCGACAACCGCACCGGCGAGGGCGCGGGCGACGACGAGGCCATCAACGTCAACCTGGCGGGCCTCCCCGCCGACATCGACAAGATCGTCTTCCCGGTCTCGATCTACGACGCGGAGACCCGCTCGCAGAACTTCGGCCAGGTCCGCAACGCCTACATCCGCATCGTCAACCAGGCCGGCGGCGCCGAGATCGCCCGCTACGACCTCTCCGAGGACGCGGCGACGGAGACCGCGATGGTCTTCGGCGAGCTGTACCGCAACGGCGCCGAGTGGAAGTTCCGCGCGGTCGGCCAGGGCTACGCGTCCGGCCTCGTCGGCATCGCCCAGGACTTCGGCGTCAACGTCTGACACCCGCCTGCCGCCTGATCGGGAGCCCCGGCGTCACAGAACACGACGACCGGGGCTCCGGTGCACCCCCGGCGGCTGACCGGTCCTACGGATGCGCGGGTTTGCCGTCCCCGTACAGCCAGTCCTTCCAGATGGCGGAGAAGTCCTTGCCGGGGGCCGTCTTCTCGACGTACGCGGTGAACTCGGCGGTGTCCGCGTTGCCATGGCGGTGGGCGGCGGCCCAGCCCCGGAGGATGTCGTGGAACCGGTCGTCGCCGACCTTCTGGCGGATCTTCTGCAGGACCATCGCGCCCCGTTCGTAGACGGGCGGCCCCGAGATGTACTCGGCGCTCGGCGGCTCGGCCGGTGCGAACCCCCAGAGCGTGGCGTCGTCCGTGGGGGTGGCGTAGACCTCGTCGAAGATCTGCTGGACGGTCCGGCCGCCGTGGTCCTCCTGCCACAGCCACCCGGCGTAGGTCGCGAAGCCCTCGTTGAGCCACATGTCCCGCCAGTTCTTCGGGGTGACGGAGTCGCCGTACCACTGGTGGGCGAGTTCGTGGACGAGGGTGTGGAGTTCTGGAGCACCGGGGAAGACGGGCCGGTTCTGGGTCTCCAGGGCGTACCCGGCGTCGCCCGGCCGGTCGACGATCGCGCCGGTGGAGGAGAAGGGGTAGGGGCCGAAGTTGCGCTGCTCCCACGCGATGATCTCGGGGATCCTCGCGAGCACGCTCTTGCTCGCGGCGGCCTGCGTCGGGTCCACGGCGACGTACACCGGCAGACCGTCGGAGGTCGTGGACCGGGTGATCGTGAAGTGGCCGATGGCGACCGTGGCGAGGTAGCTCGCCATCGGCTCCGCGCTGTGCCAGACGAAGGCGGTCCGGTCGCCGTCGGTCGTCTCGCTCTTCAACTCGCCGTTGGAGACGGCCTGGAGGCCCTTGGGGACGGTGACCGTGATGTCGTACGACGCCTTGTCGGAGGGAAGATCGTTGTCGGGGAACCAGGCCATGGAGCCGACGGGTTCGCCGAGGGCCAGCGCGCCGTCGGCGGTGCGCAGCCAGCCCTCCTTGGAGCCGTCGGGATCGGTGATCGTCTCCGGGCTGCCCGAGTAGCGCACGGTGGTGGCGAAGGTCTCGCCCTTCTTCAGGTCGTCGTGCGGGCGGATCGTCAGCTCCTGGCCGGCGCGGTTCCAGCGGGCGGCCTTGCCCCCGACGGTGACCGTGTCGACGTCCAGCCCCTTGAGGTCGAGGTCGAAGGCGGTCAGGTTCTGGGTGGCGCGGGCGGTGATGACGGCGGTGCCGGTGAGGTGGCGGGTGCCTGGGTCGTAGGCGAGGGTGAGGCCGTAGTGGCCCACGTCGTAGCCGCCGTTGCCCGCCTTCGGGAAGTACGGGTCGTGGAGGCCCGCGCCACCGGGGGTGCCGTGGACTCCACCGCGCGCGGTGAGCGCGAGGGTGAGGGACAGCGCGAGCGCGCCTGCGGCGACGGAGAAAACGCGTGCACGTCTGGACACGCGATCGATCCTAATGAGGCGGGGGCGGTTCCCACAGGTCGATGAGGCGGGTGGTTCCGGCCATGACACCATCGGCTACGTGCTCGACATCGGCTACGCCCTCTCCAACCGCTTCCCGGACCCGCCCCAGACCGACTACCGGCGTGTGGACGTCCACACGCTGCGCCACGACCTGTTCTGCGGGGACGTCTACCTCGCGGACACCAAGGCGGACCGGGAACTGTCCACAGCCTGGGGATGGGTGCCGGTGCTGGACTTCGCATGGGCGCTGTGCGACATCGCGGAGCGGATCGACCGCGACCCGGCGGGGTCCCGGGCCGCCCGCCCCCAGCACGCGGAACTCGACTTCACCGAGTCCACGGACCGCATGCTCTTCGAGCGCCGCTTCGGCTGGGTGGACATCGAGGCGGACTGGATGCCGGCCGAGGAACCGCCCCTCACCTTCTCCCACACCGAGCTGCGCCGGGAGGCGCGGGACTTCCTGCACGACCTGATCGCCGACCTCACCGACATGCACGAGGACCTGGCGGACAACCCGGCGATCTGGACACTGCAGTCCCGCTTCCCGCGGGTCTCCTGACCGGCCTCCCGAACCGCTGAACGACCCCCCGGTGTACGGAAGTTGACCTTCCGCCTAGGCGGGAGTGACAAGTGGGGCGGGAGTCGGCGGAAGGCGGTCCGCGCGTCTCGGCGGTGCATACGTTGACTCCGTGCGGACGCAGCGACAGGCAGGCGACAGCGGAAAAGACGCCTCTTCGGAGGCCTCCAGGACGCCGGTCAACGCCAAACCCCTCGGCTCGGGAAGGCCCGTCGGCCCCATGGAGCACGCGATGCTCGCCCTCCAGGGGAAGGCGGGGAACGCGGCCACCACGCAGGCGCTGCTGAACAGCTCCCCCGGGAAGGGGAAGGGCGTCGCACGGCCGTCGGCGGCACGGCGCCGGCCGTTGGCGCCGCCGGCCGCCGTCACCGAGGAACACGCCGGGCCGGGACTCGTGCTGCCGCCGTACCTGATGGACTTCCGGGCGGCCGGGCTGTCCACGGCGTACGGGCTGACCGGGCAGGAGTTCGTCCGCAACGCCGTGGCCGCCGTGGTCGGCCACGGCGACGGCACGGTCGCCGACATCGCCGCCGACCTGGCCGGCCGCCCCGAGTCGTACTACGGACAGGGCCGCGCCTTCGCGGTCCAGGGCAAGAACGGCAAGGAGTGGTTCGACGTCACCGTCACCATCTCCCGCGCCCCCGACGACAGGCCGCCGGTCTTCCACCCCAAGGACCTGATCGACAACACCGTCCCGGACCCGGACGGAGCGCCGTTCGCCGCGGTGGACGAGGCCGAGGGCAAGGACACCAAGGTCGACGTCCAGCACAACACCGCCGCGACCGTCGCGACGACCGCGAGCGGCGGGTCGAGCAAGGGCCTGGGCGGGATGGCCTTCGGGCTCGCGCCCGTCGTACCGGGGCTGTGGCTGGGCGGCGCCGGCATGGCGGGCGCGCAGCCCTGGCAGTCCTCGCGGGAGTCCCGCAGCCAGCGCAACGTGGCCGAACCGCGGGTGCTGCGCAGCGACAAGGGCTCGGTCGAGGCGCCGCGCAAGGTGCGCTACGGCGTACGGATCAAGCGGCAGGGCGCCGCGCACGCGCAGACCTTCCACGGTTCGGGCGCCCTCACCCAGCGCGTGCCCACCGAACACCTGGTGCCGGGCGGCACCCGGGCGCCCGCCGCCCCGGCCGCCGTCCAGGCGGACACCGCCCGCCGTGTCTCGCTCGCCGACTCCATGGCCCCGGTCGCGGTGACCGACACCGCCGCCCCGCACCAGGGCGGCGGCGGGCTCTTCGACACGGTCGCCTCCGTCCTGCACCCCTCGCTCACCGCACCCGGCGCGCCCGGCCGCGCCCGGCTCTACGAGGCGACCTCCACCGCGACCGTCCTGGAGGACATGCCCCGGCTGCTGCGCGACGGCGTGACCGGCGAGGACCTGTCGTCCAAGGACGGCAGCAGCGTGGGCAGTTACCGTATGCAGGCCGTGATCACCGGTATGTCACCCGCCTGGGGCACCGGCGGGACCCAGCTGCGCACCCATCAGCAGACCCAGCACACGGTCACCGAGAGCGCCGGCAAGGGCCGCGCCGTCACCGGCGGCCTGGGCCCGGCCATCGGTGTCGGAGTCTCCGGGACCGCGGCCGTCGTCCGGGCCACGGCCATGCCGGTCGCGGCGGCCCGCAAGGCGCGGTTCACCGTGGCCGAGCAGACCGTGTCCAGCCGCCAGGGCGCGGAGGTACGCGGCGACAAGGTGCTCTACCTCGCGAGCGTCCAGTTCACCGCGGAGGGCACGGGCCCGCGCTCGGCCGAGATGATCCTGCGCCCCGGGACCCGGGTCGCCCGGCACTCGATGCAGGTGTGGATGAGCCTGCGCGCCGACGAGGCGCAGTCGCTCGGGCTGCCGCTGCCACCGGGCGTCAAGGCCAAGGAGTTCATCGAGAAGCCCAAGCAGACCGACGAGGACGGGAACGAGACAGACGTCGAACGGCACCTCCCCTTCGGCGCCATGGGCTCCAGCGTCACCCTCAGCCAGCTCGACACCGCCCCCATGGTGAAGGCCGTCCAGGAACTGTTCGCGACCGATCCCCGGCTGGCCGGCTATCTGCCCTCCTTCGGTACGGACGCGGTGTCCTCGGCCCCGAGCAAGGAGGAGGCCGCCCTCCAGCGGCGCAACCACCGCGAGCTGATGGCCGCCCTGTCCGAGACCAACCTGCGGGTCAACAAGGACCAGTTGACCTCGACCGGCATCCGGGTGCGGCTGCGCCGCAAGACCACGCTGCACGCGCACGACGTGCAGATCCGGGTCCGAGGACAGCTCCGCGAGACCGGCTACCTCGGCGACACCGACAACTGGCTGGTGCGCAGCCACTCCGGTGTCACCAGCAACGCACAGAGCGGACGCGGCAGTTCACGTTCGATCGGCGGCCTGGTCCTCGGCCAGGCCAGGATCGTCCCCGGCATCCTGACCGGCTCGGCCCGCTACGAGAAGCACCGCGCCGGCACCCGCCGCAACCAGGCCGGCCCCACCACCCGCACGGACATCCTCACCAACGGCTCCGAGAAGGCCGCCACCTTCGGGGCAGCCCTGCGCCTCGACGTCGACGTCACCATGACCTCCCGGCAGCGCAAGCTGGGCCGCGCCCTCACCCCCGGCTCCCCGGGCCAGGACGCCCCGGAGGCCACCCCGCTGGCGGGACTGCGGCTGGACGAGCAGGACGTACGGCTGGTCACCCCGACGGAGTTCACCCTCGACGAGGAGGGCAAGCGGCGCCAGGACGCGGTGGGCGACCGGCGGCGGGCACAGGCCCCGCGCCCCGAGCACGCCGTCACCGCCGAGGGCATCGGCGATCTGGCCACGCTCGTGCCCCGGCCGTCCGTCGGGCAGGCGCTGCGGGACTGGCAGCTGGTGGAGACGGTCGGCGACGGCCGGCCCGTCCGCGACCTCGCCTTCCAGCTGCTGTCCCGGGCCGCCGCCCGCAACAAGGGCGTACGCGAGGATCCCGCGCTGCAGACGGAGGGGCTCGCCCCGCGGCTGGCGATCGAGGAGCGGTTCGGCCCGCAGGCCATCACGGCCTCGCTGCGGCAGGCCGCGTCCTCCGGGTGGGTGGTGAAGAACCTGCGCTATCCGCGCCGGCTCGCCGCGCTCAACGGGGCCGTGGGCACCCGGCTCACGCTGACCAACCCGAAGTTCCTGCACAAGGGCGCGGGTCCCGGCACGGAGACGTTCGTGCTCGGCGGGCACCAGGCCGCCGGCCAGGAGGGGCGGAGCAGCACCAGCACGGTGCAGGTCGGCGCCACCGGATCGGAGAACGGCGCCGAGTGGCGGGTGGGCCAGGGCCTCTCCGCGAACCGCACCAGCGGCACGGGCGACACCCGGTCCGCGGCCCTGTCCGGCACGGTCGAGCGCAACGCCCACACCCCGAAGAAGGCGCCGCTCTACCTGGTCCAGTGCGATCTGCTCGTCACCATGGTCGCCGAGGTCAAGGTCACCGGCGGCGGCCCCTACGTGGCGACGGCCGCCCGCACCCTGCCGGCCGAGGCGGCGGTGTGGCTGACGGAGGCGCAGTTGCCGGCGCACATCCGCAGGCAGCTGAAGCTGGACCCCGAGCCGGCGCTGATGTCACCGCCCGGGCAGAAGAGGGACGGGAGTTCGACGGCGGGGAAGCAGCGGGACGGGAGTTCGGTGACAGGGCAGCCGCCGGCCGAGAGCTCCCGGACGGGCGCCGAGCGCGAGGCCCGGGCGAAGGCGCGGGCCACGGACACGGCCGGATCCCGGGCCACGGACACCGCCGGGTCCTCCACCTCCGCGCCGCCGCGCACCGGCCCCTCCTTCGACCGCGGCCTGCCCTTCGGCTTCGGCATGATCGAGAACCTGCCGAACTTCGTACCGCTGCTGGCCCGGCTGCGGACCCGCCTCGCGGAGAGCGGACAGCAGAGCCTCGCCGAGGACCTGCTGCCCCGGCAGCAGCTGGCGGACCGCAACGACAACGTGCAGCGGCTGCTGCGGGTCCTGGACCGCGACGGCAGCGCGGGGCTGCTGTCCGGCGCCATGGACGGCGGCGTCACCGTCGAGCTGTTCGACGGCCGGAAGACCCCGTACTGGGCGGTGTTCAAGGTCAACCGCCTGGGCGACGGCGGCTACGACGGTGCGGCGGACGACGGCCGGGACATGGAGTACATCACCGCGGCCGTCGCCCAGCAGGCCGCCGCCCACGACGAGAGCGTGACGACCGGCGTGGAGGGGATCTTCGCGGGCTCCGGCAAACCGGAGGGCGGGGCCGGGCAGCTGAAGAGCATGGGCGGCGCGGCGGGACTCGGCGTCGGTTCGGGCGGTTCGCGGCGCACCGGCACGGCCGGCCGCGGCCAGCTCGGCATGAAGACGGTGGCGGAGGCGAAGACCGCGAAGTCCTCGAAGATGCGGGTGCCGATCGAGGCGACCCTCGAACTGCACCGGGGCGACCGCCGGGTGGCGTTGGTCTCGCTGGGCCGGCAGTCGCTGACGCACCGCGTGCTGGACAAGGACCTCGCCGCCCTCGGCCGGCTGACCGCGCCGCGCCCCGCCCCGGTGGCGGCGGCGGCCGGCCCGCAGGGCGACAGCCCGGCCGCGCTCGGCGGCTGGCGCTCCGGCGGTGTGCGGCTGCCGATGGAGGCGCAGGTGAACGGCTTCCAGGGGGCCCCGCAGGTGCGGGAGCTGGTGAACTCCGCGGTCCGGGAGGCGGGCGGCGGCGACCGCTTCCGGGCCAAGGGCCAGACGGCCGCGTACACCCTGCACGAGGCCGTCTCCACCGAGTGGCTGACCGCGGCGCTGCCGCTGCTGACCTCCGCCGGGGCGGAGCTGCCGCCGGTGCACGCCACCGGGGTGGCGGGCCAGGACCTGCGGGCGTCCCTGCACGCGCGGCTGCGGGACGGGCGGGTGCTGGGCGTCGGCGACAAAATGACCTTCGAGACGGTGGGGCAGAGCCACCTGGACGCGCCCCGGCCCACCCAGACGGACGGCCTGAGCTCCGCCGACCACGGCAGGTCGGCGCGCGGGCTGGCGGGCGCGGGTCTGCTCAACGCCGACGAGTTCCGCCTCAACCAGTTGATGGGCAACGCGGGCGGGGCGGGCGGCGCGGCCGACATGGCGGCGAACTCCTCCGGCTCGATGCCGCTGCACAAGCCCAAGCTCTCGTCGGTCCTGGTGCAGTTCACGCTGGATGTGCGGGTGGTGGCGAGGGTGGCCGACCGGGTGCGGGGCCGCCGGGGCGGCATGGCCGTACGGGAGCTCACCCTGCCGCGGCCGGTGGTGATCCGCATGCCGGAGCCGGTGGTCCGGCGGATGCTGGCCGCCCAGCCGACGCTGCTCCAGGATCCGGACGACCAGCTGGGACTGAGGAAGACTGCGGCGCCTCCGCCTCCGGCGTGAGCGCCGGGGGCTGTGTGCTTCGGCCAAGTCGCGGCTGCGGGTCGGTGGGGGCTGGTCGCGCCCACGCGGCGGTAGCCGCATATCAACACAGCCCCGCGCCCCTGCGGGGCGCTATCCCTCCACGCGGATGCCCAGCTGTGCCGCCAGCATCGGTGCCAGGTCCAGTAGTTGGGACATGCTGATCACCGCGCCCGCGAGCCGGTCCACGCCTGTCTCGATCTCCAGTGCCGCGGCGCCCCGCAGGTCGACGTCCTTCATCGTCACCCCGTTGAAGTCCGCCGCCTTCAGGGTGCAGCCGGTGAATTCCACCCGCTCCAGGACCGCGCCGCCGAAGTCCGGCTCCACGAGGACGCAGCCCTCGAAGACCACGTCTCTGAGCTTCGCCTTGCGCAGGTTCAGGTAGTCGATCTTGCCGCCGCGGATCACCACGCGCTCCAGGACGGAGCCGTGCAGCTGGGTGCCGCCGAGACGGGCGTCGATCAGCTCGACGTCGCGCAGGGTGGCCTCGGCGAGATTCGTGCCGACGCCTCTTATGCCGGTGAGGACCGAGTCCAGTACGCGCGCGTGCCGCAGTCCCGTCTCGTCGAAGGCGCAGCCCGTCAGCGCGCAGTCCATGAAGCGCGCGCCCGCTCCGTCCTGCCCGACGAAGTCCGCCTCCCGGAACTCCAGCCCGTCGTAGTCCCCGTCCGGCTCCAGCTCGCCCTCGCTCCAGGGCTCCAGCGGGGGCAGCCGCACCTCCGGCCGCCGCGCGCCCTTCACCTTGCCTCCGCCGGACCCGCCGGCCGCTGTCCTCGCCATGCCCCCATCTTGCAGGCCGCCACTGACAACCGCGGCGATGTCACATTCCGGCCGACCGGATCCGTCGTAGGAGGGAGGAGCGAGCCGAAGGCCCGTCCTTGACCTCAAGCGTGCTTGAGGTCGAAGAGTCGGTCCGTCAGGTCGTCCGGCAGCACCCAGGGGGAGCCCCATGCACGCCATCGTTCTGCACGCCTTCGGGCCTGCCGAGAACCTCAGTCACGAGAAGGCCGAGGACCCGGTGCCGGGCCCGGGGCAGGTGCGGATCGCCGTCGCCGCGGCCGGTGTCCATCTGATCGACACCAGGCTGCGGTCCGGCCACCAGAGTCCGGCGCCCCGGCCGACCGTCCTGCCGACGATCCCCGGGCGCGAGGTCGCCGGGGTCGTCGAGGCGCTCGGCGACGGCGTCGACGGGCTGTGGCTCGGCCGGCGCGTGGTCGCCCACCTCGGCTTCGCGCCGGGAGGCTACGCCGAGCTGGCGGTCACCGAGGTCGAACGGCTGCACGAGATCCCGGAGAACCTCGGCTTTCCCGAGGCCGTCGCCATGATCGGGACGGGGCGTACGGCCCTGGGAATCCTGCAGTTCGTCGACCTGGGCCCGGAGTCGGTGGTCCTCGTCCCCGCGGCCGCCGGAGGCATCGGCACCCTGCTCGTGCAGTACGCCAAACACGCGGGCGCGACCGTGATCGGCCTCGCGGGCGGCCCCGGGAAGACCGAACAGGTCCGGGCCAACGGCGCCGACCTCGCCCTCGACTACAGCGACCCCGGCTGGCCCACCCGGGTCCGCGACCGCTCCGGGCCCGGCGGGCCCGTCACCGTCGTCCTCGACGGCGTCGGCGGCGAGGTCGCCCGGGAGGCCGTCGCCCTGCTCGGCGAGGGCGGACGGCACCTTGTCTTCGGCTGGTCGGCGGAGGGGACCGGAAACGGCCGGGGCCACTTCGTCGACGGGCTCTCGGAGTCCGTCCTCGGCCCCGCGATGCTCAGCCGGACCGGCGGCCCCGACCCGCTGCGCACCCTCGAACTCCGCGCCCTCGCCGAGGCCGCCCACGGCCGGCTGCGGCCCGCCGTGACGCGCTTCCCGCTGGCCGAGGCGGCAACCGCACACCGCGCCCTGGAGAACCGGGCGACAACCGGAAAGGTCGTTCTCGAACCATGACCAGGAACAGCACACCCCAGGATGCGACCCACCCCGATCCATGGTCTTCTGGGCAGGTGAGCCGCGCCCGAGCGGATGACTCCCCCGGTGTGTCCGCCGGCACCGGCGGAGCCGATCCCCGCCGCTGGTGGGGTCTGGTGGTCATCGCGCTCGCCCAGCTGATGGTCGTCCTCGACGCGACGATCGTGAACATCGCCCTCCCCTCCGCCCAACGCACACCCTCGCCTTCGGCGGACTGCTCCTGCTCGGCGGCCGGATCGCCGACCTGGTCGGCCGCCAGGGCGTCTTCGCCGCGCTGCTCGCCCCTTCCGCGCTCAGCCTGCTGACGACGACCTCCGACCCCAGGGAACGCGGCAAGGCCTTCGGCATCTACGGCGCCCTCGCGGGCAGCGGCTCGGCGATCGGGTTCATCGTCGGCGGACTGCTCACCGAGTACCTGGACTGGCGCTGGTGCCTCTACGTCAACGTGTCCATCGCCGTCGTGGCCGTCTTCGGCGCCTCCGCCCTGCTGCACGACCGTCCGGGCCACGGCGGCGCCCTACTCGGCTGCGGCGGACTCGTCGCGATCGTCTACGGCTTCAGCGAGGCCCAGCCCCGCGGCTGGAGCGACCCGCTCGTCCTCGGCCTGTTCGCGGCCGGTGCCGTCCTGCTCGCCGCGTTCGTCCGCTGGCAGAACCGCGCCCCCAGCCCCCTCCTGCCCCTGCACATCGTCAAGGACCGCAACCGCGCGGGCAGCTTCCTGACGATGGCCCTCGCGACCGTCGCCATGTTCGGGCTGTTCCTCTTCCTGACCTACTACCTCCAGATCATCACCGGCTCCACCCAGATATCCGCGCGCCTGCTGCACCGGGTCGCCCCGCGCATGCTCATGGTCCCCGGCATGCTGCTCGCCGCGTGCGGCCTGCTGCTGATGGGCCTCGGCCTGGGCCTGACCTTCATGCCGGTGTTCGCCACCGCGACCGCCGGTGTCGCCCCGCAGGACTCCGGCGTCACCTCCGCCACCGTCAACACCTCCCAGCAGGTCGGCGGTTCCATCGGTACGGCCCTGCTCAACACCATCGCCACCACCAGCAGCGCCGCCTACCTCACCGCCCACCTCCACGGCCCCGCCCAGAAGGCAGCCGTCGTCCCGCAGGCCGTCGTGCACGGCTACACGGTCGCCATCTGGTGGGCGGTCGGCGTGATGCTGCTGGCCGCTCTGGTCGCGGGCCTCCTGGTGACGGCGAAGCCCCCGAAGCAGGACGTCCCGGCCGGGACCCCGGTACCGGAACCGGTCGGCTGAGCGGCCGACGGGCGATCACCTCATCCGGAATGTCACTCACCCATGGGACGTTCCTGCCGTGCATGAATCGCCTCATGGGATTTTTCCGGGGCCTAGGCAGCACGGCGTGGGCGTACGTCCGCAGCGCCCCCGGCACCTACGTCTGGCTGGCGATTCTCTTCGTGACCACCGTCGCGCTGCACCGCATGTCACCGGATTTCGAACAGCAGTTCCTGCGCCAGCGCTCCACCAACATCCACGAACTCTCGGACAACCCCGTGCGGGTGCTGATCGCGAGCGCGATGTGGATCGACGGCGGGCACTGGGTGCCGTACGCCTTCCTCTACACCGTCTTCCACGCGCCGGCCGAACGCTGGCTGGGTACGGACCGCTGGCTGACGGTGTGCGCGGCCGCGCACGTGCTGGCGACCCTGATCAGCGAGGGCGCGCTGCTGAAGGGCATCCACGACGGCATCGCCCCGCCCGCCGCGGTCAACACCCTCGACATCGGGGTCAGTTACGCGCTGGCCGGGGTGATCGGGGTGCTCGCGTACCGGATCGCGACACCCTGGCGGTACCCCTACATCGCCGTCGTCCTGCTGGTCTACGGCCTTCCCCTGACCGAGACGCCCACCTTCACCGACCTGGGACATTTCGTCTCCGTGTGGATCGGCCTCGCCTGCTATCCACTGGTCAGAGGCCGCGGAAAAGCATGGAATCCGAAGGAGACACTGGCCGCCCTCAAGGGTTAACGTCCGGCCATGAGCAGCTCGGCAAGCAGTGTCGTCAACGGCGGCATCTCCTTCTGGTACGCGAACGACGGCCTCCCGGCGGTCCGGGAACCACTCGCCGGTGACACCTCGGCCGACGTGGTGATCGTGGGCGGTGGCTACACCGGCCTGTGGACCGCGTACTACCTGAAGAAGGCCGCCCCCTTCCTCCGAGTCACCCTCCTGGAACAGAAGTTCTGCGGCTACGGCGCCTCCGGCCGCAACGGCGGCTGGCTCTACAACGGCATCGCCGGCCGCGACCGGTACGCCGCGCTGCACGGCCACGAGGCCGCCGTACGCCTGCAGAAGGCCATGAACGACACCGTCGACGAGGTCGTCGCGGTCACGAAGGCCGAGGGCGTCGACGCCGACCTGCACAAGGGCGGGGTACTGGAAGTGGCCACCACCCCGGCCCAGTTGGCCCGCCTCAAGGCCTTCCACGAGCACGAGCTGTCGTACGGCGAGAAGGACCGCGAACTCTACGGCGCCGGGGAGACCCGGGAGCGGATCCGCGTCGCCGACGCGGTGGGCTCGACCTGGACCCCGCACGGCGCCCGCCTGCACCCGGTGAAGCTGCTGAAGGGCCTGGTCGCGACCGTCGAGGCGCTCGGCGTGGACATCCACGAGTCCACCCCCGTGACCGAGATCCGCCCCCAGCACGCGGTCACCCCCTACGGCACCGTCCGCGCCCCCTACATCCTGCGCTGCACCGAGGGCTTCACCGCGAACCTCAAGGGCCAGAAGCGCACCTGGCTGCCGATGAACTCCTCGATGATCGCCACCGAGCCGCTGACCGAGGAACAGTGGCGGGCGGTGGGCTGGGAGGGCCGGGAGACCCTCGGCGACATGGCACACGCCTACATGTACGCCCAGCGCACGGCCGACGGCCGGATCGCGCTCGGCGGGCGCGGGGTGCCGTACCGCTTCGGGTCGCGCACGGACAACGACGGCCGGACGCAGCAGGCGACCATCGACGCGCTGCGGGAGATCCTCGTCCGCTTCTTCCCGGCCCTCGCCGGCGTCGGCATCGAACACGCCTGGTCCGGGGTGCTCGGCGTGCCGCGCGACTGGTGCGCGACCGTCACCCTCGACCGGTCGACGGGGCTCGGCTGGGCGGGCGGCTACGTCGGCTCCGGGGTCGCCACCACCAACCTGGCCGCCCGCACCCTCAAGGACCTCGTCCAGCTGGACTCCGGCCAGGCCGGCCGCACCGACCTGACCGAGCTCCCCTGGGTCGGCCACAAGGTCCGCAAGTGGGAACCGGAACCCTTCCGCTGGCTCGGCGTCCAGGGCATGTACGCCACCTACCGCGCCGCCGACCAGCGCGAACGCCTCCACCCGGGCACCGAGTCATCCCGACTGGCCCGCATCGCGGACCGGGTGGCCGGACGGCACTGACGTCGGACGACCCCCTGCTCCACTGCGTGCACCGGCCTTGCGGATGCGCGGCCCCACCCCTGCACATAACGTCGTAGGTATAGACCAGTCGGGGAGTGGAAGGGAGTGGACATGACCCGAACCAAGCACAGCAGGACCCGCAGCACGGCCCGCAAGCGGGCGCCGAGGATCGCGTCCCGCCTCGTGACGGCACCGACGGCGCCCACCCCGACGACACCCGAACCCGAGCCGCGGCAGCCGGCACCCTCCCGCGGCCACACCCTCCCGCACGCCCCGCCGCGCCGCCCCACCCGCATGCGCATAGCCGAGACCAACCCCTGGTCGGTCACGGTCATGAGCACCCTCTTCCTGGGAGGCCTGGGGGTGTGCGTCCTCGGCGCCGTGCTCGCCACGTCGGTGCTGCTGGCCATCGTGGCCCCGGGCGAGTGGCCGTCGCCGTCGGAGACGCTGGTCATCGCCACCGTGGTCATCATGCTGGAGGTCCTCCTGGGCACCGCCCTGGCATGCCTGTGCAGCTTCATGTACAACTACACCGCGCGGTTCGGCGGCGGCGTCGAAGTGGCCCTGACCGACGACGTCACCGACGCACCCCCGGCCGCCCGGGCCCTCCAGCTCATGACCCGGCTACAGACCCGTGCCCGCCGGCGCCTGCAGACCTTCCTGCCGACCGGCTCTCCCCGACCCCCCACCGACGCCGACCACCGCCGCGAGCAGCCCTGAAGCGCCAGGGAGTTCCCGGAGAGGTTCGAACGGGCAGGAGCAGACTGCTGCCGGGCCCTGCGAACCTCCCTAGGAGCACACCTTGTTACGACGCATGTGCATCTCCCTCGCCTCCCTCGTCCTCGCCGCCGGCCCGGCCGACGCGCTCGACGGAACCGGCAACCTGCACAGCGCCGCCGCCCTCGCCACGGTGAAAACCGCCAACTGGTCCGGATACGCGGCCGTCGGCAACTACCGCAGAGCCGACGCCACCTGGGTGCAGCCGGCGGTCACCTGCACCTCCGGGACCCAGTACTCCAGCGTCTGGGTCGGCCTGAACGGCTACAACAGCAGCACGGTCGAGCAGATCGGCACCGAGGCCGACTGCTCGGGCGGCACCCCGGTGTACTACGGCTGGTACCAGTACTACCCGGACACGAGGCACTCCTTCAGCGACACCGTCACCCCCGGCGACACGATGGCGGCGTTCGTCCTCTACGACGGCAACAGCACTTACGACGTGGCCATCTTCGACGAGACCGCGGACTGGTCGGAGGTCATGGTCCAGTCGCTGCCGGGCACGCCGAGCACCTCCGCCGAGGTCGTCGTCGGGCTGCCCCCCTGCGACAGCGGCTGCATCCAGCCACTGGCGAACTTCGGCACCGTCTCCGTCCAGCAGGCGCGATTCAACTACCTCCCGATCTCCGCCGCCAACCCGGCCCAGGTCGTCATGGTCAACGGAGCGGGCCAGAACAAGGACACCGTCAGCGCGCTGAGCAGCGACGGCACCGACTTCAGCACCACCTGGGCCAGGGCCGACTAGCACCGCACCACGTTGATTCAGAGGCTGCTGATCAGAGGCTGCCGAGAAGTGCCAGGCGCTCGGCGCTGGTCGAGCCCTGGTCGGCGTAGTAGACGACGATCAGCTGACGGGCTTGTGGGCGCACCATCTTCTCGTAGCGCAGGTCGAGTTCACCGACGAGCGGATGGTTCAGCCGGGTGAGGCCGGTGTCGCGGCGGCGGACCTCGCGGCGGGTCCACAGAGTGCCGAACCGCTCGCTGGTGACGGCGAGTTCGCCGATTGTCTCCAGCAGCTCCGGGTCGGCGTCGTCGACGTCGATCATGGCGCGCAGGCCCGAGACGGCCTTCGCCGTCATGTCGTCCCACTGTGCAGGACCCGCAGGGCCCCGTCACGGGCCGGGACGATCACCTCGTCCTCGTGCTTCGGCCGCGCTCCGGGAACGGCGAGGCCACGTGCAGGACGTAGTCGGCTCCCGCCACGGCCCGGTCCCAGCCGCTGTCAGAGGTCAGATCCGCCTCCACCCAGGACACGCCGCCCGCATGCGGGGCTCCGGCCACGGCGAGCATCCGCTCGACGTCAGGACGCCGGGTCAGGGAGCGCACCGTGGTCGTGACCGTGTGCCCGGCGGTCAGAAGCTGAGCGATCATGCGGGAACCCAGAAACCCGGTTCCGCCCGTGACGAGTACATGTGCCATACCGTGATGGTCGGCGACCGGATCAGCGACACCGGCCCCTCATGGCGGCTCACCGCCCCTTTCGTTGGAGCCCCCTGTCGGATTCGAACCGACGACCTACGCATTACAAGGGCCTGCAAAATCGTGACGAATGATGATCCGCGATCATGATCGATCCGGTTTTACCTGGTCAGAGTATGTGCGCTGTGATGCGCGGTGCAGCTCGTGACGGCTCGTGCCGCACCATCCGCTCACGCATCGCTCACGCAAAAGAGGACTGCTGACCAGTACGTTCGCACCCTCTGGGGTGGCTTTGCCGTGCGGGCGGCCCCCAGATTCGGTAGCGAGGGCGTGGGCACCCGGCGGGTTCTCCAGGGCCGTCCGCTCGCGCAGGAAGTCCTCGGCAAAGCGCCGATGGGCCGTCGCGCCCGACGGACCCGACGACGCGGACGACAACTGCTTCCACGTGCAGCCCAACGTGGCCACGAACACGATCGCAGCCAGCACCTCCCGGTCACCGCGCCGACGCCGACCGCCGCCCCGAGGCCGGGACGGCACCTCCGGGACCACCCACTGGAACAGCTCCCACAACTCATCGGGCACCAGCGGCTCAACGATCGAGAGCACGACCGACAACCTACCGAACCAAACGAGACAGCATCTCATTCGACCGCCTGACCGCGCGCGGGGACGAACTGTTTGAGTTCGTCGACGCGTTGCTGTGCGCGGACGGTCCGGTGACTTCGCCGATGGACTTCACGCTGGTGGCCGAGCACCGGCACGACACGATGTACGAGGCGTTGCCGTAGACGTGGCAGAACAGACGGTCCGCGCTGGTCCGCGCGTCGGGGCGGAGCGAGTTGCTGACGCCGACCGCCAGGACCAGGCGGCCGTCGGCTGCCTGCGGCATCGGCAGACCGGGCAGCACTGCCGTAGCCGGGGTACGGCCACGTTCCCGTAGTTCACACAGCGGATGGTCTTCGGACCAGTCCAGCCCGGCTGGCCGAACTCCTTCGTCACCGCCCCCGAATTGGGCCGGACGTCCTGGTGCCAGCTGCTGGACGCCGTCTGTCTCGGCCCCAAGGACGACGTCGCCGAGGCCACCGCCACCCAACACGTTTCTACGGCGGTGAAAGAATCCCGACGAACCATGAGTCCACGGTCTGACTCTTCCTGTAGAAGGTGTTGGGTTGCACAGGATCGCACAATGCAACCAGGACGTCACCCTCCTGCAGTTCCACGGCCCTTCGGAACGAACTCGTCCTGCTTTCCCTCAAGCGGATCACCGTGAATTCTAGTTCATGAAGGCCAGGCGCGAGTTCGACGAATTTCGGCGCTTTGCTGAATCGGTCTCGAGAACAAATCTCCAGGCCGTTCTCGCGGATGGATACGGTACCCGCCCTGTCTGTGAAACTTCGGATCGGCTCTCTGATTTCAGCAATCAGAAGAACCCCCGTCCTGCCGCTCTTCTGTGCTCTGCACAGGAACTTTCTGGCTCGCCAGGGTATCCGCTTCACTTCATCGAGAGTTCCCACGGAGAGAGGCGCATCGGATCTTTTCATGGTCTAGTTGTCCTCACGCCTGTCGTCACCCAGGTTCCCTCCCGAGGCAGTTCCAATCACTGCATAGCCGACCGAACTGACGTTGCCAACTCCGGCCAATACACGGCTCACCATCGCTCCGAACTTCATAGACATTCGCGTGAATATGGGGGCCCCTACAGCTTCTTTCCGCAGTGAATCAGCCATCTTGCCTGCCCCATACCCAGCCCCGGCCATTCCAAGGCTCACTGCTCCCATGACACAGCCTCCCCACTGTTGAGAGAAACACGCATCTGCGGTGGTTGCCCCGCCCAGTGCGAAACCAGCAAACAGGGCTGCGTCGGCAACCCACCCCAGTGGGGTGATCATGGAAAGGACACCTAGCACGATGCCGGCTACGCCCAGCCAGGTGCTGTATTTCTGCATGAAACCGTGGGAGGCGTCGATTCCCGTTCCTACTCCGCCTGCAGCGCTGCGCAGCAGGTCCCAGGGGGTGGTTGGTCCGCACCAAGCGGAGAGGACGCTACCTGCGCCCACTGCCGCCGTGACGGCCCCCGAGGTCATCGTGGCCGCCGTGCTGCCTTCCTCCAGGCCCAGGAGGTCCGCGACGCCGGCGCCGGCCGAGGGCATGAGCAACCCGGCACCCAAGCCGTACAGCGCGCCTGTGCCGACGGCCGTGCCGAGGCCGCTCCAGCTGAAGTCGTGAGGGTGGCTCAGGGAGTAACTGACGCCGCCGAGGACTCCGCCGATGACGCCGCCGATGGCAGCGCTCACGCACAGCGGGCAGGCGCCGGAGGGGTCGGTGAGGGTGGTGGGGTCGTCGTCGGTGTAGGCGTAAGCGGAGGTGTAGGGTCGGCCGACCGTGTCGCTGACGGGGTCGGTGCTGGTGAAGCGGCCCGTGCCGGGGTCGTAGGTGCGGGCGCGGAGTTGGTAGCCGAGGGCGGTTCCGGCGGGGTCCTGGTACTGGCCGGTGTAGGCGAAGGGGTTGGCGGGTGCAGTGGTGGTGAGGTTGGTGGCGGTGGTGTTGCCATATGCGTCGTAGGTGTAGCTGGTCTGGTCGACGCCGGTGGAGGAGGTGAGGTCGGTGACGGAGCCTTGGGGGTCGTGGTGGTCGTAGTAGGTTCCGGCGCTGGTGTGGAGGGCCTGGGGTTCGCCGATGGGGTCGTAGGTGTAGTCGGCGATCAGGGTGCCGGAGCCGTTGGTCTCGTCGGCGACCTGGGGCAGGGGGTTGTTGATGTCCCAGTAGGTGGTGCGGGTGAGGGCGCTGCCGGTGTTGGTGGTGGTGCGGTTGCCGTCGGCGTCGTAGGCGTAGGTGTAGGTGGTCGAGCCCACGGTGGCGCCGGAGAGTTCGTTGGCGGCGTTGTATTTGTAGGTGGTGGAGCCGGCGGAGGTCTCGTTGCCGTCGGCGTCGTAGGTGTAGGCGGTGGTGGCCGTGCCGGTGGTGGTCTTGGTGAGTTCGTCGGCCGCGTCGTAGGTGTAGGCCGTGCTGCTGGTGGTACTGGGGGTGCTGAGGGCTTTGGTGAGCCGGTTGCCGGCCTTGTCGTAGGTGTAGGTGGTCTTGGTGGATCCGGTCGGGCAGCCAGTGGAGCCTGAGGGGGCGGTGCACTCGGAGAGCAGCCGGCCGTTGGTGTCGTAGCTGTAGCCGGTGGAGGCGGTGACCCCGGAGCGGGTGGAGGTCAAGGTGGAGGGGGAGCCGTTGGCGTCCCTGGTGACGGTCCACTTGGCCAGGGCGCTGGTGGCGTTGGCGGAGCCGACGCTTGCCAGTTGGCCGGCGCCGTCGTAGGTACGGGTCTCGGTGTAGCCGTTGGTGCTGGGCAGTGCGCTGGTGGTGAGGTTGCCGTCGAGGTCGTACGCGTACGTGAGCGAGGCCGAGTTCGCGCTCTGGCCGGTGATCTCGTCGTCGGCGTTGTAGGTGAACGTGGCTTTGGCGGCGTCCGGGTAGGTGCGGGCGGTGACGTCGCCGTCGGCATCGTAGGTGTACGTGAAGGGGGTGGTGCTTCCGGGCGCGGTGAGGGTGAGGAGGCGGCCCGCGGTGTCGTAGGTGGCGGTGCGGCTGCCGGTGGCGTCGGTGATCCCGGTGACCTGGCCTGCGGCGTCGTAGGTGTAGGCGACGGAGGCGGTGCCGTCGCTGTAGGTCACACCGGTGGGCAGCTTGCGGCCGTCGTAGGCGGTGGTGATGGTCTGGCCGCGGCCGTTGGTGGTCGTGGTGGGGTTGCCGTCGGCGTCGTAGGCGTAGGAGACGGCCCGGCTGAGCGGGTCGGTGGTCTTGGTGAGCTGCTGGTCGGCATCGTAGGTGTAGCCGGTGGTGTGCCCGTTGGCGTCGGTGCGGCTGGTGACGTCACCGAAGGCGTCGTACGCGTAGGCGGTGGTGCCGGTGTCGGGGGCGGTGACGGTAGTGAGGTTGTCGTCGGCGTCGAAGGCGTAGCTGGTGGTGTTGCCGCGTCCGTCGGTGGCGGAGGCGACGTTGCCGTCGGCGTCGTAGGTGCGGGAGGTGGTGGCGCCGGTGGGGTCGGTGACGCTGAGCGGGTTGCCGTTCTTGTCGTAGCTGTAGGTCCAGGTGTAGGCGGCCGCGGTGGCACCGGTGGCGTTGCCCCGGGGATCGGTGGCGGTGAGCCGGCGTCCGTCGGCGTCGACGGTGTAGCTGGTGATCTCGCCCAGGGGTGAGGTGACGGAGGTCAGGTTGTGGTCGGCGTTGTAGCCGTAATTCGTCGTGTAGTAACGGCCGTCGGTGACTGCTGTGACGTGGTTGGTCTTGTCGTAGGTCCTGCTGATGCTCTGGCTGAGCGGGTTGGTGGTCTTGGTGGTGTTGTCGTCGGCGTCGTAGGTGTAGCTGGTGGTTCTGTTCAGCGGGTCGGTGACGGTGATGGGCCGGTGGGATCCGTCGTAGGCGGTGGCAGTGGTCGCGCCGCTGGGGTCGGTGACGGTGATCTGGTCGCCGGCGCCGTCGTAGCCGTAGGTCCAGGTGTAGGCGGCCTTGGTGGCCCCGGAGACGTTGCCGCGCGGCGATGTCGTGGTGAGTAGCCGGCCCGCCTTGTCGTAGGTGTGGCTGGTGGCCCCGCCCAAGGGGTCGGTGACGGAACTGACCCTGCCGGTCGCCGTGTAGGTGTAGGCGGTGCTCTTGCTGTCCGGTCCGGTGACGGAGGTCTGCCGGTTCGCCGCGTCGTAGGCGTAGGTGGTCGTCGCGCCGAGCGGGTCGGTGACCGAGCTCAGGTTGCTGTCGGCGTCGTAGCTGTAGGCGGTCTTCTTGCCCCGTGGGTCGGTGACCGAGGTGACATTGTCGTCAGTGTCGTACACGTAGGTGGTGGTGTTGCCGAGGGCATCGGTGCCGGTGAGCCGCCTGCCGGAGGAGTCGTAGGTCGCGGTCGTCTGCTCACCGAGCGGCGAGGTGACCGAGGTGAGGTCGCCGGCCGCGTCGTAGCCGTAGGAGGTCGTCTCACCGCGGGGCGTCGTCTCCGTGGCGAGCAGCCCGGCTGCCGTGTAGGTCATCGCGGTCACGGCGCCGGCGGGGTCGGTGACCGAGGTCAGATGCCCGCCGCTGTCGTAGCCGTACGTCGTCTGGTAGTAGCGTCCGTCGGTGTAGCTGGCCACGTTGCCGGACGTGTAGGTCCAGCTCTGGGTGGCCGTGGGCGTCACCTGCGTGAGCATGTGGCCCGTGCTGTCGAAGCTGTAGGTGGTGTGGTCGCCGAGCGGATCGAGGACCGAGGTCCGGTTGCCGTAGGCGTCGTAGCCGAAGTAGGTACGGTTCCCGAGCGGGTCGTACTGGGCGACGAGCAGGCCGCCGGCGTACAGGTCGCTCCAGACTCCCCCGTCGGGAGCGGTGACGTCGGTCTCCCCGGTCGTCGTGTACACCAGCGTCGTCGTCGCGCCTGCGCCGTCGGTCTGCGAGACCACCCGCCCGGAGGAGTCGTACGTGTTGGAAACGACGTCGTTGCCCCGCGGATCGTGAATGTCCGTCAGGCGGCCCGAGCTGTCGTACGAGTAGGTGGTGGTACCCCCATCGACCCCGGAGACCGAGCTCAGACGTCCCGACGTGTAGCCGTAGTCGACGTGCCGGCCATCGGCGAGAGTGACCTTGCTCAGCATCGGCCCGGTGTAGGAAAGGGTCACCGTGCGCCCAGCCGCGTCCGTGACAGTCGAGGGCTCGCTGCCGCCCGAGTACGCGAACGTCAGGCCCTGCCCCGACCTGTCTTTCCTGCTGGTGAGGAGCCCCGCCGCGCTGAATGTCAGCACCTGCTGATCCAGAGTCGTCAGCGTGTAGCCGCCGGAGACCGCTGCCAGCGTCGAGCGAGCCAGGACGGGGGTAGTGAAAGCACCGCTCGTCGTTTTGGTGTAGGTGAACCTGGCGCCGTTCTCGTCGCGAACCGTGACGTCGCCGTTGGACGCCACGGTCAGGGACGTCTCCCAGGGCAGGGTCCAGCCGGTTCCCAGCGCGCCGGACACGGAATCGTTGGAGGAATAGCCACGCGACAGCTTGAAGGGCACACCGCTGCCCGCCACGGTGGCATCGGTGAACGACTCGGAGAAGGCGCCCGTTGCCGTGTTCACCGGGTCGCACCGCAGCGCCTGGGGACGGACGGCTCCGGAGGCCGTGCCGCCGCACTGGCCACCGTAGGACTGTTCGGCCGGGACGCCTGCAAACCTGTAGGCGGAGACGGCGGCGGTTCCTCCGGACCCGCCCTCGACCGTTCCCGTCACCGACATGCTGATGTATGTGCCGATGGAGCAGTCCGCGGGAACCGCGTAGGTCGCGTACACGCGCGGCGGCGTCGGCGCAGTGGGATTCATCAACGTATGGCTCGGGTGGGAAGTCACCACTTGGCCGGTGTCGATGATGGTCGACGTACCGCACGCCTCCACGTCCCAGGTGACGTGGACCGGATAGGTGTCGTCCAGGTAGACCTTGTTGACCGCGTCGTAGTCGGTCGCCGAATTCCAGACGTCCGCGCCGAAGGTCAGCGATTCCCCGGGGATGACCACCCCCGTGTTGGCCGAACGCGGCGAGACCTCCAGGGCATCGACCCAGGAACGCGGATCGCCGCCCGGCCCGTACATCACCACGTTGTCCAGCGTCCCGTACACGGTGGCGGCGTCCGCCGCGGCCGTCGATCCAGCGGCTTTGACCTCGGCTTTGGTGACTGCCCGTACGGCGCCGGCCGAGGGGCGCGTTCTGGAGGTCGAGGGGTGCGTCTTGGGGGCCGCCGACGATACCGAGGTCCGGACCTTGCGGTCGTGCCTGACCTGCGTACGGCGTTGCGACAGCGACATCGCATGCTGGGGTACGGCGGGGGCGGGACCGTCGGCCGCCGATATGCTCGAACCGGGAGTCGGCACGGGAGCTGCGTTGGCCACAACGGGAAGAGCGGAGTCGAGCCCGGCAAGAAGGGCGAGAAGAGCGATCACCACTCCGGCTCTGAGCAGCCTGAAGCGCCGTAAGTCCATGACATAGCCCCTAGGTCCGATCGGTTCCTGGCACCACGACAATCAGCAGGTCATGAACTTGTCGCGGGCCGATCATTCCTTGAGGCCGACGGTCGAACAAGATTCGCCCTGTGCACAGAAGTGCCTGTGACATCTCTTGCGTCAGAGTGCACCTTCGGAACAACGACAACACTTTCCCCCGAAAGGCAATCTTCCGCTTTGCGCGTCAATAGGTTTAATTACTGACTCGTTACCGATGATTTGTCACCTTCAGCGTCCATAATTGCCGAACCCTTGCTTCACTCCGGGAAGTAAATTTCCAGCATGAGATCGGCATGACTCAAATCCGCCCAAGACGCAGAACGCGCCAGATTCGGGGCGGGGTGTCCGGGCCGCGACGACGACCTCACTGCCGACGGCAGTTGGCGCCAGCGTGCGGCGCCGACGTGGGTGGTTGCAGCGAGAGCGGTCACGGCCGTGGACCGCGTCCGAGACCGCCAACCGTCTGCGGGCAAACATGGCTGAAGAACACGGCGGTGCTGTGCTGCCTGGATGACGAGTTGGGTCTGTACGACGACGTCGTGCTCGGCCTCTTCGTCCCTCCTGATGCTCAGCAGCATCCTTCCTGGCAACCCCTCTTGCTCCCAAACCGGTTGCCGCACGGTGGCAGGGCCGGTCAGTTCGGCCATGCGAGGGTCGTCGATGCCTACGACGGACAGATCCTCGGGGACTCGCAGGGCGGATCGCCCGAGGGCAACCTCGTCGGAGTGAGCGTAGACGGCGGTGGGCGGTTGGGGCTGGCTGAGGAGTATGGCCATAGCGTCGGCGCCTTGGGTGCCGCCCAGTTGATGGTGACGACGGAGCGTTCACCGACAGAGATACCCGCGTCGTGCAGGACCGCAGGCGGGGTCGAGGGTCGTGAACGTGCACAGTTCGATGACGGGCGCCGTGGTCATGCGGCCCTACCTTCTTGAGTGGGTCCCGTGAGTTCGCGACTCTGGGACTGCAGCGCGTGATCTTCATGCCTGGAGGTGCTGTGCTCACGTATCGTCTTCCGGGTGACTGATGCGACCGTGGGCGACCGGACTGATATCCCCGGCAGCGTCCTCGGCGAGCTGGCCAACACTTTCGGGTTGGTAGAGGTGCGGGAGTGCCGCTACCTCGCCCACGGGCTGATGAACCTGAACTGGAGGGTGGACACGCCGGCCGGGGCATTCGCCCTCAAGCGGGTCACTACTCCGTACGCCAGGAGCTGCCGCCCCGTGAGGACGGCACTCGCAGGTCCTTCGCCCGTGGCGGCTACGACAGCCGCAAAGCCGCCCAGGCCGACCTCGACCACGTACGCGCCCTCCTCGGCCTCGCCGAAGCCGACGACCCCGAGGGCATCCAGCTGATCGCCGAGATGCTCGCCGAGGTCAGCCGCGACAAGCTGCCTTTCCCAGCCGTGGAGGAGACAAGGCGCCGCCTCAACGCCGGCCAGGACCTCGTCGGCAGCCTCACCGTCAGCGAATGGCTGGACCGGTGGCTCGCGGGCAAGCGCATCCGGAAGTCGGGCATCAGCCGCTACGAGACCGACGTCCGCGTCCACCTCAAGCCCCACATCGGCGACCGGCGTCTCGACCGGCTGCGCGTGAGCCATCTCAGCGAGATGTTCACCGCCATCACCGACGCCAACGCCGAGATCCTGGAGCAGAACGCCCAGCGGCGTGCGGCGGCCGAGGAGTTGGCGTCCGTGCCCTGGAAGGGCGTGGAGAACCGGGCCCGCCGCAAGGCCATGAAGGCGGCGATCGACGCGATGCCGCCCTTCCGCCGCGTCACCGGTCCCGCCACGTGCCAGCACATCAAGGCCACGCTCCGCGCCGCCCTGAACGACGCGATCGGCCAGCAGATCATCACGTTCAACCCGGCAGCCCACGTCGAGATCGACCCCGTCCGCAAGCCCAAGGCCCTGGTGTGGACGGACGAGCGGGTCGCCAAGTGGCAGCAGACCGGCGAGAAGCCCTCCCCTGTCATGGTCTGGACGCCGGAACAGACCGGCGCCTTCCTCGACTTCGTCTCGGCGGACCGGCTGTACGCCATGTGGCACCTGATCGCCTTCCGCGGCCTGCGCCGAGGCGAGGCATGCGGCCAACCATGGTCGGAGACCAACCTGGACCGGCACTCCCTCACCGTCGCCGGTCAACTCGTCCAGGACGGGTGGGATGTCGAGGCGTCCGAACCGAAGACCGACAGCGGCTTCCGCGTCGTAGCCCTGGACGAGGACACGGTCGGCGTCCTGGAACGGCACCGCAAGCAGCAGAAGGCGGACCGCGAGGAATGGGCATCGGCCTGGGTCGAGACCGGCCTCGTCTTCACGCAGGAAGACGGCTCCTGGCTGCACCCCGGCAAGGTCACCGACCTCTTCGAGCGACTCGTCGCAGCCTCCGGCCTCCCTCCGATCCGGCTGCACGACCTCCGCCACGGCGCAGCCACCCTCATGCTCGCCGCCGGCATCGACGTGAAGATCGTGTCGGACACGCTCGGGCACAGCGACACCCGGATCACCCGGGACATCTACCAGAGCGTCCTCCCCCACGTCGGCAAGACCGCCGCCGAGGCCACCGCCAAGCTGGTCCCGCTCCAGCGCAAGACCGAGGCCGAGAAGGCCCGCAAGGCTGCCGAGAAGGCCAGGGAGAAGACGAAAGCCCGGGCGAAGGCGAAGAAGAAGAGCAGGCGGAAGAAGCCCAAGAAGTAGCGCCCGGAGCCGCTCCGCTCACGCATCGCTCACGCAGACCGTTCCGACCGCGTCGCCATCACCCGATGCGGGCCGCCCACGCAAACCAAAAGGCCAGGTCACGCCCTATGTGACCTGGCTTCTTCGGGAGCCCCCTGTCGGATTCGAACCGACGACCTACGCATTACAAGTGCGTTGCTCTGGCCAGCTGAGCTAAGGAGGCGTGCACGCGCGTGGCGCTGATGTGCCAGAGCAGTGTACCCACGTCCCGAGCGGGGCCTGTCGAAAATTTCCGCGAAGTTCACAGGCCTCCAGGTACTGACATACGGGGTGAACGCCAGGTACCGTCCAGAGCCAGTTCACTCTCGTGGACTACACCACCACCTTCCTACAACGGATCGTCCGGCACGTTCCTGCCGGTAGAAGGGGGCCTCTGAGCCATGGCCACTGTCACGTTCGACAAGGCGACCCGGATCTACCCGGGTTCCACCAAGCCCGCCGTCGACGGCCTCGACATCGCGATCGAGGACGGCGAGTTCCTCGTCCTGGTCGGCCCGTCGGGTTGCGGCAAGTCCACCTCGCTCCGGATGCTCGCGGGGCTGGAGGACGTCAACGGCGGCGCCATCCGCATCGGTGACCGCGACGTCACGCACCTGCCGCCCAAGGACCGGGACATCGCCATGGTGTTCCAGAACTACGCCCTCTACCCGCACATGACGGTCGCCGACAACATGGGCTTCGCGCTCAAGATCGCCGGCGTCAACAAGGCGGAGATCCGGCAGAAGGTCGAGGAGGCCGCGAAGATCCTCGACCTGACCGAGTACCTGGACCGCAAGCCGAAGGCGCTCTCCGGTGGTCAGCGTCAGCGTGTCGCGATGGGCCGCGCCATCGTGCGTGAGCCGCAGGTCTTCCTCATGGACGAGCCGCTGTCCAACCTGGACGCCAAGCTCCGTGTGTCCACGCGTACGCAGATCGCGTCGCTGCAGCGCCGTCTCGGCATCACCACCGTCTACGTCACCCACGACCAGGTCGAGGCCATGACGATGGGCGACCGCGTGGCGGTCCTCAAGGACGGTCTGCTCCAGCAGGTCGACTCGCCGCGCAACATGTACGACCGCCCGGCCAACCTCTTCGTCGCCGGCTTCATCGGCTCCCCCGCCATGAACCTGGTCGAGGTCCCGATCACCGACGGCGGTGTGAAGTTCGGCAACAGCGTCGTCCCGGTCAACCGCGAGGCGCTCAAGGCCGCCGCCGACAAGGGTGACCGCACGGTGACCGTCGGCGTCCGTCCCGAGCACTTCGACGTCGTCGAGCACAACGGCGAGGCCGCGTCCGCCCTGTCCAAGGACACCGAGGACGCCCCGGCGGGTCTCGCGGTCTCCGTGAACGTCGTCGAGGAGCTCGGCGCCGACGGCTACGTCTACGGCAGCGCCAAGGTCGGCGACGACCTCAAGGACCTGGTCGTCCGCGTCAGCGGCCGCGCGGTCCCGGAGAAGGGCGCCACGCTGCACGTCGTGCCGCGGCCGGGCGAGACCCACGTGTTCTCCACGTCCACGGGTGAGCGTCTCTCCGACTGAGCGATCAACCGGAGAAACCTCCGACCAGGGTGAATCCACCCAAGTTGACGGCAAGGGCCCCGCAGCCTGCTGCGGGGCCCTTTGCGTTGCCCCGTTTTACCCCGGCAAGCGGGTGGTTTTCGAGCAATGTGCGTCAACCCCGTACCCGGAACACGGCACTTCTACGTCCCCCGAACCGGTGACTAAATGTCGCCAAATCATTACCGCACGCTACCCTCACACGCGTGAAGCACTCCACCACCCCACAGACGCGACGTGGCCACCGGGGCGGCCCTGCCCGCCGGATCGGCCGCACTCTCGCCCTCGTCCTGCCCGTCGTCCTGGTGCTCTCCGGGACCCTCGCCGTCACCCGCGTCAACTGGACGGGAAGCCCGCGGAGCTCGGTGCTCACCGCGACCGACGTGACCGACGCGCACGTCTCCTCCAAGGCCGTCGCCGAGGCCCCGCAGGACGTGCTGCGCGACCAGCTGATGACCGAGCTGCAGGACAGGAGCCCGGGCCAGGTCCTCACCCACCTCCAGCAGGCGGTCAACGGCCACCCGTCGCTGGCCGAGCACTGCACGTCCATCGCCCGCGCCCTGGGCCGGGCCGCGGTCCGCATCTACGGCGCCTCGCGCGCCCAGTCGTACGCCCGCCCCGTCTGCGACACCTCCTTCGCGTCCGGCGTGCTGGCCGCGCACAGCTGAACGCCCGCTGGTAAGCAGGTAACGGGTCCTTAAGGGGACCATTACGGCAGGCAGCCTGCCCCGGGGCGCCGCGTACAGTTCGGGCATGACCCATCCGAACGCCGCGTTGCGCCCCACTCAAGCCGTGGTCCTGGCCGGTGGCCAGGGCTCACGGCTTCGCCCGTACACCGACGACCGGCCCAAGCCGATGGTCGAGATTCCCGGTACGGGCACGCCGATCATCGGCCACCAGTTGACCTGGCTCGCCGAGGAGGGCGTCACCGACGTGGTGGTCTCCTGCGGCCACCTCGCCGAGGTCCTGCAGAAGTGGCTGGCGTCGGCCGACCTGCCCCTCTCCGTCACGACGGTGGTGGAGACCGAGCCGCTGGGCCGGGGCGGCGGTCTCAAGTACGCGGCCGCGCATCTGCCCCACGCCGACCGGCCCTGGTACGCCACGAACGGCGACATCTGGACGCGGTTCTCGCTGCGCGACATGGCCGACTTCCACACGGAGCGGGACGCGGTGGCGACGCTGGCGCTGGCGCGTCCGCGGATTCCCTGGGGCGCGGTGAAGACGGACGGCTTCGGCCACATCACGGACTTCATCGAGGCACCGCCGTCGACGTTCGAGATCAACGCGGGTGTGTACGTCTTCTCCCCCGAGTTCGCCGGGATGCTGCCGGAGCGCGGTGACCACGAGCGGACGACGTTCCCGCACCTCGCGCGGAGCCGGCAGCTGGCCGGGTTCACGATTCCGCAGGGGGCGTACTGGCGGGCGATCGACACGGCGAAGGACCTGACGGAGGCGGCGAAGGAACTGGCCGCGCTGGGGCGGTAGCGGCGGCTTCCCCCTCTCTCTTTTCTCTTTCTTTCCTCATGGCGATGGGGCCCCGCGCCGCAAGGTGCGGGGCCCCATCGCCATGAGGTGGGTGGGTCAGCCGAGCAGGCCGCCCACCAGGCCCGGCTGGCCCGAGGACGACGCGCCGCCGGTGCTGCTGCTGCCGCTGCCGGTGCCGGTGCCCGCGCCCGTGCCGCCTGTCGAGGACGTGCCGCCGGTGGCCGTGCCGCCCGAGGTCGGGCCTGCCGTCGTGGGGGCGGGGGCGGTGTGCTGCGGAGGTGCCTGGCCCGTCGTGCCCTGGGTCTGGCTCGGGGTGGTCGTGGTCGTGCCGGTGCTGTGGGTCGCGCCCGGCGTCGTCGCCGCCCCGGAGGGGCCGGCCGTCACGCCGCCCGACGGGGACGTGGACGCCGACGGGGTCGCCTGCCGGTGCTTCGTCGGCTTGCCGGGGAGCGGGGAGCCGGGGAGGTTGTTGCGGGGCGCCTCGCCGGGGCCGGGGACGATCACGCGGCTGGAGTCGCGGACCGCACCGCCCAGGAGGGAGCCGACGAGGAGGGTGAGGCCGATGGTGATGGCCGTGATCAGGGCGCCCCTGCGCAGCACATAGGCGCGCAGCTCCCAGATGTCGGAGCGTGGGCCCAGGCGTCGCCAGGCGCTGCCCGCCAGGCGGCCGTCGACGGAGTAGACGGGGGCGCCGGCGATGATCAGCGGCGACCAGGCGGCGAGGTAGATGATGTCGGGGGCGTCGTACGCCGGGACGGTCTTCCAGCTGACGGTGACGATGAGCGCGGCGGACAGCAGCGCGCCGACGACCGCGGCCACCCGCTGCCAGCAGCCGAGGACGGTCAGGACACCGACGATCACCTGGAAGAAGGCGATCACCAGGCCGGAGCCGACCGGGTGCTGGAGGGCGAACTGGCGCAGCGGCTCGGCGACCTCCCAGGGGTGCAGCGTGTTCAGCCAGGTGACCATGGAGCCGCGCTTGCCGCCGTCGAAGTAGACGGGGTCGCACAGCTTGCCCATGCCGGCGTAGATGGAGATGAAGCCGAGGAAGATCCGGAGCGGGAGGAGGACCACTCCGAGGTTCATCCGACGGCCGGGGTAGTAGGCGTGCCGGGCCGGGTCGCCGTCGCCGTGCCGCCTGGCCGACCGCGGCCCGTCGAAGTCCTCGTAGCCGTCGTCGCGGTCGCCGAACCGGTCGCCGAACCGGTCGTCGCCGTAGGCCGGTGCGCCGTAGCCGGGTTCGTCGTAGCCCGGTTCCTCGTAGGCGCTGCCGACCGACCGCATGTTCGGGAGCAGCCGGTTCTCGCCCGAGGCCGGGGAGCGCGGGTGGCCGACCAGCGGTGTCTCGACGGTCTGGTCCAGCACGTCGTAGCCGTCGCCGACGCGCGGGATGACCCGGGTCGCGCCGGCCGGCTCGGCCGGTTCCTCGGCGTACCGGACGCTGCCGCCCCGGACGGCCTGGAGCAGCCGGTGGGCGCCGGTGTCGTCGGGCGCGGACCTGCCGCTCCACACGACCGGGCGGCGCCGGCCGGTGGCCGCCCCCGCTCTGCCCGCCGTGCCGACGACCGGGATCCGCGTGGTGTCCTCGGTGGCGCTCATGTGCCGTGCGACCCGGGGGGATTGGGTACGCCGTGTCGATACGCCCAGCTGCACGCGGAAACTCGCGTGGTTGACGATGACCTGCGCCGGATCGCTCGGCACCTTCACCATGCTCAGCGCGGGAGCGTCGTCGGGACCGGAGGCGAATCCGGAGCGGAATCCCGACGAGCGGTCCCCCGTGGGTGTGCGGGGTGTTCTGGTGTCCACACTCATCTAACCGAGTGACGTGGAGTTAGGACACTGCTTTGACCGGCCGGATGTGTCCGGACCCCGTCAAGGATGTCCTGGACGCCGGAATTACCCCGTACGGGTGAGCTTACGGACGCCTGTTCAGCTCCGGCGGCGCGCCGTCTCGTACAACGGTCAGGCCCGCTGCCGTGCCGCCTCGTACAGCACGATTCCCGCCGCCACACCCGCGTTGAGCGACTCGGCGCCGCCCGGCATCGGGATCCGGACCCGGTAGTCGCAGGTCTCGCCGACCAGGCGGGACAGGCCCTTGCCCTCGCTGCCGACCACGATGACGACCGGGCCGCCGAGCGCCTCCAGGTCGGCGATCTCGTGCTCACCGTCGGCGGCGAGGCCGACGATCACGATGCCGGCCTTCTTGTACGCCTCCAGGGCTCGGGTGAGGTTCGTGGCGCGGGCGACGGGCGTGCGGGCGGCCGTACCGGCCGACGTCTTCCAGGCACCGGCGGTCATACCGGCAGCGCGGCGCTCCGGTACGACGACTCCATGGCCGCCGAAGGCGGAGACGGAGCGGACGACCGCGCCCAGGTTGCGCGGGTCGGTGACCCCGTCGAGGGCGACGATGAGGGGGTCCTCGCCCTCGTCGGCGGCGGCCTCGGCCAGGTCCTCGGGGTGCGCGTACTCGTACGGCGGGACCTGGAGGACCAGGCCCTGGTGGTTGAGGCCGTTGGTCATACGGTCCAGCTCGGGGCGCGGGGCCTCCATGAGGTTGATGCCACCGCGCTCGGCGACGAGCTGCAGGGCCTCGCGGACGCGCTCGTCGTTGTCGATGAACTGCTGGACGTAGAGGGTGGACGCCGGGACGCCCTCGCGGAGCGCCTCGACGACCGGGTTGCGGCCGACGACCATCTCGGACGTGCCCTTGCCGCCCCGGCCCCGGACCACCGGGCGGCGCTGGACCTGCTTGGACTTGGCGTTGGCGATGCGGTTCTTCTTGTGTCCCTTGCGCATCTCGGCGGGCGGGGTCGGACCCTTGCCCTCCAGGCCCCGGCGCCGCTGGCCGCCACTGCCGATCTGCGCGCCCTTCTTGCCGGACATGCGGCGGTTGTTGGCTGCCATGGTTACCCGTCTCCGTGAGCTTCGTTTCGTACGTACGTCTTATGCAGTGTGCCGCCCGGGGGGCCGGGCGGCACAGTTGATCTTCAGACCGGGGCGGCTAGGACCTGAGGGTCCAGCGCGGGCCCGAGGGGCTGTCCTCGATCGCGAGGCCGGACTGGTTGAGCTGGTCGCGGATGGCGTCGGCGGTCGCCCAGTCCTTGCGGCCGCGGGCGGACTCGCGCTGGTCGAGGACCAGCCGTACGAGAGCGTCGACGACCCCGTGCAGGTCCTCGCCCTTCTCGGTGCCGCCGGCCCAGTGCGCGTCGAGCGGGTCCAGGCCGAGCACGCCGAGCATGGCGCGGACCTCGGCGAGGCGGGCCACCGCGGCTTCCTTGTCGTCGGCGGCGAGGGCGGAGTTGCCCTGCCGGACGGTGGTGTGCACGACCGCGAGGGCCTGCGGGACGCCCAGGTCGTCGTCCATCGCCTCGGCGAACGCGGGCGGGACCTCGGGCGAGGGCTCGACGGCTCCCCCGGCCAGCTCCACCACGCGCTGCACGAAGCCCTCGATGCGCTCGAAGGCCGACTGGGCCTCGCGCAGGGAGTCCTCGCTGTACTCGATCATCGAGCGGTAGTGCGGGGTGCCCAGGTAGTAGCGCAGCACGATCGGGCGCCAGCGCTTGACCATCTCGGAGACGAGGACCGAGTTCCCGAGGGACTTCGACATCTTCTCGCCGCTCATGGTGACCCAGGCGTTGTGCACCCAGTACTGGGCGAAGTCGTCGCCGTACGCCTTGGCCTGGGCGATCTCGTTCTCGTGGTGCGGGAAGATCAGGTCGAGGCCGCCGCCGTGGATGTCGAAGGCCTCACCGAGGTACTTGTGGGCCATCGCCGAGCACTCCAGGTGCCAGCCGGGCCGACCGCGGCCCCAGGGCGTCTCCCAGCTGGGCTCGCCCGGTTTCACGGCCTTCCACAGCGCGAAGTCCCGCTGGTCCCGCTTGCCGGTCTCGCCCTCGCCCTCCGGCTGGCGGAGGTTGTCCAGCTCCTGGTTGGAGAGCTGGAGGTAGTCCGGGTAGGAGCGCACGTCGAAGTAGACGTTGCCGTCGGCCTCGTAGGCGTGACCGCGCTCGATCAGGCCGCGCATCATCTCGATCATCTCCGGTACGTGCCCGGTCGCGCGGGGCTCGTACGTCGGCGGGAGGCAACCGAGCGCGGTGTAGCCGTCGTTGAACGCGCGCTCGTTCTCGTAGCCGATCGCCCACCAGGGGCGGCCCTGGTCGGCGGACTTGGCGATGATCTTGTCGTCGATGTCCGTGACGTTCCGGACGAACGTCACGGCGTAGCCGCGGTATTCGAACCAGCGGCGCATGATGTCGAAGTTCAGGCCGGACCGGATGTGCCCGATGTGGGGCGCCGCCTGCACGGTGGCACCACAGAGGTAGATCGAGACACAGCCCGCGGTGAGCGGGGCGAAGTCACGGATCTGCCGGGCGTTGGTGTCGTACAGGCGAATGGTCACGGGACCAGGGTAGTGGGCGCAGGGTAGTGCGCGGCACCGGTATGTGGAGCGCCGTTGTCGGGTGCGCGTGCGCCGTGGCTTGTCGCGCAGTTCCCCGCGCCCCCTAGGGGGCGCGTCCGGTCACCCCTGTTGAACGACCAACGCCGTTGCCATGGCCATAAGGCCTTCGCCCCTGCCCGGAAAACCCAAACCGTCCGTCGTGGCCCCCGAAACGGAAACCGGAGCGCCCGCCGCATCCGAAAGGATCTTCTCGGCCTCGTCCCGCCGCTTTCCGATCTTCGGACGCGGTCCTACGACCTGTACGGCGATGTTTCCGATCAGGAATCCCGCTTCGCGGACGATGCGGGCCGCTTCCGTCAGCAAGGTCACCCCGGACGCACCCGACCACTCGGGGCGGCCGGTGCCGAAGTGCTGCCCCAGGTCGCCCAGTCCCGCCGCCGAGAACAAGGCGTTGCAGGCCGCATGCGCGACGACGTCCGCGTCGGAGTGGCCGGCCAGCCCGGGGCCCTCGCCCTCCCACTTGAGGCCGGCGCACCACAGGTCGCGGCCCTCCTCGAAGGCGTGGATGTCGGTGCCGATGCCGACACGCGGGAGCAGCGGCCGCTCAGAAGCCATCGTTGAGCCTCCTGCGGGCCAGGACCGCCTCCGCAAGGACCAGGTCCAGGGGACGGGTGACCTTGAAGGCCTCCTCGTGGCCGGGGACGACCACGACCCGTTCGCCGAGCTGCTCGACCATGCTGGCGTCGTCGGTGACGTTGTCGGTGACCGTCTCGTGGGCGCGGACCAGCGTCGTACGGTCGAAGCCCTGGGGGGTCTGCACGGCGCGCAGGCGGGCCCGCTCCGGGGTGGCGACGACCGGCTCGGGGTCGCCCTGGACCGCCGCCGGCTCGACCTCCTTGACCGTGTCGGCCGGCGGAAGGGCGGGGACGACCGCGGGGGCGCCCTCGCGGACCGCCTGGACCACGGCGTCGACCGTGTCGACGGGGACGAGGGGGCGGGCCGCGTCGTGGACCAGGACGATGTCGTAGTCCGGGGGGAGCGCGTCCAGCCCGAGCTTGACGGACTCCTGGCGGGACTCGCCGCCGGGGACGACGAGGAAGTCGGTGCGGTCGGGGAGCGCGTGCGCGTCGAGGAGGGACTTGACCTCGGGCGCGCCGTCGGGCGGGGCCACGACGACGACCAGGGAGACCGCGCGGGAGGCGGCCAGGGCGCGCACGGCGTGGATGAGCATGGGCGTGCCGTTCAGCGCGCGTAGCGCTTTGGGGGCGCCCGGACCGAGCCGTACGCCTCGGCCGGCGGCGGGAATCACGGCTGCCGTGCGCAGTTCCGTACGCGAAGGACGCGAATCGTCAGACATCGGTTCCTGTCAGGTTTGTGTGCGGGCCTGGCGTGGGTATGGCCTGGGAAGTGCCGGGCGCGACGCCTTGACCGGACCCTTCCGTGACACTGGTCGAGCCAGCAGCCCGGGCCCGGCACGCCTAGTATCGGGGGTTTCCGCCGGGGTGGGTCTCAGGGCGGGTTTCCGAGTAGACGGGTGCTACAGGTAGTACACGGGTTCGGTGCGCGAGCTGGTTCGATGCGCGGGCTCCGGGTACGGACATGCCGCAGCGCCCGGCGACAGTTGCTGTGTCATCGGGCACCGCGGCATTTCGGTGTGCGGAGTATCAGTGTGCCGAGCTGGACTGCGTCAGGACGCGAGGACCTCGTCGAGCAGGGCCTCGGCCTTGTCCTCGTTCGTGTTCTCCGCGAGAGCGAGCTCGCTCACCAGGATCTGGCGGGCCTTGGCGAGCATGCGCTTCTCACCGGCGGAGAGTCCGCGCTCGCGCTCACGACGCCACAGGTCACGCACGACTTCCGCGACCTTGATGACATCGCCGGAGGCGAGCTTCTCCAGGTTTGCCTTGTAACGACGGGACCAGTTCGTGGGCTCCTCGGCGTACGGCGCGCGCAGCACCTCGAAGACCCGGTCCAGCCCGTCCTGACCGACCACATCACGCACGCCGACGAACTCCGCATTGTCCGCTGGCACACGTACCGTCAGGTCACCCTGGGCGACCTTCAGCACCAAGTAGGTCTTGTCCACGCCTTTGATCTGGCGAGTTTCGATGGCCTCGATCAGCGCGGCCCCGTGATGGGGATAGACCACGGTGTCGCCAACCTTGAACGTCATGTGACAGGTACCCCTTCCGTGGCTATCCAGGGTAACACGGAAACCGGCGGTTCTGAATGGCGTTTTCGCAGGTCAGGGCATATCTCGGGGCTTGACAACAGCAACAGGAACGTGCTGCGAAGGCCGTCCGGAAGCAGGTATTCGCAGGTCGGAGCGGCTCTCCGGGCGAGGTGAAACGCGCACGTTACACACATCCGGACGCCCATCCAAGTGGCTTAACGTCCCCATATGTCCGGTTCCAAGCGTGCGACTTCCGGTACTCCGTTCGGTTGCCCGAGCCGGATCCGGGACGTTTCCGGAATTGATCACAGGCGTCCGACCGAACGGTACGTGATCCATTTTCCCCGGTGGTTCCCCGGTGGTTCCCCGGCTGATCACGCATTCCTTCACGGAGATTTTGCGCGCGGTGTTGCGAACGAGTTATGTGAATGCCGGACGAGCGTCACTTCGAAGTGGCCGAAGAGTCACTTGTGGATCCCCGGAGGTACCCCCTCCTCGGGGGAAGCGGGGGGCTTGGGGAGGGTCGGGTGCGGCAGCGCGGGAACGGCTCGGTAACCTAAGGCCGCTGACAGACACTTAGGGTGGCTTTATAAGGGAGTCGCCCGTGCGTTCAAGGAGTTGCCGCCGCCGTGAGCAGCAGCCTTCGACGCGGCGCCCTCGCCGCCTCCACCATCGCCTTCTCCATCGCCTCGCTCGCCGCGTGCGGTGCCGGCAACAACTCCCAGACGCTGGAGATCAAGCCGGACAACGCGGCGACGAGCGTCGGCACCATCAAGGTGCAGAACGCGACCGTGATCACCCAGCCCGACCTCACGTCGACCGGCCCGGCCGTGATCTCCGCGACCATCTTCAACACCGGCACGCAGCCCGAGACGCTGCAGTCGATCGTCGTCGCCGGCACCGGCAAGACCGCCGAGCTGCACGCCACCAAGTCGCAGCCGCTGACCATCCAGGCCGGCGGCCGGCTGATCCTCGGCGGCGCGAACAACGCCTCCGCGGTGCTGGCCAGCAGCCGTGAGTCGGTGGTGGACGGCAACGCCCAGAAGATCACGTTCACCTTCAGCAGGACCGGTGACGTCAGCCTGCGCGCGTTCGTCGTCCCGGCCGAGAGCTTCTTCACCGGCTGGGGCCCGAGCGCGGTGCCGTCGCCCACCGCCTCGGCCACGGCCACGTCCTCCGTCTCCCCGGCCGCCGGCGCCACGGCGAGCGAGAGCGCCAAGAAGGGCAAGAAGAGCAAGGCCTCCGAGAGCGCCTCGGCCACCCCGAGCGACTCGGCGTCGGCGTCGGCGAACGCGGGCTGAGCGACCGTACGCACACGAGAACGCCCGAAGGGCGGCACCCCACGGGGGTGCCGCCCTTCGCCGTACGCTCATCGCCGCAGGCCGGCCGACCGACCGCACGGCCACAAGACCAGGCCGGCGGTTTACGGCTCGAACTTGCAGCCGAGACCACGCACCGTCACCAGGTAGCGCGGCGCGCCCGGGTCCGGCTCGATCTTCGCGCGCAGGCGCTTGACGTGGACGTCGAGGGACCCGATCCCCCACGCACCCCTCGCACCGCTACGCGGGCTTCGGAGTGCCGCGCCGGACTCCGTCCGGCCGAAAGGGAACCGTTCTCGACGCCGACGCCGAGGCCGATCAGGGCTCGAACTTGTAGCCGAGACCACGCACCGTCACCAGGTAGCGCGGCGCGCCCGGGTCCGGCTCGATCTTCGCGCGCAGGCGCTTGACGTGGACGTCGAGGGTCTTGGTGTCGCCGACGTAGTCGGCGCCCCAGACCCGGTCGATGAGCTGCATGCGGGTGAGGACGCGGCCGGCGTTGCGCAGGAGCATCTCCAGGAGGTCGAACTCCTTGAGGGGGAGGTCGACCTTGGAGCCGGAGACCGTCACGACGTGGCGGTCGACGTCCATGCGGACCGGGCCCGCTTCGAGGGCGGCCGGGGTGACCTCCTCGGGCTCGCCGCGGCGGCGGAGCACCGCACGGATGCGGGCGACCAGCTCGCGCGACGAGAACGGCTTGGTGACGTAGTCGTCGGCTCCTATTTCGAGCCCGACGACCTTGTCGATCTCGCTGTCCTTGGCCGTCACCATGATGACGGGGACGTTGGAGCGGCCGCGCAGCTGGCGGCAGACCTCGGTGCCGGGCAGCCCCGGCAGCATCAGGTCGAGGAGGACGAGGTCGGCGCCGTTGCGCTCGAACTCGTCGAGTCCGTCGGGGCCCGTGGCCGCCACAGCGACCTCGAAGCCCTCCTTGCGGAGCATGTACGACAGGGCGTCGGAGAAGGACTCCTCGTCCTCGACGACAAGCACTCGGGTCACGGAAGGACCTCCGGGGCGGGAAGCGGTTCGTACGGGGATGACTCGGTGGTACCGGCCTCGTCGTCGAGGTCGGGGTCGGGGTGCTGCGATGCGCGATCGCGGGCGACGCCCGCCTCCGGCAGCCTGAGGGTGAACGTGGAGCCCTGGCCTTCAGCGCTCCACACCGTGACCTCCCCGCCGTGCGAGGCGACCACGTGCTTGACGATGGCGAGACCGAGACCGGTGCCGCCGGTGGCCCGCGAGCGGGCCGGGTCGACGCGGTAGAAGCGCTCGAAGATGCGCTCCTTGTCCTTGTCGGTGATGCCGATGCCCTGGTCGGTCACGGCGAGCTCGATCATGTCGCCGCCGGGCACGCTGACCCGGCGGGCGGCTATCCCGACCCGGGTGCGGGCCGGTGAGTAGTTCACGGCGTTCTCGACCAGGTTGCCGAGGGCGGCGGCGAGCTGGCCGCGGTTGCCCCAGACGTGCAGGTCGGCGGTGCCGCCGGCGGCCATGGTGATCTGTTTGGTGCCGGCCTGGTGCCGGCACCGGTCGATCGCCTCGGCGACGAGCTCGTCCACGCGGACGGGTTCGGCGTCCTCCAGCGGATCGTCGTTCTGCACTCTCGACAGATCGATGAGCTCCTGGACCAGGTTGGTCAGGCGCGTGGCCTCGATCTGCATGCGACCGGCGAAGCGCTGCACGGCCTCCGGATCGTCCGAGGCGTCCATGACGGCCTCGGAGAGCAGGGAGAGTGCGCCGACCGGGGTCTTCAGCTCATGGCTCACGTTCGCCACGAAGTCCCGTCGTACCGCCTCGATGCGGCGGGCCTCGGTGAGGTCCTCGACGAGCAGCAGCACGAGCCGGGAGCCGAGGGGCGCCACCCGGGCGGAGACGGCGAGGGCCTCTCCGCGTCCGGTGCCGCGCCGCGGCAGGTCCAGCTCGACCTGGCGTATCTCGCCGTCGCGCCGGGTGTCCCGGGCCATCCCGAGCATCGGCTCGATGGCGAGCTTGCCCCCGCGCACCAGCCCGAGGGCATACGCCGCCGAGCTCGCCTTGACGACGGCGTCGGCTTCGTCGAGGACGACCGCGGAGGAGCGCAGCACGCTCAGTACGGTGTCCACGCCCGGGGGCAGTACGGGGTCGGTGTGCAGAGAAGTCCTGGTCGGTCGCTTCTGGTCGCGTTCGCTCCAGCGGAACGCCAGCATGGCGATGACACCGGTAAGCACCCCGGCGATCGCTGCCGCTGCGGCGACCGCCGCGTTCACGTCCATGCAAACAGGTTAAGCAGGGGGTACGACATCCCCACAGCCGTCGAGGTGGGAGCTCGAACACTCGTCGCCCAGAGTTCACCTTGGAGCCAGTATTGGTTCATTTGGGGTGGCAGAAACGGACGCGCTGGGACCAGAACATGGGAGCGTGGGGTTCGCAGCTGGTTTCGGCCACGGCCCCCGGCCCCCGGAACCCCTGGAACACACGCACGAGAGGGAACCCTGATGCGGGACGCGTACCACGAGGAACTCGACTCGATCGGCGACAGCCTGGTCGACATGGCCCGGCTGGTCGGATCGGCGATCGGACGCGCCACGACGGCGATCCTCGACGGCGACCTGAAGCTGGCAGAGAGTGTCATCGAGGCCGACCAGAAGGTGGACGAGCTCCACCACGACCTGGAGGCGCGCGCGATAGCCCTGCTCGCCCGCCAGCAGCCGGTGGCGACGGACCTGCGGATCGTCGTCACCTCGCTGCGGATGTCCGCCGACCTGGAGCGCTCCGGCGACCTCGCCCAGCACGTGGCGAAGCTGGCCCGGCTGCGCTACCCGTCGAACGCCATCCCGCACGACCTGCACGCCACCATCCTGGAGATGGGCCAGCTCGCGCAGCGGCTGATGGCGAAGGCCGCCGAGGTGATCATCACCAAGGACGTCGACCTGGCCCTCCAGCTGGAGCAGGACGACGACGAGATGGACCTGCTGCACCGCACGATCTTCCAGCACCTGCTGGACGACCGCTGGAAGCACGGCATCGAGACGGCCGTCGACGTGACCCTGCTCGGCCGCTACTACGAGCGGTACGCCGACCACGCGGTCGCCGTCGCCAAGCGCGTCGTCTTCCTGGTCACGGGCGAGCACGCGGACGACCTCCAGCCCGACATCCAGCCGGTGACGGGCGCCGAGGGGGCGTGACCGCCCTGGTGGGTGGGGGCTCGCGGGGCCCGGGCCGGGCGCGTGAGCGCCACTGTGCGCCGTTGATGCGCCCAGTGAAGCGGGCATGAAATGGGCAATGGAATGGGCAAAGGCACCACGCCCTACCTCTAGGGACCTCTAGGAGGGATCCATGGCCGAATCCCCCAGCACCACGCCCGACCCCACGCAGGAACGCGAGACCGAACAGCCCGCCGAGATCAAGAACCTCCTGGTCATCGGCGCCTGCGGGTGCGGCTCGGGCTGCGGCTGCGGCTGCCAGTCGGGCAGCCCCTGCCAGTGCGGCTGAGCGGACGTCACGCACGACGTCACGTACGACGAAGGGCCCCCGACTCCGGTCGGGGGCCCTTCGCGCGGCCGGTCGGAGGCCTTTCGCGCGGTCGGCGGGCGGCGGCCGCTGTCGATCCGATGACGGCTGACGCTCAGGCGGCGGGCAGTCCCGCGAGCCAGTCCACGAGCAGACGGCTGATCTCGTCCGGGCGTTCCTGCTGGATCCAGTGCCCGCAACCGTCGAGGAGGCGGGAGGAGACCAGGCCCGGCAGGGTGACCGGGTACGCCTCGATGGCATCGGCCAGCCAGGTCGTCGAGGCGTCGAGGCTGCCGCCGGCGAACAGGGAGGGCTGGGTGATCGGGGCACCGTCGTAGGCGGCGAGGTCCGCCCAGTCACGGTCCATGTTCCGGTACCGGTTGAGCGCGCCGGTCAGCCCGGTGCGCTCGAACTCCCCCGCGAAGACGTCGAGCTCCCGGTCGCCGAGCCAGGCGGGCGGCCGTCCGACGGGAAACCGCTCCCGGAGGGTCCCGCCCTCGCTCACGAAGTGCGGGTCGGGAGCGCCGGCCCCGGGCATGGTGTCACCGGACAGGGCGGCGTAGAAGCCCGCGAGCCAGCCACGTACATCGGGTTCGATCTCGGCCTCGGCGCGCCCCGGCTCCTGGAAGTACGAGACGTAGAACTCCTGGCCCCCGTCCCGGCCCAGCCCCGCGAAGACGTCGCTGGGCCGGGGCCCGCCGCGCGGGGTGTACGGCACGCTCAGCAACCCCACGGCCCGGAACACCTCCGGCCTGAGCAGCGCGGAGTTCGCGGCGATGGCCGCGCCCCAGTCGTGCCCGACGACCACCGCGGACTCCTCGCCGAGGGCACGCACGACGGAGACGTTGTCCTCGACGAGTTCGACCATCCGGTAGGCGTCCGGAGCGGCCGGCCGGGAGGAGCGCCCGTACCCGCGCACGTCGATGGCGACCGCGCGATACCCGGCCGCCGCGAGCGCGGGCAGCTGATGCCGCCAGGAGTACCAGCTCTCGGGGAAGCCGTGCACGAGCAGCACGAGCGGCCCGGCCCCCTGCTCGACGAGATGAATCCGCCCCGCGGGCGAGGAAACCACCCGGTGACCGCTTTCCACGCGCTGTGTCATACGCCCTCCTCAAGAAGCTTCGACTCCGATCATGCGAAGCCCCGCCCCGGCCGGACGAGCCTGTTTGCCGGTTCGGCAAGTCGGGACCGAGCGTGTCGAGGCGGTCCACCGTGATCACCCTTGCTACCGTCCACGTCGCGCAAATGATCCGTAAAAGACCGATTCGCGCCCGTTGGTGGCCGAGAGGACACAGACCATGAACGACTTTTCCCGTCGCGGACTGCTCAAGGCGACGGCGGCGGCCGGTGCCGGTTCCGTCGCCGTACCGGGCGTCGCGGCCGCCGCGGCCCCCGGCGCGAGCGCCGCGACCCAGGCATCCGCGACCGAGGCATCCGGGAGCGGGGTGTACGGCGCGGAGTGCGCGCCGGCCCAGCTGACCGGCCGTATCGTCCGCCCCCACGACCCCGGGTACACGGACGCGCGACTCGGCTGGGACCAGCTCTTCTCCCACTATCCGCTGGTGATCGTCTTCGCCCAGAACACCCAGGACGTGGTCAACGCCCTGACGTGGGCGCGGCAGAACGACGTCGCGCTGCGCATCCGGAGCGGCCGGCACAGCCTGGAGGGCTGGTCGAACGTCGACAGCGGCCTGGTGATCGACATCAGCGAGCTGAAGTCGGTCCACCTCGACAGCGCCGCCCGTGTCGCGACGGTCGGCGCCGGACTCAACCAGCTGGAAGCGGTGACCACGCTCGCGAAGCAGAACTTCGCGGTGACGACCGGGACCGAAGGCAGTGTGGGGCTGTCCGGGGCGACGCTCGGCGGTGGGTTCGGCTTCCTCACGCGCTGGCTCGGCATGGCCTGCGACAGCCTGATCGGCGCCGAGATCGTCGTCGCGGAGGGCGACGAGTGCGCCAAGGTGATCAAGGCCGATCTGCACGACACCCCGGACCTGCTCTGGGCGCTGCGCGGAGCGGGCAACGGCAACTTCGGCATCGTCACCTCGCTCACCTACAAGCTGGCGCCGCTGAAGAGCGTCACGTATCTGACGGCCACCTGGGACGGGACCGGCGACCTGCGCAGGATCTTCGAGACCTACCAGCGCACCGCGCCGTTCACGGACAACCGCCTCGGCACCCAGCTCGAAGCCCACCCGAACCAGACCCTGCTGTTCGCGGTCCTCCCGGAAGGAACCCCCGAGGAGGCCAGGAGGCTGCTGGCCCCGATCCTGTCGATCGGCAGCCCCCAGGTCACGACGCAGGTGGGGAACTGGGGCGACGTGTACGCCGGATTCCAGACCCCGATCGCGAACGAGCCCGCGAACTGGAAGTTCTACTCACAGTTCGCCCAGAGGCCGTTCCCGGCCAAGGCGATCGACATCGTCTCCGCGTTCGTCAAGGACGCCCCCACGGCCGACAGCAACTACTTCGTCCAGGCCTTCGGCGGGAACGTCAGGAAGACCCCCCGCGGCGGCACCGCGTTCCCGCACCGCGACGCGCTCTTCTACGCCGAGCCCGGCGTCGGCTGGGGCAAGCGCAGTGACCAGCCGGGCATCTGCGACCCGCTCACCCCGCAGGCCCAGGCCTGGATCGCCGAATTCAGCCAGGCACTGCGCCCCTTCGTGGACGGCGCCTACGTCAACGTGCCGAACATCGGCATGCAGGACTGGGAGACCGCCTACTGGGAGTCCAACTTCGACCGGCTGCGCCGGATCAAGCAGAAGTACGACCCGCACAACGTCTTCCAGTACGACCAGAGCATCCCGCCCGCGTCCTGCTGACCGAACGCCCTCTGGGCCGGGCCGGGCGATCATGGGAGAGTGGGCCCATGACGGCACCGCGGGCCACGGTCGTGGCGGTCGACCAGGTCGAGGCACTCGCGGTGGACGGGCTGCGGTGGCTGACCGAAGCGGCGCGAGAGACCTCCGCGGGAGGCCTCGCCTGGCCGACCCGGCCCTCGGACGACGAGCTCAACCCCATCCTCTACAGCGGTACGGCCGGGATCGTCGCCGTACTCCTGGAAGCGTGGCGGCACTTCGGCGACGACTCCTACGCCGACGCCGCCCTGCGCGCGGCCCGCAGCCTCGCGGACTCCGTCGACAGCGTCGAGGGCGATTCCCTCTACTTCGGCCGCACCGGAATCGCCCTCGCCCTGCGGGCCGTTCACGAAGAACTCGGTGACACCGCCGCCGATGCCGCCGCGGACCGGGCGCTGGACCTCGTACGGTCGCGCTTCGACGGGACACGCTGGGGTGATCTGTTCGAGCTGATGGGCGGGAACGCCGGCATCGGCCTCGGGGCGCTCGTCGCCGGTGACGCCGAACTGGCCGTCCTCGCCATGGAGCCGTATCTGCGGACCGCGGAGCGGACTCCGTCGGGCGTCCACTGGGCCCACCGCACGGGGGTCGACGCCCGGCTGCACCACATCTCGCACGGCACGCTCGGCATCGTCCTGGCGCTGGCCCGTGTCGGTCTGGCCACCGACCATGCCGACCTGGTCGAGCTGGCGCTGGCCGGTGCCGCGGACGTCGTGGCCCGTGACGAGGCGGGACCGGAGGGTTTCCGCGTCCCGCACTCCACCCCCCAGTACCGCCCCGATGTGGTCGAGCCCGTCAGTTACGGCTGGTGCCACGGCCCGGCCGGCGACGCCCAGGTCTTCCGGCTGTTCAGGGACATCACGGCCGACCCCGTCTGGACCGCCCTCGCCGACCGCTGCTGGCACACGGTCACCCACTCCGGCCTGCCCCAGCGGCTGCGCCCCGGCTTCTGGGACAACAACGGCCGCTGCTGCGGCACCGCAGGCGTCCTCGCCCTGGCCTGCGACCGGATCGCCGAACAGCAGGATCCGTACGACTTCGCCCACGTCCTCGTCACCGACCTCGCCACCCGCGCCGTCCGCGACCGCCACGGCACCCGCTGGTCCAACGTCGACCACCGGGCCACCCCGGGCGACCTGGAACCGTGCACCGGCTGGGCCATGGGCAACGCGGGCATCGTCCGCGAACTCCTGCGCTTCGTACGCCTCACCCGCGGCGGCAACCCCCAGTACGCGTTCCCCTGGCCGGACCAGCCTCCGGCGGCGGCACTGTCACCCGAATGGCCCAACATCACGTGCCACCCACATGGGTGAAGATCAAGCTGGCTAGTGCCCGATCGAGGCAATCCGCGAAAGGGGAACCACATGCGCATCCGACGAATCCTCGCCGCCGTCATCGCCACGGCAGCCCTCACCGGACTCGGCCTCACAGGCGCAGCCACCGCCGCCGCCACCGCACAGGGCGCCCATTCCTACGTCACCCCTTCTCAATGCAGGCAGGGCGGCGGAATGGCCGATCTGTCGGACAACACCTGCAAGGGCGGCACGTACAACGGCGAGAAGATCGACTAACCCCGCAAGGCGCCCCGCAGCCACGCGCCGCGGGGCGCTCCGGGGCCAAGGAGGCTCCAGAGCCCGAAAATGCCTCCCATCCGCGCCGTCTGCGCAGGTGGGAGGCATGATCACGGGACCTACTTCTTCTTGCCCTGGTTCTTGACCGCCTCGATGGCTGCTGCTGCTGCCTCCGGGTCGAGGTAGCGGCCGCCCGGGGTGACCGGGGTGAAGTCGGCGTCGAGTTCGTAGTAGAGGGGGATGCCCGTCGGGATGTTCAGGCCCGCGATGTCGGCGTCCGAGATGCCGTCGAGGTGCTTGACGAGGGCGCGGAGGCTGTTGCCGTGGGCGGCGACGAGGACCGTGCGGCCGGCCAGGAGGTCGGGGACGATGCCGTCGTACCAGTACGGGAGCATCCGGACGACGACGTCCTTGAGGCACTCCGTGCGGGGGCGCAGCTCCGGGGGGATGGAGGCGTAGCGCGCGTCGGAGGCCTGGGAGAACTCGGAGTCGTCGGCGAGCGGCGGGGGCGGGGTGTCGTACGAGCGGCGCCAGAGCATGAACTGCTCCTCGCCGAACTCGGCCAGCGTCGCCGCCTTGTCCTTGCCCTGGAGCGCGCCGTAGTGGCGCTCGTTCAGGCGCCAGCTGCGGTGGACCGGGATCCAGTGGCGGTCGGCCGCCTCGAGGGCCAGCTGGGCCGTGCGGATCGCCCGCTTCTGGAGGGACGTGTGGACCACGTCGGGCAGGAGGTCGGCGTCCGTCAGGAGCTCACCGCCGCGGACTGCCTCCTTCTCGCCCTTCTCGTTGAGGTTGACGTCCACCCAGCCGGTGAACAGGTTCTTCGCGTTCCACTCGCTCTCGCCGTGGCGGAGGAGGATCAGCTTGTACGGTGCGTCGGCCATGGGACAGAGCGTAATCCACGTATTCGGGGCGGTGTGCCGGTGGCCGGAGGGCGTCCCAGAGGGCGGACAGCCGACCGCAGATGTTAATTGAGTGGCTCAGGCGAGCGGCAGGTATGTAAGGTGCGGTCGAGCCGCGCATCACTTACACCTTGCTCTGGGGGAACCATGCCGTCCGTCGCCCTGCGACGCGCCGTCCGGGAGACCGTCGCCGGTCTGCCCCGTGAGTTCTGGTGGCTGTGGACCAGCACCCTCGTCAACCGGCTGGGCTCCTTCGTCGCCACGTACATGGCCCTCTACCTGACCCTGGACCGGGGGTACAGCGCGTCCTACGCCGGGCTCGTCGCCTCCCTGCACGGGCTGGGCGGGGTCGTGTCCTCGCTGGCGGGCGGCGTGATGGCCGACCGGCTGGGGAGGCGGCCGACCCTGCTCGTCGCCCAGGGCTCCACCGCCGCGGCCGTCGCGCTGCTCGGGTTCGTACGGGATCCCGCCGCCATCGCCGCCGTCGCCTTCCTCGTCGGCATGGCCTCCAACGCCTCCCGGCCGGCCGTGCAGGCGATGATGGCCGACATCGTGCGGCCCGAGGACCGGGTGCGGGCGTTCTCGCTCAACTACTGGGCCGTCAACCTCGGGTTCGCCGTCTCGTCCATGGGCGCCGGGTTCATCGCCGAGGTGAGCTACCGCGCCGGGTTCCTCGTCGAGGCCGGGATGACCGCCGCCTGCGCGGTCCTCGTCTTCGTCAAGCTGCCCGAGTCCCGGCCGGAGCAGGCCGCCAAGGCGGTCGCGCGGGAGGACGCGGTCAGCCTCGGGACCGTGCTGCGCGACGGACGGTACATGGCCGTCGTCGGGCTGTCCTTCCTCGTCGCCCTGATCTTCCAGCAGGGGTCGCTCGGGCTGCCGGTGGCGATGGGCCGGGCCGGGTTCTCGCCCGCCGACTACGGACTGGCCATCGCCGTGAACGGAGTGCTCATCGTGGTGCTCCAGATCCCGGTCACCCGGATCATCGAGCACCGCGATCCGCGGTCGCTGCTCGTGGTCTCGTCCCTGGTCGCGGGCTACGGCTTCGGGCTCACCGCCTTCGCCGGGTCCGTCGGCGTCTTCGCGCTCACCGTGTGCGTGTGGACCCTCGCCGAGATCGTCAACGCCCCGACCCAGACGGGGCTCGTGGTGCGGCTCTCCCCGGTGCACGGGCGGGGCCGGTACCAGGGGATGTACACGCTGTCCTGGTCCGCCGCCGCGCTCATCGCGCCGCTGATGTCCGGCGTCGTCATCGACCGGCTGGGGGCGATGTGGCTGTGGGGGGTGTGCGCGGTCGTGGGCACCGGGGCGGCTCTCGGATACGGCGTCCTCATGCGGCGGCTACCGGTGGAACGACCGACGCCCGCCGCCACGAAGAACACCGAGGCCGAGGTACGCGCCGCCTGACCCGGTGGCCCGGTAACCCGGAAGCCCGGTAACCCGGAAGCCCGGTAACCCGGAAGCCCGGTGGCCCGTGGCCTAGGGGCCCCGGGGCCTACGGGTTTAGTGGACTGGTGGCCCCACTGGCCCACTGGCCCACTGGCCCACTGGCCCGCAGGCCCATGCCCGCACACTGACCCGCTGCTCCGCAGGCCCACTGACCGGTGACCCGTGGCCTGCCGACCCCGGTGGCCGACGCACCCCAGTGGCCCACTGGCCCGCACGCCCACCGCCCCACTGACCTGCTGCCCCACCGCCCACCGCCCCACTGACCTGCTGCCCCACCGCCCCACTGACCTGCCGGCCCACTGACCTGCCGCCCCACCGGCCCGCTGCCCCGCTGACCCCCCGTCCTCGGTCTCCCGAGAACAGGGGGTCAGTGGCCCATGCGTCGGCTTCAGTTCGTGCAGCCCGGTACCAAGTTCTGGTTCGGGACGCAGTTGGTCGGGATGTTGTGGGTGATCTGGGAGTCCGTGACCGTGACCAGGGTGTCCGTGAAGACGCCTCCGGGGGCCGTCGTGGACGCGTTGTTGCGGACCGTGCTGTGGTCGAGCGTGACCGACCCGCCGAGGTTGTAGATGCCGCCGCCCTGGGAGGCACCGTTGCCGTTCGCGCTGTTGCCGGTGACCTTGCTGCCCTTGAGGGTGAGCACAGCGCTCGCCGTCAGGTTGGCGAAGCCGCCGCCCAGGCCCCCGGGGCCTCCGACGACGTTGCCGCTGACCTCCGACTTGTCCAGCTCCAGCTGCGCGCTGTTGACGAACCCGCCGCCCAGGGTGCCGGCGGTCGTGTTGTTCGCGATCTTGCTTTCGCCGAACGTCATCGTTCCGCCGTCGACGAAGACACCGCCGGCGGAGGCGGCCGACGTGTTGCGGTCGATGACGGTCGCGTGGAGGAAGCTGATGCCGGCGGCCTGGTAGAGACCGCCGCCCGAGATCCGGGCGTGGTTCCTGGCGAACTCGGAGTCCTCGACGCTCAGGGTCCCCTCCGTGAACAGCCCGCCGCCGTCGTCCGCGTTGTTGAAGGCGAGCCGGCTGCGCCGGACGGACGCCGTGGCGCCCGTCTCGACCCACACGCCGCCTCCGTCCCCCGTGGCGGTGTTGTCGAACACGTCGACGTGCGCGAGCGTGAGCATGCCACCGCTGTCGACGCGGATGCCGCCGCCGCTCCCGGCGGCACTGCCGCCCCGGACGGTGAGGTCCTCCAGGCGCAGGTTGCCCTTGGAGGTGCCCGCGGTGGTGACGTGGAAGATCCGGAACAGGCCGGGATTGGGGCCGTCACGGACGATCGTCGCGCCGTTGCCCCGGATCGTGAGGCTCTGGGTGATGGGCGGCAGGCCCTCGCCGGGGGCGAAGGCGGTGGTCAGGTGGTAGGTGCAGTCACGGTGGAGGGACAGGGTCTCTCCCGCCATCGCGGTGGCGATGGCGGTGGTCAGCGCCGCCGTGTTGCAGGGAACCTCTGTCACGTCGTCCTGGCCCGCGGCGGTCGCCGGTCCACCGCTCACACCCGTGACGACCGCCGCCGCCACCATCGCCGCCACTGCCGTCATGCTGCTGGATCGGATAAGTCGCATATCTGTCAGATGCGTCGTTCACCATGGTCCTGGGCTGATGTGATGATCAGATCACTCGCCCGCGCCATGTGATTCCTTCGGTCGGCGGAGCAACAGACGCACCGAACGCCTCACGGGTGCATCCGCGCGCCCTTCAGCACCTTGTCCACCCCGTTCCGCGGCCCGTACACCGCGAGCCCCACCAGATCCAGTTCCGCCGTGGGTACGGCACGGACCGCCGCGCGGTTGTCACGGTCATTGCCGGTCGAGAACAGGTCCGCGGTGAAGACGGCCCGGGGCAGGGCCCGGCTCAGCGCCCGCTCGTGTGCCGCCGTCAGCGTCTCCTTGGTGCCCTCGAAGACCAGCACCGGCTGCCGGAACATCGGCAGGTAGCCCACCCCGTCGGCGTCCTCGTACGGCTCCCCGACCACCTCGGGAACCGTCGCGCCCAGGCCGCTGACCAGGAACGCGGTGACGTTCAGCCGCTGCCACGGCTCCAGGTCCGTGCGCAGCAGCACGGCGATCTTCGTGTCGAAACGGACGGGTGCGGCGTCCAGAGGGCTCAGGGAAGCCGTGGAACCCATGGACCTCAGGGAACTCGGGGAACTCATGGAGACGAGACTGCCCGGCGTCGTACGGGACCGTCTTGTACGTTCTTTGCATGGCCGCCCGGCAGCACGTCACCCAGGAAGTCACAGCCTGGCGTCCTCGCGTCCCGGGCGTCACCGAGGTCTTCCACGCCCACTTCACCGGGTACGCCTACCCGATGCACGTCCATGACGCCTGGACGCTGCTCATCGTGGACGACGGCGCCGTACGGTACGACCTCGACCGGCACGAGCACGGCACCCCGGACGACACCGTGTCCCTGCTGCCGCCGCACGTCCCGCACAACGGCTCCCCCGCCACGGCGGACGGCTTCCGCAAGCGCGTGGTCTATCTGGACGGCGCTCTCCTCGGCGACGACCTCATCGGGGCCGCCGTCGACGGGCCCGACCTGCGCGACCCGCTGCTGCGCCGGCGCGTGGGCCAACTGCACGCGTCCCTGGCCCGCGCCGGCGACGAACTGGAGGCGGAGAGCCGGCTCACCCTCATCGGCGAGCGGCTGCGGGGCCTGCTCCGCCCCCGGCTCGTGACACAGCGGCCCCCGGACCCGGCCCTCGCCCGCTCCCTGCGCGAACTCCTCGACGAGCGCGTCGCCGACGGGCTCGTCCTGGAGGAGGCCGCGCGGCTGCTGCACGCACACCCCGCCCACCTCGTGCGGGCGTTCAGCGGCGCGTACGGCATCGCCCCGCACCAGTACCTGATGTCCCGCCGGGTCGGACGGGCCCGCCGGCTGCTGCTCGACGGGGTCCCGCCCGGCGAGACGGCCGCCGCGACCGGCTTCTACGACCAGGCCCATCTGACCCGGCACTTCCGGAGGCTGGTGGGGGTGACCCCGGGGCGCTACCGCGTGAGCAGCGCCCGGTACGTCACTTGACGTCGACGTAGTCGGCCACGGACGTCGCGCCGCCCGTGGTGGACGTCGCGCCGAAGGTCCAGCGGTAGGAGCCGTCGACGGAGGCCTTGACCGTGGTCTTCAGGGTGCCGGCGGAATCGGCGGTCACGGTCTTCAGCGTCGTGTAGGTGCTGCTGCCCTTCTTGCGGAACTGCAGCTTGGCCGACTTGCCGCCGAAGCCGACGTACTTGTGCTTCACCCAGTCCGCGCGCGTGATCGCGCCCTTCACGGTGAGCGTCCCGCCCTTGGCCACCGGCTCCGGGGTGGCGTTGGCGGTGACCTTGGCGGCGCGCTTGACCTGCACGGTGCCGAATCCGGTCAGGTACTCGTGGCTCTTGAGCTGACCGTTCGAACCCCAGATCTTCGCGGAGACCGCGACCTTCCAGGTCGTCGCGTCGCTGTTGGAGTCCAGCGTGTAGCGCGGCTCGATGTACAGCTCGCCGTCGCAGTCGGCGGCGTGGCTGCCGGCCTCGTAGTAGGTGACGCTGCCGGTGTAGATGCCCCCGTCCTCGGCGCCCTTGGCGGCGGTGGTGCCGTGGTAGAGGAACGGGTCCGCCTCCGCGTCGCCGATCTTGACGCCGGACGGCCAGGAGATCCGGAAGGTGAAGTCGGGGGTCACCTCCGCATTGGTGCCCACCACCACGGGCTTGCCCTTGTTGATGACCAGCTCGGTCACCGTGATCCCGGTGTCGGCGGCCTGGGCGGTCGGCGCGGTGAACGCCCCCAGGGCGAGTGCCCCGGCGAGTACGACCGCCGAACCGGATCTGCCTGCGCGCATGCACGACCTCTTCTTCACTGACGAGGAAAGGTAAGACCCCGGTAAGGGAACCGGGTTGCGGCAGGCTAACAGCAGTCGAGCGCGCGCTGCGCCTCGTACAGGTTCCGCGGCCGTACCGCGTCCCACGTTCCGTACAGCTCCAGCCGGGAGTGCAGGTCGCCGGTGAAGTCCGGTACGTCGATCTGGTCGAAGTCGGTGACCGTGTCGAGGCCGACCGTCGCGGAGTACGGCGCCAGGCCGTCTAGGCGCATCAGGCCCGCCCGGCCGTTGGTCACGCGCACGTTCCAGTGCGTGAACCGCGCCCCGAACAACGGCCCCGCGTTCGCGTCCCCGCCGTGGCGGCCGTTGTTGTCCACCGTGATGTCGGTGCGGACGTTCGCGAAGGGCAGGCCCCGGTGGGAGTCGAAGGTGCCCATCTGCATCTCGCCGCGCGACCAGACGTTGTGGGAGGACAGGCCCTCGACGTTGATGCCGTGGAGCTGGGTGTCGGCGGGGGCCGGGACCGTGCGCTGTTCGACCGTGAAGTCCTCGATCAGGTTGTCGTGCGAGCCCTCGCGGCAGAAGTACGGGTGGTGTTCGCCCCGGCCGCCGACCCGGGTGCCGCGCAGGGTGCAGGCGGAGGCGGCGACCAGACCGAAGCCGTTGTCGACGTTGCGGACCGTGACGTCGTCCACCCAGCAGTCGTACGCGCACTGCAGGACGACCCCGTTGTAGCCCTTGTCGAGGAGGTGCGGGGACTGCGGGGTCTCCATCACGTCGAGCGTGAGGCCCTCGACCCCGGCACCGGTCAACGCCCCCACATGTGTGGTGAACTGCGGGTTCCACTCGGGGCGCAGGTCGACGGGGAGCGGGCGTTCCAGGGTCACCCTGCGGCCGCGCACGGCCACGACCCGGACGGGCCATTCGTAGGGGACGTACGACAGCAGTTTCGTCTTGTCCTCCCAGTAGTACGACGCCGGGCCCGGGCCCCCGCCGGACATGTGCTGGAGGAGGGTGTGGGCGCTGTCGTCCGCGACCCGGAGGAGGACCAGGCGGCCCGGGTGCAGCCGGGAGGGGTCGGTGACGGTGACCGTCCGGTCGCCCCGGCGGGCGGGGGCGACGGGGGTCAGCGGCTCCCACTCGTCGCGCTTGTTGCCGGTCCAGCCCTCGAACGGCCAGGCCTGCGCCTCGACGGCCGCCGTCAGGGAGTCCCAACGGGCTTTCGGCGCCAGCCAGATGAGCCCGCCCGCCCAGGACCACGCCGACTTGGTGCCGCCGTAGCGGGAGCCGTACGGGCCGATCAGTTCGGTGAGGTTCTTCGTCGCGTACAGCGTGGTACGGCCACTGCCGGCGCCGCGCAGCACCACGTCGTCGTAACCGAGCTGGATGAGGCCGTCGATGCGGAAGGTGCCGGGCGGGATGGTGACCGTGCCACCGCCGGCCCTGGCGGCAGCGGCGATGGCACGGTTGATCGCGGGGGCGCAGTCGGTCTCGCCGTCGGCGACGGCGCCGTACGCGCGGACGTCGGCGACGACCGGAAGGCGGCGGATCCGTGCCGCGCCCGCCCTGCCGATGTACGGGATCTGCGGATGGGTGAAGGGGGTGCGGGTGAACTCCCGCCAGAGGGAAGGGACTTGGACGTCGGAGGCGTGGGCCGTGCCGCCGCCCGCCACGGCGGACGCGGCCACCGCCGTGGCGCCGGCGAGCAGGGCCCGTCTGGTCATGCCGTGGGTCACGCCTTGGTGCGCGGTGCTCATTCCGTACGTCCTTCCATGCGAGTGAGTCATGGATGTGAACGACGTTCAGATCTGCGTCGAGCGTGAGCATGCCACGGCGATCAAGCACTGCGAAAGAGTCGTGCAGGGGTCAGTCGGTGGAGCGTTCGATCAGATGCGTGAACGCGTCCAGGTTCCGGGTCGACTCACCGCGCGCCACCCGCCACTCGTACTCCTTGCGGATCGCGGAGGCGAAGCCCAGCTCCAGAAGGGTGTTGAAGGCGCCGTCCGCCGCCTCCAGGACCTGGCCGAGGATGCGGTCGATCTCGTCCGGGGTGACGGACACCAGCGGGAGCCTCGCGGTGACATAGACGTCACCGAGGCGGTCGACGGCGTAACTCACGCCGTAGAGCTTGAGGTTGCGCTCCAGGAGCCAGCGGTGGACGGCCGGTTCGTTCTCGTCGGGGTGACGGACGACGAAGGCGTTGAGGGAGAGGGAGTGGCGGCCCACCAGGAGGGAGACGGTCGTCTTCAGCTTGCGGGTGCCGGGGAGTTGCACGACGAAATTGCCGGGCTCGGGGCTCTCCCACTCCAGTTCGGCGTCCTTCAGGACACCCTCGATGACCTGCGCGGCCTGCCGATCCCGTGAAGCATCACCCATGGGGCGAGCGTACGCGACGGCGGTGGGACTGGTTCGCGGCCATGTAGACGTCGGCGGTGGCGGCGGCGGCCGTGTCCCAGCCGAAGGACTGGGCGTGCCGGGCGGCGGCGCTGCCGAAACGGTCCGCCAGAGTCGTGTCGTCGGCGAACCGGCGCAGCACGCGCGCGTAGTCGGCGGGTTCGTGGCCGTCCACCAGGAAGCCGGTCTCGCCGTCCCGCACGGCCACGGGGAGCCCGCCGACCGAGGCGGCCAGCACGGGCGTGCCCGCCGCCTGGGCCTCTATCGCCACCAGGCCGAAGGACTCGCTGTAGGAGGGCATGACGAGGACGGAGGCCGCCCGGAACCAGTCCGCGAGCTGCTCCTGGCCGACCGGCGGACGGAACCGTACGACGTCCGCGATGCCGAGCCGCGCGGCCAGCTTCTGCAGGCCCTCCGGCTTGGCGAGACCGCTGCCGCTGGGGCCGCCGACGACCGGTACGACGATCCGGGAGCGGAGTTCGGGGCGCTCGTCGAGGAGGACGGCCACGGCCCGGAGCAGTACGTCGGGGGCCTTCAGGGGCTGGATACGGCCCGCGAAGACCGGGATCAGGGCGTCCTGCGGGAGGCCGAGGCGGGCACGGGCCGCTTTCCGTCCGTCCGCCGGGCGGAAGCGGTCGAGGTTCACGCCGGGGTGGACGACGGCGACCTTGGCGGGGTCGGCCGCGTAGTGCCGTACCAGTTCGTCGGCCTCTTCGGAGGTGTTCGCGATGAGACGGTCGGCCGCGGACACGATCTGGGTCTCGCCGATGACACGGGCGGCGGGTTCGGGGGTGTCGCCGTCGGCCAGGTTGGCGTTCTTCACCTTGGCCATGGTGTGCATGGCGTGCACGAGCGGGACGCCCCAGCGCTGGGCGGCGAGCCAGCCGACGTGGCCGGAGAGCCAGTAGTGCGAGTGGACGAGGTCGTAGTGGCCGGGGCGGTGGCCGGCCCAGGCCTGCATCACGCCGTGGGTGAAGGCGCACAGCTGGGCCGGGAGGTCCTCCTTGGCGAGGCCCTCGTAGGGGCCGGCGTCGATGTGCCGGACGAGGACGCCGGGGGCGAGTTCGACGGTGCACGGGAGGCCGCCCGCGGTGGCGCGGGTGAAGATCTCGACCTCGATGTTGATCGCGGCGAGGCGCTGCGCGAGCTCCACGATGTAGACGTTCATGCCGCCGGCGTCGCCGGTGCCGGGCTGGTGGAGCGGGGAGGTGTGCACGGAGAGCATCGCGACGCGGCGGGGGCGGCGGGACCGGAGGAGCCGGGTGGCAGCCGACGGGGAGCGGCGCCCGAGCCTGCTGACGTACTGGCTCACGTGGCGGTCCTCCTTGGTGCGGGCATGCCGTCAGGAGGACGTTGAGCGTCCTCCAAGGGGGTGCAACACGGAGGGGAGGATTCCCATTCCGGGGGGTCGGGTTTTTGCCGGGACATTACCTTTGGTCGCTCAACCGTTCGAGGGTGGGATGCGTGGGGGGCGCCTGTCGTGGAAACGCTGCGGGCCGGTAGGGGCTTGTCGCGCAGTTCCCCGCGCCCCTGACGGGGCGCTTTACTCTCGTAGGCATGAATGCCCGCGCCGCCTCCCTCCCCCACTCTCGGCTCCGCTCGAGCGGGGGGACCCCCATCGTGGGAACGGTGACGCGCGGGACCACCAACCCCAACCGCCTGCGCCGCATGGACCGGTGGATCGCCGCCGCGCACGGTCCCGAACTGCGGCGCGCCGCCGATCCCGTGGCCGTCGACCTCGGTTACGGCGCCGCCCCCTGGACCGCCGTGGAACTCCTCGGCCGGCTCCGTACCGTCGCGCCACGCGCGCGTGTCGTCGGGGTCGAGATCGAGCCCGCGCGGGTCGCCGCGGCCGAGCCGTACGAGCGCGAAGGGCTCACCTTCCGGCACGGCGGGTTCGAGATCCCCGTGCCCGCGCGGCCGTTGCTCATCCGCGCGGCCAACGTGCTGCGGCAGTACGACGAGAGCGAGGTCGCCGCCGTCTGGGCGCGGCTGTGCGCGCGGCTCGCGCCGGGCGGGCTGCTGGTCGAGGGGACCTGTGACGAGATCGGGCGGCGCCATGTGTGGGTCGCGCTCGGGGCGGAGGGGCCGCGGACGGTGACCTTCGCCACCCGGCTCGGGTCCCTGGAGCGGCCCTCGGACCTCGCCGAACGGCTGCCGAAGGCGCTGATCCACCGCAACGTCCCGGGCGAGCCGGTGCACGCGTTCCTGCGGGACTTCGACCGCGCCTGGGCGGCCGCCGCGCCCTACGCGTCGTACGGCGCCCGGCAGCGGTGGATCCGGGCGGTGCGGGACCTGACGGCCGACTGGCCGGTGGCGGACTCGGCGGTGCGCTGGCGGCAGGGGGAAGTGACCGTGGCGTGGGAGGCGTTGGCGCCGAAGGCCTGATGGGGCGGGGTGGGAACGATCTCGGTGAGTCGTTCGTCACAAAAGCGGGGAGATCGTCATGCCCGGGGGGAAACGGGGGAGGAAAACACCTGCTGTTGGCCCTGTCACTTTGCGGCGAAGCGTGGCACGATCCCCCAAGTCCGTAAGTTACTGACGAGAAATCAGGTATGGGGGACTTGGTATGGGTACGGGCAAGCGCGGGCTGATCAGGGTCGCGGTGACCGTGGTGTGCGCGGTGACCGTGCTGGCGGTACCCGGCACGGTGTTCGCGGCACCGAGCCCCACCTCCTCGCCGAGCGCCTCGGCCTCCCCCAGCGCCTCGGCCGGCCCCTCCGTGACTCTCGCGCCCGACAAGGACCTTGAGGCCGTACAGGCGAAGCTGGACGAGCTCTACCACGACGCGGCCGTCGCCACCGACGCGTACAACGCCGCCGAGGAGGCCGCCCAGAAGCAGTCCGCCGAGATCGTCGGCCTGGCCAAGAAGATCGTCCAGGGGCAGCAGAAGCTCGACGAGTTGAAGGCGCGCGCCGGCCGGGCGGCCGCCGCCCAGTACCGCACGGGCGGGCTGCCGGACACCGCCGAGCTGCTGCTCAGCGACAATCCGTCGGAGTTCCTGGACGGGGCCGGGCGGGTGCTCCAGGGCGAGCGCGCCACCAAGGGGCTGATCAGGGAACTGACCCAGACCCAGCAGGACTTGAAGCAGTACGCGGCGGACGCGGCCGACCAGTGGAACAGGCTGGAGGCGGGGCGCAAGGCGAAGGCCGCGGCGAAGAAGAAGATCACGCAGCGGATCGCCGCCGCCGAGAAGCTCCAGTCCCGGCTGCAGAAGAAGCAGAAGGAGCGCCTCGCCGAGCTGGAGCGGGAGACCGCGTACCAGGCGCAGACCGCCTGGCTGGACACCGGGATACTCGACGAGATCCACAGCAAGGCGTCCGCGGCCGGCAAGAAGGCGGTCGCGTTCGCCACCGCGCAGCTCGGCAAGCCGTACGTGTGGGGCGCGGAGGGCCCGGACTCGTACGACTGCTCCGGGCTGACCTCGCAGGCCTGGGCGAGTGCCGGGCAGCCGATCCCGCGCACCTCCGAGGAGCAGTGGAAACAGCTCAAGCACATCGACGTCAAGGACATGCGCCCCGGTGATCTGATCATCTACTTCGACGACGCCAGCCATGTCGCGATGTACGTCGGGGACGGCGCGATCATCCAAGCCCCGCGCCCGGGGCGGACGGTGTCGATCGGAGGCGCCGGGTCGATGCCGATCCTCGGGGTGGTCCGGCCGGACGCCTGAGCGTTTCCCTTTGGGTGTGATGTCCCTTTCGTGAGCTGAGTCATGTGACCCGGTGCACGCCAACGTCCGTTCAAACCCGGGCGGCACGTGACCTTCGTCATTCCCGCCGGACGGCCCTCTTGCCCAACTGCGGTACGGCACGCGGCATATGCCAGTGGCCTGAGACAGGGCGACGTGGCTCACACCATTCCGTTGAAGTGGCCAGTACCGCTATGGTCCCGGTCGGTGGGTCGAGTCCCTCGTCCCGCCATGCCCTCGGGGGGAGGGAAGGAACCCGACACGATGCCCGTACCCGTACCGCGGCAGAGAGCGATCCCGGCCGTGGAGAGTGGTCAGGCGCCGGCCGCCGCGCCCGCACAGGGCGGCGGCCCCCTCAAGGAAGAGGCCAACCGCACGGAAGCCGTCGCCCAGAACACCGGCGGCACCACTCTCACCCTGCTGCTGATCGAGGACGATCCCGCCGGCTCGCCGATCCTGCCCGAGTTGCGGGACGCGTCCGGCAACTCGATCCGCATCCGCACCGCCCGCAACCTCACCGAGGCCGAGCGGCTGCTGACCGACGACGTCCACTGCATCCTGCTGGACCTGGCGCTCTCGGCGCCGGGCCGCACGGTCGCCGTCACCGACGACGGCGCCGACACCGACGAGCTGGCCGTGCTCAGGCATGTGCTCCAGATCGCGCCCCGGCACGCCGTGCTCGCGCTCACCGCCTCCGGTGACGCCGAGCGTGGCGCCGAGGCCGTGCGCGTCGGCGCGCAGGACTACCTCTTCCGGGACGAACTGGACGGCCGGCTGCTGAGCCGTGCCATCCGGTACGCCGTCGAGCGCAAACGTTCCCTCACGGCCGAGCGCAAGCTCGCGGAGGGGCGCGTGCGCGCCCAGGAGAACCGCCGCCTGGAGCGTGGCCTGCTGCCCACGCCCCTGCTCGACGGCTCCGCGCTGCGCTTCGCCGCGCGCTACCGCCCCGGCCGCTCCCGCGCGCTGCTCGGCGGCGACTTCTACGACACCGTGCGCACGCCCGACGGGACCGTGCACGCGATGATCGGCGACGTCTGCGGGCACGGCCCGGACGAGGCCGCGCTCGGGGTGGAGCTGCGGATCGCCTGGCGTGCGCTGACCCTGGCGGGGCTGTGCGGCGACGAGCTGCTGGGCACGCTGCAGGAGGTGCTGGAGCACGAGCGCTCCGACGAGGAGATCTTCGCGACGCTCTGCACGGTGGACATAGCGCCGGACGGGCGCCGGGCCGGCCTGTGCCTGGCCGGGCACCCGGCACCGCTGATCGCCCGGCCCGGACGGCCGGCCGAGCTGCTGCCGTACGACAACAACGGTCCGGCGCTGGGGTTGCTCAAGGGTGCCCGCTGGCCGCGGATGCAGGTGGAGCTGGGCGCCGAGTGGAGCCTGATGCTCTACACCGACGGTCTGATCGAGGGCCGGGTGGGCTCGGGTGGCGAGCGGCTCGGCCAGGACGGGATGGTCGAGATGGTGCGGCGACAGCTGGCCTCCGGCCTGACCGGGGAGGCGTTGCTGCGGGCGGCGGTGAACGAGGTGCGGCAGCTCAATGGGGGCGAGCTGACGGATGACGTGGCGGTTGTGCTGCTGGATCGGGCGGCGTGACCGGCTACGCGCCGCGGGGGGGGTTCTGTCGTCGGCCGACTGCGGGTGCGTTGGGGCTGGTCGCGCAGTTCCCCGCGCCCCTTTGGGGCGCGCTGCAGCGGGCGCGCCCTGAAAGGTCTGCGGCCGAAAGGTCAGCGGCCGCCGTTGTACGGGCCGTACGGGCCGTCGCTGCTGCTGCCGCCTCGGCGGCCTCGCCAGCCGCCGCCGCCCGACACCTGCTTGACCGCCGGCCGGACGTCGACGATGTAGACGATGCTCCCCACCAGACCCGCGATCGGGAGGATGGAGAGGATCGAGAACAGGTAGCTGACGACCAGGGCGATAGCCAGGATGATCAGCCAGAAGATCTTGTTCTGCTTGTTGGCCGCGCGGAAGGCGTCCTCGCGCCGGAACGCGGCGTCGAACAGACCGAACGCGGCAAGGGCCATCAGGACGATCTTCAACAGTCCCAGGAACCCTGCGAAGCCCAGCATCAGCATGCCGTCCACCACCCGTTCTCTCCCGATCCCTACGCGGCCACCGTACCCGTAGAACGGGCCGGGCACCCCAAGGGTGCCCGGCCCGTGCGTTCTGCCGTCCTGCCGGTCACTTGGCCGGCGGGGTGGTCTTCTTCGCCGTGGGGGCCGCCTTGCGGGGCGCCGGGGTCGCCGGGGTCTTCTTGGCGACCGGGGCCTTCTTCACCGCGACGGGCTTGGCCTCGGCGGCCTTCGGCTCCTCCGCCGGCGTCGCCTCCTCCTTGACCACGGCCGGCTCGGGCTTGCCCTCGACGGCGATGGCCAGGTCCTCGATCTCGTCGGCGGCCTCGCCGCGCCAGGCCTTCACGGCCTGCTCACCGTGCTCGGCGACCTTCTCGTAGGTCTCGCGAGCCTTGACGGCGTACTCGGCGGCCACGCCGACCTGGCGGAGCGCGAAGTCCTGGGCGGACTCGCCGAGCTTCTTCAGGTCGCCGTCGAGGGAGACGATGAAGTCGTTGACCTTCGTCTGGAGGTTGACCTGCGCCTCCTTGGCCTTGGCACCGGCCTCCTTGGCGCGGGCGGCGGCCTTCTCCTGCACGGCCTTCGGGTCGGTGTTGCGCACGGCCTCGATGCGGGCGGGGGCCTCGGTGCGCAGCTGCTCGACCAGGCCGGGGACCTTCTTGGCCTGCTGAAGGGCCAGGTCCGCGGTGCCGGCGGCGAAGTAGAGGGGAGTCGGGTCGCTGAGGGTCTTGCGCAGGTCGTCGGTGATGGCCATGGTGATGGTCCTCCCGGATTCACGTTCGGCTGAGGGTTTTGTGGTCCGCGGCGCGGCGGCCGGCGCGCTTGGCCGGCTCATCCGGCCGTCCGCCGCGGATCGGTCTCGCTGTCGGTCTCGCTGTCGGCGTCGCCGCCGGTGTCACGACGGTTGTCACGACCGGTGTCACCGTCGGCGCCGCTGACGTCGTGCTTCTTCTGGCTGTTCTTCGTGCTGTCTCTCGTGCTGTCCTGCCGGCTGTCCTGCTCGCCGCGGGCGTCACTCGCGCTCTCCCCGCCGGACCCGAAGCCGTTCTCTTTCCGGAACGACTCGTAGATCTGCAGCAGCACCTGCTTCTGCCGCTCGTCGAGAGTGGGGTCGGCGAGGATGACCGCACGGGTCTCGACCTCGTTCAGATCCCGCTCGGCGTCGAGGATGCCGGCGCGGACGTACAGCGTCTCGGCGGAGATCCGCAGGGCCTTGGCGACCTGCTGGAGCACCTCCGCGCTCGGCTTGCGCAGCCCGCGCTCGATCTGGCTCAGGTACGGGTTGGACACCCCGGCGGCGTCGGCGAGCTGCCTGAGCGACAGCTGCGCGTTGCGCCGCTGTTCGCGCAGATACTCACCGAGATTGCCGACGTTGAGCGATGCCATGCCTCCACCTTGCAACACCCCCGCTAACAATTGCAAGCACCTGCTTGCAAAAGTGTGCCGCGCCATACCCGGACGGCTCAGCGGAGCCGGGACAGCGGCCACCGCCGTCTCGCATCCGTGCCGGATCAGTCGGTGTCGAGGCCGTCGATCAGGCGGTTGAGGAACCGGGTGAAGGTGGCTTCGGGGGTGAGGGGGCGCCCGGGGGCGGAGAGGGCTTCGGCGAGTTCCGGGTGGTGGCCGTCCGCGGCAACGGCGGCGAGGTAGCGGGCTTCGGCCGCGGCCCGGTCGGGGGACTGCGCGACCGCGGCCTGCGCGATTTCGTGGGCGACGTGCCCGGCCACGAACGCGGTGAGCTGGGCGAAGATCTCCAGCTTCGCCGCACCGTCCAGTCCGGTGGGCCGCAGGGCGGCGAGCGCGCGTTCCAGGAAGGCCAGGGTGTGGGGTCCGGGGACGCGCCGGGTGGACAGGGCGGCGGGCAGCCAGGGGTGTCGCAGCATGTGGACGCGCTGGAGGTGGGCGATGACCTTCAGGTCGGCGCGCCAGTCGCCGGTGGGCGCGTTCGCGGCCGGCAGTTCGCCGCTGACGTGGTCGACCATCAGGTTCAGCAGCGTCTCCTTGTCGGGGGCGTAGCTGTAGAGCGACATGACGCCGGCTCCGACCTGTGCGGCGACTTTCCGCATGGTGACCGCTTCGAGTCCCTCGGCGTCCGCCAGGGCGACGGCCGCCGCGGTGATCGCCTCCCGGCTGTAGGCGGGCTTGCGGCCTCTGCGCGGCCGGCCGGAGGCCAGCCAGAGCTGTTGCGGGTCGACGCCCGGGGCGTCGGCCCCTGCCTCACGGGGCATGGCCATGCCCCCTTCCTTGATCGGCGGCCCTTGCGGACCTCAGTCAAGCATCCTCTATTCTCGTACACCGTACGGAAATCGAGGAGGGGAACGATGACGTCACGCACGCACGGTTCTGCGTCGGGGCCGGCCTGGGTACCGCCTTCCGGCAAGCCGCCGCTGGCCTCACGGATGATGAGGGCGACCTGGCGCGGCCTCCCGGCCAAACGGCACGATGCCGGGTGGGAGCCGGGGCTGCCGGTGCCGGCCGCCGACGGCAGCCCGCTGATCACGGACCACTACTTTCCGCGCGCCGAGGGCGACTTCCCCACCCTCCTGGTGCGCTCGCCGTACGGCAGGGGCCTGCCGTGGTCCCCCATGTACGGCCTGCTCTTCGCCGAACAGGGCTTTCACGTGGTCCTGCAGAGCTGCCGCGGCACCGGAGGTTCCGGGGGCACGTTCGACCTGTGGCGCAACGAGGCCGCCGACGGCCGGGCCACGGTGTCCTGGCTGCGCGAACGGCCCTGGTTCAACGGCACACTGGGCACCGTCGGCCCCAGTTATCTGGGCTACGTGCAGTGGGCCCTCGCCGTGGACCCGCCGCCGGAACTGAAGGCCATGGTGGTGCAGGTGGGCCTGCACGATCCCCACGCCCTGTTCCACGCGCACGGTGCGCTGAACCTGGAGACCGCACTCGCCGTCGGCGTGGGCATGACCTACCAGCACCAGGGCATGGCACCGTTCCTGAGGGCGACCCTGCGCCTGCAACGACGCCTGCGTGAGGTCACCACCGCGCAGCCGCTGCGCGGGGCGTACGCGTCGGCCCTCGGGGGCGAAGTGCCCTGGCTGGACGGCGTGATGACCCACCCGGACGCCCAGGACGCGTACTGGCGCGGCGCGTCCCTGGCGCAGGTGGCGGAGCGGCTCGGCGTGCCCACGAGTCTGATCACCGGATGGCACGACGCGCTGGCCGACCAGACCTTCGAGCAGTACGACCGGCTGCGTCGGGCCGGATGCGAGACCGCCCTGCTCGTCGGCCCCTGGACCCATACCTCCGCCCTGCAACGGGGATGGCCCGAGGTGTTCGCCGAGAGCCTCGCCTGGCTGCGCGCCCACCTGTGCGCCGACCCCTCCGGCCTGCGTCCCACAAGGGTGCGCGTGCACATCGGCGGCGAGAACACCTGGCGGGACCTCGACGACTGGCCGCCGGCCACGGCCGTCGGCCCCTGGTTCCCCACCGCGCAGGGGCATCTCACCCGGCAGGCCCCCACGGACTCCGCGCCAGTGGCGTCGTTCCGCTACGACCCGGGCGACCCCACCCCGTCGCTCGGCGGCCCGCTGCTCTCCCGTAGCGCCGGTCCTCGCGACAACAGCGGCCTGGAGGCCCGGGCAGACGTCCTGACGTTCACCAGCGCCCCGCTGACCGAGCCCGTGGACATCCTCGGGCCGGTCTCGGCGCGGTTGAGCGTCTCCGCGGACACCGGTCATGCCGACGTCTTCACCCGCCTGTGCGACGTGGACCCGCAAGGCCGCTCCGTCAACATCTGTGACGGGCTGGGCCGACTGCGGGCGGACGGGCAGGAGCCGTCGCAGATCACCGTGCCGATGAGCTCGACCGCCCACAGATTCGCCGTCGGTCACCGCATCCGCTGGCAGATCAGCGGAGGCGCCCATCCGCGCTACGCCCGCGGTCCCGGCACCGGGGAGTCGCCGGTGGACGCCACCGCCTTCACACCGGTGCGCGTCACGCTCCACACCGACTCGGCGCTGATGCTTGCGGTGCACGCCCACGGTTCCGGGCCCGGCCCTGCGGTGAACGGCTGACCGGCCGGAGAATTGGCCTTGCCCACCAGGACGTGGTCCTCACATCATCTGCGGATGGACGACACGCCGAGCCGTACCCCGACCGCCCTGCCGACGTTGCGCTCCGAGGCGCGCGACGCGGGCTTCAGCATGTCCAGCGAAGACCGCACGGGAAGCCTTCTGGCAGCACTCGCCGCCGCCCGGCCCGCGGGCCGGATCCTCGAACTCGACCCCGCCGTCCAGGCCGTCGCCCGGAAGCAACTGGGCGCCGACCCGCGGGTCGCCTTCGTCACCGGGGACGGCGGCGCATGGCCGGAGGGCCACGACGCCTCCGTCGAACGCCTTCTGGCCGAGCTGGACGAGCGCGAGGACTTCCGGTGCGTCCGCATGGCATGGGCGAGCGGACTGCTGATGGCCGTACGCACAACCTGACGGCCAGTCGATTAATGACTGGCCGCGTACGGTCGAGGCCCCCTAGGGTGCCGATCATGGCCTGTCGAATTTCCGAACTGGTGATCAAGTCCCGGGATCCGCAGCAGCTGGCGGCGTTCTGGTGCGAGGTGCTCGGCTTCAGCGTGCTCGACACCGACGACGGCGCGGTGGAGATCGCACCGCCGGAAGGGTTCGGCGGACTGCAGCCGACCCTGGTGTTCGTCCCCAGCACCGAGCCCAAGGGGGACAGCCTGCGCCTGCACTTCGACGTCAACGCCACCGACCGCGACCAGGACGCCGAACTGGAGCGTCTGCTGAAGCTCGGCGCGCGCGTGGCCGACATCGGCCAGAGCGGCGACGAGCCCTGGCACGTCCTGACCGACCCCGAGGGCAACGAGTTCTGCCTCCTGCGGGCTCGCCTGAGCTGAGCGTCGCCCCGCACCCGGACACGACGGAACCACGCCTTCGGCGACACGCATGCCGGAGGACCGTCGGCCGGGTGCCGGCAGGGCGTCGGCGGTCCGTCGGTGGGCCGTCGGCGACCCATCGGTGGTCCGTCGGCGGAGCCTGCGACCTTTCTGGAGACGGCGGCCCGGAGCCCACCGGGCCGCCCGATCCCGAAGGAGTCACCATGCACACTCCCGTCACGGTCATCGGCGCCGGACTCGGCGGACTCACGCTGGCCCGTGTCCTGCACATCCACGGCATCCCCGTCACGGTCTACGAGGCCGACGCCTCCCCGTCGGCACGCACCCAGGGCGGGATGCTCGACATCCACGACTACAACGGGCAGCTCGCCCTCCAGGCGGCCGGCCTCATGGACGAGTTCCGCGCCATCGTCCTGGAGGGCCGCCAGGCGATACGAGTCCTCGACCGGGACGGCACCGTCCTGTTCGAGAAGGCCGACGACGGCACGGGCGGCCGCCCCGAGGTGATGCGCGGCGAGCTGCGGCACATCCTGCTCGACTCGCTCCCGGCCGGCACCGTCCGCTGGGGCCACAAGGTCAGCGGCACCCGGGCCCTCGGCGAGGGCCGCCACGAGGTGACGTTCGCCGACGGCACCAGCCTCACCACCGGCCTGCTGGTCGGCGCGGACGGCGCGTGGTCCCGGGTGCGGCCCCTGCTCACCGCCACCGCGCCCCACTACACCGGCACGTCGTGCGTCCACGTCTATCTGCACGAGGCCGACACCCGGCACCCGGCCGCCGCGAAGACAGTCGGCGGCGGGTCGCTGATGGCCCCCTCGCCCGGCGCGGAGATCTTCGCGCACCGGGAAAGCGGCGACACCCTGCACATCTACGCGCTGCTGAGCAGGCCGCTGGACTGGTTCGCCGCCCTCGACTTCACCGATCCCGCCGCGGCCGCCGCCGCCATCGCGGCGGAGTTCGACGGCTGGGCACCGGAGCTCACCGCGCTGATCACCGACGGCGACACCGCGCCGGTGCTGCGCTCCTTCCACGCCCTGCCGACCGAGCACCGGTGGGACCGGGTACCGGGCGTGACCCTGCTCGGCGACGCCGCCCACCTCCAGATCCCGAACGGCGAGGGCGCCAACCTGGCCATGCTCGACGGCGCCGAACTCGGCAAGGCCCTCGCCGCACACCCCGACGACGTCGAGGCCGCGCTCACCGCGTACGAGCAGGCCATGTTCACCCGCAGCGCCGAGGTCGCCACGTACGAAGAGGTCGAGGGCCACCGGATCGACTCCCACCTCAACACGGCCCAGGACCTGGTCGACATGTTCACCGGGAACAGCCGCTGAGCCGGAGGCCGCGGCTCACAGACTGCGGGCGGTGATGTTGCCGTACGCGGTGGTCGCCCGGATGTCCAGGCCGGTGGTGCCGTCGTTCTTGAGGGTGTTGTGGATACGGCCGTAGGTGGTGCCGGCGTCCAGGACGGCGGAGACCCCCCGGGCCGCGCCGACGGAGATCTCCCCGTGCTGGGTGCTCAGCACGACCGTGCCGCGTACGGCCTCGGTGATGTCGAGGTCGCCCTTCTGAGTGCTGATCTCGGCGGGACCGCCCAGTCGGCCGACGGTGATGTCCCCGGCCTGGAGGGCGAGCCGGGCGCCGTCGGTCTCGTCCAGCTTGACCGTGGCCTGCGCGCCCTCGAAGACGACGTCACCGAGCCGTCCCACGCCCCGCAGTTCGGCAAGGGCCGCCTTCGCCTCGACGCGGGAGCCGGCGGGCAGCTGGACGGTCACCTCGACGGACCCCGAGTCACCGAGCACCCGGTTCTTCGCCGCCGCGGCCCGGATCCGCAGGACCCCGTCGGCGTAGCCGACCTCGATCCGCTCGGCCGCCTTCACGTCACGGCTGCGGGCGGCGTCCGCGGGGAGCACCTCGACCGTGGTGTCCACCCGGTCGGCGGCGATGAACCGGATGAGCCCCGCGGGGACGTCCAGGACGACGGAGACCGGGGCGGGGGTGTCGAACTTCTGCATCGCGCACTCCTTCAGCTACGGGGCGGGCCCTTCCGGCCCGCCGTTTCCGACAACAGAAACGCTACGTTGCGTTCATAGATCCAGCAATATATTCATTGCGCTTCAACTCAATACGTCCAGGTGAAAGCCGCAGAATCGTTGCAATGGTTTTGAATCTAACGCAACACACCCCACCCCCATTCGTTGCAATGAATGAAGAGTGAACGCTATACTCGGACGCGCCGCACACCACGAAGGAGACCGCGATGCCGGGAGGCAGGCTCACTCAGCAGGAACGTCAGCAGATCGCGCTGGGGCTGGCCGACGACCTCGCCTATGCCGAGATCGCCCGACGCCTCGACCGCCCGACCTCGACCGTCACCCGCGAGGTGATGCGCAACGGCGGCCCCACCGGCTACCGCGCCGACCTCGCCCACCGCGCCACCGAACACCGCGCCCACCGCCGCAGGCAGACCGCGCCCCGGGACCCGGGCACTCCCCCGCAGACCCACGGCCGCGACCCCGAAGCGGTGCGCGCGTACGAGGAGATCTTCACGACCGTCTTCATGCAGTCGGGGCTGTCCAAGATGACGGCCCGGCTCCTGGTCTGCCTCTACACCACCGACGCGGGCAGCCTCACCTCGGCCGAACTCGTCCAGCGCCTCCAGGTCAGCCCGGCTTCCGTCTCCAAAGCGGTGGCGTTCCTGGAGAGCCAGGGGCTCATCCGCAGGGAACGCGACGAACGCCGCCGCGAGCGCTACCTCGTCGACGACGACGTCATGTACCAGTCCACGATGGCCGGCGCCCGCGGCACCGCCCACCTCGCCGCCACGGCACGCCAGGGGGTCGCCGTCCTCGGCTCGGGCACCCCGGCCGCCGGCCGCCTCGAGAACATCGCCCGGTTCGCCGACTTCATCTCCGAGAGCATCGCCCGCGCCGCGGACCAGGCCCGCGAGGTACTCCACAGCAAGCCCGGTACGCCCCCGGACACCCCCGCGGAGCCGAGTTGAGGCAGCCTGCCGGCGGCTGTCGTCACCTCTCCGCGAGCACGGCCTCGCAGGACGACCACGCCGACGGGCTCAGCAGGGGGCGGAAACGGGTGAACAGGGTGAGGAGTCGGGGTCCCCACCGGTCCCGGAAGGACGGGTCGATGCGGGCGAGGTCGAGTTCGTTGGCGGCCGTCAGCTCGGCGATGTCCCGGCGCAGCCCGGGCCCGGGGATGCGGGGGCGGCCGGTGAAACGGTCGTGGACGGGGGCGTCGGCTTCCGCGAGTACCGGATAGGTGGCCTTCCGGTCGCACGCCGCATAGAGGTAGACGACGGCTTCGGCCTCGACGCCGATCACCGCCGCGAGTTCGGCGCGCCGGTCCAGGGGCAGGAGCGCGGTGGGGAAGCCGTCGGTGCCGTAGAAGGCATGGCACAGGCCCGCGAGCCGGAGCGCCGGGCGGGCGTCCCATGCGGCCAACTGGTCCTGGACGCGCTGGAGATGCGCGAGGAGCGTCCCGCCGGGATGGGCGATCTCCGCGGCGCCCAGGTCACGGAGGAGTGCTACGGCCTCAGCAGCGGGGGAAGCGGACACGGGCGGGTCCTTTCGTCGCTGCCGGAGGCCCGGATGAAGTGGCTGCCGTCGGCGAACTGTAGTCGGCGACGGTCTCGCCGTCAGCCGTCAGCCGTTGGCCCGTAGCCACTGCTCCAGCGCCGTGAAGTCCGCGTCCGTCAGGCCGAATTGGTGGTCGACGCGGTGCAGGAGGGCGGGGTGGTGATGGTGAGTGGCCACCCAGGCCAGATCCGCCTCGGTGATCTCGTCGTCGACCCAGACGAACGGCCGCTCCCCCGCCCACTCCACCAGCGGCCGCGTCTTCCAGTGCAGCAACGCGGGTGGCCTGTCCTCGTCCGGCCAGTCCACGACGGGCAGCGGGGGCAGGCCCAGCCAGGGGGCGACGGCGGCGTTCGCGTCGTCCATCCAGGTGGTGGCCCAGACGAGGTCGCAGCGGAGTTCCGCGAGGCGGCGGCCGAGGGCCGGGTCGATGCGGCTCACCAGCGGGTTCGGTGGGGTGCGGTCGGTCTCGTAGACCGGGTAGGGGCGGTCGGCGGGGGCGCCGAAGGGGATGAGGGTTCCGTCGATATCCAGGAAGAGGAGCATCAGGGACAGGATCGCAGAGAGTGCCGGGAAAGGTCGTTGGGCGACTGCGGGTGTGTGGGGGCTGGTCGCGCAGTTCCCCGCGCCCCTACGGGGCGCGTTGTCTCTCAAAAAGGCAGCGGTCTCGCGTGCACCACGTCCAGCCGTGACACCGCCCTCGTCAGCACCACGTACAACCTGTGCAGCCCCCGCTCCTCCCCCTCCACCACCGCCGCCGGTTCCACGGCCACCACGTGGTCGTACTCCAGGCCCTTGACCAGGGTCGCCGGGACCACGACCACCCGGGCGCCGAGTTCGTCCGGGTCCGCCGGGGGAATGCCGGCGGCCGTGAGCGCGGCGCGTACCCCGGCCACCTCGGCGTCCGCCGCCACGACCCCCACCGAGCCCTCGTGCGACAGGGCGCCCCGTACGGCGCTGACCGTCGCGGCGTGGACGTCCTCCGTCGGCCGGATCGTCAACTCGCCGTCCGCGCGGTAGGACTTGGCCGGGGGCACGTCCGTGCCCAGGCGGTGCAGCAGCCGGTTCGTGAGGTCCACGACCGCCGCCGGGACGCGGAAGCCGGTGGTGAGCGGGACGACGGCGACGTCCGGCTTGCCGAGGTGCCGCAGTACCGGGCTCCAGCTCCGTGCCGCCCACGGGGTGGTGGCCTGGGCCAGGTCGCCGAGGACGGTGAGCGAGCCGAAGACGGCCCGGCGGGCGATCGCCCGGCACTCCATGGGAGAGAGGTCCTGGGCCTCGTCGACGACGATATGGCCGTAGCCCTCCGGGTGTTCGACGAGTCCCGCGACCTCGTCGAGGAGGACCAGGTCGGCGGTCGACCAGCGCGCGGACTTGTACGAGCGGGGCGGGCGCGGCCAGAGCAGGGTTCGCTGTTCGTCCTCGGTCAGGAGGCCGTCGGCAGCCCGCGCCAACACCCCACCGCCCGTGAGGAGTTCGGCGACCACCTCCTCGGGGCGCACCTTGGGCCAGACGGTGTCGAGGTAGGCGCTCATCGCCCGCGACCGTTCCAGCCGCCGGGTCCAGGCGGCCGGCTGCGGCCCGGCCCGCCGTTCCGCCTGGAGCTGTACGGCCCTCATCGCCCGCCCCCGCACCCGCTCGCGCCCGACGCCGTACGGCGGTTCCTCCTGCCGTACCCCCTCGACGATCCTCGCCAGCACACCGGCGGGCACCCGCCAGGTGTACGTGCCGTCCGAGAGGGAGAGCGCGTCGATGCCGTCGGTGGACACGTGCGCGTACAGCGCCCGGCGGAGGACCTCGGCCATCCGGGGATCGTGCTTGAGGGCGGCGGTGCGGGCGGGGTCGGTGCCGGTGGCCGGGTGGCGGGCGATCTCCTCGTGGAGGGTGGTCTGGCGGACGCCGGTCTCGCCGAGGGCGGGGAGCACCTCGGAGATGTAGGAGAGGAAGGTGCGGTTGGGGCCGAGGATCAGCAGGCCCGAGCGGCGGATGCGCTGGGGGTGGGTGTAGAGGAGGTAGGCGGCGCGGTGCAGGCCGACGGCGGTCTTGCCGGTGCCCGGGGCGCCCTGGACGCAGACGGAGTCGGCGAGGCCGGCGCGGACCAGGTCGTCCTGGTCGGGCTGGATGGTGGCGGCGATGTCCCGCATGGGGCCGACCCGGGGGCGTTCGATCTCGCGGGTGAGCAGTGCTCCGGGGCCGGACTCCCCCTTGCCCAGCCGTTCGTCCTCCCATCCCGTGAGGTCGGCGGAGTCGCCGCGGCTGCCGGGCGCCCAGCCGAACCGGCGCCGTACCGAGATGCCCTGGGGATCGTCGGGGCCGGCCTGGTAGAAGGCGCGGGAGACGGGGGCGCGCCAGTCGACGACGAGGGGCGGGGCGGTCGGCTCCTCGCTGATCCGCAGCCGGCCGATGCGGTAGCTCTGCCCGGCGTGCTCTCCCGCGCCGAAGTCCAGCTTGCCGAAGAACAGCGGGCCCGCCGGCAGCTCGCGCATCTCCTTGGCACGGCTGCGCAGCCGGTACCCGAGCACCTCGGCGTCGGCGCCGGAGGCGGAGACGTCCTCGCCGGTGACGACGTGTTCGGCGGCGCCTTCGACCATGCGGGCGAGGGCGGCTCGGCAGATGTCGTGGTAGGCGCGTTCGCGGTCGAGTTCCTGCTGCATGGGGAACAGCGTAAACGAGGAAATGCAACTTGGTTAAATTTTTTACCCGAGCTCATCCGGTGCCGGTCAGCACCAGCTCCAGCCGCTCGAAGGCTCGCTCGGCCGCCCGCACGGCCTCCTCCCGCACCTCCTCGACGCGCTCGCCCGCCGCGATCCGCCGCCAGTTGTCCTGCGCGAGGATCCGCTGTACGGCGATGATCTGGCCGGCGGCCAGCCTGGCCTCCAGGGTGCCGCCGAGGGCCTCGGCGAGCGCGGCCTCCGACCGCTCCAGGTAGGCGTACTGCCGGGCGACCAGGGTGGGGGTGCTGTTGAGCAGGGTGTGGAAGGCGAGGACCTGCGGATGGTCGTTCAGCCCGGTGATCGGGTCGCCGCGCCGGAGCCCGTCGAGGAAGTGGGCCCGCAGCACCCCGACCGGGGACCCGGCCCCGGAGGCCCCGGCGACCAGCCGCGCCGCCTCCGTCTCGTGGTCGGCGATCCGGTGCAGGACCAGGTCCTCCTTGGCCGGGAAGTACCGGAACAGCGTCGGCTTGGAGATCCCGGCGGCGGCGGCCACCTCGGCGACCGACACCGCGTCGAACCCCTTCGCCAGGAACAGCCGCACGGCGATGTCCGACACGTCCTCGTACATCCGCCGCTTCTTGCGCTCACGCAGGCCCATCTCACCCATGGGGCGAGCCTACGCAGTGGGGGTCAGACGAGGGCACGAGCGAGGTGGCGGGCCGGGAGACCGGGAAGGCGGTGACGGGCGGCCAGCGCCATGGCGTACGAGTCGACCACACTCGGGGCCTCGCAGCCCGCCGTGCATCACGGCACATCCCCGCCATGGCTGGACCCGTGGTCACGACACCAACGTGCCAGCGCCGACACGATCCTGCGGGTTCCCGGAACCTCATCGAGCCCCAGCGGCAATGCGGCCGCGGCCAGCACCTTGCGCAGTTTGAACGCGGCGGGCGCGATCTGCCACCAGCCCGACTCCGCGTCGGCGTCCAGTTCCAGAGCGGTACGGATCACGTCGGTGAAGACGGACTGGGCCCTCTTGTAATTGAGGAGACGTTCAAGGTCATGCTCCCAGCCGCTCGAGCTGCCGACGCGGACGCCCTCGACGGTCTCGCACCAGAGCTGGGCGACGGCACGCTCATACCGTGCCGGGTAGCGCATCAAATGGAGATGCGTTGCCAGGTCGTACAACGGGTCGCCCAGCATCGCGAGCTCCCAGTCGATCGTCCAAAGCCGGGACTCCGCATCGACAATGAAGTTCTCGCGATGCAGATCGGCGTGCAACAGACAGAAGGGGCGTCTCGCCAGACCGAAAACATTTTTCCGGAGATGCCTGAAAGACTCGTCGCCAAGCCAAAGGTCCTCGAAGAGCCCGCCGAACCTCTCCAAGTTGTCCCGGTAGACGCGCTGTTCGGCGAAAAGGACGAGGCGCTCCAGAAATCCGTCCGTGTCCCCGTCATCGGGACGGTCGTCGGGCTCGCAGCGCCGGTCGATCGAGAGAACGTCGGGCCGAACGTCGACCATTTGCCGGAACAAGCCCATGATCTGGCGGACAATGCCACCGGGGATCATGGTCCCCGATTTATGAAAATAAGCGAGCGTATTCCCTTCAATAAAACGCTGCAGCCCGATACCGCCTACCTCGATAATGTCGGGGATTCCGGTTACCTTGCCGCCGATTGCCCTCAGCAGCTGCTCTTCCGAATCAAAGCACCGCCGATCGAACCACAGAAGGTCGGCACGCGGCTCCCGACACTTCCAACGCCCCGATCGCTCCCCCTCCAATTCCCCGGGTAGCGGAAAGACATAAGTCTCGTGATGGTAGCCATGGAGCGGTCCTTCGACCACACCCTTGTCACCACTCATCTCGACCGCGTGCAGCCGAGCAAGGGAAGCCGGTTCGGGTGACATTGCCTGTTTCTTTCGCCGTGACCCTTCCGAAGGGTGCAGAAGTGGGAGCACGGTACTCCTGTGCTGGCGTGCATCGTGCCAGACGTCCACGCCTCGTCGAACCCGGTCTCGTCGAACCACGGCTGGACGCACATATGTACAACGGCACAGCACCCTCCGCCGTTCACACGGCGCTCTTCGCGCGCCATGAGCTGCGGTGCTGGCCGCCGCGCCCGGCGTGGTCCACACTGGCCGAGGCGACAGGAGGAAACCCATGGGCAGCACAGCCGACCACGGTGCGGCTCTACGGGAGTTGCTGACGGATGTTCATGCCGTACTGCTCGACTTCGACGGGCCGGTCACCGACCTGTTCCGCGACCAGTCGACGGCCCCTGTGGCACACGAGATCAAGATGGCCGTACGCGCCGTCTGGGGCTTCGTCGATCCAGAGGTCGATGCATGCGACGACTCCCACGGCATTCTCCGCCTCCTGAGGGAGATGTACGACCGGCCGACCCCCGAGCCGCTTGATCCCCGGGGACTCTTGGCAGCCGAGGAAATTGTCACCGAATACGAGTACGAGGCCGTCAAGACCGCGGTCCCGGCACCCCATCTGATCCGCCTCGTTGACGTGCTTTTCAAGCACGGCCCGCCTCTTGTGATCGTCAGCAACAACTCCGACGGACCCATCTGGGAGTTCTTCAAGGGCCAGAGGGTCCAGCGACAGGAGAAGGTCCGGGCCGTCGTGGGCCGCGACCCGCTCCTTCGTCACATGAAGCCTCACCCGGGCTCGGTGAATCGCGCCCTGGAACATCTAGGCCTACCGCCCGAGTCTGCCCTCCTCATCGGCGACCAGTTGACGGATCTCAGCGCGGCGCAGCAGGCCGGCACCCCCTTCCTCGGATACACGCAGTCGCGCGAACGCGCGGCGCGGATGCTGGATCTCGGCGCGAAGTACGTCGTGCCCTCTCATGAGCCCCTCATCGAGGCTGTGGAAAGCGTGTCGAGTCTCAACTGACCTTCTGGTGCTGGAGAGTCGTGCCGGGCATGATGGCCGCACGGAGAGGGACCGGGCAGCGCCGTCGCCGCAGAACCGCGGCGCCCACAGGGGGTTTGGGTGTCCTTTCACAGTCCAGGCGGCAACCGCTCGACCAGACTCGACCGCATTAGATCCGCGCTGAGCAGTTGGAAACCCCGCATCGTCAAGTCGGTGCTGGGACTGGCTGCCGTCCTGCAAGGCGCCGGCGCGCTGATCGGTCCGCTTGGCGACGCCCTGAAGGATCAGCAGCTACTGGGCGGGTCCTTCGCGTCTCTTATCGCCCTCATTCTCTTCGACGCCATCAGCGAGTCCGGTTCGAAAGAGGTCACGGGTGTCTACGTGTTCGACGACTCGGACCAATTGCACGATGCATTCAAGGAGGCCTTCAGCAGTCGCAACGTGCACGTTGACTTCTCCGGATTCACCATGGAGACACTGCTTGAGGCGATAGCCGTACCGATGCGGAAAATGGCTGACCGTGAAGTGCACACGGTGGAGCTGCATTTTCGCATCATCATCGCCCACCTGAACCTTCCGATGGGGCTGCCTGGGGGCCTTGTTCCGGCACCACGATCGAATGGTTCAGACGTCACGACATATTACTTCAGGGACTCTCCGAAAAATCGCGAACGCATGCGCGATGAGTTCACCAAGCCAAATTGGACAAGACTCAAGAGCATGCTCAACGCCATACAGGCAAAGAATCCAAGAATGCTGATATCGTGCGAGATCCGGGAGGCGACGCAGATACCGGACCGAAAGTTGTACATCCTGAGCCGCGAGAGGGTCTTCACTACTCCCTACGGGATCGAGCCGGACACCGTCGGACCACAGAACAACCAGTACAAAATCCTTGACGCACAAGGCTTCGCACCGCTCTACGGCAGGGCGCGTTATATCGGTTGGGACCTGAAGTCGAATTCCCATCAGGCCAGGGAGATCGCGGATCACCATATCGCATGTTACGAGAATCTGTGGCAAAAACTCGGGGAGATCAAACCGGAGCATCCCGTGATCGGCGGCCCTCGGTGGACACGTCCGCAGAACACACCGTCATAGACAGCCTGTTCCTTGTCAGGCATTGTTGAACTTTCTCACACACGATCTAGAGCGCGAGCAGGTTCCATACCGACTCGAACCAGGACCGCGTCTTCAGCACGAAGACCGATCCCGGCGAGTCCGGGTCCGCGTCCTCGACATGGTGCGTCAGCACGGCCCCCAGTCCCAGCACGTCGAGCGCGGCGATCTCCTCGCCCGTGTCCAGGATGATGGGCCGTTCGACCACCTCGTAGAGGCCGTGCAGCACCTCTGTCCTGTTGATGACGTAGAGCTTGAAGGCCGGAACCAGCCGCACATGCCTGACCTGGACGTCGACGGACGGCACGAACCGCTCGGCCTGCAGGTCCCTGAGCGCGGTACGCAGGGACTCCGTGTGCCGGTCGGTGATGGCGCGCAGCCGCTCCCGCAGCCGCGGATCGTCCTTGTCCTGCCTGACCACCGGATACGGCAGGTCGAGTCCGGGGTCGGGCAGCAGCAGCCGTACGACGATGCTGCCGGGGGCGATGACCCCGGCCCGGATCCGCTCCGCCTGGAGCCGGATGTGGGTGTCGAGGGACTCCGAGGTCAGCGTGGCGACGTCCAGGGAGACCTCGGGCCGTTCGAACGCCTCGCTTATCAGCGGCCCCAGCATCATCACCTGCCGTGACCTGCTGGCCTTGGCCGTGGTGGACTGCACGCGCTGGACCTTGACGACCCGCGCCGGGCTGCCCTGGCGGGATTCGATCCAGCCCTCGTTGCCCAGTTCGCGCACCACCCGCTGGACGGTGTCACGGGAGACCCCGAACTCCCTGGCCAGCCTGCCCTGGGCGGGCAGTTCGGCACCCAGCCGGTACGTCCCGTCCACCATCCGGGTCCGCAGCGCCTCGGAAACCTGCCGGAACGCCTTGCCACCGCCGTCACGTACCTGCCTGGCCGCCATACAGCGAGCGTTCCTTTCCCCAACATCCCGCAAACGCCGACCAGTCAGGCAGGCCCGCAGCCGGACCCGTTCCGCGTCGGCTAGTGCCGGAGTATCTCCAGAAGCGGTCTCAAGGACCCCACCACGCACCCCGCACCGGCCTCGGTCAAAAGCTTGGCTTTCCGTGCGTTACGCGCGTAGCCAAGGAACGGCACCCCGGCCGTCCGGGCCGCCTCGCAGTCCGAGGGTGAGTCGCCGATCATCAGGGCAGCGTCGGGGGCGGCGCCCATCGCGTTGAGGGCGCGGTGGAGGCAGTGCGGGTCGGGCTTGAGGCGGTGCAGGTCCTGGGTGCGGCCGTAGATGTGCGGGGCGAAGCACGGGGTGAGGCCGCGGTCGTCCAGGTAGGCGCGGACCACCCGGGGGGAGTTGTTGGTGGTGACCGCCATACGGGCGCCGCGTGCCCGCCACGTCTGGATGAGGATGTCCGCGAACGCCGTGGGCATGGCCGTCGACGTGGCCCGGAGCTCCTCCTTGGTGAGACGTTCCTCCAACTCCGTGACCAGGTCGCTGCCGGGGTGCCGGCGGTCCACGGCGCGCAGCACCAGGTGCGGGTCCAGGGAGTCGCGCTCGGTGTCCGTGACCAGGCCGTGCAGGCCCCGGCTCTCCAGCCACTCCACCAGCTCGTCGGCCACTCCCTCAGCCGAGTGTCCCGCGAACAGACGGCAGATCGGCCCGTCGAAGTCCCAGAGGACGACACGGGCGCTTCTGATCAGTTCCGTGAGCCCTTCGGTCGCGTTCTCGCTCTCGGCTGCCACCAGTTCAGTCTGCGTCGTATCAGAAGTCACTAGAAGAGTGTCAGGTCCGTGGTGATGGTTTCCCAGAGGGCGTTGAACCACTTCTGCGATTGCTCCACGAACGCGGCGTCCCGCTGCCCGGCCCGCTTCTCGAAGGAGAAGAGGAGGGACTCGGAGCCGACGGCGTCGTACATGTCGAGCGGTCCGTCCTCCGTCTGTTCCTCGCGGCGCGTGACCGTGTAGTAGGCGAACAGCGCCTCCACGCCGTTGAGCAGGTACAGCTTGACCGGCGGGGTGAACGGCAGGGCTCTGAAGGTGACGTTCACGTCGATCTTGTGGGTGGAGCGCAGGCCCTGGAGGTTGTACTGGAGGACCTGGCCCTGTGCGTTGCGCATGCCGAGCCAGCGGCTGTGGACGGTGTCGTCGTCGCCCTCCACCGGCACCGGGAAGGCGAGGTTGATGTCCCGGCTGGGGAGCAGGACGCGGACGTCGATGCGTTCGGGGCGCAGCCGGCCTTCGTGGATCATGCGCAGGGGTTCGGCGAGCGCCGGGAGCAGACTCTGGGCGGTGAGGCAGGCGGCGTCGATGCTGACGTGCGGGGCGGAGAACGCCTCCGTCATCCGGGGCCCGAGGCCGACCATCGTCGGCTGGGGCTCGTCGAGCACGGGGGCGGGCGGCTCGGCGATCCGCGGCGGGCTGCCCCGGCTGACGCTGCTGAGCAGGCCGTCGTCCTGGAGTGCGCGCAGGGCCTGGCGTACGGCACCCCGCTCCACTCCGAACTCCTCAGCCAACTCGGCCTGGGTGGGCAGCCGGTCGCCCACCTTGAGGTCGCCCGTGCGGATGCGTTCCCGCAGGGTGTCGGCGATCTCCCTAGGTGTACTGCTGGCGTTCACTGCCACGTTCTCCTGAGTCACGACCAAACGCTACAACTCTGATCCATCTGGCGGGAGTTGTTTGAAGATTGGTTATAAGTAGTAGCCAACCGGGAACAACTTAATCAGAGTTGGTTGTCATTGGTTGCCAACTTGATTGAGTTGGTGGAAGCTTTGCTTCCCGAACGATGGGGGAACCGCCATGTCCGCCATGCCCGCCCTCGCTCTTCTCTCCGCCGTCTTCGTCGTCGGCTTCGAACAGGTTGTCCAGTGGAAGTACGGTGCCACTGGCATTATCGGTCTGACACTGCTCACCGTCGGTATCAAGGCCAAGAGCCCGGCGGTCAGCTCCGCCGGCGCGATCCTGCTCACCCTTCTGGTCATCGCCCCCGCCGCGTGAGCGCGGCCGGGCGCGGCTAGTCGATGAGCTTCAACTCCGAACTGATCGTCTCCCAGAGCGCGTTGAACCACAGCCGGGACTGCGTCACGAACGCGGTGTCCCGCAGCCCCGTCCCGCGCTCGAACGCGAAGAGCATCGACCGCGTGCCCTCGGCGTCGTACGTCTGCAGGTGCTCGTGGTCGATCTCCCGCTCGTGACGCTCCAGCGTGTAGTACGCGAACAGCGCCTCCACACCGTTGAGCAGGTACAGCTTGACCGGCGGGGTGAACGGCAGCGCCCGGAAGGTCACGTTCACATCGATCTTGTGCGTGGAGCGCAGGCCCTGGAGGTTGTACTGGAGGACCTGCCCCTGCGCGTTGCGCTGGGCCAGCCAGCGGTTGTGCACCGCACCCTCCGCCGAGGTGTCCACCGCCGTCGGGAACGCGAGGTCGATGTCCCGGCTGGGCAGCAGCACCCGCACGTCGATCTTGGCCGGTTTCAGCCGCCCCGCGTGGATGAGCCGCAGCGGCTCGCCGAGGGCGAGGTTGAGGGAGACCGAGGTCAGGCAGAGCGCGTCGATCTCCACGTGCGAGGCGGCGAAGGCCGCCTCTATGCGGGGCGTGAGGGCCACCATCGTGGGCTGCGGTGGCGCCTCGGACCCGACGGCGAACCGCGCCGGGCCCGGATCCGGGGCCACAGTCGCCGGACTGCCCTTCGACATGTTCGTGAGCAGGTGCTCCGACTGCAGAATGCGCAGCGCCTGCCGTACGGCCCCCCGCTCGACGCCGAACTCGTCGGCCAGTTTGGCCTGCGTGGGCATGCGCTGGCCCGGCCGCAGCACCCCGGACCTGATCCGGGTGCGCAGTTCGTCGGCCACCTCGCGATGTGACGCCTGAGGCCGCTGTGACCCCTCCCGCCCATTGGCGGAGGCGTGTTCCGGCTCCACGGACAAACAGTACAACTTCCCGCCATCTTTCGGCAGTTCACGGGAAGGTGGTTATGAGTCGCTTCCAAGCGGAGATAAGTACAGTGGAGTTGGTCGCCAACTCTTACAACATGGTCAAACTTCCTCGACGGTTGGCCGACCGGGTTCCCTTCCGGAGGGGAGCCGGGAGCCCGGTCACCCAGGGCGGCCGCCGAGGCGCACGACCAGCACAGCCACAACTTCACACCGACAACTGCATATCGCCTCGCACAGTCACAACTTCACAGCTCGCTACGGATGAGCACAGCTGAACAGCTCGACAACTGAACAAGGCGATTCAGGCACCGTCACCGGCAAGGAAGGAGACCGCTTCAGAAGATGTCCGGGCACCAAGGACGCCCGGACGCGCGCAGCAGGGCGTCGGCCTCCCGGACGGCGCCCACTCGCTCTTCCTGGACCCGTCCGAGCGCGTGCAACCGCGCCACGGACTGGTCCCCGAGCCAGACGCTCGCCAACTCGGCGATGTCGAGGGTGAGTTCAGGGGTGGCGGTGGTCGGAGCGCAGGACGCGCCTTCGGGGGAGGCGTCCAGCCGGAACCGGCCGCCGGCCAGCCCCTGCCGGTCCACCACCTCAAGGACCAGCGACCCCGCCACGTCGTACGTCCGCGCCTCCAGGGCCCGTACGACATCCAGGATCCGCACCCACAGCCAGTCCGCCTGTGCGGTGATCCGCGCGGCACGCGGGTCGGGAAGGTAGTGCGGCAGCAGGTCGTCCGGCGACCGCCAGCCGCTCTTCACCCTGGTGATCCAGTCGATCGAGCACAGGTAGTGCCACAGGGCGCGCTCGGCCGCCGGTGTCGTGGCCAGCAGCCAGTTCACGTCGGCGGTGTTGTGCGGCTGCTTGTCGTGCCAGTTGTCGTCCGACTCGTACGACGCGATGCCCTCGACCTCGCCGGCCGCCGACCGGTACACGGCGTAGAACGGCTCGGTCCAGTCCGTGTCGAAGCGGACCGCCCCGGTGTGGGTCTGCCACCACAGCTCGTTGCGGCTGACCGCGCCGGGCGTGCCGCGGCGGACCCGTTCGTGCAGTTCGGGGCCGAGTTTGCGGATGTCGTCGGCGTCGGCGAGGTCGATCCGGCCGCCGCCCTCGGGGCGCGCCCAGCGGGGGTCCAGGCCGGTGCGCGGGACCTCGACCGTCCACTCGGTCAGCGTGGTCGCCGGGCCGAAGCCGTAGCGGCCGTAGATCCGGTACTCGGCGGCGATCAGGGTCGCGACGACGTCCCCGCGCTCCTTCGCCGCGGCGAGGTCCTGGCTCATCATGCGGGTGAGCAGGCCGCGGCGGCGGTGGGTGGGCGTCACGGTGACGTTGGAGACGGCGTCGGCGGGGAGGGTGGCGCCGCCCACCGCGGTCAGTTCCTGGGCGAAGGAGCGGAACGTCGCCACGCAGCGGGGGCCGTCGAAGGCGCCGAGGAGTCTGCCCGGTACGAATTGCCTTCGGCGGGCGTCGAGTTGGTCGGTCGTGAGCACGGGTTGGCGGAGGAAGCCGGTGGCCAGGGCTCGGTGCCAGTCCGGGAGCTCGGGTTCGGTTATGGGGCGGACTTCGACGGGGGCGGTCATGACAGCACGGTATGTGTTTGACCGGGGTGGTACGGAGTGATTTTTGGCTGCCGCTTGGTGGGGGCTGGTCGCGCAGTTCCCCGCGCCCCTAAAAGACCAAAGACAGGGCGCTCAGCCTCAGGTCAGTAGGTCGTCCACCTGGGCTTCGCCCTCCCTGTACCTGCGGGCGATCTCTCCACTCGAATCGTCCGCCGTCCGCTGCAGGCGCTGGCGCCGCCTCGACACCTCCTGTTCGTACCGCACCAGGCGGCCCATCGCCGCCGTCAGTTCCGGGTCCGTGCGGGCCTCCAGGTCGGAGAGTTCGACCTCTGCCAGCATGTCGGCGGCCAGCCTCCTGTACTCCTCGTTGTGCGGGGTGCCCAGGGTGACGTGGCGGGCCGAGGAGCGGTGGCGGGCCGGGGCGTCCGTGAGGATCTCCGGGAGGCGGTCCACCACGGAGGCCGCGCCCGCCGGGGAGCGGCGGGCCAGTTCCGCGCGCAGGATGTCGATACGGCCCTGGAGCAGCCGTCGTACGTAACTGAGGTCGGCCTCGTCCCGCTGGGCGTCCCGGCGCAGGACGCGCAGCTCGGGCAGGCTCAGGCGGGTCAGGTCGGGCTCCGGCGGTTCCGCGGGCAGCGGGACGCCCTCGCCTCGCTGGGCGGGCGGCCGGTGCAGTCCCTGCGTGCTCTGGGGCACGCCCTGCGTCTTCAGTCGCCCGGTGCTCGGTGTGCTCATTCGCCTCTACCGTCCCCTCGACCGGTGTGTGGAAGCATGGTGCCACCCCAAGTGGCCGCAATGTGACCGAGTGCCCCCGAACGGCCCTAGATGGGGCCTTAAGGATCAATAATGGACCCCCTGTGGCGGCCGTCCGGGCACCGGGCATGATGGTCCGCATGCGAGCGGTGGTACAGCGGGTGGACGGCGCCAGTGTCGTCGTGGACGGCGAGACGGTCGGCGCGATCGAGGGCGAGGGGCTGTGTGTCCTCGTGGGCGTGACCCACGAGGACACCAAGGAGAAGGCGGCCCAACTCGCCCGGAAACTCTGGTCGATCCGCATGCTGGCCGACGAGAGGTCGTGCAGTGACATCGACGCGCCGCTGCTCGTGATCAGTCAGTTCACGCTGTACGGCGACGCACGCAAGGGACGGCGGCCCACCTGGAACGCGGCGGCGCCCGGGGACGTGGCCGAGCCGCTGGTGGACGAGGTCGTCGCACAGCTGCGGTCGCTGGGGGCGACCGTGGCGACCGGGCGGTTCGGGGCGCAGATGCGGGTGTCGCTGACGAACGACGGGCCGTTCACCGTCCTGCTGGAGATCTGACGCCCGGCGCCCCGGCGGCGCTGCCCTACGGCTCGACGATCACTTCCTGTGCCGCCGCCGTCTCCCCCGCCACCAGCCGGGCGTCGACGGGCACGTTGCGCTTCACCAGCGCCAGGGCCACCGGGCCCAGTTCGAAGTGCCGTACCGACGTCGTGACGAAGCCGATCTTCCGGCCGTCCTCGCCCTCGTCGGCCAGGCGGATCTCCGTCCCGTGCGGCGGCAGGTGCACATCGCTGCCGTCGAGGTGGAGGAAGACCAGGCGGCGGGGCGGCTTGCCGAGGTTCTGCACCCGGGCCACGGTCTCCTGGCCCCGGTAGCAGCCCTTCTGCAGATGCACGGCCGTGCCGATCCAGCCCAGCTCGTGCGGGATGGTGCGGTGGTCGGTCTCGAAGCCGAGGCGGGGCTGGTGGTGCTCCACCCGGAGGGCCTCGTACGCCAGCAGTCCGGCGGCCGGGCCCGCCTTCTCCGCGTACGCCTCCAGGTCGGCGCGCGGGAGGAAGAGATCACGGCCGTACGCCGTCTCGCGTACGACGGCTCCGTCCGGGACCTCGGCGATCGAACCGGCCGGCAGGTGGACGACCGCGAAGTCGTCCGTCCGGTCGGCGACCTCCACCCGGTAGAAGAACTTCATCGACTCCAGGTAGGCGAGCAGGGCCTCCTGGGTGCCGGGCTCGATGTGGGCCCAGACCGTGGTGCCGTCGTCGACCAGGTACAGCGCGTGTTCGATGTGGCCGTGCGCGGAGAGGATCAGCGCCTCGGTGGCCTCGCCGACGGGCAGCTCGCTGACGTGCTGGGTGAGCAGGAGGTGCAGCCAGGCGAGACGGTCCTCGCCGGTGACGGCGACCACGCCGCGGTGCGAGAGGTCCACGAAACCGGCGCCGTCGGCGAGGGCGCGCTGCTCGCGGAACAGGTCGCCGTAGTGGGCGGCGACGCCTTCGTCCACGCCCTCGGCGGGCACGGCGCCGGGCAGGGACAGCAGTGGGCTCTTCATAGGAGTAAGCCTACGACCCGGTAGTTGAACCCTTCAGGGAGCAGTCCCGGCATCTGCCGAAGATCGCGAAGTGCTTCATGTCGGTCTCGAAGCCGAACTCCCGCCGCAGCTTGGCGGTGAACTCCGCGGCCACCGCGACGTCCGCCTCGATCACGTTCTCGCAGTCGCGGCAGACCAGGTGGATGTGGTGGTGACGGTCGGCGAGGTGGTACGTCGGCGCCCCGTGCCCCAGATGGGCGTGGCTGACCAGCCCGAGCTCCTCCAGGAGCTCCAGGGTCCGGTACACGGTCGAGATGTTGACCCCGGAGGCCGTCCTCTTCACTTCCGTGAGGATGTCGTCCGGGGTCGCGTGCTCCAGGGTGTCCACGGCTTCGAGCACAAGCTGCCGCTGCGGCGTCAGCCGGTACCCGCGCTGCCTGAGGTCGCTCTTCCAGTCGGTGCTCACCACACCACAGAGTCTAGGACTACTTGAAGAAAGCGATGCCGTCGTCCGGCATGTCGTCGGGGAGGGCCTTGGCCCAGCGCTCGACGTCCTCCGGGGTGACGACCTTCTTCAGGTGCGCCGACATGTAGGGGCGCAGCTCGACCTCGGGGGTCTGCTTCTCGCCCACCCACATGAGGTCGCTCTTGACGTATCCGTACAGCCGCTTGCCGCCGCTGTACGGGGCGGAGGCGGCCGTCCGGGCCACGGCGTCCGTGACCAGGTCGATCTGCGGCTTCTTGTCGGCCATCTCGCCGTACCAGATCTCGATCACGCCGTCGTCGCGGACCATCGTGACCTCGACCCTGCGGTTCGCGTCGATGCGCCAGAAGCCGTGCTCCGTCTCCAGCGGGCGGACCTTGTTCCCGTCGTTGTCCAGCACCCAGGTCTGGGAGTGGTACTCCAGGAAGTCCCGTCCGTCGTGGCCGAAGGTGACCTCCTGGCCGAAGTTGCACTTCTCCGAGCCCGGGAAGTCGTGGACGCCCGCACCGGCCCAGGTGCCCAGCAGGAAGGCGAGCGGGACGAGGTCCTTGTGGAGGTCGGACGGAATCTCGATCATGGCGGCGGTTTCCTAGACGGTTCCTTGACGGGGGTGGTTCAGCGCTGGCCCTGGTACAGCTTCTTCACGGTCAGCCCGGCGAAGGCAAGGACGCCGACGCAGACCAGGACCAGCAGGGTTTCGAAGAAGAATTCCACGGGTGCTCCTTGAGCGAGGGTGGGCGTGCACGTACACAGAGCCGGGGCCCAGCTTACGCGGCCGGGGCCCGGGGCTCTTGGCGAGGTCAGCCCAGCAGCTCGCTCTGCAGGGTCACCGTCTGCTGGAAGGGGACGGCGAGGGCACTGCCCTTGCGGGACTGGACGATCACGCCGAAGGTGTCGCCGGCCGCGAGATAGGCCAGCCGGACCTGGTCGGCACCGTACGGCTTGCCCTCCGCGTACGGCGCCAGGAGGACGTCGGCGAGCCGGGCGGCGTCCGGGAACTCCTCGTCCCGCAGGTAGGTGTCGCCGCCGCGCACCGTGTAGGTGGGCTCGTCCTGAGCCATCATCTCCGTGTTCAGCAGCTTCTCGGCGAGCGTGGCGCTGCCGAACTGGAGCAGGTAGATCCCGGTGTGCGTACCGTCCGGGGTGGTCCAGCCGCGGGCCGCGACATGCCGGAGCCCGTAGTCGGCCAGCTTCCCCGCGAGCTCCTCACGGTCCGCCTTGGCGGCGTACAGCGCGAGGAAGTCCTTCGTAGCCAGCCAGCCGTCGGTGCCGCGCAGGGCGCTGTCCGCGGTGGCGCCCCTGGGCGCGGGCAGCACCAGCCGGCGCAGGTCGGCGTAGTGGGCGTTCACCTTGTTGGCCGCGGCGAACGGCGCGGGGCTGCCGGACGGCAGCGGCGGCTTCACGAGGGTGGGGTACTCCCAGCGGCCGTCGGAGTGCGTGGCCAGGCCGGGCAGGTCCGTCCGGTCCGCACGCGTGATGCCGTACGCCGTACCGGTCCCGACGATCGCGAGAACGGCGACGGCCGAGACCCAGCGGAGGGCACCCCGAAGCCGATGGCGGTCCTTCGCCACGGGCTGCGGCTCGGCCACCGGGAGGCCGACCACCGGAAGGTCGGTCACCGGGAGCGCGGTGGCGGACTCGGGCTGCTCGGGCTGCTCGGGCTGCTCGGGCTGTGTCGCCGGCTCTGGCTGATTGGTGGTCATACCGCCGCTCCCGGGGTCTTGATCCGGTCCAGCTGCTCGCCGAGCAACAGCGCCACGCCCTTCTCGTCCAGCGGCTTGGCGCCGGCGGCCGTGGCGCTGACCAGCACGTCACCCGCGTACGCGGAGCACACCATCATGTCGAGCTTCTCGTCCGAGTCGGGCGGCGGCAGGAAGCAGGCGGCGTTCTTGTGGCCCTTCACCTCCGGGCCCTTGCGGAAGACCTTCAGCGTGTCGAAGAACTGCTGCTGGACCGTGGCGATGGACCGCACGGTCCGCTGGTCGCCAAGCTGCGACAGCACGATGTCGACGGTGTACGCATGGTCCGAGTACGACGTGCCCTCGGTGGGCGTCTCGGTGCTCAGGTAGCTGCGCATCGCCATGCCCTTGGTCTGCTGCTTGTCGATCAGCCGCTCCAGCTCCTTGCGCTGGGAGCGGGGCAGGTCCTTGATCGACTCCTTGCGCAGGGCGGTGGCCTGGTCACCCGACAGCCGGGCGTCCGAGCCGAACTCGCCGATGTCCGGGCCCCGCCCGAACCCCTCGGTGCCGAAGGGCAGCAGCAAGGCCTGCAGACCAGTTCCCCCGGCCGCCGCCTCCTTCGCCTTGCCCTTGGCGGTCTTCGGCAGGTCCCAGCTCGGGACCCCTGGATCCCGGTCGGCGCCGTTCACGTTCACCGCGGTGCCTGCGATCCCCGCGACGACGGCGACGAGCAGCACTCCGATCCCGGCGTCACGGACGATACGGCGCCGGTCACGACCGCCGGCCCCGTCGGTCACACCGGCCTCGGCGACTTTGTCAGTCTCACCGGCCACGTTGGGCAGTTCCTCGCTCACAGCCGCTCCATCTGCCGCTTCGCCAGGTCCATGATCTTCGCCTTCGGGACCGGTTTCGTGTCGTAGACCCAGATCTCCATGGCGATGTCACCGCGCCACGCGTGCGCCTCGGCCGAGTACAGGTCCACGTAACCCGGCTTGCTGTCGGGCTTGTTGTGGACGTACGCCATGCCGTCGCCGGTGCCGGGTATCGGCCAGCTGTCCGTGTCGGCGTCCTCGTCGGCCCAGTAGTAGCCGCCGTCGGCCGCGTCGGCCGCGCCGCGCGTCTCCTCCTGGCGGTACTGGATCAGGCGGACCTCCACGCTGTACGTGCCGCCCTCCCGCCAGTTCGTGACGGCCGCCCGCCGGAACTCGCCGGCGACGAGGTCCGCGAAGCCGCTCGCGGGCTTGTCGTACGTCTCCGCGTAGTCGGCGAGGCTCATCCAGCCGTCGCTGCCCGCCGTGTACAGCCCCGCACGGCCGCCCCGCGGCTTCTTCAGCAGCAGCTTGCGCAGATCACCCTCGGCCTTGACCTGCCGGTCCTGGGCGGCCGACAGCGGCTCGGGACCGGCGCCCTTCGCCTGCGCGATCGACGGCTGGGAGAGGGGCGGCAGGGCGGTGGGCTCGCGGTCGGCCTGGATGAGGTAGCCGACACAGGCGCCCGCTACGACGCCGAGCACGACGGCGGTGGCGATCAGTGCGGCAGTACGGCCCCTATTACGTCTTTCGGGTGGTATTTCTGTTACGTCCAATTCATCCCCCTGTGTACAACGGGAGCGCGGATTCCTTGATCCACGCTCCACAGGAGACTCATGGTCAACTCAGTGAGTTGTACAAGGATTAATTACGATCAGGACACCGCCGCGAGCAACAGCGCGATGTTGAGGGCGATCTGACGGTCCCCCAGCTTCAGATGGACCCTGATCGCGCCGAACTGGAGGGCGACGAAGCCGACCGCGGCGGCCGGCGCCAGCCAGGGGGCGGTCCCGGTCAGGCGCGGCAGCAGCAGGCCGGCCGCGCCGAGCACCTCGACGCCCCCGATCACCCGCACGGCCGCCATCGGCATGCCGTCCACCCACGCCATCATCGGCCGCAGCCGCTCCCGGCTCCGGACCGCCTTCATCCCGCCCCCGTAGAGGTAGAAGAGGGCGAGCAGACCGGCCACGATCCAGTACGCGACACTCATGAGGCGGCGGGCTCGGTGGCGTACCGGCTCATCACCTCGGCGCTCTCCCCCGGGGTCGGCGGCCTGCCCGTCGCGAACATGTCCCGCAGGTCCCGGAAGTACTGCACGTACAGGTCGGGCGTGAACGTGCTGAGCATGACGGCCGGTTCACCGGTGACGTTGGCGAAGGTGTGCGGGGCGCCGGGCGGGACCATGACGAGCGTGCCGGCCATGACGTCGTACGACTCCTCCCCGACCGTGAAACGCACGGAGCCGGAGATGACGTAGAAGCCCTCGTCGTGCCGCGCGTGGCGGTGCTGCGGCGGCCCCGGGGTGTGCGGCGCGAGCACGGACTCGGCGAGGCCGAGGCGGTGGCCGGTGGTACGGCCGTCCTCCAGGACGCGCATACGGGTGGTGCCGAGCATCAGCACCTCGCCGTCGTCCGGGCCGACGATCGCTACGGCGGGGGTGTCGTTGTCGTGAGTCGTCATGCCTCGATTCGACGGCCGGGGTGGTACGGCTGTCCAAGACCTGTTCCGCCGGCCCGATACCCGATCGGTATCGTTGCTGCATGGAGCGTATCGAGCTACGCACGCTGCGCTATTTCGTGGCGGTCGCCGAGGAACTCCACTTCGGCCGGGCCGCCGCGCGCCTCCAAATGAGCCAGCCCCCGCTGAGCCGTGCGGTCAAGGGCCTGGAAGCCGAGATCGGGGCGCGGCTCTTCGAGCGGTCCCCGGCCGGCGTCGCGCTCACCCCGGTCGGAGCCGTGCTCCTGGACGAGGCCCGCGCGCTCCTCGACCAGGCCGACAGGCTGCGCGTACGCGTCGCCGGGGCGGCCGGCACCGCCGTTCTGACGGTCGGCCTCCTGGGCGACAGCACGGATCCGGGGGTGACCCGGCTGGCCCGCGCGTACCGGGAACGCCACCCGGGCGTCGAGATCCGCATCCGCGAGACCGACCTGACGGACCCCACGTGCGGCGTGCACGCCGGGCTCGTCGACATCGCCCTCACCCGTGCGCCGTTCGACGAAACAGGGCTGGTGGTACGGGAGTTGCGGGCCGACCCGGTGGGGGCGCTGCTGCGCGCCGACGATCCGCTGGCCCGCCGGGAGAGCCTGCGGCTGGCCGACCTCGCCGACCGGCGGTGGTTCCGGTTCCCGGCGGGCACGGATCGCCGCTGGCAGTCGTACTGGAACGGCGGGGCGGAGCGGGAGGGGCCGGTGGTGCGTGCGGTTCAGGAGTGCCGGCAGGCGGTGCTGTGGAACGGCACGGTGGGCATGACCCTGACCGACCACGATCCGGGCGACGGGCTCACCGTGGTACCGGTCGACGACATGCCGCCGAGCCGGGTGGTGGTGGCGTGGAAGGAGAAGGAGGGGGGCGGGAATCCGCTGGTGCGGTCGTTTGTGAGGGTGGCGGTGGGGGCGTACGGGACGGATTAAACGCCGTCCACCTTGACCGCCGCGACGAAGGCCGACCAGACCGAAGCCGCGAAGAGGAGGGCTCCGCTGGCGGGGACCTTGCTGTCGCGGACGGGAACGAGGGAGGGGAGACCGGCGGCTACTTCGAGGCATTCGCCGCCACTCGTGTTGCTGTAGCTGCTCTTGTGCCAAGAGGCTGAGGCCAGGAGATCGTCGGAGACCTCGACGCAATCGCCGCCACTCGTGTTGCTGGAGCTGCTCTTGCGCCACGTGACGCCACTCAGGTCGACGGCTCGCACGGCAATTCCTCCAACATCCGCAGGATGAACTTGCGCGACTCGGCCGGTGACAGCGCCAGGTCACGCATCGCATCGTACCTACGCAGCAGCAGCTCAACTGAGGTGTTTTCTTCCACCAGTTCACCACGTAAATCGTTCTCGGTGTAGGCGACCGTACGGCCATCCGGCAACCGCAGGAACATCACGGAGGTGTTCATCAGGCCGTGGGGTCCGGCGCTGAACGGCAGCACCTGAAGGGTGATGTTCGGTCGTTCGGCAGCTGCCGCCAAGTGCTCCAACTGCTCCCGCCACGCCACCAGATCACACAGCGACGTACGTAGCACGGCCTCGGAGAGGATGACGCGAAACATGGGCGGGTCATTGCTCTCCAGCAGTTGGCGACGCCCTACGCGTGCCTCCACCTGCTGCTCCAGCTCAGCACCCTCGATCCAGCCCACCGCGAGTGCCTCACGAACGTACCCGGGCGTCTGCAGCAGACCCGGCGGTGAGCTCCCGGCGTAGTGCCACAGGCTCGTCGCCTCCGCTTCCAACCTCATGTACCGCCGATACTGCTCCTTGAACTGCGACGGGTCCCCAACCGCCAACTCCCACAAGGCCAGCAACAGCCCCGGCGTCCCATAGAACTGATCCAGCGCCTCCACGACCTCCGGGCTCCCCAGACTCCGCCCGCTCTCCATCTTCCCGAAGTTGGACGCGTCCCAGCCCAGTTCCTCGGCCAGCCCTTTTAAGCTCACCCCCCTTTCCGCCCTCAACAACCGCAACTCCTCCGCGAACCGTTGCCTGGGCTCCTGACTACGCCCCGTCACCACCCGCCTCTGCGGCACCGCCCCTCCCTCGTCCCCCATGGAATTTGTGGAATTAGCGCCGCCAGACGGGGAAGAACGGCCCCTCATCGGCGTGCCTACCCCGCTCCCGGGCCATCCTCGTAGCAGCCTCGACACGCAGAGTAGTCCAACTCGCGCATTTCGTATAGATGTTGGACGAAAGGAGCGAATGCCATGGAGCCCGGAACCCTGCTCTACGACACCGCCACCGACCAGGTCGGCGAGTACCGGGACCGGTCGGGGCCGTACGCGATACTGCGCCCCGTCGGCGGTGGCAGGGAGTGGCAGGCCGACCCGGCGACGCTACGCCCCGCTACCGACAGAGAGCGGCTGAGCGCGGGCGTGCGCGCGGCGAACGACCGTAGTACGTGGGCCGTACCGTCCAGCCCCGACGACCTCGGCCGGCCGCCCCGGCCCGTCCCCGGCTGCGTCGAGTGCACGGCGCTCGGCGACCGCCGGGAGACCGCCCTGACCTCGTTCGACCACAGCGCGGCCACCGACGCGAACGTGCTGCTGCGCCAGCACCAGCGCGCGGAGCACCAGCCGTGACCCGCCGTGTCTTCCGGTACGTGCCGTACGTGATCGCGCAGGACACGAGCGCCGCGCCGGAGTACGCGGCGCGGTGCGTGTCGGGGGACGAACAGGACTGCGGGGCCGAGTCCGGGGTGTGCGGGCACCCCGCCGACGTCGAGGAGTGGCAGCGGCTGCACACCCAGGAGACCCGGCATCTGCGGTACCGGAGGATCTTCGCGGACTACGCGGTGCTGACTCCGGCGTAGGCGGCGGACGGCCGGATTACCCTGCTCGCATGGCTAAGAAGCTCGTGATCAAGGTGACGGCGGGGGCGGACGCCCCGGAGCGGTGCTCGCAGGCGTTCACGGTGGCGGCGGTGGCCGTGGCCAGCGGCGTCGAGGTGTCGATGTGGCTGACCGGGGAGTCCTCGTGGTTCGCGCTGCCGGGGCGGGCCGCCGAGTTCGAACTGCCGCACGCCGCCCCGCTGCCCGACCTGGTCGACTCGATCCTGGCCGGGGGCACGCTCACGCTCTGCACGCAGTGCGCGGCCCGCCGGGACATCACGGAGAAGGACGTGATCGAGGGCGTACGGATCGCGGGCGCGCAGGTGTTCGTCCAGGAGGCGATGGCGGACGGGGCGCAGGCGCTCGTGTACTAGGCGGTGCACCAGGGGGTCAGCCGGTCGGCGTGCCGATCTCGTCGCGTTCCAGTACGGCGCGGAGCCGGGCGAAGGCGTGTGCGACGGCCGGTCCGGACTCGCCGAGGGTGTCTCCGATCAGCTCGGCCAGCCGTTCGGTGACGGTGGCCTCCGCCGCGTCGACCAGGGCCGAGCCGCCGCCGGTCAGCGCCAGCAGCGAGGACCGGCGGTCCGCCGGATTGGCCTGGCGGACGACCCAGCCCTGCTTCTCCAGGCGGTCGACGCTCTTGCTGGTCGCGCCGATGCCGATGGCGAACCCGGCGGCGAGGTCCCCGACCCGGGACCCGGGATGGTCCCGCAGGTGACGCAGGAACTCGAACTGCGACGTGACGATCCCGTGCCGCTCGCGAAGACGGTCGTTCAGGGCGTTGTACAGCCGCGTCTCGCACCGCACGAGGTCGTGGAAGAAACCCAGGAGGAGGTCGGCGCTGTCACCGCCCGATGTATATGCCACGGCATATACTGTAGCGGCATGTACATGCGAGGGGAGCAGGTATGAGCAGGGAACAACGCGCGATGATCGACGCGCGGGCGCGGCAGCCGCGGCCCGTGGGCGCTCCGTCGGTCGAGGACATCCGGGCCGGGTTCAGGGCGCTGATGGCCGAGATGATCGTCCCGGACGGGATCCGCACCTCGGCCGCGAAGCTCGGCCCGCGCCCGGCACTGTGTGTCGAGCCGGTCGACGGGGAGCGCGCCGGGACGCTCCTGTACTTCCACGGCGGCGCCTATGTGTTCGGCTCCCCCGAGACCGCACTGTCACTGACGGGCAACCTCGTGACCAGGACCGGGTTCAGGGCCTACTCGCTGGACTACCGGCTGGCCCCCGAGCACCCGTTCCCGGCGGCGATCGAGGACACGGTGGACGCGTACCGTGCGCTGCTCGACAGCGGCACGGACCCGTCGTCCATCGCGTTCGCCGGGGACTCCGCCGGTGGCGGTCTCAGCGTCACCACCTGCCTCGCCGTCCGCGACGCGGGGCTGCCGATGCCGGCCGCGATCGTGGCGTTCTCGCCCGGGCTCGACCTCACCCGCACCGGGGAGAGCATGGACACGAAGGCGGGCATCGACCCGTACTTCACACGGGAGTCCCTGGCCCACACCGGGGCGATGTACATGGCGGGGCGGGATCCCCACCACGAGCTGCTCAGCCCGGCCGTCCTGGCCGACCTGACCGGCTTCCCGCCGATGCTCCTGCAGGCCGGCACGAACGAGGTGCTCCTGGACGACTCCACGCGCCTGGCCGCGCGGGCCAGGGCCGCCGGTGTGGACGTCGTCCTCGACATCACCGCCGACGTCCCGCATGTGTTCCAGTCCTTCGCGGGCGTCCTCGACGAGGCCGACGAGGCGCTGGACCGCGCGGCGCTCTTCCTCACGCAGCGCATCCGCGCGTAGGGCCTGTCCGGCCCCTAGGACCGCGGGCGTTTCTTGCCGTCCAGCTCGTCCCACCACTCGTCGGACTGCGGATCGCCCGAGGGATCGTCCCACCAGCGGTCGTCCGGCCCCCGGCGGTTCGCGACCATCGCGGCGACCGGCGGAATGACCATGGCCACCACACACATCCCCACGGCGGCGGGGACGGACCAGAGGCGTACGACTGCCCACGCCAGGACGAAGAGACCGATACAGATCCCCATCATGGCGAAGTACACGCGACGGCGCCTTGCCAGCATGAGTCCAGGGTAGGTCCCGCACGGGGGTCGAGCGCGGGACGGTGCGCACCGGCTCGCCTCACGGCCGACGGACGGAGTCCGGCGCAGCGACTCGAAGCCTGCGAAGCAGTGCGAGAGACGCATCAAGGAGCGGTCACGCGACGGCGCCTTGCCAGCATGAGTCCAGGGTAGGGCCGAGTCCTCTGTCCGGACATGGCGAAGGGCCGCGCCTCCCGGGTTTGGTTCGGGGGGTGCGGCCCTTGGCCGGGTGTGCTGGTGGGCTCAGACCGCGATCGCGACCTCGGCCAGGCCGCCCTGCTGGGCGACGACCGTGCGGTCGGCGGTGGCGCCGGGGACGAGGGCGCGGACGGTCCAGGTGCCCTCCGCCGCGTAGAAGCGGAACTGTCCGGTGGCGGAGGTCGGGACCTCCGCGGTGAACTCACCGGTCGAGTCGAGCAGGCGGACGTAGCCGACCACGGGCTCGCCGTCCTTCGTCACCTGCCCCTGGATCGTGGTCTCACCGGGCTTGATCGTCGAGGGGTCCGGGCCGCCGGCCTTCGCTCCACACATGCTGATACTCCAGAGGTCTTGAAAGGTCGGTCTGAGGTCTTGCCGGGGGTCTTACTTGTTGGCGCCGAGCTCGATCGGGACGCCGACGAGGCTGCCGTACTCGGTCCAGGAGCCGTCGTAGTTCTTGACGTTCTCGACACCGAGCAGCTCGTGCAGGACGAACCAGGTCAGGGCCGAGCGCTCGCCGATACGGCAGTAGGCGATGGTGTCCTTGGCGAGGTCCACCTGCTCCTCGGCGTAGAGCTCCTTGAGGTCGTCGTCCGACTTGAACGTGCCGTCGTCGTTGGCGTTCTTCGACCACGGGATGTTGCGGGCGGACGGGACGTGGCCCGGACGCTGCGACTGCTCCTGCGGCAGGTGGGCCGGGGCGAGCAGCTTGCCGGAGAACTCGTCGGGGGACCGCACGTCGACGAGGTTCTGCGAGCCGATGGCCGCCACGACGTCGTCGCGGAAGGCGCGGATCGCGGTGTTCTGCGGCTTGGCCTTGTAGGTGGTCTCGGTGCGCTCCGGGACCTCCTCGACCAGCTCGCGGGCGTCCAGCTCCCACTTCTTGCGGCCGCCGTCGAGAAGCTTGACGTTCTCGTGGCCGTACAGCTTGAAGTACCAGTAGGCGTAGGACGCGAACCAGTTGTTGTTGCCGCCGTAGAGGATCACCAGCGTGTCGTTGGCGATGCCCTTCGCCGACAGGAGCTTCTCGAAGCCCTCCTGGTCGATGAAGTCGCGGCGGACCGGGTCCTGCAGGTCCTTGGTCCAGTCGATCCGGATCGCGTTCTTGATGTGGTTCTTCTCGTAGGCGGACGTGTCCTCGTCCACCTCCACGATCGCGATCTCGGGGTTGTCCAGGTTGTCCTGGACCCAGTCGGCGTCGACGAGGACGTCGCTGCGGCTCATGCTCTTTCTCCTCCGGGGCAGTTGCGGCGGGGCGTGCGAGTGCGGGTGGGTGCGCGGCGGGGCGCACGGATGCCCTCGGCATGGGAGGGCAGGGGGGAGGGGGAGGCAGCGGCCTCCACCGTCAGAAGGGGCGACAGAGCATGGCGGCAACGCGGCACAGGTCGACTGCCCGCCGCTTCGTGAGATCCGCCTGTCGCTTCATGGGCTCGATCGTAGGGACGGATAACCGGGCATGTCACCGGCATGTCGTATGGTGAGACACGATCGTCCGGATTGTGGGACGCGATCAGGGTCCGGGGCGTGGTTCCGGGACGGGCGGGTGTCTGTATCCGTCGTCACATCTGAGGTACGGACACGGCCGTCTCGCCTGTTGGAACGCCGACAGGCCGCCGTGACCGCCGGTGGGGCCGCCGGTGACCGCCGCCGTCGCGCTTTCTACCCGGCCAGCTTGACGTTCGAACCCTTCACCGCGATCTCCACACCGTCCTGCACAGCCTGCACCTTGTCCAGCTGGACACCGCCGGGCAGCTGATCGATCGCCTGCTGGAAGTCGGAGGCCTGCCGGAAGCGGTTCTCGATGACACTCACCCCGGCGAGCTTGGGGAGGTTGTCGGCGTGCACCTGGACGGTGTTGTCCTTGACGGTGACCGTGCTGAGGACGGGCACCTTCTGGTGGGCGCTGACGCCGGGCACGGTGATGTCGAGGGTGACCTTGATCTTGCCGTTGCCGCCGTCGCCGAGTCCGACGACCTGGCCGGTGAAGCCGAGGCCGATGTCCACGGGCTCCGTCCGCGCGTTCTTCAGCAGCTCGGCGTAGGAGATGAGCGCGGTGCCGGTGGCGGACCGCGCGGTGGCGGAGCTGTAGTCGCCGGTGAAGGTGACGTCCTTCATGTCGGCGTGCAGGTCGTCGATACGGATGGTCTTGCCGGCGGTGCCGGTGCTGGCGTCGTAGTCCTTGATGCCGACCTCGACGTCGTCGAGGGTGCCGCCGGCGACCTGGGTGAGGAACGGAAAGCCGTTGATGGAGACGTCGGGGGTGCTCGCGAGCCCCTCGGTCGTCTTCAGCTTGCCGGCGGCCTCGCTCTCGGCGAAGTGCACGGCGACGCGGTCGACGACCACGAAGAGGACGCCGAGAACGACGACGACGATCAGGAGTGTTCGCAGGGCGCGCATGTGGTGTGGGTCCCCCGGGTCGGCATTTTCACGTCGGTCCAGCCACGCTAACCCTGCGGGGGCGGGCCGATGGGGGATTGTCGAGCAGCTGTGACAGTGGCCGGCGGTGGTGGTGGCGGTGGTGGTGCTGGGGGCTGCCGCCCCCAGACCCCCGGATCGGGGCGTCCCAGGCCTGTGTTTCGGCTGCGGGCCGGTGGGGGCTGATCGCGCAGTTCCCCGCGCCCCTGAGGCCGGCCGCCCTAGCCTGCGTTCGAAGGCGCCGCGCGCCTGAGGTCGGCCGCCCTAGCCCGGGTTCAAAGGCGCCGCGCCCCTGAGGTCGGCCGCCCAAGCCCGGGTTCAAAGGCGCCGCGCCCCTGAGGTCGGCCGTCCAGCCCGCGTTCGAAGGCGCCGCGCGCCTGAGGTCGGGCCCAGTCCCCGTTCGAAGGCGCCGCGCGCCTACAGGGCTTCGGCCTCAGTCCTCCACGAACCGAGTCGGGGGGGTGGGTGGGCGGGTCAGTGGAGGACCCAGACCAAGGGGGCCGCTGCCGACAGGGGTAGGGCCACGCCCGCCGTGAAGTGGACGAACCTCGACGGGTAGTCGTAGCTCGCCACCCGGTGGCCGACGAGCGCGCACGCCGCGGCCGCCGCTCCGATCAGCGCTCCCTGCGTGCCCAGCCCCGTCATACCGCCCACCGCGATGCCCGCCCCGGTCGCCGCCAGCAGGGACACGACCACCGACGCCGGCGTCGGCAGCGGCAACGCCCTCGCCAGTACGGCCACCGCGACCGCCGCCGCCCCGACCGACACCGCGTCCGGATCCGCGCCCAGGTAACCCGTCGCGATGATCGTCAGCGCGGAGGACGCGACCGTGGCCATCAGGCCGTACATACGCGTGTCCGGGTCCGCGTGCGAGCGGAGCTGGAGGACGAGGGTGAGCAGGACCCAGATGCCCAGGGGGCCGAGGATCGCCGCCGGGGCCTGGTCGCGGCCCGCCACCAGTACCGCCGCGTCCGCCGCCAGCCCGCCCAGGAACGCGAGGGCGATGCCCTGCCGGGCCGGCCACATGCCGTTGAGGCGGAACCAGCCCGCCGCCGTCACCGCCTGGAGGATCACCAGGGGGACGACCAGGGCGTACGAGGAGACCTGAGCCGTCGCCGCCAGCAGCAGGCCCAGCAGCGCCGTCAACAGCGCCGGCTGCATCCCCGGCTCGATGACCGGCGAACGGCCCTCCAGGCGCGCCCGCTGCGCGTCCGTGATCCGCGCGTTCCCGGCGAGGGTCGAGGGACCGTACCCCGGGCCGCCGGACTCAGCGGGGGCAGGGGCAGTGGCGGCCGCCGGAGCCGCCGCGGCCTGCGGGGGTGCCGGGTACGTCGGCTGCTGCTGCGCCTGCGCATACGGCTGCTGCTGCAGGTACGACGTCTCCGCGGCCGCCGCCGGCACCGGCGCGTGCGTCTGCGTCTCCCACGTCTGCCCCTGCCACTGCTGCGTGGCGTACTGCTGCTGCTCCTCGTACCCCCACTGCTGCTGCCCGGCCTGGGGCTGCTGCTGGTACGGGTCGTAGCCCTCGTACGGCTGGTTGGTCATCGCTCTCGCTCACCCTCCTGCGAACGGCGGGAGCACCTCGACCGTGCCGCCCTCGGCCAGCCGTACCGTCTCATGCGCACGCGTCCCCACGGGGTCACCGTCGACGAGGAAGGAGCATCGCCGCAGGACGCGCGCCAGTTCCCCGGGGTGTCGCACGCGCACCGCGTCCAGCGCCTCGGCGAGGGTGTCCGCGTCGCACGGCTCCTCGGCGATGCCGGCCGCGGCCTTCGCGGCGGCCCAGTAGCGCACCGTGACCTTGGGCATCAGGTTCCTCTGGAGAATCAGTCAGTCGGCTGTGTACGGGGCCAGGCTAGCCCGCCCGGGACACCGCCCAGTCGCCGATCCTGGCCAGCAGCGCCTCGTCCGCCGCGTGTTCGGCGTGGCCCATGCCGGGCTCCAGCCACAGGTCGGCGCCGTCACCCGCGGCCGCGGCCAGCATCTGCGGGTGGTCGACCGGGAAGTAGCCGTCGCTGTCGCCGTGCACGATCAGCAGCGGGGCGGGCGCGATCTTCGGCACCGCCTCCACCGGGGACAGCGGGACCGGGTTCCAGTCGCGGTAGTGGATACGGGTGTGGAAGCCGTAGCGGCCGACCAGCCGGCCCTCGGGACGGGTGACCAGCCAGTGGACGCGGCGCATCGGGGCGGTGCCCCGGTAGTACCAGCGGGCGGGGGACGACACGGAGACCACGGCGTCCACCCCGGCGTGCAGCGCCGCGTGCCGCAGGACCACCGAGCCGCCCATGGAGAAGCCGACGGTCACCACGCGGGTGTGCCCGAGCTCGCGTGCCCATCGCACCGCCGCCGCCAGGTCGAGGACCTCGCGATCGCCGACGGTGGTACGGCCGCCGGAGCGGCCGTGGCCCCGGAAGGAGAAGCTGACGACCGGGGCGTAATCCGTCAGCGCGGTCACCACCCGTCGTACGTGTGGCCGGTCCACGTCGCCCGTGAAACCGTGGGCCATGACGAACACGAGGTCACGGGAGAGTGGCCGGGAGCTGTCGTATACGACGGAGGCCGGATCGTATACGGAATCGACGGAAACCCCGTCGGCCGTGCGCAGAAACGTCCGGATAGGGGCGTATCTGCTTGTCTCAGAGTTCGGACGAACGATGGAACGTGCCACATGACCTGCCGGACCAATGCTCATGTGGGCTATTCTGCTGGGCAGAGGACTCGGGCAGCGCCGCCACCGGGTCCTTTTGTGCTTTCGGAAGGCTTGTATACGAAGCGGGAAACTCCAGGTGACCGCGGATGTATGGAGCATCGGGAGCGCAGCGCAGTGTCATTGCACACAGTCCTCGCAGGGACCGAGGAGGAACCAGACGTATGAGTTCTCTGCTGCTCCTGACCAACGCCCTCCAGCCGTCGACGGAGGTGCTGCCGGCCCTCGGCCTGCTCCTGCACAACGTGCGGGTCGCCCCGGCCGAAGGCCCCGCCCTCGTCGACACCCCGGGTGCCGACGTCATCCTGATCGACGGCCGCCGCGACCTCCCGCAGGTCCGCAGCCTCTGCCAGCTGCTGCGGTCGACCGGCCCCGGCTGTCCGCTCATCCTGGTCGTGACGGAGGGCGGGCTCGCCGCCGTCACCGCCGACTGGGGCATCGACGACGTCCTCCTCGACACGGCGGGTCCCGCCGAGGTCGAGGCGCGACTGCGCCTCGCCATGGGCCGGCAGCAGATCGTCGCCGACGACTCCCCCATGGAGATCCGCAACGGCGACCTGTCGGTCGACGAGGCGACGTACAGCGCGAAGCTGAAGGGACGGGTCCTCGACCTCACCTTCAAGGAGTTCGAGCTGCTGAAATACCTGGCCCAGCACCCCGGCCGGGTGTTCACTCGCGCACAGCTGCTCCAGGAGGTCTGGGGGTACGACTACTTCGGCGGCACCCGGACCGTCGATGTGCACGTACGACGGCTGCGCGCCAAGCTCGGCGTGGAGCACGAGTCCTTGATCGGCACCGTCCGGAACGTCGGTTATCGATTCGTTACGCCCGAGAAGGGTGAGCGGGCGAGCGACGACGCCAAGGCCAAGGCGGACCACGCAAAGACGGAGGATGTGGACGCATCGGCCGCCCTGGACGCGGTCGAGGTGCCTGCGGAGGCATAGTCGAGGGCCGGGCGAGGCATGGCCGTCGCCCGGCCGGGGCATTGCTTACGCAAGCGAAGCCGCGATATGCCCTGCCCAGAGCGGGTCCATCCGCGTAGACTCCGCGCGTGGCCAAGGTGACTCGGGACGATGTGGCGCGGCTGGCGGGAACTTCGACCGCCGTTGTCAGCTATGTCATCAACAACGGACCCCGGCCGGTCGCCCCGGCCACGCGCGAGCGTGTCCTCGCCGCGATCAAGGAACTGGGGTACCGCCCCGACCGGGTCGCCCAGGCGATGGCCTCACGGCGCACCGACCTCATAGGCCTGATCATCCCGGACGCCCGGCAGCCGTTCTTCGGCGAGATGGCGCACGCGGTGGAGCAGGCGGCGTCCGAGCGCGGAAAGATGGTGCTGGTCGGGAACACCGACTACGTCGCCGAGCGCGAGGTCCACTATCTGCGCGCGTTCCTCGGGATGCGGGTCTCGGGCCTCATCCTCGTCTCCCACGCGCTGAACGACCAGGCCGCGGCCGAGATCGAGGCCTGGGACGCCCGGGTGGTGCTGCTGCACGAGCGGCCGGAGGCGATCGACGACGTCGCGGTGGTGACCGACGACCTCGGCGGCGCCCAGCTCGCCGTACGGCATCTGCTGGAGCACGGCTACGAGTACGTGGCCTGTATGGGCGGCACCGCAGAGACCCCGTCGGTCGGCGACCCGGTCTCCGACCACGTCGAGGGCTGGCGCCGGGCCATGGACGAGGCGGGGCTGCCCACGGAGGACCGGCTGTTCGAGGCGCCGTACAACAGGTACGACGCGTACCGGGTCGCCCTGGAGATCCTCTCCGGCCCCGACCGCCCGCCGGCGATCTTCTGCTCCACCGACGACCAGGCGCTCGGTGTGCTGCGGGCGGCGCGGGAGCTGCGTATCGACGTGCCGGGGGAGCTGGCGGTGGCCGGCTTCGACGACATCAAGGAGGCGGCGCTCGCGGATCCCCCGCTGACGACGATCGCGTCGGACCGCCCGGCGATGGCGCGGGCGGCGGTGGATCTCGTCCTGGACGACGGCCTGCGGGTGGCGGGATCGCGGAGGGAGCGCCTGAAGACGTTTCCTTCGCGGCTGGTGGTGCGGGGTTCTTGCGGGTGCGCGTAGTCGTTCTGGTGCGGGTGCGTGGTGGTTGCTCGCGCAGTTCCCCGCGCCCCTAAAAGAAGGGCACTGTAGCGAGCGCCCCTTCAGGGGCGCGGGGAACTGCGCGACCAGCCCCCACCGGCCCGCACTCACAGGAAAGCCTTCATGAACGGCTTCTGAGAACCCCGCTCGACCTGCGAGAAGCCTCTTTATTTCGGGCAAACGAGCTTCTCTTCCCGTTCTCAGCGGGCGCTCAGGAAGCTCTCATGGTCACGGGACAAGCTATTTGTCATGACCGAGAGCTTCCGCCGCAGCGGCGAGTACGAGAACCCGCAGGGTCCCCAGGGCGACGCCTACCAGGGCGCGTACCCCCAGCAGCAGCACGCTGCCTCTCCCGTCAACCCCGAGTGGCCGCCCCCGCCCACGCACCAGCCGATGCAGCAGGCGGCACAGCAGGCCCCGCAGGCCCCGCTCGCGGCGCAGCCGGTCACCGTGGAGCCGGAGACCACGCAGCTCCCGGAGTTCTCGGCGCACCCCGATGAGACCCCGCACTCGGCTCACGCGAAGCAGAAGCGCGCCCGGGGCCCGATAGCCCTGCTGGCCGCGGTCGCGATCGTCGCGGCGGCGGTGGGCGGCGGCACCGCGTACGCCTTCCAGGAGCTGACCGGCAAGAACCAGGTCGTCTCCAGCTCCACCACCACCAGCGTGGTGCCCTCCAGCAAGAAGGGCGACGTCGCCACGATCGCCGCCGCCGTCAGCCCGAGCGTCGTCGAGGTCAACGCGACCCTCAGCAACGGCACCTCCACCGGCTCCGGTGTGATCATCACCAGCAACGGCGAGATCGTCACCAACAACCACGTCATCTCCGGCGCCCAGTCGATCAAGGTGACGACCAGCGCCGGCAAGTCCTACACCGCCAAGGTCGTCGGCACCGACAGCGCCAAGGACCTCGCCCTCCTCAAGCTCGAAGGCGCCTCCGGCCTCACGCCCGCCACCCTGGGCAACTCCGACGGCGTCCAGGTCGGCGACACGGTCGTGGCGATCGGCTCCCCCGAGGGCCTGACCGGCACCGTCACCAGCGGCATCGTCTCCGCGCTGAACCGGGACGTCACCGTCTCCACCGACGAGAGCCAGAGCCAGCAGAGCCAGGGCAGCGGCGGCAGCGGCCAGTGGCCGTTCTCCTTCGGCGGCCAGCAGTTCAACGGCGACACCGGTTCGTCGACCACGACCTACAAGGCGATCCAGACCGACGCGTCCCTCAACCCGGGCAACTCCGGCGGCGCGCTGATCGACGCCGGCGGCAACATCATCGGCATCAACTCGGCGATGTACTCGGCCAGTTCGTCCTCCTCCTCGTCCTCCTCGGACGCGGGCAGCGTCGGCCTCGGCTTCGCCATCCCGATCAACACCGTCAAGTCCGACCTGGCCAAGCTGCGGGCGGGCTCCACCAGCTGAACCACCAGCACGAGCACGTAGGGAGTACGTCATGATCAAGAAGGTCGCTCAGGCTTCGCAGGTCCCGCAGGTCGCGCACACGACGGCCGCCGAAGGCCCGGCCGGCATCACCCTGGCCCTCGCGGTGGCGTACGAACTCCACGCGCCGACGGAGGCGGCGGTGGCCACGACCCCGGCCCCGCGCGCCCCGGAGGTCGCGCCGGCCCCGCAGCTGATGGGCCTGCGCATGTCCATGGCCCGGCCGCACCAGCGCAAGGTGCCGCTGAGCCGCATGACCCTGGTACGCGGCTAGGGTTTTCCGCCCCACCAGCGTGCATACCCGACAGCCCGGAAACATGCGAGGCTGAGAGGCGTCCCGACCGACGAACCACCGCACCCCGAGGAACCGCGAGCGATGAGCCCCGCCGATGGCGACCGTGACCCCCAGCGCATCCTGATCGTCGACGACGAGCCGGCCGTACGCGAAGCGCTCCAGCGCAGCCTCGCCTTCGAGGGGTACGAGACCGAGGAGGCCGTGGACGGCGCGGACGCGCTGGAGAAGGCGACGGCGTACAAGCCCGACCTGATCGTCCTCGACATCCAGATGCCGCGGATGGACGGCATGACCGCGGCCCGCCGCATCCGCGGGGCGGGCGACACGACCCCCATCCTGATGCTGACGGCCCGCGACACGGTCGGCGACCGGGTCACCGGGCTCGACGCGGGGGCCGACGACTACCTGGTCAAGCCGTTCGAACTCGACGAACTCTTCGCCCGCATCCGTGCGCTGCTGCGTCGCAGCTCCTACGCGGCCTCCGTGTCCGAAGCCGCCCAGGAGGACGAGGCGCTCACCTTCGGCGACCTGCGCATGGACCTCGCGACGCGCGAGGTCACGCGCTCCGGTCGCCAGGTGGAGCTGACCCGCACGGAGTTCACGCTCCTGGAGATGTTCATGGCACACCCGCGCCAGGTCCTCACCCGCGAGCAGATCCTGAAGGCCGTCTGGGGCTTCGACTTCGAGCCGTCCTCGAACTCCCTCGACGTCTACGTCATGTACCTCCGCCGCAAGACCGAGGCGGGCGGCGAACCCCGCCTCGTCCACACGGTGCGCGGCGTCGGGTACGTCCTGCGCCAAGGCGGCGCGGAGTGAAGCTCGCCCGCCGCTTCCGCACCCTCCCGATCCGCGCCCGCCTGTCGATGCTGGTCGCGGCGGCGGTGGCGTTCGCGGTGGCGGCGGTCTCGGTGACGTGCTGGTTCATCGTGCAGGGGAAGCTGTACGACGAGATCAACAACGACTTGACGACGAGCGTCCCCCGGTCGATGCCGTACGCACAGGTGGAGTCGGCGCTGCAGAACTGCTCCCAGACACCGACGGGAGGATTCGGTTTCGGGGGGCGCTTCAAGGGCTACACCCAACTGGTCAAATCCGACGGTACGGTCTGTCTGCTGGGCGGTGCGACGTCCCTGGTGAAGACCAACGGAAGTGACAAGTCGTACGCGTCGGACCCGGTCCCCGGAAACGGTGTCCTGCGCAACGGGACCGACAAGGACGGCAACCCGGTACGCATCCTGACGACGTCCATCATGGTCGACACCGACGATCTCGGCGGCCGGGGTATGGTCAAGAACGCCGCGTTGATGATCGCCGTGCCGCTCAAAGGCACCCAGGCGACACTGAACGAACTGGCGTTGCTCCTCCTCGTCGTCTCCGGCATCGGAGTCCTCGGCGCCGGCGCCGCGGGTCTCGCGGTCGCGCGGGCCGGCCTCCGCCCCGTCGACGAACTCACCGAAGCGGTCGAACACATCGCCCGTACCGAGGACCTGAGCATCCGCATCCCGGTGGAGGAGGAGTCGGACGACGAGATCGCCCGCCTGTCCCGCTCGTTCAACTCCATGACCACATCCCTGGCCAACTCCCGCGAGCTGCAGCAGCAGCTCATCGCGGACGCCGGTCACGAACTCCGGACGCCCCTCACCTCCCTCCGTACGAACATCGAGCTCCTCACCCGCAGCGAGGAGACCGGCCGCCCCATCCCCCCTGCCGACCGCAAGGCGCTCCTCGCCTCGGTCAAGGCGCAGATGACGGAGCTGGCGTCGCTGATCGGCGACCTCCAGGAGCTGTCCCGCTCGGAGGGCCAGCGCGGCGAGCGCGTCCAGGTCGTGGCGCTACAGGACACGGTCGAGGCGGCCCTGCGCCGCGCCCGCCTGCGCGGTCCCGAGCTGACGATCACGGCGGACGTCCAGCCGTGGTTCGTACGCGCCGAGCCCTCCGCCCTGGAGCGGGCGATCGTCAACATCCTCGACAACGCCGTGAAGTTCAGCCCCGAGGGCGGCAAGATCGACGTCGCCCTGGAGCGGGGCGTCCTCACGGTCCGCGACCACGGTCCCGGCATCCCGGAGGACGAACTCCCCCACGTCTTCGACCGCTTCTGGCGCTCCCCGAGCGCCCGCGCCCTCCCCGGCTCCGGCCTCGGCCTCTCCATCGTGGCCCGCACGGTCCAACAGGCCGGCGGCGACGTCGCCCTGGCCCGCGCGACAGGCGGCGGCACGGTCGCCACCGTACGCCTCCCGGGCGCGCCTACGGCTCCGCCGGAGACGGTGTGAAGACAGCAGCGGCTTTCGCTGGAACGCTCACCCGCGCCTCGGCCCCGTGATCGCCTCCCCGACCACGAACCCCTTGGCGGGGCCTTCGGTGACGTTGGTGTCCTGAAACGCCGGCCTTCCATGCCTGCCACAGGACCTCGTCCAGGTCGGGTCCGTCGAAGAGTTCAAGTGTGGGCTGGGCGTGCCCGCGGCACAAGCAACGCGATCACGGCAGGTAAGGCCGCATCCTGGCCTGCCGGTAAGCCCCACAGCGACCCGCCTTACCCTCTCCCCAGTCGCGCACTCGTTCGGTGCGCTGGGGGGGAAGGCACGGCGCATGGACGAGGGCGGTATCGAGCGGGAGTACCGCAAGCGGCGGAAGGAGCCCTTGGGACGCCTTCTGCTGCTGGGGGTGCTGCTGGTGAACGGGGTCGTCCAGACCGGCCGGTTCACCGCCGGCGGGCGCGAGGGCGTGGACCGGTGGGGGCCGCCGGTCTTCACGCTGCTGCTGGTCGTGACGATGGCGCGGATCGCGCTGGAGTACTTCCGCGCGCACACCAGGGTCACGGCCGCCGGGATCACCGCGCAGGGAGCCGTGCGTGCGCGCACCTGGACGTGGTCCGAGGTGTACGACATCCGGGTCGAGCCGGTCCCGCGCGGTTCCGGGCGGATGGCCCCCCAATGGCTCACCTACCTGTACGACTTCGAGGGCCGCCGCTTCCTGCTCCCGCACCTCAACGACTGGCAGCTGGCCGACCCCTACACCGAGGTCGCGGACCTGTGCCTGGCGGCCGCCCCGCACCGCAGCCTCACCTGGGAGCGGCGCCCGGACGTCGAGGAGCGGATCCGGCAGGGGGCCGTGCGCCGCAAGGCGTGGCAGTGGGGAAGCTACGGCGCCGTGGCCATGATGGTCCTCATGATGGTGGTCGGCTTCGGGCTGATCGTCACGGAGCGGTACGACCATCCCTTCCTGCTGATCGTGTGCGTGCCGCTGGCCTCGGGCGCCGTCCTGGGCGCCGTGCTCCAGTGGTACTGGAGCATCCGCCCGCCCCGCTCCCTGCCCCGGCAGCCGTGACCGCCCGGCGGCCGTAGCCGTAGCCCACGCACATCCCCGCCCCAGCCCCCTCACAGCCCCTCGTCACACTTTTGTCAGATGGCGAGGAAGATTCTGCTGGCCGACGACGACGCGGCCGTGAGGGATGGGATCGGCCGGCTGCTCAGGTTCGAGGGGTACGAGACGCTCCTCGCCGGGGACGGCAGAGTGGCCCTCGCCCTCCTCGGGGCCGCGGAGAGCGCGCCCGACCTGGTGCTGATGGACGTCGAGATGCCGGGGCTGGACGGCCTGGCCGCGACCCGGCGGATCCGGGCCTCCGGCTCCACCGTGCCCATTCTCATGATCACCGGGCGGAACGCGGTGGGGGACCGCATCGTCGCCCTGGACAACGGCGCCGACGGCTATCTGGCCAAGCCCTTCGCCAACGAGGAACTCCTGGCCCGGGTACGGGCGTTGCTGCGGCGCAGTCCGAGGCGGGAGCCGGCGGCGGACCCGCCCGGGGACCGGCTCCTCGGCTTCGGCGACGTCGCGATGGATCTGCGGACCCGGACCGTGCACCGCGGGGACCGGGCCGTCGACCTCACCAAGACCGAGTACTCGCTGCTGGAGTTCATGCTGCGGCACCCGGGGCGGGTGCTCAGCCGGGAGCGGATCCTGCGGGACGTGTGGGGCTTCGAGTTCGAGCCCACGTCCAACACGCTGGACGTCTACATCATGTACCTGCGGCGGAAACTGGAGAGCCGCGGCGAACCGCGGCTCATCCACACCGTGCGCGGGATGGGGTACACCCTGCGCACGGTTCCTGCTGCCTGAACTACGCCTGGACTACCACCTGAGGATCATGGTCTCGTCCGGGACCGCTGCCGACTCCGCCGCGATCGCCTCCGGGAGGGGGTGGGCGAGGGTGGCGTACGCGCCGCCCCGGGCGAGGAGTTCCTCGTGTGTGCCGGCCTCCACCAGGCGGCCGCGGTCGACGACCAGGATGCGGTCGGCGTCGGGGGCGAGGGTGAGGTCGTGCGTGATCATGATGGTCGTACGGCCCGCCATGAGCTTGCGCAGGGGGGCGACGACCTGGCGGGCGGCGATCGCGTCCAGGCCGGCCGTCGGCTCGTCGAGGACGAGGACCGGGGCGGCGCGGAGCATCGCGCGGGCGATGGCGATCCGCTGGAGCTGGCCACCGGAGAGGGCGGCGGTGCCGGGGGCGATGTGGGTGTCGTAGCCCTCGGGGAGGGTGGTGATGAAGTCGTGGGCGGCGGCGTCGCGGGCGGCCTGTTCGATCTCGGTGTCCGTGGCGCCGGGGCGGCCGCACTCGATGTTCTCGCGGACCGTGCCGTTGAGGATCAGTGTCTGCTGCGGGAGCAGGGCGACGTTCTCGCGGAGGAACTCCAGGGGTACGTCGCCGAGCGGGACGCCGTCCAGGCAGATCACGCCGGCCGAGGGGTCGTAGAAGCGGGTGAGGAGCTTGGAGAGGGTGGACTTGCCGGCGCCGCTCTTGCCGGTGACCAGGACCAGTTCGCCGGGGCCCGCCGCGAAGTCGACGTCGCGCAGGGAGGCGCGGCGGGACTCGGGGTAGCGGAAGGAGACGTTGTGGAAGCTGACCCAGCCGCGGACGGGCCAGGGGCCGACGGGTTCGGCGGGGTCGGTGACGGCGGGTTCGGCGTCCAGGATCTCGCCGATGCGTTCCGCGCCCGCGGTGGCCGCGGTGAGGGTGAGACCGAGCTGGCCCAGGTTGCGGATCGGCGGGTAGAGGTAGCCGAGGAAGGCGGCGAAGGCGAGGAGTTCGCCGAGGCTCATGCGGTCCGCGGAGATCTCCCAGACGCCCAGGCCGATGACGGCCAGCACGCACAGGGTCTCGACGACCTCGACGAACTGGGCGTACATCTCGCTGAGCCGGGCCCCGCGCACGCTCGCCCGCATCCACGCGCGGGCCTCGACGTCGAGCCGCTTCTCCTCGTCCCGGCGGCGGTTGTACGCCTGGGTGAGGACGACGTTGCCCAGCGACTCCTCCACCACGGAGGTGATCGCCCCGTCCGCGACCCGCTCGTCCTGGGAGGCCGACTTGATCCGGCCGGAGAAGCGGCGGGCGGCGACCAGGAACAGGGGCGCGAGGACGAAGGTGGCCAGGGCCAGGTCCCAGCGCAGCCAGAAGGCGGCGGCCGCGTAGAAGACGGCGGAGAAAGCGGCGGCGACGGTGCCGACGACACCCGACACGACCATCTGCTCGATGGCCTCGACGTCTCCGGTGAGGCGTTCCACCAGGTCGCCCTGGCGGTGCTTCTGGAAGAAGTGCGGGGGCAGGTCCTGGACGTGCCGGAAGACCTTGGCGCGCAGGCGCAGGACGAATCTCTCGGCGGTCCAGGTGGCCAGTGAGTTGCCGAGGTAGCCGACGAACGCGCCCAGTGCGGCGACCAGCAGCCAGGCGCCGGCCGGGCCCCAGAAGTCGGACAGCGAACCGGCCGCCAGGGCGTTGTCGGTGAGGTCGGCGAAGAGCAGGATCGCGGCGGTCTCGGCGAGCGCGGACACCACGACGCACGCGATGATCGCGCCGAGCCATCTGCGGTCGCCGCGGGTCAGCGGCCAGAAGCGGCGGAAGGCCGCGCGGGCTTCTCTCATGGTCGGCAACTCCCTTCGGATGTCTGGGTGATACGGGTGTGCGGACATGGCCGAGGCGGGGCCACCGGTGCGACCACGCTTAACCGGTGACCCCGCCTCGTCGCGTGCTGCTGTGTCAGCCGCTGCCGCTGTGTCAGCCGTTGTCGACGGGGCGGCGCGTCGGGGCGGCCGGCTTCTTCGGCGCGGGCTTCTTCGGGGCCGGGGCGGGCTTGTGGTTCTTCTTGATCGGGGCGATCTTGCGGAAGCTCATGGTGCCGTACCTCTCTGTCCTGGTTCTGCAACAGTTCCTCTACCGCTCTGCTGCAATGACCTGTGAATTGATTTGAATTACTTCTGTGAATTCTTTGTCAGCGCTCGTCGCCGACCGGGCGACGCTTCGGCGCCGGCTTCTTCGGCGCGGGCTTCTTCGCGACCGGAGCGGGCTTGTGGTTCTTCTTGATCGGGGCGATCTTGCGGAAGCTCATGATTTTTCCCTCCTCGACGCTGGCGACTTACTGGTGACCCACAGGGCGCTTGACCTCGTGCTTCTTGCAGTCCTTCTTCTTCTGCACCGGCTTCGGGGCGGGCTTGTCGGCCTTCTTCACCGGGACGAGCTTGTGGAAGGTCATGATCTTCTCCTTCGGTCTGTTTCGTTCCGTCGTCCGCGCCGTTCGCTTTCGACATGGAAAACATTACGCGATCCGCCAGCCGAAGAAAGCCATTTTCACTAAGACATGGATGAATTACAGCTGAGACATATTTTCAGAAGCAACGCGGAACCAAACGGCACCTCACACAGGTTTTATAAAACAGAACGGGCCCGGTGCACGCGGCTGCGCGCACCGGGCCCGTAAGGCCGGACGGGGCTACTGCACGATCGTGATCCGGTTCGTGACCGGCGGCGCGATCGGGGCGGCGGCCGAGGAGTTGGCCGTCAGGTACTCCGCGAGGGCGGCGAGGTCGTCCGTGCCCACGAGGTCGTCGGTGCCCTGCCCCAGGGTCGTGAAGCCGTCGCCGCCGCCCGCGAGGAAGGAGTTGGTGGCGACGCGGTAGGTGGCCGACGGGTCGATGGCCGCGCCGTCGAGGCGGATGGAGTCGGTGACGACCCGGTCCGCGCCGGTCCTGGTCAGGTCCAGGGTGTAGGTGAGGTTCCCGGAGGGCTGCAGGATCTTCGGGGCGGCCGCGTTCGCACCGCTCACCTGCTCCTTCAGCACCTGGATCAGCTGGGCGCCGGTGAAGTTCTGGAGGTTCACGGTGTTGGCGAACGGCTGCACGGTGAAGCCCTCGGCGTAGGTGACGACGCCGTCGCCCTCACTCCCCTTGGCCGCGTAGGTGAGCCCGGCCCGCACCCCGCCCGGGTTCATCAGCGCCAGGTCGGTCTCCGGGTCCAGCTCCTTGCCGTACGCGAACTGGGCGTCGGCGATCAGGTCGCCCATCGGGGACTCGGTGCCGGTGTTGCCGATGTCGGCGGAGACGTAGCCGATGGCGCGGTTGCCGATCGGGGCGGCGAGGGTGTTCCACTTACTGATCAGCCCGGTCATGTCGGGCGCCTTGGCGACGTCCCGGGTGACCACGCGGTTCGCGGACTGTACGGCCGTACGCGCGATGTCGCCGGTGCGGCGGTCGTAGGTCAGCGTGGTGTCGGTGTACAGGCGGCCGAAGGAGGCGGCGGAGGTGACCATGCGCGGGTTGCCCGCCGGGTCGTCGATCGTGCAGACGTACGCGGCGTGGGTGTGGCCGGTGACGAGCGCGTCCACGGCCGGGGTCACGTTCTTCGCGATGTCGACGATCGGACCGGAGACGCCGTCACCGGCACCCGGCGAGTCGCAGTCGTAGTTGTACGACGACGAGCTCGGGAGGCCGCCCTCGTGGACCAGCGCCACGATCGACTGCACGCCCTGGCGCTGCAGCACCTTGGCGTACTTGTTGATGGTCTCGACCTCGTCCTTGAAGGCCAGGCCCTTGACGCCGTCGGCGGAGACGATGCCCGGCGTGCCCTCCAGGGTGACGCCGATGAACCCGATCTTCACGTCCTTCTTCTGCCAGACCCAGTACGGCTTGAGGATCGGCTTGTCCGTCTTCTCGTCGAGGACGTTGGCGGCCAGGTAGGGGAAGTCGGCGCCCTTGAACTTCTTGTCGGTGTAGCAGCCGTCCGTGGGGTGGCAGCCGCCGTTCTGCAGGCGCGCGAGTTCCTTCGCACCCTCGTCGAACTCGTGGTTGCCGACCGTCGTCACGTCCAGGTCGAGCTTGTTGAGCGCCTCGATGGTGGGCTCGTCGTGGAAGAGCCCGGAGATGAGCGGGGAGGCGCCGACCATGTCACCGCCGGCGGCGGTGACGGAGTACGGATGCCCCGCGCGGGCCTGCCGCAGATGCGTGGCGAGGTACTCGACACCGCCCGCGTCGACCGTCTTGGTCGTCCCGTCGGCCTGGAGCTCGGTGACCCGGCCGGAGGAGCCGGACGGCGGTTCGAGGTTGCCGTGCAGGTCGTTGAAGGAGAGGAGCTGGACGTCCTGGTAACGGCCGGGCTGGTGCCCGTGCCCCTTGTCGGAGTGCGCGTCGGCGGGCAGGGCGCTCGCCAGCGCGGCGGCGGTGGCGAGTCCGGCGGCGGACGCGAGCAGTGCGTAGGCACGGCGTCTGGACGGTCTGGGCTTGGCTTGCATGGAACCCCCCTGTGGGTCTGCTGAGAAGTGGCCCGGTCCGGCGCAGCCTAGGGTCAACGCGCGTAGCGCAACAGGGGTTTCATGGTTAAATCCTGGTTGCCTGTTGCCCCGCCCTTTACCTTTCCCCTTGCCCCCACTTTGCCGGTGCGGCCCCGTACCCTCGTACGCATGACCAGCGACGACACCGCACGGCCGCCCATGTACTCCCGCTCCATCGACACCTACTCCGCGCTCGCCCCGGACCAGGCCGGGGCCGTGCTGAAGCTGCTGGCGGAGGCCGCCCGGGCCGACGGCCAGCAGCCGGTGTCCGAGCAGGGCCGTCTCCAGCTGAGCGGCGGCGCCAGGGAGGGCGTCTCCCATCTGCTCCTCACTGTCGGCGACGAACTCGTGGGCTACGCCCAGCTGGAGGACACGGACCCGGTGGAGGCGCCGGCCGCCGAACTGGTCGTGCACCCGTCCCATCGGGGCCACGGCCACGGCCGCGCCCTGGGCAGCGCCCTGCTGGGCGCGTCCGGCAAACGCCTCCGGGTCTGGGCGCACGGCGGCCACTCGGCCGCCCGCCACCTCGCCCAGGTGCTGGGCCTCACCCTGTTCCGCGAACTCCGCCAGCTGCGGCGCTCGTTGACGGACCTGGACCTCCCGGACCCGAAGCTTCCCGACGGCGTCACCGTCCGCACCTTCGTCCCCGGCCAGGACGACACGGCCTGGCTCGCGCTGAACGCCGCCGCCTTCGCCCACCACCCCGAACAGGGCTCCCTCGCCCAGCGCGACCTCGACGACCGCAAGAGCCAGCCCTGGTTCGACCCGGCCGGCTTCTTCCTGGCGGAGCGGGAGGGCGAACTCCTCGGCTTCCACTGGACGAAGGTCCACGACGAGGAGCGCCTGGGCGAGGTCTACGTCCTCGGTGTCTCCCCCGCCGCCCAGGGCGGCGGCCTCGGCAAGTCCCTGACCACGATCGGCCTGCGCCACCTGGCCGGACGCGGCCTGCCGACGGCGATGCTGTACGTCGACGCGGACAACACGGCGGCGGTGGCGGTGTACGAACGACTGGGCTTCGTGACCCACGAGACGGACCTGATGTACCGGACGGAGACCTGAGCGACGGCGGGTCGTCAGCGCCCGGAGCGGTCCCGGCGTGCGGTGCGGCCCCTGCGGACGATCAGGTAGGCGCTCCTGCCGACGATGACGGCGGCGGCCACCAGGGCGATCGCCTTCACGAGGGGTGCGGCGCCGCCGGCCACCGTGCCGGCGGCGAGGAGAAGGACGACGGCGGCCGAGAGCCACGGCATCGCCCGTTCGAGCAGTCCGCCGTCGCGCAACGGGTTGTGTGTGCTCAATGCCCGGCTCCTCGCGCATCCCGGCGGACAGGCTCCCCCATCCCCATCATGCCCGCGTCACCCCGCCGGGCAGTCGTCCGTCCCCTTCGGTTCCTTCACGCCCAGCAGGCGGGCCGCCTCCGTCGTCGTCGTGTTCGGTGAGGTCAGTTCCTGCCAGTGGGACTTCACCCGGGCCGCGACGGTGTCGTGCGGCTCCCGGAGCAGTTCGCGTACGACCTGGGTCTGCTGGGCGGTGACACCCAGGCTGCCGCCGTCCGGGGTGAGGACCGCGGCCGGGCCGGCGAGGCTGTCGTCGATGCGCAGGTGGCGGAACGTGTCCTGCGGGGTGGGGTCCGTGGCCAGGGCCAGCCACATCGTCGTCACCGTGCGGGCGTCGCACATGTTCTCCGCCGTGCGCTCGCTGCCCGCCACCAGGACCCGGGCGACCCCGACCGCGAACTCGGGGACCCGGCGGCCGCCCCACTGCGTGCCGACCGTGACGGTGCCCCGGGCCGAACTCGTCGGCAGTGTGGCGTCCGTGGTGAGGTCACTGATCTCCTCGATGCGCTGCCGGACGGTCAGCCGGGCCGTGGCCGCCCCGCCGCCCGCCTCCGACCGCACCCGGCGGACCACTCCCGCCCAGTCCACCGCCCAGCCCTTCCAGTCCGGGTAGGCGCAGTAGCGGGACCCGTCGCGCTCCACGCACGTCTGGAACTTCTGCGGACTGTCCGCCTCCGCCTTCCGCGCCGCCCGCAACGAGGCCGACTCGCCCGGGGTCTGACCGGCCACGCCGACCGCCGTCGCGGCCAGGGCGAGGACCGTCACCGCCTTCAGCGCACGCGTCCGGCCGCCCGCCACCAGCACCGCGACAGCCGCCACCAGCACCGTCAGCCCGACGAGGTACAGCGCGTGCCAGCCCGCCGGGCGGCCCAGCAGCTCACCCGGGACAGGGGTACCGCCGTTCTCCAGCACCGTCGGCCAGAGCCACTGGACGCCGTGCGCGCCGGCCACGGCGCGGCCGAGGAGGCTGATGACGACCGTGACGGCGACCACGAACACCAGCGGGGCCACCGGGTAGGGCAGCACCCGGGCCAGCAGGACGCCGACCGCGCCGGAGAGCAGGACCGTCAGCGGGGCGACGGCCAGTTCGGCGAGGGAGCCGTGGCCGACCGCGCCCGGCCGCAGCGCCGCCCAGCCGAACTGGAGGCCTACCACCAGCGCCATCGCCACCGCGAACGGCACCACCGACAGGACATGGGCCGCCGTACGGCGCGGAGCCGGCATGACCAGCACCGAGAACTGCTCCTCCAGCCCCCGCCGCCGGTTCAGCAGGGCGGCCCGGTGCACACACACCAGCAGGGCGATGCAGAACAGCACCGGCCCGCCCTGGGTGGCCCGGTCGGTGTCGTGCAGGACCGGATACGCGTCCATGCCCTCGCCCCGGCCGAACATCTCGTAACCGACGTAGGCGAGATAGAGGAGGCCGAACACCAGCATGGGTATCTGCAGGGCCAGTTGGCGGGCCTCGAAGACCGCCAGGGCCAGGACGGACGCGGCACGGCGGTCGTGCTCGCCCGTCACCGGCGCCGCCGGCTTCACGAGTGTCGTGGTCATGCGGCCGCCACCTCCGTGTTCTCGTCGTTCCGCTCGTTGCCCTCGTTCCCCTCGTCGAGGACCAGCAGATAGCCGTCCTCCAGGGTCGGTTCGAGCAGCTCGGCGCCGGCCGGCGGGTCGCCCACGTTGCGGAAGGCACCCGTGCCGGTGCGCCAGCCCGCCCGTGCGCCCGGGGCGCGTTCCGTGCTGCTCCACACCCGCCCCCGCGCCCGCGCCGTCAGCTCGGCGGGCGTGCCGTCGAAACGGACCCGGCCGCCCGCGAGGACGAACACGTGGTGGCAGAGCATCGCCACGTCCTCCGTCTGGTGGGTGGAGAGGAGAACCGTCCGCCCCTCCCCCGCCTCGGCGATCAACTCCCGGAAGTGCATGCGCTGTTCGGGGTCGAGATGGACGGTCGGCTCGTCCAGGACCAGGAAGCCGGGGTCGCCCACCAGGGCGGCGGCCAGGGCGACCCGCTGGCGCATCCCGCCGGACAGCCGCTTGATGCGCCGGCCGCGGACGTCCGCGAGCCCGACCTGGTCGAGGACGCGCCGCACCTCGCGGTGGCGTTCGGCGCGGCCGGTCAGCTCCTTGAGGACGGCGACGTAGTCGACGAACTCGAACGTCGTGAAGTCCGGGTGGAAGCCGGGGGTCTGCGGCAGGTAGCCGAGCGTGCGGCGGACGGCCAGCCGGCCGGCCGAGGTCGAGGGGTCCTCGCCGCGCACCGTGAAGCCGCCGTCGTCGGGGGGCACGGCCGTGGCCAGGACCTTCAGCAGGGTGGTCTTTCCGGCGCCGTTCGGGCCCAGCAGGCCCGTCACGCCGTCCGTCAGACGGAGGGAGACGCCGTCCAGGGCCGGGGTGCCGCCGTAGCGCACGGTGAGGCCGGCGGCCGAGACAGTGGTGTTCACAAGAGGCTCCAGCGATCAGTCGGTCAGAGCGATCGGTCAGTAGGGCTGGGTGTCGAAGCGGTCCCGGGCCCGGTGCAGCAGGAACGTCGCCAGCGCGGCCAGTGCCGCGGCCACCGACTGTCCCGCCGTCGTGAAGGCCGCCGGCGTATGCGCGGGGTGCAGGGCCGCCACCGCCATCAGCAGCGTCCACGCACCGCCGACCAGCCCGGGGCCGGCCAGCGGACCCAGCCGGGCGGAGAGCGCGAGCCCGGCCGCGGTGAGCGCGAGGGCGGGCAGCAGCCAGCCGAAGGCGAGCAGTCCGTAACCCGGAAGGGCCAGCGCGGCAAGGGAGTTGAGGCAGAGGGACGCGGTCAGCGCGGCGACCGTGCGGATCATCAGCAGACGGAAGCCGTGCGTCGGGGCGACCGCGGCGATCTCGTACGTGGGGTCCAGGACCGGTCCGTACGACAGCGCCACCGCGCCCAGCGGGAGCAGCGGGGCGAGGGCCAGGAACAGGGCCGGGGCGTCCACCGCGCGCACCACCGCCACCGTCGTCGCCAGCAGCAGCGCGACGGACAGCAGCCAGGAGCGGCGCAGCACCGGGGTCGCGGTGAGCAGCCGTGCGGTGTGCTCGGCGACGCCGAGGCGGACCAGGAGCCGCTCGCCCGGGCCGGGGCGGGGCGCGTCCAGTTCGGCGTCGAGGCGTTCCCAGCCGTCGTCCAGCGCGACCGGGTCGGAGACGGCCGCGAGCCGCGACCGGCAGTCGGCGCAGGAGCCGACGTGGGTGTCGGCCGACCACAGCAGCGGCGGCGCCAACTCGCCGCGCGCGTACGCCCGGAGATCCGCCTCCGCGACATGCCAGCCGCTCTTCGACGCTTCGGTGCCCGTCATGCCAACTCCTCCCGCAACTGCTTGCGCGCCCGCATCGCCCGTGTCTTGACCGTGCCCGGCGGGATGCCGAGCAGGACCGCCGCCTCACGGGTGGTCAGCCCGTCGATCACCGTCGCCTGGAGCACCGCCCGCAGCTCGGGCGAGAGCCGGACCAGGGCTCCGGCGAGGTCCCCGTGCTCCACCCCCGCGAGCACGCGTTCCTCCGCCGAGGCCTCGTCCCGGTGCCGCAGCCGGGCCAGCGCCTGCCGCAGCCGGCCCCGGGCCCCGTCGCCGCGCAGCGCGTCGACCAGCCGCCGCGACCCGATCCGCCACAGCCACCCGGCCGCGTCGGCGCCCGCGGCGTCCTCGCGGTACCGGGCACCGCCCCGCCACACCGCGAGGAACGTCTCCTGTACGACGTCGTCGACGACCGCGGGATCCGCGCACCGGCCGCGCAGCCGCGCGGTCAGCCACGGCGCGTACCGCCGGTACAGCTCCTCGAAGGCGCGCCGGTCCGAGTCCGCGGCTATGGCCCGCAGCAGCTCCCCGTCGCTTCTCGTTCCGCTCACGTCCCCTCATCGCACGGGCCCGGCCGATCGGTTCACGGTTCCGGGGGCGTTCCGGAAAATCTTCCGGGATCTTCCGGGATTGACTTTCGGCCCGTCCTTCCACCACCCTTTCACTGCTCAATTAGTGAAAGGGTGGTTGTACGGGTGGTCGAGTACCGCATCGACCGGCGCTCCGGCGTCGCCACCTACGTCCAGATCGTCCAGCAGACCAAGCAGGCCCTGCGGCTGGGGCACATCCGGCCCGGGGACCGGCTGCCGACCGCCCGCGAGGTGGTCGAGGCCACCGCCATCAACCCCAACACGGTCCTGAAGGCGTACCGGGAGCTGGAGCGCGAAGGACTGGTCGAGGCCCGGCGCGGCCTCGGCACGTTCGTGAAGCGCTCCCTGGGCACCGCCCCCGCCGAGTCGCCCCTGCACGGGGAGCTGGACGCGTGGGCGGCCAGGGCCCGCGCGGCCGGCCTGGACCGCGACGACGTGGCCGCGCTCTTCACCGCCGTACTCGAGAAGCACTTCCAAGGAGAGAGTTCATGACCGACACCGCGATAGCGGCGTCCGCGCTCGGCAAGCGGTTCGGCCGGCGCGGAGGCTGGGCGCTGCACGACTGCACCTTCCGGCTGCCCGCCGGGCGCGTGTGTGCCGTCGTCGGCCCCAACGGGGCGGGCAAGTCCACGCTCCTCGCCCTCGCCGCCGGTCTGCTGGGCGCCACCGAGGGCGAGCTGACCGTCCTCGGCACCACCCCGGCCGAGGCCCGCACCCGGGTCGGCTACGTCGCCCAGGACAAGCCGCTGTACCCGCAGCTCACCGTCGCCGAGACACTCCGGATGGGCGCCGACCTCAACCCCGGGCACTGGGACGCGGCCGCCGCCGAGCAGATCGTGACCGCGGGCGGCCTGGACCCGAAGTCCAGGGTCCGCGCCCTCTCCGGCGGCCAGCGCACCCGCGTCGCGCTCGCCCTGGCGCTCGGCAAGCAGCCCGGACTGCTGCTCCTCGACGAGCCGATGGCCGACCTCGACCCTCCCCCAGTGCCTTAAGGGCCTGGGGGGACCCCCAGCCCGGCACGAGCTGATGGGCACGCTGATGGTGCAGGCCGCCCAGCACGGCACCACCATCGCGATGTCCTCGCACGTGGTCGCCGAACTGGAGGAATCCTGCGACCACCTGCTGCTTATCGGCGGCGGCCGGGTCCGCCTCGCCGGTGAGATCGACGACCTGCTGGCCGCCCACACCCGGATCAACGCCGGCGCCGACGCGGACCTCGGCGCCCACACCGTCGTCGAGTCCCGCACCACCGGCCGCCAGCTCAGCGCCCTGATCCGTCCGGCGGGCCCGCTCCCCGACGACTGGCGCACCGGCACCCCCTCCCTGGAGGAACTGGTCCTCGCCCACCTCCGCAACCCCGAGGCCCCGGTCCTGACCGCCGCCGGGGCCGCCGTATGACCGCCCTCGCCGCGCCCGTGCGGCCGCACCTGACCCGCTGGCTGCTGCGCCTGCACCGCCCGGCGCTGTACGTCTGGCCCGCGCTCGTCCTCCTCAGCACCACCCTGCTGCTCCTGCTGCACGGCCCGCTGCTCGACGCGGCGGCCGAGGGCTGGCGCCAGTACGACGCCTGCGGGTTCACCCCCAGGTGCGACTACGACCAGAGCGCGATCCTGCGCTACAAGGACTGGTACAACTACGCCACCCTGGCCATGGCCGCGGTGCCCTTCCTGACGGCCGCCTGGGCGGGCGGCGCGCTCCTCGGCAAGGAGCTGGAGTCGGGGACGGCCCAGCTGGCCTGGGCGCAGTCGAGCACTCCGGTCCGCTGGCTGGCCGTGCGGCTGGCGGTCCCGGCCGCCGCCGTCACCGCGGGCACCGGCCTGCTGGTCTGGCTGCACCACCTGGCCTGGACCGCGAGCCGCGGCCGGATCGACACCGCCAAGACCTGGTACGACATCTGGACCTTCCACACCAACGGCCCCACCCTCGTCGCCCTCTCCCTGGCCGGCCTGGCGGCGGGCGCCCTGATGGGGCTCATGTGGCGGCGGACGCTGCCCGCGCTGGGCGTGGCCCTGCTGCTGACGGCGTCGATCTGGGGGACGGCCCAGCGGCTGGCACCCCATCTGTGGCCGACCGCCGCACGGCGCGGGTCCTCGGAGTTCGGCGCTCCCGCCGGGTCCTGGCAGGTGAGCGCGAGCCAGCAGGGACATCAGTGGTATGTCACATATCACCCCTACTCCCACTACTGGCCCGTCCAGCTGACCACCACGGCCCTCGTCCTCGCCGTGACGGCCCTGCTGGCCCTGGCCTGCTTCCTGGTGCTGCGCCGCCTGACCGGAAAGGCGGCCGTCCGATGAGCGCCCTGCCCCTGACCGGCGGCGGCCTGCCCCGGACCGTGCTGCGGCTGCACCGGCCCGCGCTGCTGACCTGGATCGTCTTCGTGGCGGGGGTGAGCGGCTGGCTGGTGTGGCTGACCGAGGTCGCCGCGAAGGACCCGGACCGGCAGGGCCTGCCCTGCATCGACGCCTGCGCCTCCACCACGGGATTCACCTACCCCCTGGAGATGATGTGGGCCGGCGCCCTGGTCGGCTACGGGTTCGTCGCCGTCGCCGCGTTCGCGGGCGGCGCGCTGATCGGCCGTGAACTGGAGTCGGGGACGGCCCACTTGGCGTGGACCCAGGGCATCACCCCGGCGCGCTGGCTGACCGCCAAGCTCGCGCTGCCCGCGCTGGCGGTCACGGCCGGCGGCACGGTCCTCGTGCTGGTCTACCGGTGGGCCTTCGCCGCCCACCCGGACCTGCTCCAGCAGGAGTGGCCCGACGCCAACGCGTTCACGGCCCGCGGCCCGCTGGCGGTGGCGTACGCCCTGTGCGCGCTCGCCGTCGGCACGCTCACCGCGCTGCTGCTGCGCCGGACCCTGGCGGCGCTCGGAGTCGCCGCGGCGGCGATGTGGCTGCTCAACGCGGTGCTGACGTACTGCCGCCCGCATCTTTGGCCCGCCGTGACCCGCACCGGGCCGCACGCCCTCGACTGGCCCGACCGCACCTGGCTGGTGGCCAGGGGCAAGAACACGCACGGCTACTTCGTCAGCTACCAGCCCGAGTCCCACTACCTCCCGCTCCACCTCACGGAGACGGCGATCGTCCTCACCGTGGGTGTCCTCGCCACGGTTCTCTGCTTCCGGCTCCTCCGGCAGCGCGCGGGGTAGTGCGCGCCGGGCGCCGTGGGGGTGTGGGTGCGTCGGCGGGTGCGGGTCCGCTGTGGCTGGTCGCGCAGTTCCCCGCGCCCCTGGGTCGGCTGCCCTGCCCGGCGTCGGCTCGTTCCGCTCTTGCCTTGGCGGAGGCTCTGCGGGACCGTCGGTTCCGGGGTGTCGCCCAGTTGGCGCAAGGGCGTACGGGGGGTGCGTGGTTGAGACGTACGGGATCGTCGCTTTCGTGATCCCCGACGGCCCCCCGGCCTGATCACAGACGTCCGCGAGCCGCATCCCGCTATCCCGCACGCCATGTCTTCGTAACCATTGGTTCAGACGGACTTGCGACGCTCAGCCAATGAAGCCCGCCGTGCCAGAGCCTTCGCCGCCCTCCGAGGCGTACGTGGGAAACGGGGTCGTACAGCTCCCACCCGCGCGTTCCGACGCGCCTGTCACGGCCCGGGCGCGGAAGAATGGGGTCATGAGTCAGCAGAACGCCCAGGCAGCCGAGGTCAAGCACGCCCAGCCCTCCGTGGGCTCCATAGCAGCACACCGCCCGCACACCGTGGCCGCCGCGGTCTCCGACCTGGAACCCGACATCGACGCGGACCTCGACGCCTACGAGGACTCGCAGGCCGACGGGGTCCAGCTGCCCCAGGGGCGCTTCCTGGACCGGGAGCGCAGCTGGCTCGCGTTCAACGAGCGGGTGCTGGAGCTCGCCGAGGACCCGAACACGCCCCTGCTGGAGCGCGCGAACTTCCTGGCGATCTTCGCCAGCAACCTGGACGAGTTCTTCATGGTCCGGGTGGCAGGGCTGAAGCGGCGGATAGCGACGGGCGTGGCCACGCGGTCCGCCTCCGGGCTGCAGCCGCGCGAGGTGCTGGAGATGATCTGGGCCCGTTCCCGCGAGCTCATGGCCCGGCACGCCGCCTGCTACCACGAGGACGTCGCCCCCGCACTCGCGGAGGAGGGCGTCCACCTGGTCCGCTGGGCCGAGCTGACCGAGAAGGAGCAGGCGCGGCTCTTCACGCTCTTCCGGCACCAGATCTTCCCCGTGCTCACCCCGCTCGCCGTGGACCCCGCGCACCCGTTCCCGTACATCTCGGGTCTGTCCCTGAACCTGGCCGTGGTCGTACGCAACCCGGTCAGCGGGCACAAGCACTTCGCCCGGGTGAAGGTGCCGCCGTCGCTGTCCCGCTTCCTGGAGAGCTCCCCGGGCCGGTACGTCCCCATCGAGGACGTCATCGCCGCCCACCTGGAGGAGCTGTTCCCGGGCATGGAGGTCGTGGAGCACCACGCCTTCCGGCTCACCCGGAACGAGGACCTGGAGGTCGAGGAGGACGACGCGGAGAACCTGCTCCAGGCCCTGGAGAAGGAGCTCATGCGGCGCCGCTTCGGGCCGCCGGTGCGCCTGGAGGTCGAGGAGTCCATCGACCGCGAGGTGCTCGACCTGCTGGTCCGGGAGCTGAAGATCTCCGAGGCCGAGGTGTATCCGCTGCCCGGTCCGCTCGACCTCACCGGCCTCTTCCGCATCGCCGGACTCGACCGGCCGGAGCTGAAGTACCGGAAGTTCATCGCGGGCACCCACCGGGACCTGGCCGAGGTCGAGTCCGCGTCCGCGCCCGACATCTTCGCCGCCCTGCGCGAGCGGGACGTGCTGCTGCACCACCCGTACGACAGCTTCTCCACCTCCGTGCAGGCCTTCGTCGAGCAGGCCGCCGAGGACCCGGACGTCCTCGCGATCAAGCAGACCCTGTACCGGACCTCCGGCGACTCCCCGATCGTCAACGCGCTGATCGACGCCGCCGAGGCCGGCAAGCAGGTCCTCGTCCTGGTCGAGATCAAGGCCCGCTTCGACGAGCACGCCAACATCAAGTGGGCCAAGCGCCTGGAAGAGGCCGGCTGCCATGTGGTGTACGGCCTCGTCGGCCTGAAGACCCACTGCAAGCTGTCCCTGGTGGTCCGCCAGGAGGGCGAGACGCTCCGGCGCTACAGCCACGTCGGCACCGGCAACTACCACCCGAAGACCGCGCGCCTGTACGAGGACCTCGGCCTGCTCACCGCCGACCCCCAGGTCGGCGCGGACCTGTCCGACCTGTTCAACCGCCTCTCCGGCTACTCCCGCCGGGAGACGTACCGCCGCCTGCTGGTGGCCCCCAAGTCGCTGCGCGACGGACTGATCGCGCGCATCGAGAAGGAAATACAGCACCACAAGGCCGGACGCCCCGCGTTCGTCCGCATCAAGGTCAACTCGATGGTCGACGAGGCGATCATCGACGCCCTCTACCGCGCGTCCATGGCGGGCGTGCCGGTCGACATCTGGGTGCGCGGCATCTGCGCGATACGGCCGGGCGTCACCGGCCTGTCGGAGAACGTCCGGGTTCGTTCGATCCTCGGGCGGTTCCTGGAGCACTCCCGGATCTTCGCCTTCGGCAACGGCGGCGAGCCCGAGGTGTGGATCGGCAGCGCCGACATGATGCACCGCAACCTCGACCGCCGGATAGAGGCCCTGGTCCGGGTCACCGACCCGGCCCACCGAGCCGCGCTCAACCGGTTCCTCGAAAGCGGTATGTCCGACTCCACCTCCTCCTGGCACCTGGGCCCGGACGGCGAATGGACCCGGCACGCGACCGACGCCGACGGACAGCCGCTGCGCAACATCCAGGAGATGCTCATAGACGCCCGGAGGCGCCGGCGTGGCACAGCAACACCTTGAACCGACGGATCCGACGACCCGGGTCTCCCCCACTCTCGGCTCCGCTCGAGCGGGAGGTGCCCCCACCGGGGACGCCCTCGCGGGCTACCTGCGCGCCCAGGCCACGGAGTTCCTCCGCGCGCTGCGCCTGCACCGGGAGACCGGGACGGCGAGCGCGGCGGAGGAGTCCGTCGACGCGGCCCGCGCCCTGCGCCGCTCGGCCCGGCGCATCAGCGGCAGCCTGCACACCTTCCGACCGCTCCTCGACGCCGACTGGTCGGAGGAGATCCGCCCCGAACTGGCCTGGCTGTCGGGCACGTTGGGCCTTGAACACGCCTACGAGGCCCGGCTGGAGCGCCTGTTGCTGGCGCTGCACCGGCTCTCCGGCTCGACGGCCCTTCCCAACCAGGCCACTTCGGAGGCCGGGGTCGAGCGCGGCAACCTCACCGTGGGCGCGGCCAAGGCGGGCGCCCTGCTGGACCGCCAGCTCACCCTCGCCCGCACCCGGGCCCACTCCACGGCCCTCCAGGCCCTCGGCTCCTCCCGCTTCCACGCGGTCGCCGACAAGGTCGCGGTCCTGGCCAGCGAGGTCCCGCTCACGGCCGCGGCGCCCACGACCGACCTGCGTCCGCAGGCGGCGGCCGCCGAGGAGCGCCTCACCGACGCCATCGCGGTCCTCCCGCTGGTCACCGCGGGCCACCCCTACAACGCCGAGGCCCTGGTCCACGGCCTGTCCCCGGACCCCTCCCCGCACCCCCAGGACGGCCCCTGGCACCAGGTCCGCCTCCTGCTGCGCCTGCACCGCTACGCCCGCGAGGTGCTGCTGCGCGGCGAGGAGACGCCGGTGGACGTACGCCTCCTCGCGGCCGGCCAGGCCCTGAACCGGCACCGCGACGCCTCCGAGGCGGCAGCGGCGGCAGCGGCGGCGGCCCGCACCCCCCGCATCGCCCCCGCCACGGCCTACGCCCTCGGTGTCCTCCACGCCGACCAGCGGCACGAGGTCGAGGCGGCCCGCTTCGCCTTCCAGCAGGCATGGCAGAAGCAGCAGCTGGAGACGGTGTGAACGACACCCCGGTCCGGGCGGCGGGCTGCGTCCTGTGGCGCCGCTCGCCGGTGGACGGGGACCTGGAGGTCTGTCTCGTCCACCGCCCCAAGTACGACGACTGGTCCCACCCCAAGGGCAAGCTCAAGCGCGGCGAGGACGCGGTCACGGGCGCGTTGCGCGAGGTGGCGGAGGAGACCGGCTACACCGCCGCCCTCGGCAGCGAACTCTCCACCGCCCACTACTTCGCCAACGGCCGCCCCAAAGAGGTCCGTTACTGGGCGGCGGAAGCAGGAGAGGGCCACTTCACCCCGAACCACGAGGTCGACCGCATCCTGTGGCTACGCCCACCGGAAGCCCGCCAACGCCTGACCCAGCCAAGGGACGCCGACCTGGTGGACGAACTACTGACCTCGCTGCACAACGCCCCTTAGCGACAGCTTGCCCAGGGGCGCGGGGAACTGCGCGAGCAACCCCCACCGGCCCGCAGCCGACGCACGACCGCACCGCACCTCACCCTCCGGCCATGTGCTCCGTCGCATCGGTCCGCGCAAGGCTCCGAGCCCTCCGCGCCGGCCCCCGCCACCCACACGTGCACCGGGCGAAACAGAACCGCCCCTGCTCAACCGTGTTCGCGTTGTGTTCCGCCCCCTGCAGGGCCCGCCCGGAACCGTCATCCTGCGCCACCCCGACAACGTTACCCACCCCCGGTAAAGCGCTGGTATGCGTGACGGCCCCACCCACCCCTCGTTAACCGGAACGACAGGGGGCGGGCCCGTGACGGACGTACCGGCTGGGGGTAGGCAGGCGATGGATCGGCGGCAGCAGAGGCGCACCGGAAAGACGGCCGTCACCGTGGGACTCGTGGTCGGCCTCGGCGCCTGCGCCACCGGCTGCGGCGGCGCCACGGCCGAAGGCGCGAGCGGCGCGCCCGAGAACCCGGTCACCTTCCTGACCCGCGCGGCGGACACCCTGCGCGGCACCGGTACGTCCAAGGCGACCACGTCGATGGAGATGGCGACCGGCGGCACCCGGGTCACCATCCGCGGCAAGGGCGTCTACGACTACGACAAGCAGCTCGGCCGGCTCACGGTCGTGCTCCCGCAGGACCCCGCCGGCGCCTCCGAACACCGTCCGATCACCGAACTCCTCGCTCCGGGCGCGCTGTTCATGAAGAACCGGGGCGCCGGGGTGCCCGCCGACAAATGGGTCCGGGTGGAGACCGCGAGCCTCTCCGACGGCAACCTGGTCACCGGCGGCGCGACCGACCCGTTCGCCGCGGCCGAGCTGCTGCGCGGCACCCGCACCGCGACGTACCTGGGGAAGACCGAGCTCGCCGGTACCGAGGTACGGCACTACCGGGGCACCGCCGACCTGGCCACCGCGGCCCGGGCGGCCTCCGCCGGCAACAGGGCCTCGCTGGCCGCCGCGGCGAAAGGGTTCGCCACGGCCGAGGTTCCGTTCGACGCGTACCTCGACGACCAGGGCCGTATCCGCAAACTGCGCGAGCGGTTCAGCTTCGTCAACGACAGCAGCAAGGACACCGTGGCGGTCGCCTCGACGACGCTGCTGTACGACTTCGGGACCCCCGTGGACGTAAAGTTGCCGCGTCCCCAGGACATCTACGCGGGCCGGATCGCCGAAAACCAGCCAGCGCACTAGTCCGGGATCGGCTCTGTACAACCTGTGAACTAGCCCGTCCGTGCCATGCGCGTTGTGTAGACCGCTGCCTACTCTAGGAAGTCGGTGACGGCAGAGAAGAGGTGATGCACGTGGCTCCGGTCGGCGGTACGGCAGTTCAGGACCACGTGGCCCTCGCCGAGATCGAGCTGTGCGGTGAACTGATCATCGCGGCGTCGGCCGCCGAGGACCGGCTCAGCCTGGAGAGCATCGACGAGGTGCTGAGGGTGGCCGAGGAGCGCGAGGGCCTCTGAGACCGGTGCCCCCGGTCAGGTCCGCAGCAGACGGGCGATGGCCGCGGTGGCCTCTTCCACCTTCACGTCGATCTCGTCGCCGCCCTTGACGGCCGCGTCGGCGACGCAGTGCCGCAGGTGCTCCTCCAGCAACTGCAGGGCGAAGGACTGCAGGGCCTTGGTGGAGGCGGAGACCTGGGTGAGTATGTCGATGCAGTAGGTGTCCTCGTCCACCATGCGCTGCAGACCCCGGATCTGCCCCTCGATCCGGCGCAGCCGCTTGAGGTGCTCGTCCTTCTGCTTGTGGTAGCCGTGCGTGGTCGCCGCGGTCCCTCTGCCGGAGGGCGTCGTGGCACCGGCCTCGGTGGTCGTCATCGCGTCCTCCGCATCGTCGATACATATACCCCTAGTGGGTATATGGTAACGAACTTTGCTGGGTATAGGGCCCTCGGGGCGCCCCCCTGCTGATCAACTTGCCCGATGGGCGAAACTGGAGGGCGGCCCATTAGCCGTGGCCGGATGATGCGCTTAGCATCACCCTGACCGAAACCCATGCATACCGAGGACCCCAAGTGCGCTTTCGTCTGACCCCCAGGGAGACGAGCTTCTACGACATGTTCGCCGCGTCCGCGGACAACATCGTCACGGGCTCGAAACTCCTGATGGAACTGCTCGGGGCGGACGCGTCTGCCCGGGCCGAGATCGCAGAGCGTATGCGGGCAGCGGAACACGCAGGTGACGACGCCACGCACGCGATCTTCCACCAGCTGAACTCCTCGTTCATCACGCCCTTCGACCGCGAGGACATCTACTCCCTCGCGTCCTCCCTCGACGACATCATGGACTTCATGGAGGAGGCCGTCGACCTGGTCGTCCTCTACAACGTCGAGGAACTGCCGAAGGGTGTCGAGCAGCAGATCGAGGTGCTGGCGCGGGCCGCGGACCTGACGGCGGAGGCGATGCCCAACCTGCGCACGATGGACAACCTCACCGAGTACTGGATCGAGGTCAACCGGCTGGAGAACCAGGCCGACCAGATCCACCGCAGGCTTCTCGCCCACCTCTTCAACGGCAAGTACGACGCGATCGAGGTGCTGAAGCTCAAGCAGATCGTGGACGTCCTGGAAGAGGCGGCGGACGCGTTCGAGCACGTGGCGAACACGGTGGAGACCATCGCCGTCAAGGAGTCCTGAGCCGTCGATGGACACCTTCGCGCTCGTCGTGACCATCCTGGTCGCGCTCTTCTTCACGTACACGAACGGTTTCCACGACTCGGCGAACGCGATCGCGACGTCGGTGTCGACACGGGCGCTGACCCCGCGGGCGGCGCTCGCCATGGCCGCGGTGATGAACCTGGCCGGCGCGTTCTTCGGCACCGGGGTCGCCAAGACCGTCAGCGAGGGCCTGATCGAGACACCCCATGGCTCCAAGGGCATGGGCATCCTCTTCGCGGCGCTCGTCGGCGCGATCGTCTGGAACCTCGTCACCTGGTACTTCGGCCTGCCCTCGTCCTCCTCCCACGCGCTGTTCGGCGGCCTGGTGGGTGCGGCGCTGGCCGGCGGCACGGAGGTCCTCTGGAACGGCGTGGTCGACAAGATCATCCTGCCGATGTTCCTGTCGCCGCTGGTCGGCCTGGTCCTCGGCTACCTGGTCATGACGGCCATCATGTGGATCTTCCGCCGCTCCAACCCGCACAAGGCGAAGCGCGGCTTCCGGATAGCTCAGACGGTCTCCGCGGCCGGCATGGCCCTCGGACACGGCCTCCAGGACGCCCAGAAGACGATGGGCGTCGTCGTGATGGCACTGGTGATTTCCGGCCATGAGACGTACGGCGACCCGATCCCGGCCTGGGTCAAGATCGTCTGTGCCGTGATGCTCTCCCTCGGCACCTACGCGGGTGGCTGGCGCATCATGCGCACGCTGGGCCGCAAGATCATCGAACTCGACCCGCCCCAGGGCTTCGCCGCGGAGGCCACCGGCGCGTCGATCATGTTCACCACGGCGTACCTCTTCAAGGCACCGATCTCCACCACCCACGTCATCACCTCGGCGATCATGGGCGTCGGCGCGACGAAGCGCGTGAACGCGGTCCGCTGGGGCGTGGCCAAGAACATCGTCCTGGGCTGGTTCATCACGATGCCGGCGGCGGCACTGGTAGCAGCGGCAGCCTTCGGACTAGTCGACCTGCTGTTCCTCTAGCCCTTCAGCCTGCCGATCTGGGCGTCGACGACCTCGTTCCAAAGGCCGTCCGGTGCCGCGAGGCCACCGCCGGCAGGCCTGTCATCCCTCCGCGAACAGCTCCGCGGCGCGTGCCACGGTCAGGGACCGGTCGAGCCAGGTCCCCAGCACCTCCAGGTCGGCACAGGCCGTGATCCGCTCCCGAACAGCGTCCGGCACATCGACGCCGCGCAACGCGAGGATGCGGAGGATGTCCTTGGCACGCCCCCTGGCCTCGCCTTCCTCACGGCCCGCTTCACGGCCCTCTTCACGGCCCTCTTCGCGGCCCTTGAGGCGGGTCTCCTCGATGAGGGTGCCGCTGCCGGGGAAGCGGCTGGTCCACATGGCCATCAGTTGCCTCCAAAACTCACGGGCCGGGGTGTCCCCCAGGCCGACCTCGGTGTACTCCGCCCAGCCCTCCGCGACTTCGTCGCCGACACCGTCCAGCGCGGTCGACAGCGCCTCCAGTATCGCAGGCAGGCCCGGATCTCCGGCGTGGGCGAGCGCGGAGAGGACGGCGAAGGGGATGTCGTCGGCCGCCTCCTCCGGATCGGTGATCGCGGGCAGCGTGTCCGGGCCCAACACCAGCGGGAAGACCAGCATGCTGGTGTGGACACGGTGACCGACCCGGATGGGCTCCGCCGCCCACGACGCGGTCGCCTTGTCCTTGCACATCACCAACAGGACCGGCGGCAGCCGGTACTTCGCGTACAAATGCGCCAAGTAGTACGTCCAACTGTTGAGCTTGTCCGGGTCCGGCTGCCCCTGCGACTCGACGGCGATCAGGAAACCGCCCTCGTCACCTGTCGCGCGCACCCGGAACACACTGTCCACACGGCGCTCCACCGGCCTGATCTCGGTGAGATCGGTATCCAGTGGCTCAACCCTGGCGGACTCGAGATCCGGGTACGAGACGCCCGCCCGCGGCAGGACCCGGGCGAACAACCCCGGGTCCTCCCGAAAGATCCGATGCAGCGCCTCATGTGGTGAACTGACCATGCGACGGAGAGTAATCGCACGATGACACCCCGACGCCTGAACGAGGATGGTTCATCCGCACGAGTGAGCGTGACAGAAAACAAAAGACGGGCCCGCCCCCGGGAGCCAGGGGCGGGCCCTTTGCATCCTCGCGGTGGCACCGCCATGCAGCACCGCGAGGGGTCCGTGGAGACCTCGGCTCAGCCGAAGCGACCCGAGATGTAGTCCTCGGTCGCCTGGACCGACGGGTTGGAGAAGATCCGCTCCGTGTCGTCGATCTCGATCAGCTTGCCGGGCTGGCCGACGGCCGCCAGGTTGAAGAACGCCGTACGGTCGGAGACACGCGCCGCCTGCTGCATGTTGTGCGTCACGATGACGATCGTGAAGCGCTCCTTCAGCTCACCGATCAGGTCCTCGATGGCGAGGGTCGAGATCGGGTCGAGGGCGGAGCAGGGCTCGTCCATGAGCAGGACCTTCGGCTCGACCGCGATCGCACGGGCGATGCAGAGCCGCTGCTGCTGACCACCGGAGAGACCGGAGCCCGGCTTGTTCAGGCGGTCCTTGACCTCGTTCCAGAGGTTCGCGCCCTTGAGCGACTTCTCGACGATGTCGCCGAGCTGGCTCTTCTTGTAGCTGCCGTTCAGCTTCAGACCCGCGGCCACGTTGTCGAAGATCGACATCGTGGGGAACGGGTTCGGACGCTGGAACACCATGCCGACCTCACGGCGCACCGCCACCGGGTCGATGTTGGCGCCGTACAGGTTCTCGTCGTCGAGGAGCACCTTGCCCTCGACGCGCCCGCCGGGCGTGACCTCGTGCATACGGTTGAGCGTGCGCAGGAACGTCGACTTGCCGCAGCCGGAGGGGCCGATGAACGCCGTGACCGTACGCGGCTCGATGTTCATCGAGATGTCGTCGATGGCCTTGTGGGAGCCGTAGAAGGCGGAGAGCCCACTTACGTCGATTCGCTTGGACATTACTTCTTCACTTCCAGACAGTCGGTCGCTGTGAGGCCGGTCAGCGACCGGTCTTCGGGGCCTTCCAGCGGGCGATGCCGCGGGCCACCAGGTTCAGGATCATCACAAAGGCGATCAGCGTGAGCGACGCCGCCCAGGCGCGGTCGTACGCCGCGTTGGCACCGGCGCTGTTCGCGTACTGCTGGTAGATGAACAGCGGCAGCGACGACTGCGCACCCTCGAAGGGGTTGTTGTTGATGAACGGGTTGCCGAACACCAGCAGCAGCACCGGCGCGGTCTCACCCGCGATACGGGCGATGGCCAGCATGACACCGGTGGTGATACCGCCGATGGAGGTCGGCAGGACCACCTTGAGGATGGTGCGCCACTTGGGCACGCCGAGCGCCAGGGACGCCTCACGCAGCTCGTTCGGGACGAGCTTGAGCATCTCCTCGGTGGAGCGCACGACCACCGGCATCATCAGGATGGCCAGGGCGAGCGATCCGGCGAAGCCGAAGGGCTGCATGTCGAAGATCAGCATGAGGCTGAGGATGAACAGACCCGCGACGATCGACGGGATACCGGTCATGACGTCGACGAAGAAGGTGACGGCCTTGGCGAGGCGGCCACGCCCGTACTCGACGAGGTAGACGGCGGTGAGGATGCCGATCGGCGCACCGATCAGGGTGGCGAGGCCGACCTGCTCCAGGGAGCCGATGATGGCCGCGTAGACGCCACCGCCGGCCTCGGAGTCGGCGACGACACCCATGGAGTGGGTGAGGAAGTAGACGTCCAGGACCTTCACACCGCGCGAGATGGTCACCCAGATCAGGGAGACCAGCGGAACCACGGCGATGACGAAGGCGACCCAGACCAGAGAGGTCGCGATGCGGTCCTTGGCCTGCCGGCTGCCCTCGACCTTGGCGGCGATGGCGTAGGTGCCGAGGACGTAGAGGAGGCCGGCGATCAGACCCCACTGGACCTTGCTGTCCAGGCCGCCGACGAGGCCGATGACCACGCCGAGGACGATGGACCCGCCGATGATGGCGTAGGGGGACCACTTGGGGAGGGTGGCGCCGCGCAGCGTGCTGGCGGGCTTGTCGGCGACTGCTGCGGTGCTCATGCGTTGGCCCCCGAGTACTCCGCGCGGCGCTGGATGATGATCCGGGCCGCGCCGTTGACCAGCAGGGTGATGACGAAGAGGACCAGACCGGAGGCGATGAGCGCGTCACGGCCGTCGGCGGTCGCCTCGCTGAACTTGCTGGCGATGTTCTGGGCGAAGGTGCCGCCGCCCGGGTTGAGCAGGCTGGCGTGGATGTCGAAGTCCGGGGAGAGCACGGTGGCGACGGCCATCGTCTCGCCGAGCGCGCGGCCGAGGCCGAGCATCGAGGCGGAGATCACGCCGGAGCGCCCGAAGGGCAGCACCGCCATGCGGATGACCTCCCAGCGCGTGGCGCCGAGGGCCAGCGCGGCCTCCTCGTGCATCTGCGGGACCTGGCGGAAGACCTCGCGGCTCACGTTGGTGATGACCGGCAGGATCATGATCGAGAGCAGCACGCCGACGGTGAGCATCGAGCGCGGCGCACCGCCGTCCCAGGAGAAGATCCCGGTCCAGCCGAAGTAGTCGTTCAGCCAGCCGAACAGACCGGTCATGTGCGGTACGAGGACCAGGGCGCCCCAGAGGCCGTACACGATGGACGGCACGGCGGCGAGCAGGTCGATCACGTACGCGACCAGACCGCCGAGGCGGCGCGGCGCGTAGTGCGTGATGAACAGCGCGATCGCGACCGCGATCGGGACCGCGATGGCCATGGCGATGATCGAGGAGACGATCGTGCCGAAGGCCAGCACCGCGACACCGAAGACCGGCGGGATGAGGTTGGTGTTCCACTCGAAGGTGGTGAGGAAGTTCCCGTGGTCCTTGCTGATCGCGAGGGAGGCACGGTAGGCGAGGAAGACCGCGATCGCGGCCATGACCACCAGCAGCAGGATGCCGGAACCGCGGGAGAGCCCGAGGAAGATCCGGTCGCCGGCGCGGGTGGCGCCGCGGGCGTTGCGCTTCTGCTGGGCCGCGGACGGCTGCGGGGTGGGGGGAGATGCGTCTGTTGTCTGTGTAGATATGTCCATCGGGTTCTCCGGTCTGCGGAGCCGCCCCGGGAGGCGGCTCGGAGAAGCCGTACGCCTCGGCTGTAGGGGCGTACGGCTCCGGGCGGCGGTGCACCGGACGGTGCGGCCGGGCCCCTTCCGGGACTCGGCCGCACACGCGGATCTTTAGCTGAGGCCCGAGATGGTGGTGCGGACCTTGGCGATGATCTCGTCGGGAACGGGGGCGTAGTCGATCGTGGAGAGCAGCTTCTGGCCGTCCTCGCTGGCGATGTAGTTCAGGAACGCCTTCGTGGCGGGCAGGGTGGCGGCCTTGTTGCCCTTGTCGCAGACGATCTCGTAGGTGACCAGGCTGATCGGGTACGCGCCCTCGGCCTTGGTCTTGTAGTCGAGCTGCAGCGACAGGTCCGAGCCGGTGCCGACGACCTTGGCGGCCGCGATGTCGGCGGTGGCGGACTCGGTGGACGGGGCGACCGGCTTGCTGGCGCCCGTGTCGATGGAGGCGGCCTTGATGCCGTCCGAGACGTAGGAGAGCTCGAAGTAGCCGATGGCGCCGGAGGTCTGCTTGACCTGCTGGGCGACACCCGCGGACTGCGGAGCGGACTGGCCGCCCTTGGCCTGCCAGGCCTTGCCGCCGGAGTACTTCCAGTTGGACGGGGTGGTGGCGATCAGGTACTTGGTGAGGTTGTCCGTCGTACCCGACTCGTCCGAGCGGTGGAACGCCTGGATCTTCAGGTTCGGGAGCTTGGCGGACGGGTTCAGCTTCTTGATCGCCGCGTCGTTCCAGTTGGTGATCTTGCTGTCGAAGATCTTCGCGAGGGTCGGCGCGTCCAGAACCAGGTTGTCGACACCCGGGACGTTGTAACCGATGGCGATGGCGCCGCCGACCATCGGGAGGTCGATGCCCTGGCCGCCGCCGGTGCAGACCGTCTTGGAGGCGGTGACCTCTTCCGGCTTGAGCGCGGAGTCGGAACCGGCGAAGGCGACCTGACCCTGCGTGAAGGCGGTCACACCGGCACCGGAGCCGGAGCCCTTGTAGTTGATCTGGACGCCACAGGCCTGGGAGAAGTTCTTGACCCAGGCGTCGATCGCGTTCTTCTGCGCGGAGGAGCCGTCGGCGAGCAGCTGGCCCTTGGCGTTGTCGCACTTGATGGAGCTGCTGCTGCCGGTCGAGGCGGACGCAGAGCTGCCGCTGCTGCTGCCGGTGTCGTCCGAGCCGCACGCCGTAAGGGTCAGGGCACCGGTGACGGCGACAGCACCGAGAGACAGAACGCGCAGCCGGTTCTTGCGCTGAAGCTTCACTTTCGGGAGTTCCTTCCAGAGGCGCCACCTTCGGCGGCGTGCGAAGTAGTAGCGATGTGGCGAGGGCCCTCCTGACTGGGCATTAGCGACCGCTCACCGCATCCGGTAGGGCCGAAATTAGGCAGATCAGGTGAAGCGGCCGATGGCCATAGGTAAACGGAGGGTGAACCCCTGCCGTCGGCCTGGTTAGGTCACGGAACGCTTACGGTGAGGGCACATGCAGGTTCCAACCGGCGGGTTACGCGAACATTTATTCGCCGTTCGCCATCGCAGCCGTTACGACGTCACAGCGTTCGTTACACCGCATGGGAACCCGTGTGCGATGGACGTCGTCTCGTCCCACGAAAGCCGACGAAAGGCACGGGCAATGGAACGGCGTACCTTCATATCGGGCGGGGCGGCCGCCCTGGCAGCGACCGCACTGACGGGGTGCAGCTCACGCGGTGCAGCCACATCGCGGACGACCGGCGCGCCACTCGCGTCCACATCCTCCCGTACGGCGCTGAAGACCACCAGCGCAGCGGCCGCGGCCAACTGGACCGCCCTGGCCCACGCCCTCGACGGCACCCTGGTCCGCCCCGGCGACAGCACCTGGACGACGGCCCATCAGCTGTACAACACCCGCTTCGACGGCCTGAAACCGTCGGCGGTCGCGTACGTGGCGCACGCGGACGACATCCGCACGACCCTGTCCTACGCCCAGGCCCATGGGCTCAAGGTCGCCATCCGCAACGGCGGCCACTCCTACGCGGGCTACTCCTCCGGCGACGGCCGCCTGATCGTCGACGTCTCCAAGCTCAACCGCATCCGCGTCAGCGGCGGTACGGCCGTCGTCGGCGCCGGCTCCAAGCTGATCGACGTCTACCGCGGCCTGGCGGCGAAGGGCGTGACCATACCGGCGGGCTCCTGCCCCACGGTCGGCGTCTCCGGCCTGGTCCTCGGCGGCGGCCACGGGGTCGCGTCCCGCGCGTACGGCCTGACCTGCGACAGCCTCACCCAGGCGACGCTGATCACGGCGGACGGTACGCAGGTCGTCGCCAACGCGAGCAGCAACAAGGACCTCTTCTGGGCGCTGCGCGGAGCCGGCAACGGAAACTTCGGCGTGGTGACGGAACTTCAGTTCAGGACCCACCCGACCCCGCAGGCCGTGACGGCGTACCTGACCTGGCCGTGGTCGAAGGCGGCGCAGGTCCTCAAGGCGTGGCAGGAGTGGGGCCCGTCCCAGCCGGACGAGATCTGGTCCTCGCTGCACCTCGAGAACTCGGGGAGCAACCCGCGCATCTCGGTGGCCTGCTTCTCGATGGGCACGTACGGCGAGCTGCAGAACGCGGTGGACGCCCTCGCGCACAACGCCGGCGCCAACGCCTCCTCCGTCTCCCTGCGCCGCCACGGCTACGAGGAGGCGATGGAGATCTACGCCGGCTGCTCCTCCTTCTCCACCCAGGCCCAGTGCCACCTGCCCGGCTCGACGCCGGGACGCTCCACGCAGGGCAGGCTGGGCCGCGAGACGTACACGGCCCGCTCGGACTTCTTCGACCGCTCGCTCTCGGCGGCCGGTATCCAGACGGTCCTGCGGCAGATCGGCTCGGTCCGGGGCGGCGCGGGCAGCATCGCCTTCACGGCGCTCGGCGGAGCGGTGAACCGGGTCTCGCCGACGGCGACGGCGTTCGTGCACCGGCGGTCGCGGATGCTGGCGCAGTACATCGTGTCCTGGGGCGCGGGGGCCTCCGGCAGCACGGGCCAGTCCTGGCTGAACGCGGCGCACACCGCGATGAAGCCGTACGCCTCCGGCGGGGCGTACCAGAACTACGCGGACCCGACGCTGACGAACTGGAAGAAGGCGTACTACGGGGACGCGGCGACGCGGCTGACGACGGTGAAGAAGCAGTACGACCCGAACCGCTTCTTCTCTTATCCGCAGGGGTTGTAGAAACGATTCGGCTGCGGGGCGGTGGGGGCTGGTCGCGCAGTTCCCCGCGCCCCTGACGGGGCGCTGCAGTCGCGCCAGTTCCAGCGGCACCCCGCCCTCAGCTCAACCCGCCTACGCCGCCAGGTCCCGTTCCTCCGACTCCAGCGCCGCCCGCGCCCCCGGTACCAGCCCCACCGTCGCCGACCGCCCCCGCACGATCCACCCCGCCCGCGGCGACCGCTCCACCGCCTTCATCACCGGTGTCAGCAGGGCCGCGGCCAGCGGGGAGAGGAGGAGTGCGACGGCCGTGCCCAGCGCGTAGCCGCCGACCACGTCCGTCGGATAGTGCACGCCCATGTAGATCCGGCAGAAGCCCTCCGCGAGCGCCAGCCCGATGCCCGCCAGCCCGAACTTCCGGTTCGCCACGAACAGGCCGACCCCGAGCGCCATGGTGATCGTCGCGTGGTCGCTCACGAAGGAGTAGTCGGTCTTGCCGTGGACCAGGACGTCGAGGCCCTGGTGGGTGAGGAAGGGCCGGGGCCGTTCGACGAAGCCCCGGATGGGAACGTTCACGAGGACGGCGATCGCGGCGGCGAGCGGCGCCCACACCAGCGCGGCGATGGTGGCCGGCGCGTCCTCGTCGCCGCGGCGCCGCACGGACCACCAGCACCACACCACCAGCAGCACCATCGCGACCAGCAGCCCGTACTCACCGACGAACGCCATGCCCCGGTCGAACCAGTGCGGTGCGTCCTTGGCCAGGCCGTTGATGTCGTAGAGCAGATCGACGTCGGGGTTGGATCCGGATTCGGCGAGTACAGCCATCGTGCTGCGGCCCCTTCGTCGTCGTTCCGGGACGCACCTCGTGTGCGTCGCTCGCTGCCACCCCCGTGGTCGGCTACGTCAACAGGAACGCACGACCTCCCTCACTACGTTCCAGGTTCCACCGAATGATCACGCATACGTTATCGAAGAGAGACACAAAGCCCCAGCTCAGGGGGTGGGTTATACGCTCGGTTCACACCGACGTGGGGAGCGCTTTCGCGCCATCCTCGGTGACCCGGGTGGCACCGAAGTAGTCGGCCGAATCGATGGGGTCGAAGCGGATGACCGCCCCGGTGTACGGCGCGTCGATCATGTACCCGCCACCGACGTAGATCCCGACGTGGTGGATGGCGCGGGAGTTGGAGAGGTCGGTGGAGAAGAAGACGAGGTCGCCCGGGAGCAGTTCGTTGCGGGAGGGGTGCGGACCGGCGTTGTACTGGTCGTTGGCGACGCGGGGCAGCGTGATGCCGACGCTCGCGTACGCCGCCTTGGTCAGCCCCGAGCAGTCGAACCGTCCCCCGTCCTGAGCTGTGCCGTTGCCACCCCAGAGATACGGCGTACCGAGCTTGTTCTGGGCGTAGGTGATGGCAGCGGCGGCCTGCTTGGTCGGGGAGAGCCGACTGACCGGCGCGGCGAAGCTGTCCTCGAGGGTGGTGATCGTCTTGACGTAGTTCTGGGTCTCCTTGTACGGCGGGACACCCTTGTACTTGATGACCGCGTACGCCCCCGCGTTGTAGGCGGCGAGCATGTTGTCGGAGATGTTGCCGGGGACGTCCTTGACGTACGAGGCGAGCTCGCAGTCGTAGGAGGCGGCCGACGGAATCGCGTCATTCGGGTCCCAGACGTTCCGTACCCCGTCGCCGTTCCCGTCGATGCCGTGGGTGGCCCAGGTCCCCGGGATGAACTGAGCTATCCCCTGCGCGGCCGCCGCGCTCTGCGCCTTCGGGTTGAACCCGCTCTCCTGGTACAGCTGGGCGGCGAGCAGGGCGGGGTTGATGGCGGAGCACAGGTTGCCCCACTTCTGCACGAGCGTGGAGTAGGCGGCCGGCACGGCACCCTTGGCCAGCGTCTTGCCGGCGCCGTCGACCCCGTTGAGCAGGTTCCCGGCGACCACGTACACCCCGACGACGAGCAGCATGACGAAGCCCATGCCGAGCCCGACCGCCGCGCCGCCGACCACCCATACTTTCCGCACGCCCCAACCCTCCCCCATGTCAGGGCTGTTCAACGCCATTTCGGCCGAGAGTGGCGCTATTTCACAGAAGGACGGCGGACATGACGCCGTTTCACCCTCCCCCGTCAGCGCCCGATGGCGTCCTTGTACAGCTCCGCGGCCTCGCGCCCGAGTACGACGCTGTACGACGTGTCGGGGGTCGCCCCGCCCTGCTCGTGCCCGCCCAGCACCCCCACGACCTCGTTGTCCCCGTTGACCCAGGGGCTGCCGCTGGTGCCGCCGGTGAACTCGGGGCAGTCGATGCGCTGCTGGGTGGCGCTGCGGGCGACGGGCTTGTTGGTGCAGTTGATGGGCACCTCACGGGAGTCCGGGTACCCGGTGACGGTCACCGCGGTGGCCCCGGTGGCCACCCCGCTGACGAACCGGCTGGCCCCGGTCACGCTCTCGACCCGCTTGCCGTCCCGGTCGTCGACGACGGCGAACGCCACGTCGCTGTCCTCGCTCTGCCCATGGGCCCACCCGTCGGGCAGATACCGCTTCCCCACCTTCCACACCCCGTACGGCGCCGCTCCGTCCCGGTACCCGGGCACGAACACCAGTCCGGTGCCGTTGCCGTCGTCACCGTCGATGCAGTGCGCGGCGGTGATGATCAGGTCCCGCCGCGGGCTGTGCACGACGGAGGCGGTGCAGTAGTGGTTGCCGGAGAGGCTGCCGGCCTTGTCCGCGCTGAACAGCGCCCCGACTCTGGCGCTGTCGGCGGTGGCCCCGACCACCGCGGTCACCCCGAACGGCCCCGCCGCCTCGTCGGCGGCCGCGACGGAGGCCGAGGTGGCGGCCAGGACGACCACAGCACAGAGCGCAACGCGGCGCGAGGTGACGTAGATGCGTGAGGTGCGCTTCATCAGCCCCCACTGTGTCCCAAGAAGGTGAGAAACGGTTCCCGACTTCACTGAGTTTTTTCTGTGAACCGCCCTAGCGGCCGACCGGCCTCACCGTAGACCGGAAACCCACCGCCGGCGACACCGCTCCCCATCGGTTCAGAACGTCGTTGTCATCCCCCCGTCCACCGCGATCGTCTGACCCGTGATGAAGGACGCCGCGTCGCTCGCCAGGAAGACGACGATTCCCGCGATCTCCGCCGGCCGGCCCCAGCGGCCCAGTGCCGTCCGGGTCCGCAGCCATCGCCCCCAGTCCGGGTCCTGCGCCAGTTCCGCGTTGACGTCCGTCGCGAACGTGCCCGGGGCCACCGAGTTCACCGTCGTGCCGCTCGGGCCGAGGTCGGCCGCCAGGGCGCGGGTCAGGCCGTCGAGGCCCGCCTTCGCCGTGGCGTAGGCGACGTCCCCGGTGCGGCCCAACTGGCCCACCACCGACGAGACGTTGATGATGCGGCCCGGGGTACCGCGGGCCGCCAGTCCGCGGGCGACCGTCTGGCTCAGCGCGTACGCCGAGGTCAGGTGGACGTCGAGCATCGCGGACAGCTCGTTCGGGGGCATCTCGTCGACACCCCTGCGGTCGCGGTGGCCCACGTTGTTGACAAGGATGTCGATCGCGCCGAGGGCGGTCACCGTCTCCTCGGCGGCCTCGCGGTCCGTGACGTCGAAGGCCTCGCCGAGCACGTCCAGACCGTCGTCCTCGCGCAACCGCGCGGTCACCTCGGCCAGCGCCTCCGCGTCCCGCCCGTTGAGGATCACCCGCGCACCGGCCGTCGCCAGGCCCCGCGCCATCTCCAGGCCCAGCCCCCGCACGGAGCCGGTCACCAGGGCCGTACGCCCGGTGAGGGTGAAGTCCACGGCGCCGGCACTCATGCGGCCACCTCCCGGAAAGCCGTCGTATCCGTCGTGTCGGCTCACCGTATCCGGGTACGGCGGCGGACCCGCCGGGCGTCCAGTAACTGGGCAGTTACTTGGGCGCCCACCTGCGAAGTCGCCTCCCGGGGCACCCGGAAGGTCACACCGCCCCGACCCCGAGCGCCCATGCCACCCCGGTCATCTCCTCCGACAGCGTCCACAGCCGGCGCGCCGCCGCCGGGTCGCTCGCCGCCCCGCTGCGGCCCACCAGCGTCGGCGCGCCCCGCATCTCCCCCAGCCCGTCCGGGCCGACATAGCTCGCGCCCGGCAGGTCCCGGGTCGCCGCGTACAGCGTGGGCAGGGTGCCCGCGCGGTCGTCCTGGGCGAGGAGACGGTTGCCGAGGCGCATGCCCAGGCGCGCCAGCGGGCTCGCGTGGTGGCTCTGGAGGTTGGTCGCCGCGTAGCCGGGGTGGGCCGCCAGGGCGCGGACCGGGGAACCGGCCTCCGTGAGGCGGCGCTGCAGTTCCAGCACGAACAACAGGTTCGCGAGCTTGGACTGGGCGTAGGCGCGGGTGGGGTTGTAGTGGTCGCGCAGGTTGAGGTTCTCGAAGTGGATGACGCCGTCGCCGCCGCGGTGCAGACCGGAGGAGACGGTGACCACGCGGTCCGTGAGGTGCGGCAGCAGCAGGTTCGTGAGTGCGAAGTGGCCCAGGTGGTTGGTGCCGAACTGCATCTCGAAGCCGTCGGCCGTGCGCAGCTCCGGCAGCATCATCACGCCCGCGTTGTTGATCAGGAGGTCCAGCGGGCCCTGCCAGCCCGCCGCGAACTCCCGTACCGAGGACAGGTCCGCCAGGTCCAGGCGGCGCACCTCCGTGCTGCCCGGCACCTTCGCCGCGGCCGCGCGGCCCCGCTCCGGGTCCCGTACCGCGAGCACCACATGGGCACCCGCCCGGGCCAGCGCGTCCGCCGCCGTGAAGCCGAGGCCGCTGTTGGCGCCGGTGATCACGGCCGTACGGCCGGAGAGGTCGGGGAGATCGGAGACGTTCCATTTGCGGGTCTTATCAGCCATGCTCGCCAAAGTAGGCGTCGACAACAATGCTGTCAACGACAACAATGGTGACGATGACAACAAGGATGGCAGTGCCCACAAAGGTGGCAGCGGCTACAAAGCTGACAGCGACTACATCGGGATACGATGGCACCCATGTCGCAAAGCCGCCCCTACCATCACGGAGACCTGCGCGCCGCCCTGCTCGCCAGTGCGGAGCGCACCCTGCGCGAGAAGGGCGCCGCCGCCCTGTCCCTGCGCGAACTGGCCCGCGACATCGGCGTCAGCCACGCCGCCCCCGGCCGGCACTTCAAGGACAAGCAGGCCCTGCTGGACGCGCTCGCGCTCAGCGGGTTCGAGCGGCTGAACCAGAGCCTGGCCGCGGCCGATCTCGCCAACGCCCCCCTCGAACCGCGCCTCACGCTGCTCACCCGGGCCTATCTCGCCTTCACCGTCGAGAACCCCGAGCTGCTGGAGCTGATGTACGCCCGCAAGCACGACCCGGACATCGACAGCCGGCTCGCCGACGCGGTCGCACTCTCCATGGGCTCCTTCGTCCAGCTGATCGCCGACGCACAGCAGCGCGGCGAGATCGTCGGGGGAGACCCGGAGCGCCTCACCCTCTTCGCCGCGTCCTCCATCCACGGTCTGGCCGCCCTGGTCGCCAACTGCACACTTCCGCCGGACGAGGCGCTGGCCGGCCTGGACGAACACGTCCGTCTCCTGCTGCACGGCCTGAATCCCCGCTGACACCGGATCAGCCGGCCCCGCAGGCAGCTCGGTACGCCCCTCAATGCGCCGTCAACGCGCATTGCGGCGCCACCCGTTCGGCCCTCCAGGTCAATCGAACCCCAACTTCCGGCCATCCGGCCCCCAATGATCCGTAAGCCCTTGCCGCGCTTGAGTAACGCGGAAGTCAGGATTCCGAAACCCATCTTGTTGTCGCGTACCCAACAAGGCGATGGTCGTCGCGGGCCGCCGCCCCCACCGGAAACCACACCGGTGGTCCCCCCACCCGCAGGCCTCTGTCCCCTCTTCCAGGAGGCTGTACGTTGCGTACGACCACCCCCAACACCCCCCACATACGCGGCAGATGGCGCCAGATCGGCACCGCCTTCGCGGCCACCGCAGCCCTCGCCGTCGCAGGCCTCGGCACCGCCGCCCACGCGAGCGCGGCCACCGCGACGGCCACCACGACCCACAAGGTCAGCACCAAGGCCATCGCCGCCCAGGTCGCCAAGGCCCACGTCCGGTACGAGAAGGCCGACTGCGGCGCCACCCCGAAGAAGGGCTACGCCGCGTGCAACGCCCTCCGGGTCACCGGCGGCACCACCGCCTTCATGGAGAAGCAGGCCGCCCTCAAGGGCATCGCGCCGAAGACCGTCAAGCCGAACGCCGCATCCGACTCCCCCACCGGATACGGCCCCTCGGACATCCAGTCGGCCTACGGCCTGGCCTCCGCGGCCTCCTCCAACGGCTCGGGCGAGACCGTCGCGATCGTCGACGCGTACGACGACCCGAACGCCGAGGAAGACCTGGCCACGTACCGCTCGTACTACGGCCTGTCGGACTGCACCACCGACAACGGCTGCTTCACCAAGGTCTCCCAGACCGGCTCCACCACCTCGCTCCCCTCCGCCGACAGCGGCTGGGCCGGTGAGGAGTCGCTCGACCTCGACATGGTCAGCGCGACCTGCCCGAACTGCAACATCCTGCTGGTCGAGGCGAAGTCCGCGAGCGACGCCAACCTGGGCACCGCGGTGAACGAGGCCGTCAAGCTCGGCGCCAAGTTCGTCTCCAACAGCTACGGCGGCTCGGAGTCCTCCTCCGACACGTCGTACGACACCTCGTACTACAAGCACGCGGGCGTGGCCATCACGGCCAGCGCCGGTGACGAGGGCTACGGCGCCGAGTACCCGGCCGCCTCCCGGTACGTGACCGCCGTCGGCGGCACCAGCCTGTCCACCTCCTCCAACAGCCGCGGCTGGACCGAGAGCGTCTGGGACACCAGCTCTTCGGAGGGCACCGGCTCCGGCTGCTCCTCCTACGACGCCAAGCCCAGCTGGCAGACCGACACGGGCTGCTCGAAGCGCATGATCGCCGACGTCTCCGCGGTCGCCGACCCGGCCACGGGAGTCTCCGTCTACGACTCCTACGGCTCCGACGGCACCGGCTGGAACACCTACGGCGGCACCAGCGCCTCCTCGCCGCTCATCGCCTCGGTCTACGCCCTGGCCGGCACCCCGGGCAGCAGCACCTACCCGGCCGAGGACCCGTACAACGCGGCCGGCACCTCGGCCCTCAACGACGTGACGAGCGGCAGCAACGGCTCCTGCTCCACCGCGTACTTCTGCACCGCCGAGTCCGGCTACGACGGCCCGACCGGCTGGGGCACCCCCGAGGGGACCGACGCCTTCACCGGCTGAGCCCTTCGCAGATTGACCTCCCCGTCGGGTCACGGGGAGCCGCCACCGTGAGGGGGACGTGGGGTCCCCTCGGCGGCAGGGAAAGAGAGACGGGCCACGGCAGCCGGCCGTGGCCCGTTTTTCGTTCCCCACCGTTTTTCGCACCTTGGCAACTCCCTTGAATTACCTGTGAGTCGGGTCAAGCACCCGCCACCCACAAGACAACGGACGGCCATCGACAGGTCACGCGAAGCCCCTGTTCGGCAATGCGGAAGTCAGGATTCCCGTCACCTCTTGTTGTCGCGTACTCAACAAAGGATTCTCTTCGCGGGCCGCAGCCCGACCGCCGGGGAACCCGTACCGGCGACAACGCACCAGTTCGCACCCGCACTGCCCCTGTTCGTACTGTTCCACCCCATTCAGGAACATCAGGAGGCTGCACGTATGCGTTCCACTCCCCCCAACAGACCGTCCATCCGCGGTGGCTGGCGCCGTATCGGCACCGCAGCGGCGGCCACGGCCGCACTGCTCCTCGCCGGCTTCGGCACCGCCGTCCAGGCCGACGCGGCCGCCACTGCGTCCGGCAAGGTGACCTACGTCGCCACTCCCTGTGCCACCCCCAAGCACACGGGCGACCTCACCTGCAAGTCCTACCGCGTCACCGGCGGTCTCACCGCCTTCCAGAAGATGCAGGCCGCGAAGACGGGCATCACCCCCAAGGCAGCCGACGCCTCCACCCCGTCCGGCTACAGCCCGACCAACCTCCTGTCGGCCTACGGCCTGACCTCCGCCGCCGCCTCCAACGGCTCCGGTGAGACGATCGCGATCGTCGACGCGTACAACGACCCGAACGCCGAGTCGGACCTCGCGACCTACCGCTCGTACTACGGCCTGTCCGCCTGCACCACGGCCAACGGCTGCTTCAAGAAGGTCAGCCAGACCGGCTCCACCACCTCGCTGCCCTCCTCCGACGCCGGCTGGTCCGAGGAGATCTCCCTCGACCTCGACATGGCGTCCGCGATCTGCCCGCTGTGCAACATCACGCTCGTCGAGGCCACCAGCGCCAGCTACGCCAACCTCGGCACCGCGGAGAACGAGGCCGTCGCCCTCGGCGCCAAGTTCGTCTCCAACAGCTACGGCGGCTCCGAGTCCTCCTCCCAGACGTCGTACGACACCTCGTACTACAAGCACGCCGGCGTCGCCATCACCGTCTCCGCCGGCGACAGCGGCTACGGCGCCGAGTACCCGGCGACCTCCCAGTACGTGACCGCGGTGGGCGGCACCAAGCTCTCCACCTCCACCAGCACCCGCGGCTGGACCGAGTCCGTCTGGCGCACCTCCAGCTCCGAGGGCACCGGCTCCGGCTGCTCCTCCTACGACGCCAAGCCGAGCTGGCAGACCGACACCGGCTGCACCAAGCGCATGGAGTCCGACGTCTCCGCGGTCGCCGACCCGGCCACCGGCGTCTCCGTCTACGACTCCTACGGCGTCACGGCCGGCTGGTACACCTTCGGCGGCACCAGCGTCTCCGCGCCGATCATCGCCGGCGTCTACGCCCTGGCCGGCACCCCGGCGAGCGGCACCTACCCGGCGCAGTACCCCTACGACTACGCGGGCACCTCGTCCCTCAACGACGTGACGAGCGGCTACAACGGCTCCTGCTCGACCGCGTACTTCTGCACCGCCGAGACCGGCTACGACGGTCCGACCGGCTGGGGTACACCGGAAGGCACCGCGGCCTTCGCCAACTAGTCCGGCGCACACCTCCCACCACGGGTCGCGGCAACCAGCCGCGGCCCGTTCGTCATGAGAACATCATCACGGTGACGTTCACCCGACTGGTCGTCAAAAACCCCACCAGGACATAAAAGAGGTCAACGACGGAACCACACGACAGGTTCCGCTCCGGCCTCATTGCCCGGCGTGACCTGCCGTGATACACAGAGTGACCGTACGAGCCCTTCGTACGAAACCTGCCAATCAATGACGTCAAGTCGACATACTCCGGCGACGTTGTCGGCGAGAATGATGCGTGACCTCTGCACACGGCAGGGGTGAAGAGAACTACCCACCAGGGGCGGTGACTTACGTGTTCTATGCGGCCGACAAGGGAGACATCAACACCATCATCGGCGGGATCGCTCCGGACTGGGGCCCCTTCGGCAGCCTGGGCAACGAGGCGAAGACGATGATCCAGGTGGTCATGGCCGTGGCCATCCTGATCTGCCTCGGCATCGCCGTCTGGGGAGCCGCCAAACAGCGCATCGGCGCCACGGCCCTCCGGGACACGTTCAGTGCCGAACAGGGCAAGGGCCTGATCATCGCCGGCCTGACCGGAGTCTTCATCATCGGCTCACTCGGCACCCTGTTCACCATCGTGTACGGCATGGCCGTCTAGCGACCTGAACCTCCCTCTCCCCCGCTCCGAGGTTGCGTTTCCCTGATGTCGAGTCATAACACCGCGCCCGCGCGGGAACCAGCACGGCTACCGTCGTACTCCTACGCGTTCCGGTACGACGTGGAGGGGGAGTACCCGGCATGAGCCTCGGAGACGAGCCCGGTTACCAGGAGACCGGCCACACCCGCACGCGCCTGCCCGAGGGCGACCCCTACGGCGGCGCGTCCCGCCGCGGCGGCCGCTCCTCGTCCCGGAGCCTGGTCACGGTCGTCGGCGTGGTCGTCCTTCTCATCGCGGCGATCGCGTTCGCGAACAGAGGCGACGGCAACGACTCGTCGTCGACGACGGCCAACGGGAACGGCGGCGGAAGCGCCGACCAGCCGACGACCTCGTCAACGGCGGCGAGCGGAACGAAGCCGGTGGAGACGAAGAGCGGGGGCATCCCGACCGGGTTCGCGCACAGTGCGCAGGGGGCACAGAGCGCGGCGGCCAACTACGCGGTGACGCTGGGCTCGACGGGGATGTTCAACAAGGACAGCCGGCACCGGATCGTCAACGGCCTCTACACGTCGGCCGCGGCGGCCAAGCTCCAGAACGCCATGGACTCGGCGTACTCGACGAGCTTCCTCAGCACGCTCGGCCTCGACGCCAACGGCAACGCTCCCAAGGGCAGCACCTTCGTGTCCCGCACGGTCCCGGTGGGCACCAAGGCCGAGCAGTACGGCGACAGCAGCGCCGAGATCTCCGTCTGGTACATGGGGCTCATCGGCATGTCGGGCAGCTCCTCGACCAACCCCGTGACCACCACCTGGAAGACCTGGACCTTCGACCTCCAGTGGTCCGGCAGCGACTGGAAGATCAGCACGGACACCCAGAAGGACGGTCCGGCGCCGGTTCCCGGCGACGACCAGGCCGCCACCTCCGATGCCATCAGCAAGGCCGTCGAGCAGTACGGAGGGTTCACTTATGCCCGGTAGCCCGCGCCGCCTACTCAAGGTCACCGCGATGGTGACCGCCGTACAGACAGCCGTCGTACTGCTGGCCACCCATGCCGTGGCGGCGCCGTCGCCGTCCGCCACCACCTCGGCCTCGCCCTCTCCCAGCCCATCGCCCAGCAACAGCGCCTGCAGCCTGCTGACCGGCCCGGCCAAGGATCTCTGCGACAAGGACCACGGCAGCGCGGGCGGAACCACCACCGACCCCCTCACCTCCACCCTCGACCCGCTCTCCTCCCTCGCGCAGGGCTGTGCCAAGGCCGCCTCCTGGACCGTCGACAAGCTCAGTACGGCCGTCAAGGAGACCGCCAACGTCGACTTCACCAACCAGAAGTTCCTCCAGCAGTACGCCGTCGTCTTCGCCGCGTCGACGATCCTGACCCTCCTGCTCTGGCTGCTGGCCGTGGCCAAGCGCGCGGTGCGAGGCGTCCCCCTCACCACCGCCATCTCGGAAGCCGTCGGGTTCCTCTGGCTGACCGTCCTGGCCTCCGCCTTCACCCCCCTGATCCTCTACACGGTCGTCTCGGCCACGGACGGCGTCACCGACGTCCTCGCGAAGACCACCGGCGACCAGACGGACACGTTCTTCGGCACCTTCTCCGGCGCCCTCAACAAGGGCGACAACATCGGCGGCGGCCCGATCATGCTGATCGTCGTCTCCCTGGTGAGCATCCTCGCCGCCGGCGTCCTCTGGCTGGAGCTCGTCATCAGGGCCGCCCTGCTCTACGTCGGCGCCCTCCTCGGCACCGTCGTCTACGCCGGCCTCGTCGACAAGAACCTGTGGGGCCACGTCCGCCGCTGGGCGGGCATCATGATCGCGGTGATCCTCGTCAAACCGGTCATCGTGATAGTGCTCGGCCTCGCCGGCGCCCTGTCCTCCGACGGCGGCCCCGACTCCTTCTCCGCCGTCGTCTCCGGCCTCGCCATCATCCTGCTCGCCATCTTCGCCAGCGCGATGATCTACCGCTTCGTCCCCGGCTTCGGCGACGAGATCGCGGCCGGCCGCAACAACCGCATCATGCAGGGCGCCGAGGGCAAGGCCGCGGCCGTCATCAGCAGCCCCGCCAACCTCGTCGCCCAGGGCATCAGGACGCACAGCGCCCGCGCCGACAACAACGGCGGCGGGGGCGGCGGGGGCGCCGCCTCCGGTCCCCGCCCGTCCAACCCGGCCTCGGGCGGCGTCGCCGCGCACAGCACGCGCACCTCGAACGGTGGTGGCGGCGGATCTGTCCCCTCCGCCGCACCCGCACCCCGCGCGCCCAGCCCGGCGAACAGCCCGCACGCCGGCAACACCCGCAACAACAGCTCGGGAGGTGAAGGGCGTTGACGACCGAGTCCCATCTGTCCCATCCGATCACGCCCCGCCGTACGTATCTCATCGGCCGCGCCCGGCCGAACGCGATCGTCGGACGGAACCGTGAGTCCGGCGAGATCGGCCTGATCATCGTCGGCGCGTTCCTCGGCATGATGTGCGGGCTCCTCGTCCCGATCCTCTCCCTGCGCATCGTGCTGCTCATGGGCTTCCCGCTGCTCGCGCTCGCGGCGGTCTACGTGCCGTACAAGCGCCGTACGTTCTACAAGTGGTTCGAGATCAACCGCAGTTACAAGAGGACGCTCAGGGCGGGCACCGTCTACCGCTCCACCGCCGCCGAGGCCGGCACCCGCATCGACGGCCGCGAGGTCGAGATCGGCCCCCCGCCCGGCATCGGCCGCATCAGCTGGCTCGCCGCACCCTTCGGCCCCGACGAGATCGCCGTGCTCCTCCACGCGGACCGCAAGACCGTCACCGCCGCCATCGAGATCGAGGGCCCCGGCGTCGGCCTGCGCGACTCCGAGGACCAGGAAGCCCTCGTCGACCGCTTCGGCACCCTCCTCAAGCACGTGGCGAACGGCGACGGCTTCGTCACCCGCCTCCAGATGCTCGCCCGCACCCTCCCCGCCGACCCCGACGCCCACGCCAAGGACGTCAGCCAGCGCGGCGACGAGAAGGCCCCCGACTGGCTGGCCCGTTCCTACGACCAACTCCAGTCCATGGTCTCCACCAGCAGCGAGCAGCACCGCGCGTACCTCGTCGCCTGTATGCACTACTCGCGCGAACTGGCCGCCGAGGCCCACGCCATGGCCCGCGCGGCCCGCCCCCAGGCCGGTCGCAAGCTGGACCGCGACTCCGGTCTGGCCGTCGTCATGGCCCGCGAGCTCACCGACATCTGCTCCCGCCTCCAGGAGGCGGACATCCGGGTACGACAGCCGCTCGGCCAGGGCCGTCTCGCCTCGCTCATCCACTCCATGTACGACCCGGACCACCCCATCGACCATCTCCAGGCGATGACCCAGCGCAACGCCTGGCCGGCCGAACTGGACGCCATGGAGCCGACGTTCCTCCAGGCCAAGACCCGGGAGTCCAGCACCCGCGAGCCCTGGTGCCACGCCACGGCCTGGGTGAAGGAGTGGCCGATGACCCCGGTCGGCGTCAACTTCCTGGCGCCCCTCCTGGTCCACACCCCGGACGTCATCCGCACGGTCGCCGTCACCATGGACCTCGAACCCACCGAGGTCGCCATCGAGCGCATGCTGACCGAGAAGACGAACGACGAGGCCGAGGCCTCCCGTGCCGCCAAGATGAACCGGACCGTCGACCCCCGCGACATCGCCGCCCACAACCGCCTCGACCAGCGCGGCGAGGACCTGGCCAGCGGCGCGGCCGGCGTCAACCTGGTCGGTTACATCACGGTCTCCTCCCGCTCCCCGGAGGCCCTCAACCGCGACAAGCGCACGATAAGGGCGTCCGCCGGAAAGTCGTATCTGAAACTGGAGTGGTGCGACCGCGAGCACCACCGCGCCTTCGTGAACACACTTCCCTTCGCCACCGGAATCCGAAGGTAGAGGCTGATGCGCTGATGAGGGACCCGCTGTCCGTCCTCACCGAAGCCTTCACGTCCTTCCTCTTCGGGAAGGTCGAGACGACCCGCTCACCCGTCCGCACCTCCACCGGCCAGGCCCAGGCGGTCTACCTCCCCACGGCCGCCCCCGGCCTGGGCGACTCGGGCGTGATCATCGGCCGCGAGGTCTACTCCGGCAAGGGGTACATCTACGACCCCTTCCAGCTCTACGGCCAGCAGCTCCCGGCCCCGCACTGGCTCGTCCTCGGCGAGTCCGGCAACGGCAAGTCGGCCCTGGAGAAGACCTACGTCCTCCGGCAGCTGCGCTTCCGCGACCGCCAGGTCGTCGTCCTGGACGCGCAGGGCGAGGACGGCGTCGGCGAGTGGAACCTCATCGCGGAAGAGCTGGGGATAACACCCATCCGCCTGGACCCGATGGCCGCCCTGGACCACGGCATCCGGCTGAACCCCCTGGACCCGGCGATCACGACCACCGGCCAGCTGGCGCTGCTGCGGACCATCATCGAGGTCGCGATGGGCCACGGCCTCGACGAACGCTCCGGCTTCGCCCTCAAGGTCGCGCACGCGTACGTCAACGAGACGATCCTCGACCGCCAACCCGTCCTGACGGACATCGTCGAGCAGCTGCGGCACCCCGAGCCGGAGTCGGCCGAGGCGATGAACGTCGCCATAGACGACGTACGCGCGTGGGGCCTGGACGTGGCGCTGGTCATCGACCGCCTGGTCGACGGTGACCTGCGCGGCATGTTCGACGGCCCGACGACGGTGGGCATCGACCTCGACGCCCCCCTCATCGTCTTCGACCTCTCCCACATCGACCGCAACTCCATCGCCATGCCCATCCTGATGGCGATCGTCGGCGTGTGGCTGGAGCACACCTGGATCCGCCCGGACCGCAAGAAGCGCATCTTCCTGGTGGAAGAGGCCTGGCACATCATCGCCAGCCCCTTCGTGGCCCAGCTGTTCCAGCGGCTGCTGAAGTTCGGCCGGCGGCTCGGTCTGTCCTTCGTGGCGGTCGTCCACCACCTGTCCGACGTCGTGGACGGCGCGGCGGCCAAGGAGGCGGCGGCGATCCTGAAGATGGCGTCGACAAGGACGATCTACGCCCAGAAGGCGGACGAGGCGCGGGCCACGGGCCGGGTGCTGGGCCTGCCCAGGTGGGCCGTGGAGATCATCCCCACCCTCACCCCGGGTATCGCGGTCTGGGACGTCAACGGCAATGTCCAGGTGGTCAAACACCTGGTCACCGAGACCGAACGCCCCCTCGTCTTCACAGACCGCGCGATGACCGAGTCGTCCGCCGACCTGTCCGACGCCGACGACGCCCTGCGCGCCGCCGAGCTGGAGGCGGAGCAGCGGGCCGCGGCCTTCGTGGAGCAGCACCTCGGCGACTCCGAATCGACGGTGGCGTAGGGAGGACCGTTCGTGAGACCGGACCCTCGGCGGGAACGCGAGCAGCAGGGCGGCGGCGGGATTCCCGACGGCCTGCTCATCGGCATGCTCGGGTTCCTGCTCGGCATCACCGTCCTGGTGTGGACGGCGACGGGACTGGCGGCCTGGTTCGCCCAGGGCAGCTGGCCGTCGACGGTCAACCTCTCCCACACCCCGTCGGCGATGCGCCACCTCATCGGGGAGCCGCACGACATCACAGGCGCGTGGCCGGACACCCCGGCGTCCCAACTGTCGGGGTGGGGGCTGTTCTGGGGCCTGTTCATCGGGCAGCTGATGGTTCTGCTCGTCCTCACCGTGTTCGTCCTGGGGACGGTGGCCCGGTGGCGGGCGGGCCGCCGCAGAAGACGGGCGGCCGCGGCCGGCCACGGTACGGCGGCGACCGGAAGGGCGACGGCCGGGGTACCGGAGCCGCGCATGGAGACGGAAGCCGAGCGGGCGGTGCCGGAGACGCCCGGTCCGAACGCTCCGGCCGGTGCGGGCGGTCCGGCCGTCCCGGCGACCGGCGTCGAGTTCATCGCCCCCGCGCAGAACGGCAGCCCGGCCCATCCCTTCCCCAACGGTGAACCGGTGGGCAGCTGGACCTGGACCAAGCTCCATATCGCCCCCGGGGACAGCCGCCGGGCAACCGCGACCCAGGCCATCCGCGACGCGGCCGGCCCCGCCCTCGTCGTCACCTCGAACCCCGCCCTCTGGTCGGAGACGAAGGACGCCAGAGCCAAGCTCGGCCCCGTCCTCCTCTACGACCCGAACCACCTCTGCGACACCCCCGCCCGCTTCCACTGGTCCCCCACGGCGGGCTGCCAGGACAAGCAGACGGCGATCCTCCGCGCCCGGGCCCTTCTCACCCCCGTGAAGCCCACGGCGAAGATCGACCAAGCGGTCACCGACACGGCCGAGACCCTCCTGCGCAGCTATCTGCACGCCGCCGCCCTGGAGAACCGCACGATCCGCCATGTCCACCGCTGGGCCCAGGGCACCGGCATCCAGGACGCCGTACGCACCCTCCGTACCCACCCGAAGGCGGCCCCCGGCTCGGCCGGCGAACTCGAGGCCGCGCTCACCTCGCACCCCGAACGCCGGGACATCGCCCAGGAACTGACGGCCAGGGCCCTCGCCGCCCTGTTCACGGTCAACATCCGCGAGGCCTGCACACCCAACCGATCCGATGCCCTCGCCCTGGATTCCTTCATCGACGAAGGGGGCACGCTTTATGTGGTCGGTGAATCCATCGAGGACCCCAGGACCAATCCCGGCGCGATGCCCCTCCTGACGGCCCTCGCCTCAAGCGTGGTCGAGCACGGCCGGCGCGTGGCCGAACGGTCATCCTCCGGTCGGCTCGACCCACCACTGACCCTGGTCCTGGACGACGTCGCCGCCGTGGCCCCGCTCCCCCAGCTCCCCGACCTGCTCGCCACGGGCACCGACCAGGGCCTGCCGACCCTCGCCCTGCTCCGCTCCCACGAACAGGCCCGCTCCCGCTGGCCGCACCGGGAACTGCCGGTCTAGGACGGCCACTCCAGCACGAACTCGACCTCGTTCTCCGCCTCGTCCCCCTGGCCGAGCGGCACGATCACCCCGCTCGGCACGAACCCGGCCTTGCGGTACGCCCCCTGGGCCCGCGCGTTCTCCTCGTGCACCAGCAACCGCACCCGCTCCGCGCCCTGTTCCCGCGCCCAGGCCACCCCGGCGTCGAACAACACCTTGAGGATTCCGCGCCCACGGTGCTCGGGCCGGACGAACACCCCGACGACATGCCCCTGCCGGCGCTCGACCGGAAGCCCGGCCCAGTCCGTCGCACCGGCCTCCTCCACGAGGACGGTCAGACTCCCGACCCACTCCCCGTCCGCCGCCTTCGCGATGAACTGCCGCGCACCGCTCGGCTCCTCGGCCGACCGCGCCGCCCGCTCCTGGTAGAAGGAATCCGGCCGGGCCAGGGCATCCTCGTAGGTCTCCAGGAAGGCGATACCCGCCACCGGGTCCTGCAGGGCGACGAGCCGAAGCCGCTTCACCGCCTCCCACTCATCGGCCCGTATCGCACGCGTCACGTAGTCACCACTGGTCGTCGCCGTCATGCGGCCACGGTAGCCACCCGGATCGCACGCCTCAACGCAAAAAACCCCCGCATCGATCGATGCGGGGGTTTTTCCAATATTTGTTCGGCGGCGTCCTACTCTCCCACAGGGTCCCCCCTGCAGTACCATCGGCGCTGTGAGGCTTAGCTTCCGGGTTCGGAATGTAACCGGGCGT